>JBOHFR010000064.1:0-13431 GCA_050699715.1 Pseudonocardiaceae bacterium
TAGCCTCCCCCACTTTGTGCCGCTCTCCCAAGCTGACGACGGTGCGGACGCTGACACTGCCGGAGAACCTATTCGCGGAGAAGTCGGATCGGCTGGTGGCCAACAGCCGGCCCCGTTCGGGGCTTCTGACCCCGCACGCCCCGAGGAACGCGGCGATGTCCACCTCACTGGCCCCCGTTTTCCGGACAGCAGCATCGACACGTAGCCCGGCGTCACGTCGAGTACCTGAGCGGCCTGCTTGCCGTTCAGCCCAGCCAGCTTCATGGACTCACGTAGTCCCTCACCCAATTCCCGGCTGCGAATCGTAGGCTCGCGATGCGGCATGATGGCACCTCCCGGCGAGAGATCATAGCGCCTACTGTCGCAACATTCGATCTGCATAGCCCCATTAACCAATGGTGAATTTCTTGCGCGACCATTCGTTAACCGGTTGTCGGATCACCGGTGGGGCGGTGGACCTCATGCGTGATTGACGTGGGCCAATGCCGGGGGCGGGTCAGCGACGGCGGGATCGTCGTCGCTGCGTCCCCGGTGACCGCGTTGAGCTGGGGTTGGGTGAGGAAGATGCTCCCGTCGAGCTTGGCTGCGCGCAGGTCGGCAGCCCGCAGATCAGCCCCCAGCAGATCGGTCTTGCGTAGATCCGCGCCCCGCAGGTCGGCCCCGAGCAGGTAGGCACCGCGCAGGCTGACGCCGCGCAGGTCCGCGCCCTGGAGCTTTGCCCCGATCAGGTCGGCGCCCCGGCGATCGGGCCCGCGGTCACGGACCTCGACGCGCACCGCCTGGCTGACCCGCTCCAGCAGCGGGCCGACCTTCTGCCGGTGCGCGGTGGCGTCGAAGAGAGCGAGCTCGTCGGGCCCAGCGCCGGTGAGGCGTTCGCTCTCCTCCTGAGCGCACTTGAGCTCGTTGTGCAGCTGACCGGCTGGTTGGAGCGCCAGAGCTTCGGCCAGGTACCACAGCAGCTCGTGGAGCTGTCGCATCACGGTGAAGACCGTGAACATCGACGTCGTGCTCGCCGGGTTCTCTCGCCAGTGGCGCCCACCGAAAGTCACCTGAACGACCTGCTGGCCAGCACCAAAGCAGTCGAACACAGCACAGCCGGGAAAACCCCTTTCGCGGAGGTTGTCGTGGATACCGCAGCCGAAGTCCGCGCCCAGGTTCGGGCACGGCCGCCCTGCGGGTTTGTCGATCGCGAAATCGGCCGACGCCGCGAAAACCGGCGCGACGCAACACAGCCCCGCGCAGCGGCCGCAGTCCGCCCGTAACTTCTGACGCCGGTCGAGGTTCTCGGCTTGTTCAGACATGAATCAGCCTTCCGTGGATCGTTGTGTCTCGGAACACCGTCCACAACCCTTCGTTTCGGGACGGCTTCAGGCACGATGGGGCTACCTGGACTGATGCGATCCGATTTCGAACTGTCCCGATGCGGGGACGCCTGTCCAGCTGGCGAGGACGTGTCGTGCGTGCCCCCGGCCGCACACCACGGACACCGGCAAAGCGGCCGGTTCACTCAACTCTGGCGCATGAGGTGTCATCCGACGACGGCGCCCAGACCTGAGGAGGAGCACCGGTGATGCGGGCGAGCAGCGATGAGCTGGAGCGGCTGCGTGGGCTCAAGCAGCGGGCCCTGGCCCTGGCTTCGAGCCACCTGGAGGCCTTGGACGTCTTCTATCTGGCCGGCGACGTGCAGCCCCTCGGCTCACTCGCTCGCGGCCCCGCGATGGTCGGCGGGTTCGCCAACGTGGTGCCGGCGGCCAACCAGCAGCGGAACGGTACCGCTCGGGCCAGTCTGGCGAGCACGGCGGCGTGTGTCCGGTCCCTTCTCGTGTGCCCTCAGGTGAAACCCGGCAACGCCGACTTCGCTGAACTGGTCGACAACATCGTCGAGCGCCATCGAAGCGGCGACCTGTCCACCTACGGGCTCGAGCATCTGAACGTTTTCACCTTGGGCCAGCTCCTGCCCGCGATGGCCGACATGGTGGGCTCGTTCCAAGAGCCTGCCCTTGATGACCTCATCGGCGATGCCGTGGCGCGATTGCAAACGGAGGTCGCCCATGAGGGCGTCGCCATCGCGATGAAGAGCGATCCCGACCGCGCCGAGCCCGGGGTGCTCCCCCACGGTTATCTCACCTATTGGGCGCTGTCCGCGCTGGCCACCTGTGACCAGCACGAAGGGGAGTACGCCACACCCAGCCTTCGGTGGTCCGAGACGGAGCTGTACCGCCAGATCGCCCTGTTCCAGACGGGCCACGATGAGCGCAGCGACGCCTACCAGCTCGGCTACAACCTGTTGATCCAGTACCGGTTCAACCGGTTCCGTCTCGGCGACAGCCTGGTGGAGCTGGGGCTGCGGATGCTCTTCTCAGCCCAGCTCGAGCGGGGAGTGTGGGAGAAACGGGATCCGATCTTTCGCTGGGAGCACGGCGAGGCGTACTGCTTTTCCTTCCAGCTGTTGTCGTCGTTGCTGCGGGAGTTGCGTGAGGACTGGTCGCTGCTCGTTCCCTACGAGGAGCACTTGGCGCGAGCCATGGAGTGGGCCGGGCGCAACGCGCTGCGTCACCACGGGCCGCCGTTGTGGCGCTCCGCCCATCTCGTCGAGGACAAGATGCCCGAGTCCTGGGCTAGCGCCGAGGTGTACACCTTCGTCCAGCTCTATGCCTCGTACCTGTCGTGGCGGATCCAGCGCATTGTCCGCCACGAATTCCGCAGCCACCCCGGGCGCGACCCCAACCCGGCCGCCTTCGACGGGCTCTACCAGCCGGAAGTGCGCGTCGCGGCCGGGGAGCCGCTCTTGCTGGGCGACCTGTTGCGGGAGCGTCTGCTGGAGCCGTTGCGGGTCCCCGGGCAGGCGGCCGGCTACTCCCTGGTCCGCAACGTCGACCCCAGGGGCAGGGCGCGCTCGGGGATCCTTTTCGGGCCGCCCGGCACCGGCAAGACCACCTACGTCCAACGGGTGGCGGAGTACCTGGGGTGGCCGCTCGTCGTGCTCGATCCGAGCGTGTTCGCCGAGGAGGGACTGCCGCTCATCGCCACCGTGGCCTCGCGGGTGTTCGCCAAGCTGCTCGAGCTCGAGGACACAGTCATCTTCTTCGACGAGATGGAAGCCCTCATGCACACCCGCACCGACGTCGGGGTCAGCTTCGAGCAGAAGTTCCTCACCACCAGCCTGCTGCCGAAACTCCAGGAGCTGGCTGACCGGGCCGCGTGCCTGTTCTTCGTGGCCACGAACCACTTCGAGACCATCGACCGGGCCGCCCAGCGGCCTGGGCGCTTCGACTTCAGGCTCCAGATCATGCCGCCCTCCTACGAGGAGAAGCTGCGCCTGGCCCGGGAGCGATTAGGTCCTGACTCCTATCAGCTCCTCGAAGCCGATCTGCGCCGCCAGCCGTACCGCGAGAACATCCGCCTGGCGTCACGCAATGAGATGGTGTCGTTGTGCGACGAGCTGAAACGCCGTCCCCAGCAAGTCGAGCAGATCCTCAGTCACTTCCGAGCCGAGCTGATGGATGATGACAGCTTCAAAGAAGACGACGCAATCTCCCTCGTGTGAAATCGGTAGCCACCGCCCAGATTGCGCAGCTAGCCCTGAACCGCATTCGGCTCCGAATGGCGGTTCCTCAGATACGGAGCAGGTCTAGGTCGAGGACTCTCACATGGAGGGTGGTGCGTTGGTGTAGGGCGGCGCGTAGGGCTCGGTGCAGGCCGTCCTCTAAGAACAGCTCGCCGCACCAGCGCACCGCGTGCGGGAACAGGTCACCGAAGGGCGTGGGATCCTCGGACAGCAGCCGGTCCAGCTCCACTACCGCCGCAGTGGTGATCAAGTCCGCCAAGCGCACCTGCTGGGGCGGGATTTGAGCCCAGTCCTTCAGGGAAAACCCGTGCTCGGGATAGGGGCGGCCGTGCCGGATTTCCTTGAAGATCACAGCTGGCGCTCATCTCCGTCTCCTGTTCGGCGTGGGTACGCAGCCTACCGGGCGCGTCGGTGGGTCCCGACGCCTGCGCCCGGGGCGCACTAGACTCGGTGTCCCGGACCTCTACCAGCGTCAGGGACCAGTACCAGGGAGGTGACGTGAACGCGGACGACCGCCGGTTCGAGGTGCTTCGCGCCATCGTCACGGACTACGTGGCCACCCACGAGCCGGTCGCCTCCCGATCGCTGGTGGAGCGGCACCACTTCGGGGTGTCCAGCGCGACCATCCGCAACGACATGGTGGCGCTGGAGGAGGACGGCTACATCATCCAGCCACACACCAGCGCCGGTCGGGTGCCCACCGACAAGGGTTACCGGTTGTTCGTCGACCGGCTGTCGGAGGTGAAGCCGTTGTCGGCGGCCGAGCGCCGCGCGGTGCAGACCTTCCTGCACGGCGCGGTCGACCTCGACGACGTGTTGCGTCGCAGCGTGCGGTTACTGGCCCAGCTCACCCGGCAGGTGGCGGTGATCCAGTACCCCACCCTGAGCCGCTCGACGGTGCGTCACCTTGAGGTGCTCGCGGTGACTCCGGCCCGGTTGATGCTGGTCCTCATCACCGACGCGGGCCGGGTGGACCAGCGTCTCCTTGACCTGGGCGACGTCATCACCGAGGAGCAGGTGGCACAGCTGCGAACGCTGCTCAATCAGGCGCTGTCGGGACGCCGGCTGGCGGAGGCTTCCGTGGCGGTGGCTGACCTTCCCGAGCAGGCTCCCCTGGAGCTCCGGGATGCGATGATCCGAGCCTCGACGGTTCTGATCGAGACATTGGTGGAGCATCCCGAGGAGCGGCTGTTGCTCGGCGGCACCGCCAACCTCACGCGAAACGCCACCGACTTCCCAGGTTCGTTACGCCAGATACTCGAGGCGTTGGAGGAGCAGGTGGTGGTGCTTAAATTACTGGCCGCAGCCCGTGACCCGGGAACTATCACGGTGCGCATCGGTGAGGAGAATGAGGCCGAGGAGATGCGTGGTACCTCGTTGGTGTCGATCGGCTATGCCTCGCACGGCACGGTGCTCGGGGGTATGGGCGTGGTCGGACCGACCCGGATGGACTACCCGGGCACCATCGCTGCGGTGCGCGCGGTGGCACGATACGTGGGGGAGATCCTGACCACCCGTTGAGCGGGGTTGAGCTCACCGATATGCACGACGAGTACCGCGGCGAGCGCCGCGGCAGGAGGACGCCAGCGTGGCCAGGGACTACTACTCAATCCTGGGCGTGCCCCGGGACGCCAGCGCGGAGCAGATCAAGCGCGCCTACCGCAAGCTGGCGCGCGAGCTGCACCCCGACGTCAACCCCGACGCGCAAGCACGACAGCGTTTCCAGGACGTCACCGCCGCTTACGAGGTGCTGACCGACCCGCAGAAGCGCCAGATCGTTGACCTCGGCGGGGATCCGCTAGAGCCCGGGGCGGGGCGCGGCGCAGCGGGTGATCCTTTTGGTGGGTTTGGCTTTGGCGACATCATGGACGCCTTCTTCGGTGCCGGTGGAGGGCCCAGTCGGCGAGGGCCACGAAGTCGGGTACAGAGTGGTTCCGACGCACTGATCCGGTTGCAGCTCACCCTCGAGGAGTGCGCCAGCGGGGCATCCCGTGAGCTCACCGTGGACACCGCCGTGCTCTGTGGCGAGTGCAACGGCTCCGGTTGCGCGCCCGGCACCCGGCTGCGGACCTGCGACACCTGTAGCGGTGTCGGCGAGGTGCAGAACGTGCAGCGGACCTTCCTCGGTCAGGTGATGACCTCGCGTCCGTGCCCGGTATGCCGCGGCGTCGGCGAGGTCATCCCGGACCCTTGCCGCCAGTGCGGTGGGGACGGACGGATCCGGGCCCGCCGCAACGTCACCGCGAAGGTACCTGGCGGAGTGGGTGACGGGATGCGGGTGCGGCTGGCCGGCCAGGGTGAGGTAGGCCCCGGTGGCGGTCCAGCGGGCGATCTCTACGTCGAGGTGCAGGAGGTGCCGCACGAGACGTTCACCCGCGACGACGCCGACCTGCACTGCACCGTGCGGGTTCCGATGACGGCCGCCGCGTTGGGCACCACCGTCATGCTGGAGACCCTTGATGGCACCGAGGAGGTTCGGGTCGAGCCGGGTACCCAGTGCGCGACCGTGCTGACCCTGCGGGGGCGGGGGATGCCGCGGCTGCGCAGCACCGGCCGCGCTGAGGGGCGGGGTGACCTGTTCGTCCACCTCGACGTCGTGACCCCGACGCGGCTGGACCCCCGGCAGATCGAACTGCTGCGCGAGCTTGCCATGCTGCGCGGTGAGGAGCAGGCCGAGCTCACGGCAAACGGCCGGGCCGGCGGTTTGTTCTCCCGGCTGCGCGATTCTTTAGGTGGACGCTGACCTTAGGTGGACGCTGACCTTAGGTGGACGCTGACCGGCGTCGGTGCGGGTTCGTGGTGAGTAGCCTGCCGGTGTTTCTCGCCGAGCAGCTGCCTTCCGAGGGCGCTGAGACAATGCTTGCTGGACCCGAGGGCAGGCACGCCGCGATGGTGCGACGGTTGCGAGCCGGCGAGCGTCTGATGCTCACCGACGGTCGTGGTGAGCTGGCCCTGTGTGAGGTACTCGATACCGGTCGGGATCGGCTGCGGCTGCTCGGGCTGCGCCGGACGATCGAGCCAGCTCCGACGTTGCGGGTGACGCTGGCCCAGGCGCTGATCAAGGGCCAGCGTGGGGAGCTGTCGGTGGAGCTGGCCACCGAGGCCGGAGTGGATGCCGTATTGCCCTGGCGGGCCGACCGCTGCGTGGTCCGCTGGGATGAGGGGCCGCGTGGGGCCAACGCGCTGTCCCGGTGGAGAGAGACGGCTCGTGAGGCGGCCAAGCAGTCCCGCCGGGGATGGTTCCCCGAGGTGGCTGAGCCAGTGGGCATCACCGTGCTCGGGCAGCGCTGTGCGGCTGCGGCGGGGTGCCTGGTGCTGCATGAGAGTGCGATCGATCCGCTGCCCTCGGTGTCGTTGCCTGTTGCGGGGGAACTACTGCTGGTGGTCGGACCCGAGGGCGGCATCACCGAGGCCGAATTGGCCACGCTTGCCGCTGCGGGAGGCCGGCCGGTGCGGCTGGGCCGGGGGGTTTTGCGTTCTTCGAGTGCTGGGGCAGTTGCTCTCGGTGCAATTGGCGCCCTTTCTCAACGGTGGTTCATGCTCCATTAGAGTGATAAATAACGCACTTCGCTCCAAATGGGGTTACCTTAAGTAGGTGAAACCGATGACTACCACCTGATCGAGTAGAAATTCGGTTCGGGCCCACAAGCCCAGAGAGACTCCGCCGGGCACCTCCCCCCTCGGTCCGGCGGCGCCGCGCCACGGCGGGACAGCCCCCAGTTCCCGCCGCGGCGCGGCATCTCAATCGCAGGAAATCCGACCCAGGAAATCCGCGCCCCGCGAACTCACGTCTCCGGCTAGCATCAGCCTTGCCGGTTGACCCGAGATGCGCGAGCGCGCAGGAAGCAGGACCGACCCACACGTGACCTCTACCCCGCACACGTGACCCCTACCCCAGTGGAGGGCGCCTCCCGATCCGGTTCGGAGACGACGCAGCCCGAACCGGTCCAGGCGAAGATTGTGATCCCAGATTCCGCAGTGCTGACCTTGCTGGGATCCCGCGATGAGAACCTCAGGGTGACCGAGGACCTGCTCGCCGCCGACGTGCACGTGCGGGGCAACGAGGTCACCCTCTCCGGCACCCCGGTGGACGTCGCATTCGCCGAGCGGGCCTTCGGCGAGCTGGTCACCCTGGCTCGCCGCGGCCAGCAACTCGGCCCGGATGCGGTCCGGGCGACCCTGGCGATGCTCACCCAGGGGAACGCGGAATCGCCCGCCGAGGTGCTCAGCCTCGACATTCTCTCCCGGCGCGGTCGCACGATCCGGCCCAAGACGCTGAACCAGAAACGTTATGTCGACGCTATCGATCGCTACACGATCGTGTTCGGCATCGGACCCGCCGGTACCGGCAAGACCTACCTGGCCATGGCCAAGGCGGTGCAGGCGCTGCAGGCCAAGCAGGTCAACCGGATCATTCTCACCAGGCCGGCGGTCGAGGCGGGGGAGCGGTTAGGCTTTCTGCCTGGCACCCTGTACGAGAAGATCAACCCCTACCTGCGCCCGCTGTACGATGCGCTGCAGGACATGCTCGACCCGGAGTCGATCCCCAAGCTGATCGCCGCTGGGACCATCGAGGTTGCCCCGCTGGCCTATATGCGCGGCCGCACCCTCAACGAGGCCTTCATCATCCTCGACGAGGCGCAGAACACTACCCAGGAGCAGATGAAGATGTTCCTCACCCGGCTCGGCTTCGGCTCCCAGGTCGTGGTCACCGGTGACATCACCCAGGTCGACCTGCCGGGCGGTCAGGTGTCCGGGCTACGGATCGTGCGGCACATCCTCGATGGTGTGGACGACGTGCACTTCGCGCAGCTGTCCAGCGCCGACGTGGTCCGTCACCGGCTGGTCACCGACATTGTGGACGCCTATGCGCGGTGGGACGCCGTCCAGGAGACCACCGGTGCGTCCCCGGTACCCAACCGGGCCGACCGCCGCCGGAGGCGGTGACGCGCCGGTGGGCATCGAGATTCGCAACGAGTCCGGCACCGTCATCCCCGAGGCATCGATCGCGGCGGCGGCGCGTTTCACGATGGATCGGTTGGGCGTCAGCCCGTTGGCTGAGCTGTCCGTGCTGCTGGTCACCAGCGGGGCGATGGCCGATCTGCACGAGCGCTGGATGGATCTGCCGGGGCCCACCGATGTGATGGCCTTCCCGATGGACGACGCGGACGAGGGTGGTCTGCTCGCGGGTGGCAAGCCGGACAGCCCATCGGGTGGTCCCGCGCTGCTCGGTGACATCGTGCTGTGTCCAGAGGTCGCGAGACAACAGGCCGCTGCGGCAGGTCATTCTGTGCTCGATGAGCTGCACCTGCTCACCGTGCACGGTGTGCTGCACCTGTTGGGTTACGACCACGCCGAGCCCGCTGAGGAGCGCGAGATGTTCGCCCTGCAGGACCGGATCCTTGATAAGTTCCGGCACGCCGACCGAGCCAGCCGGCGCCGGATCGCCCAGCGGGACGCGGACACCCGGCTACTCGGGGTGGTCGGTCTGGAAGGGCCGGAGGAGTCCGGCCCTCCGGGATAAATAACCCCCCGCAATAGCCCGCAGAATAGCGAACCGGCCTTGACAGTGCTGATGTCCTCGGTTCCCCAGCTCGTGCTGGCCGCCGCACTGGTGATGGCTGCGGGCGGCTTCGCTGCGGCCGACGCCGCGTTGGGCACGGTGTCGCGGGCCCGGGTCGACGCGCTGGTGCGCTCCGGCCGGTTTGGCGCAGGGGCGCTGGCGCTCGTCGTCGCCGACCGGCCCCGGCATGTCAACTTGTTACTCTTGCTGCGGTTGGGCTGCGAGCTGACCGCTACGGTGCTGGTCACCGTCGCGGCGGTGCGGGCGTTTCCCCCGATCTGGTTGGCGGTCCTGGTCGCCGGGTTGGGGATGGTGGTGGTGACCTATGTGGTAGTCGGGGTGGGCCCGCGCACCATCGGGCGCCAGCACCCCTACCGCGTCGGCCTCCTGGTGGCTGGACCGGTTCGGGTGCTGGGCCGGATCCTGGGCCCGCTGTCGCGGCTGCTCATCGTCGTGGGTAATGCGATCACCCCCGGCCGGGGTTTCCCGGAGGGGCCGTTCAGCTCCGAGGTTGAGCTCCGAGAGCTGGTGGATATGGCGGGCCAGCGCGGCGTGGTCGAGGCCGGCGAGGCCGAGATGATCCACTCCGTGTTCGAGCTCGGGGACACCGTGGCCCGCGAGGTGATGGTGCCCCGGACCGAGATCGTCTGGATTGAGCGGAACAAGTCGGTGCGCCAGGCAGTGGCGCTCTGCCTGCGTTCCGGATTCTCCCGGATCCCGGTGATCGGGGAGAGCGTCGATGACATCGTTGGCGTCGTGCACCTCAAGGATCTGGTCTCCGCCGAGCAGCGGGGCGAGCCCACCGATGGTCCCAGCGGTGGCCCGCATGGTTGCGCTGTCGGTGCGGTGATGCGGCCCGCGACGTTCGTGCCTGACTCCAAGGTGCTGACCGGACTGCTCAAGGAGATGCAGGTCTCGCACAACCACATGGCCGTCGTCGTCGACGAGTACGGCGGCACCGCTGGCCTGTTGACGATCGAGGATATTCTCGAGGAGATCGTCGGCGAGATCACCGACGAGTCTGACACCGACCAGCGGCCGCCGATCGAGCACCTCGGGGACGGTACGGTACGGGTAATCAGCCGGCTGCCGGTGATTGACCTAGGTGAGTTGTTCGAGGTGGACCTCTCAAACACCGACGTGGAGACTGTCGGTGGGCTGCTGGCGCAGCAGTTGGGCCGGGTGCCGGTGCCTGGTGCCGTCGCCGAGGTGGCCGGTTTGCGGCTGCGTGCCGAGGGCGGCAACGATCGTCGTGGGCGGCTGCGCATTACCACCGTCACCGTGGACCGGGTCCCCGCGCAGCAAGATCCCCATACTTATCGACCCCAGGCTTACCCCGCCGCGGCCGAACCGCCGCAGGAAGCGAGTGACACCCGTGCTTGAGACCGCCGACCTCGACCCCGAGGACGCCAAGATCGTGACGCTGGCACGCTCGGCGCAAGCCCGCACCGGTGCCCAGGAGGGTGCCGCGGTGCGGGACACTGACGGACGCACCTACACCGGCGTCACGGTCTCCCTGCCCTCGCTGGCGCTGACCGCGCTGCAGGCGGCGGTGGCTGCGGCGGTGGCCAGCGGGGCGACTGGTTTGGAGGCGGCCGCGGTGGTGTCTGAGTCTGGCTCGGTGGATGCCGCCTCGCTGGCCGCGGCCCACGAGCTCGGGCCAGCTGCCCCGGTGCTGGTGGTTGACCAGCGTGGCAACGTCCGCGACGTCCTACGTGTGGCGGGGTAAGACGTGGCCCAGGATGTCGTCCAGCACCCCGAAGAGCCGTTCCGGGCTGGGTTTGCCTGCCTGGTGGGTAGGCCCAACGTCGGTAAGTCAACATTGACCAACTCGCTGGTGGGCCACAAGGTGGCGATCACTTCCAGCCGGCCGCAGACCACCCGGCACACCATCCGGGGGATCGTGCACCAGCCCCACGGGCAGCTCGTGCTGGTGGACACCCCCGGCCTGCACCGGCCCCGCACGTTGCTCGGCCAGCGGCTCAACAGCCTGGTGCGCTCGACCTGGTCTGAGGTGGACACGATCGGTTTCTGCGTACCCGCCGACGCCGCGATCGGGACCGGGGACCGGTTCATCGCCGGTGAGCTGGCCGCGCTGGCTCAGCGCACCCCGGTATTCGGCATCGTGACCAAGACCGACTTGGTGACCCCGCAGCGAGTGGCCGAGCAGCTCGTCGGGCTGGCTGACCTGGCACGCTCGGCCGGCTTCGGAGAGTTCGCTGAGCTGGTGCCGGTGTCTGCGGTCGATGGCTTCCAGGTAGGGCTGCTCGCTGACCTGCTGTTGGCCCGGATGCCGGAGTCGCCACCGCTGTATCCCAGTGGGGAGCTCACCGATGAACCGGAGCGGACCCTGGTCGCTGAGCTGGTCCGGGAGGCGGCGCTGGAGGGCGTGCGCGATGAGCTGCCGCACTCGCTGGCCGTTGTGGTGGAGGAGATGAACCCCAGGGAGGGGCGGGCTGGCCTGCTCGACGTCTACGTGAACCTCTATGTCGAGCGCGACAGCCAGAAGGCGATCGTGATTGGACGCGGCGGCCAGCGGCTCAAGGAAGTCGGCAGCCGTGCCCGGACGCACATCGAGGCACTGCTGGGCACCTCGGTGTACCTGGATCTGCACGTGAAGATCGCCAAGGACTGGCAGCGTGATCCCCAGCAGCTGCGTCGGCTGGGTTTCTGACACCAGTGGGGTCGGCTGAGTTTCTGAGCGCGTCCGGCTGGAGTCCGGCCGGGTAGTGCGACGATGGGCGGGTGAGCCTGTACCGCGACACCGGGGTTGTGCTGCGGGTGCAGAAGTTGGGTGAAGCTGATCGCATCATCACGCTGCTGACCCGCCGGAACGGGCCGGTGCGCGCGGTAGCCAAGGGCGTGCGACGCACCTCATCGAGATTCGGCGCGCGGCTGGAGCCGTTCGGGCACGTCGACGTGCAGTTCTACCGCGGGCGGACACTAGACGTCATCACCCAGGTCGAGACGGTCGACGGCTTCGGTTCCCGGCTGGTCGGCGACTACGGCCGCTACACCACCGGCTGCGCGGTGCTGGAGACCGCCGAGCGGCTGGCTGGCGCCGAGGGTGAACCGGTACTGCGGCTGTATTTGCTGGTTGTCGGTGCGCTGCGGGCGCTGGCCGACGGGCAGCGGCAAACCTCCCTGGTGCTTGACGCTTTCCTGCTGCGCGCGATGGCCGCCGCCGGATGGGCGCCTGCGCTGACCGAATGCGCCCGATGCGGGGTACCGGGACCGCACCGGGCGTTCAGTGTTCCCGCCGGGGGTGTGGTCTGTCCCGGGTGTCGTCCATCCGGCGCGGCCACCCCGTCGGCGCAGACCCTGGAGCTGCTCGACGCCTTGGTGCGCGGGGACTGGCGGATCGCCGAGCGCGCCCCGCACCCGGTCTGCCGGGAGGGCAGCGGCCTGGTCGCCGCCCACCTGCAGTGGCACCTCGAACGCCAACTCCGCTCCCTCCCCCTGGTCGAACGCTCCGCCCCGCCAAGCGGCAGGATGAGGCCCCGTGCGCGCGCCTGATCCGCATCCCTCCGGGGCCCGGCCACCAGTGATACCGCCGGAGCGAGTGCCTCGGCATGTGGCTTTGGTGATGGATGGCAACGGGCGGTGGGCGCAGCGGCGTGGGCTGCCCCGCACCGAGGGCCACCGCCAGGGTGAGGCCGTGTTGCTGGACGTGGTGTGCGGCTGCATTGAGCTGGGCGTGAGGTGGCTGTCCGCTTATGCGTTCTCCACGGAGAACTGGCGACGCAGCCCTGAGGAGATTCGCTTCCTGATGGGCTTCAACCGCGACGTCATCCGCCGCCGCCGTGACCAGATGCATGATATGGGCGTGCGGGTGCGCTGGGCTGGGCGTCGCCCTCGGTTATGGCGCAGCGTGATCCGGGAGCTCGAGGTCGCCGAGGAGCTGACTGCGGCCAACGACGTCATGACCCTGACCATGTGCGTGAACTACGGCGGTCGCGCTGAGATCGCCGACGCGGCGCGTGAGGTGGCTCGCCGGGTAGCCCGCGGCGAGATTGATCCGGAGCGGGTCGACGAGCGGATGCTAGCCCGCTATCTGGACGAGCCGGACATGCCCGACGTCGACCTGTTCCTGCGGCCCTCGGGGGAGCAGCGCATCTCCAACTTCCTCATCTGGCAGGCTGCCTACGCGGAGCTGGTGTTCCAGGACGTCCTGTTCCCCGACCTGGACCGCCGGGATCTCTGGCGAGCCTGCGAGGCCTACGCTGCCCGTGACCGCCGGTTCGGCCGTGCCATTGACAATGGCCATCCGAGGCCATCCGAGGCCATCGGAGGCCTCGGA
>JBOHFR010000064.1:13531-28731 GCA_050699715.1 Pseudonocardiaceae bacterium
GCCTCGGAAGCCTCGGAAGCCTCCGAGGCCGGCCCAGCCGGTACCACAACCTCTAGGAGGATATTCTGGTGAGCCACGAGGAGGAGGGCGCGGCGAGTCTTGCCTGCACCCGGGAGTTGCTCGATGCTGCCCGGACGGCGCTGGAGCGCTACCAGGACGTCAAGGTGGACGACGACGGCTCGCTGAGTTTCCAGCACTCCGAGGTGCCCTGCGCGGTGCAGGCGGTGGAGCTCCTGGAGGGCCTGGCGATGCTCAGCCTGACCTGTGTGGTCGCCTGGGATGTTCCTGACGACGGTGAGCTGGCCGAGCGGGTCGCCACCCGGGCCGGGCAGGGCCTGTTCGGTACCCTGGGGCTGGTCCGCACCGAGCGCGGCGCCGACGTGACGCTGCGGTACGCATTCCCGGCCGCCGGCTTGGGCACTGTGGCGCTGGGCACCCTGCTCATGCTGGTGGTGTCCGCCGCCTCCCAGGTGCGTGGCGAGCTGCTCGCCACGTGATGGCCGCTGTGCTGGTTTCAGGGCCGGTTTTCAGGCCCTCGCGCAGTCGGCGCAGCGGCCGGAGATCTCTATGGTGTGGTCGATGTCGGTGAAGCCGTGGTCGTCGGCGACCTTCTCGGCCCACAGCTCTACGGCTGGCCCCTCGACCTCCACCGTGCGCCCGCAGTGCCGGCACACCAGGTGGTGATGGTGATGCGCCGAGCAACGCCGATAGAGCGCCTCGCCGCTAGCGGTACGTAGCACATCGATCTCACCGGCCTCGGCCAACGTCTGCAGGGTGCGGTACACTGTGGTCAAGCCGATGCCCTCGCCTCGGCCGCGCAACTTCTCATGGATCTCCTGGGCGGACCGGAAGCCGTCGGTGTCGTCGAGCAGCCTGGACACTGCGGTCCGCTGCCGGGTCGAGCGCAACCGATGTACCGGCGCGGCTGGACGCGGGGCGCTCATTCCTCCTCCACGTGCGTGACGGCATCCACCACGATGTGCGACAGGTGCTCGTCGACCAGCCGGTAAACGACTTCCCGACCGTGTCGCTCGCCGTCCACCACCCCGGCGGATTTGAGTACCCGCAGGTGCTGGCTGATCAACGGCTGGGTGACGCCCAGCGCGTCGACCAGCTCGTGCACGCAGCGCTCGCCCTCGCGCAGCTGTAGCACGATGGCGATCCGCACCGGCGCGGACAGCGCTCGCAGCAGCTCGCCAGCCGCCACCAGGGTCGCCCGAGGGCGGGTCGCCGCCGGAGCGGGAGCAGGTCGCCCAGGCGAATGCTCGTCGTCGACGGCCGGGTCCGGTACTGCGTCCGCGGTGATACCCGCCATGCCGGCTGCCTCGCTTCCTCGCTCGATCGGCGATGCTGATCCGCCGGCCATGGTATGCGCCGGTTCGCTTGCGCTTGACGCCGATCGAGGGTTCGGATCCGACGATCGCTACTGTGGGCCCGACCGGAGCAACGACCCACCAGGAGCCCCAGTGTCCACGGATCGCATCGAGACCGTTGTCAGCCTGTGCAAGCGCCGTGGCTTCGTGTTCCCGAGTGGGGAGATCTACGGCGGAACCCGCTCGGCCTGGGACTATGGCCCGCTCGGCGTGGAACTCAAGGAGAACCTCAAGCGCCTGTGGTGGCGGGCGATGGTCACCAGCCGAGACGACGTCGTCGGCCTGGACTCGTCGGTGATCCTGCCCCGCCAGGTGTGGGTCGCCTCCGGTCACGTGCAGGCCTTTCACGACCCACTGGTGGAGTGCCAGAGCTGCCACAAGCGATTCCGGGCTGATCAGCTCGCTGAGGACTACACCGAGCGAACCGGCAAGGACGTGCTGGACGGCGACCTGTCGGACATTCCGTGCCCGAACTGTGGTACCCGCGGCGAGTACACGCAGCCGCGCGAGTTCAACATGATGCTCAAGACGCACCTTGGTCCAGTGGAGTCCGAGGACGGATTGCATTACTTGCGCCCAGAGACCGCGCAGGGTATCTTCATCAACTTCCAGAATGTTGTGATGTCCGCCCGTAAGAAGCCGCCGTTCGGTATCGCGCAGGTCGGCAAGAGCTTCCGCAACGAGATCACCCCGGGTAACTTCATCTTCCGCACCCGTGAGTTCGAGCAGATGGAGATGGAGTTCTTTGTCGAGCCGGGCACCGACGAGCAGTGGCACCAGTACTGGATCGACACCCGTACCGAATGGTATGTCGACCTGGGTATCGACCGGGAGAACCTACGGCACTACGAGCATCCCAAGGAGAAGCTCTCGCACTACTCCAAGCGAACGGTGGACGTGGAGTATCGGTTCGGCTTCTCCTCCGGCCAGGAGTGGGGCGAGCTGGAGGGCATCGCCAACCGCACCGACTTCGACCTCACCACCCACTCCAACCACTCGGGAGTCGACCTGTCCTACTACGACCAGGCCACCGACTCCCGCTACCGGCCTTACGCAATCGAGCCCGCCGCTGGCGTCGGCCGTCCGATGATGGCGTTTTTGCTGGAGGCCTATGCGGAGGACGAGGCGCCCAATGCCAAAGGCGGGGTGGATCGCCGCGTGGTGCTCAGGCTGGACCGGCGGCTCGCCCCGGTGAAGGCTGCGGTGCTGCCGCTGTCGCGCAACGCCGACCTTTCCCCCAAGGCCCGGGACCTCGCTGCGGCGCTGCGGCGGCAGTGGAATATCGACTTCGACGACGCGGGCGCCATCGGCCGCCGGTACCGCCGGCAGGACGAGATTGGCACGCCGTTCTGCGTGACGGTGGACTTCGACTCGCTGGCCGACCATGCGGTGACGGTGCGAGAGCGGGACACCATGGCTCAGGAGCGGGTCGCGATGGACCAGGTCGAGTCCTATCTCGCGCCTCGCTTGCTCGGCTGCTGAATCGCCGCGCATTCTGGGAGCATGGCGGGTATGGACATGATGAGCCCCCGAGAAAACACTGAGGAGACGCGTCGCCGCCGGCAAGCCGGTGAGGCACTGCGCCGCTGGGCTGAGCTGGGTCGTCCCGCCGCAGTGGTGCGGGTGCTGGAGCGGCATGGTTTCGGCACCGTCGCCACCGGGCAGCTGCTGGCCGGCACTGCTGATGGTGACCGGGTGGGTGCGGTGTTCGAGGGCACCATGGACGCCGTGGCGCTGCCGTTGCTGAGCGCTGCGGTGTCCACGCCCGGCACCGCGAAAGGACACGTCACCGAGCCGGACGCGCTGGCCGCTGGGCTGGCCTGCAGTGGTGGCGCCCAGCTGCTGGGTCACCCGCTACCCGAGCGGGTCGCCACCGCGCTGGGTGCCGCGCTCGCTGATGGTGAACCTTGCGCGCTGGCCTCCACGGTCGATGGGTCGGCGGTGCTCGTGGCGGCTGGGCCTGGGCTGACCGAGGTCGTCGGCACCCTCGGCGCGGACCTGGATGAGGTGGTGCTGGCCAGGATGCGTGAGCTCGCCAAGACCGGCGCGACGGCCACCGAGCAAGGCGACGCCGGGGGGACCCCGGTACTGCTCGACGTGTGGGTGCCGGTGACCACCATGCTGATCGTGGGCGGTGGGGCGATCGGGGCAGCCCTGGCGGCGCAGTGTGAGTTGCTGGGCTGGGCGTCACGCACCGAGACCGGGTTGGAGCCTGCGGTTCTCGCCGCGAAGGAGTTCACCGCCGCCGACGTGCTGGTGCTGCTTGACCATGGGCCGGCCTTCGACGCCGTGTTGGTGGAGCTGTTGCGGTCAGGACGTGGTTTCTGCGGCGCGTTGGGATCGCGGCATACCCAGGAGGTTCGCCGCCGCCGGCTACGGGCCGCCGGGATCACCGAAGAGGAGCTGGCCCGGCTACACGGACCGGTGGGTCTGGACGTGGGTGCGGTCAGGCCGGCGGAGACGGCGGTGTCCGTGGTCGGGGAGGTCCTCGCCGTGCGGCGGGGGCGTTCCGGTGGCCCGCTGGCCACCGTGGCGGGCCGCATTGGTGGGTGACCGCCTGTGCGCACCGCGCTGACCCGGCTGGTCCTCGGTGCGGTGCTGGTGGGTGCCCTGGTCGTCGGTGGCACGGTGTTCCGGGTGTGGCAGGTGGCTCGGGCCGATGACCGGAACTCCGCCGACGTTGTGGTTGTGCTGGGCGCGGCCCAGTACGACGGAACACCTTCGGCGGTGCTGGGCTCCCGGCTGGACCACGCCGCGCGGCTGTGGCGCGATGGGGTCGCGCCGGTGATCGTCACGGTCGGTGGGCGACGGGCCGGCGACAGCTACACCGAGGCTGAAGCCGGCCGCAATTATCTCACGTCCTATGGGATTCCCCCGGCTGCTGTGGTGGCGATCGGGGAGGGTCGGGACACCCTGGAAAGCATGCGCGCGGTGGCCCGTCGGGCGGGGCTTGCAGGCTGGCGCACCGCGGTGATCGTCAGTGATCCCTGGCATTCGTTGCGGGCTCGGACGATGGCTGATGACCTCGGGCTGGCCGCCTGGACCTCACCCACCCGAAGCGGCCCGATCGTGGCGACCCGGACCATCCAGGCCCGCTATATCGTTCGAGAGAGTGCCGCGCTGCTGCACTACCGGTTCACCCACGCCCCGGCTGAGTCGCTCGGCACCGATCTGGGGTGAGCCCGGTGGGCGGATCCCTACACCGCGCATGACCGTGCCCGGTTGGTCCGCGAACCGGCCAAGCTGGCAGCGCTGCCCGGATCGGGTCACGTCCACGCCGCACCCGCGCGTCACGTGTGGTGGGCGTCGCTGAGCGAGCGCATCTCGTCTCCTAAGTCGCGCACGGCCGCATGGGTGGGCCAGGTGTCCCGCATCTGGGTGTGGGCGCGGCGCAGTACGTGGGCGAGCCGTGTCGACCTGGTGGCGCAGCACACGGTCAACGCGTGGCGGGCTTGCTCGATGGCACGTTCAGCGTCCCCGGCGGTGGTCAGCGCCTCGGCGGCCGCGACAGTGAAGATCGCCGCCCACTCCGAGTCACGTTCGGTGTCAGGCAATTCGTGCAGTCCCTTGGTCAGTTCCGCAACCGCCCGCTCAGCGAAGCGGGCGTCTCCCAACGTGTGCCAGGTGAGACCCCGTTGCAGCGTGAAGAACGCGGGGCCGTACCAGTACAGGTTGGGCGGTGTGTCGGCCTGCCGAGCGACGGCGCGCTCGGCGAGTTTGTCGGCGTGTCCGAGTATCCGGTCGACCTCGGCGGGCTCGCCGGCCATCGCCCACCCGCGAGCCTCCTGGTATGCGTTGTAGGCGTGCTGGGCAACGAACACCCGCCCGTCATGACGGGCAGCGCGAGACAGCGCGATGACCTCTTGCGAGTCGTCCAACATCCACGCCAGGTGCCCTTTGAAGGACAGCGCCAGCGACGTCAGATCCGGATCATCGATCTCCACCCCGAGCGCAAGAGCCGCGTCGAGCTCAGCTCGGGCCTGGTCGGTGTGCCCGGTCTCGGCGAGCAGCCACCCGAGATACTGATGCAGCTCCCCGGCCAGTGCGCCGACCCGATCACGGATCGGGCTGCGGGCATCGGCCAGCAGGCTATGAACCAGCGCCCGGATGTCGCGGATACCGGGCAGCACGGCGGCGGACCCGAGTTGATCCTCAAGGCGGCGGGTGGCGGCGAGTACCACCGCGAGTGCGGAAACCGTCGCAGCGTCGACCCGTCGAGGGTGACGGGTGGCGAGCGCCACCCGTTCCCGGTCCTGCGGGTCGGTGGGCACCGCTCCGGATCGCGAGAGGGCTTCGTTTACCTCCCTCTCGGTCGGGTTCGTAGGTTGCTGCTGCCCGCTGCTGTTCAGTGTCTGGGTGAACCGGGTCTTCACGTCGTCGGGGGCCCGGCTCAGGGCGGTGTCCATGAGTGCTTGGGTGTCGGGGAGCAGGGTGATGGTGGCGCCTCGGGCTTCCCATTTGTTCACGGTCCGGGCGTCGACGCCGAGGTGTGCGGCGAAGGCACGGATGCTCAGGCGCATGGCCTGACGGAGTGCCTTGGTCTCGGCTCCGGTCCAGCGCTCAACAGTGACCATAGGGCACGCCGCGATCCTCTCAGTAGTGGGTGATCGACGATGATGCCAGTTCGACCGGATACGACGATTTCGAGGGCGCCGCCGCCGCGCCACGACCGGGGTGCCGCAGCCTTGTCCGGGTGGAAGCGCCCGAGGAACAGCGCGAAGTCCTCCTTGGCAGCCCGGAACGGGAAAATATCGGCGCGGACCGCGTTGTGTATGGTCGCTATCCACGGCAAATCCGGTGCGGTGGTCTGCTGGGCGTCGGAGATGGCCACCAGTCGCACTGTGTCGCCAAGCGCCCGGTAGTACGCCCGGCTCACCAGCCCTACGGAGGTAGATCGCTGGACAGCACACAGTCGCCGCACACCGCGCCACCCGCGTTCGGCGCGGCCCGGTAGATCAGGCAGCAGCTCCGGCGTCGAAAGCCCTCGCCGGCCGACGCGGCGCTGGCGCCACGCAGCGGTGGCTGGTCCAGCAGCAGCGACGCGATCACCCGTGATCGGTCCGCCCAGGCTGGTTGGGAGGTTGCGATCATCGGCGCCGCACCATTGACTGCCGAGGCGACGTTGCCCCACAGGACGTGCCGGGACACCGACAATGATCTCGTGGACTCGACCAGGTCCCGAACCGGGCCAGCCAGAACGTGGCGTCCCAGGAGGCTAGCCAGGCGTTCTGGCTTCGGCTCGGGATTCGGGTCGTCGTGGCATCCGGCACCGGTACCAGCGTCCAGCGGCAGCGACAGGGGGAACGCGCCGCCCAGCACGCACTGCCACCGCATGCTGGCCAAGCCAACCTCAAGCAGTTCATCGGAGGTCACCGCAACCACATGATCTCCGGCTCCGGCGCGCCGGGCTGCGCTCACCCGCCGGCCGGGACCCGCTCTACCGGCACCGCGTCACGGTGTGGGTGGAGCAGCCGTTCGGCCAACGGAGCGAAGACCAGCCCGATCGTCGCCCACAGGATCAGTTGCGCGGCCACGGAGTACAACCGGAAGTCGAACAGCACGTCGGCGGGGAAGCCCGGGTAGACGATCGTGCCGCTGGCGTTGGTCAGCGGCAGCGGCGTTTCGGTGGCCCGGTGACCGAACTGCTGCTCGTTGACGGCTAAGTGCCCCAGCGAGGGCAAGATCGCCATTACGATGCCGATCGCGATCACGAATGCCGCACCAGCCAGCAGGCTGGCATTCCGCTTCCCGAACCGCCCCCTCAACCGCTGATCCAGCCACACCGCGGGGAAGAGGAACACCACCGAACACAACACCATCAGCAGGTACAGCCCGCCGCGATCGGTGATCGTGTTGGGGTGCCCGATCGAGGGCGGGTTGGCCGGATACTTCTCAAACGGCACCAGGTACACACCGAAGAACCCGCCCGCCGCCACCAGCAGCGCGAGGGTGCGCGGCTGGAGGTTGCCGACCCGGCCCAGGCAGACGGCGTAGGCGACGGCGAACAGCGCACCCATCGCGATGCCGAAGGAGATCATGCCGACACCGATGCCGAGAGTGGCCTGGATGGTGCGGCTGAAGATATCCGGGCCGGCCGGTTCGGCGGGCAGGCCGGCGACCTTGTCCAGCATCGCCTGGGCGGTGTCCCGGCCGGTTTCGTAGTCAATGGCCGCTTGGATCTGGGGTTCGGCGAAGATCCGCGCGAACACGAAGGCCAGCAGGCCTGCCAGCGCGCCGACGAGCACGCCCCGCAGCATGAGTCTTTTTTCCATGTTCGGTTGTCCCCTCCAGCCGGGTCAGTGGCAGGGGAAGCCGAGGAAATGGCGGGCATCGTGCACAAACTCGTGGATGTGCATGTCGTTACCGAACACCGAGACCGCGCCCTGGTCGACGCCGATGAAGTAGTACAGGGCCAACGCGATGATCGCGGTGCCCACCAGCCACAGCACCGCCTTGGACACCGGCAGCACAACCGGGGTGGGCCTGGCGGCGGTCGCGGGAATACTGGTCACGATGAGCCTCCTTCAGGGATCCTGCGTCCCTTGCGTTAGTGGGGCGTCGTGACGGCGAAGTGTCTGACTTACCCACCACCTCGGTGGCTGGCTCACAGTGGCGCGACCGTGCTGGACTCACACCAGCTTCCTCACGCCATCACGCAAAAGGGACGTTAGGGCACACCCCCGCTACGTCAATCCGCCATCGGCGCTACGTTGGGGGTACAGCACACGTCCCGCTTTAGCTACCGTCGTTAGCTACTACGTGGCTGGACGGATCCGGGACGCTGACATCGTAGAGGTCCGGGAGCGCAACCGGATCGAGGAGGTGGTCGGCGAGTACAATGACCCTGGCCGCTCAGCGGGGATGGAGGCGTCCGAGTAGTTCGATTGGTACGATTCGAACCTTGAACGGTTGGTGTGCCTCGAAGACCTCGTCGCCGACCACCCGGGCCACCTCGTGGTAGTGGCCGTCGGCGTCGAGCTCGAGGACCAGCAGGTCGGGCACGTCGGGATCGAGCACCCAGTAGCTGGGGGTGCCCATCCGCTGGTAGGCGGCGCGCTTGAGGTTAAGATCGATCAACCGGCCAGTCGGGGAGAGCACCTCGACGGCTAGCACGGGTGCCGAGGGAAGATTCTTGTCGGTGAGCTCGTCGAACCGAGCGACCAGAACGTCGGGCTGGACCTCGTTGGAGACGTCGGTCTGCACGGCAAACGGCGCGGCGATGACATACAGGTCCTCCGGACACGCGTCGTCCAGCAGCCGGTGCAGCTGGTACCCGATCGTCTGGTGTCGCAGGCCGGGCGCCGGGCTCACCAGGAGCTCCCCGTCGATGAGTTCGTAGCGGCGGCCATCATCGGGCATCCCTTCCAGGTCATGGACGGTGAAGGGAGTGCTGGCACCAACGCTCATGCTTGTCATGGTCCCCTCCTCGGGTCGGTCTGCCAAACGATGCCACCGGGGACTGACATTTCCGGCGAGCGCTCGCGCTGCACGGCCGCCGATGGTTAGCCGCGCGACGCTTTCCGCGCCCGTGGTGGCATCACGATTCGCGCGTCCACCTGGTATTGCTGGCACAGGGCAAGCAGATGAGTGCCGTCGTAGAGCTCGAGCGGCTTCCCGTTCGCGAACTCGTGGCTCGTCTGGCCGAACCCGCTGGTGGTGATCAGGATACCCTTGGTGGCGCCCTCGTGCTGGACGGTGCCATAGAGATCGCGCACCGCGGTCGGCGGCACGGTCTGAGTGTAGAGCTTCACCTGGATCGCGTACTTGCCACCGCGCACCGGGGTCGGGTCATACGCGATGCAGTCGATACCGCCGTCGCCGCGGGCCTGGAAGAGCTTCGTGTCGAAACCCATTCTGGTGAAGAGGTTCTGTATAAAGCTCTCGAAATCCGTCCAGCTGAGATCCATCAGGTTCGGCCGAGGGTCGAGTTCGCTCATGATGTCGATCGGGTCGACGATGCGAGGATCCGCCATGTCGAAGTTGAGCATTGGCTGCACCGCGGCCAGCTCCTCCGGATGTTGCGATACCGCGGCCGCGAAGTGTTTGCGCACGCACTTGACGGCGTCGACCTCGCGGAGGTTCACTCGCTCAAAGTGGTCCCTCGTCGCCCGCAGTGTGAGCAGGCACGGCCGTGCCGGTTGCCCGGTGGCACGATCTATCGTGTCGACGACACCGTTGACCACGATGGTCCCCACGAGTTCGGCCGGGTCGGAGTGGAACACCGAGTGCAACGCAGCCAGCGCCACCTGGGACACCATGTCCTGGTAGATCGCGCGGATCTCCTGGATGGGCCGTTTCTTCCGAACCTCGATGACGTCGCGGCTCTGCACGAAGCCGAACTCCCGCTCCTCCGGGATGATCGAGGTTCCCGGCAGCTCCCACTCGATCGCCAGCAGGGACGATTCGGGGACATAGCGGGCGCGCCGTTCACGTGGGAAGCCCTCCGGCGTGGTGACCCCTTGCAAGACCATGGTGAAGTACCTGCTCGTCGCGTGCCGCTCGCCCGCGAGGGCCTGCTCCTGGAACCGATCAATGTCGGCGTTGTGCTCGGCGTGCTCGCGTCGGGCTTGCTCGACAGCGCGGTCGTACGCTTGGCGGCGGTCGGCGACGCGGCGCGCTCGAGCGCTCTCGGCGCGACTGTGCTCGTCCACGGCGTTCGTGAAGCGAGCCTCGGCCAGTTCCTTCTCCTGCTCGTATTTCCCCTGTCGACCAAAGAATCGACCGACCGCGCCGGGAGGACGAGGTGCGTTCCACTGCGGGTCGGGTATCGGGTTGGCATCAGATCCTAGGTCGAGGGCCGGGAGTTTCAGCTGCGTCTTCATCGCCGCGAAGTCCAGCGGTGCGGGCGGTCGCTCCAGGGTGTCGCTCAGCACCGCGGTGAGCGCGTGTACTCGGGCCTCGGCCGCCTCCGTGCGCTCCGCAGCCAGGTCGCGCTGGGCCTGCAAGTACGTCTGGCGATCTTCCCGCTCCTGCTGCCGACGGAGTTGCTCGTCAGCCTTCTGCTCACGGGCAAGCCACGCGGCGTGCGCCTTCTCCGCCCGGCGCCGGTCAGTTTCCCGCTGCTCCCGGGTGGGACGACCAGAACGCCGAGCCATTGACAGCCCCTTCATCACGCGTAGCCGCCGTTCCCTCCATCGTAGTGAGTGAAGCGACGGCGGCACCTCCGTGGGATCGATCTCCGGGGAGCCGAGTGGTCACCCAGAGTTTCGGTCAGCCGGCGCACCGTGCAGACTCGGCGGCTGTGGCTGGACGGATCCGGGACGCTGACATCGTAGAGGTCCGGGAGCGCAACCGGATCGAGGAGGTGATCGGCGAGTACGTCGCGCTGCGTCGGGCTGGCGCGGACTCGCTCAAGGGGTTGTGCCCGTTCCACGACGAGAAGTCCCCGTCGTTCAACGTCCGCCCGGGGCATGGCACGTTCCATTGTTTCGGCTGCGGCGTAGGCGGATCCGTGGTCGACTTCACGATGAAGATCGAGCACCTCGGTTTTGTCGACGCCGTGGAACGGTTGGCTGACCGGGTCGGAATCCGGTTGACGTACACCGGCGGCGGCGCCTCGGTGCAGCGCGACCGTGGCACCCGGTCCCGGTTGGTCGAGGCGAACAGGTTGGCGCAGGAGTTCTACGCCGAGCAGTTGAGCTGTCCTGAGGCGCGGCCGGCCCGGGAGTTCCTCACCCAGCGCGGGTTCACCCAGGAGCTGGCGGGCACGTTCGGCTGCGGCTTCGCCCCTTCGGGCTGGGAGGCGCTCACCAAGCACTTGCTGGGCTGCGGGTTCTCCGTCGAGGAGCTGGTCAAGGCGGGGGTGTCCCGGGAGGGCCAGCGCGGGCCGATGGACCGCTTTCACCGCCGGCTGCTGTGGCCGATCCGGGACCTGAGTGGTGACGTGGTGGGTTTCGGTGCCCGGCGGTTGTTCGACGACGACCGCATCGAGGCGAAGTACCTGAACACCGCCGAGACGCCGTTGTACCGAAAGTCCCAGGTGCTCTTCGGGTTGGACCTGGCCAAGCGGGAGATCGCCCGGCGCCGTCAGGTCGTCGTGGTCGAGGGCTACACCGACGTGATGGCGATGCACTTGTCGGGGATACCCACCGCGGTGGCGTCCTGCGGCACGGCGTTCGGTGCGGAGCACATCTCCGTGCTGCGCCGGCTGCTGATGGATGACGACGCCTTGCGCGGTGAGGTGATCTTCACCTTCGACGGCGACGAGGCCGGGCAGAAGGCGGCGCTCAAGGCGTTCGACGACGAGCAGCGGTTCGCGGCGCAGACCTTCATCGCGATCGCGCCAGACGGGATGGACCCGTGTGAGCTGCGCCAAGCCAAGGGCGACGCCGCGGTGCGCGACCTGGTGGCCCGCCGCCAGCCGCTGTTCACCTTCGCGGTACGCAGCCTGCTCGCCGAGCATGACCTGGACACCGCGGAGGGCCAGGTGGAGGCCTTGCGGCGTACTGTCCCGCTGGTCGCCCAGATCAAGAACGTGTCCCTGCGCGACGAGTACGCGCGCAAGCTCGCCGGCTGGGTTGGCTGGGACGACATCGCCACGGTGGTCGGGCGGGTTCGGGAAACCGCCGGTGAGGCACCTCGACGACGTGGTGGGCGAGCTCGCGGCACGTCCTCGGCGCAGGACGGCACGGAGCGCCCCGCTCGGGACGATGTGCGGCTGCAGGCCCAGCGCGAGGTGCTCAAGGCGGTGCTGCAGGAGCCGGCGATGACCGGCCCGGTGTATGACGCGCTGCCCACCGATGCATTCACCCACCCGGCCTACGCGCAGGTGCACGCCGCGGTGCTGGCGGCGGGTGGCACCACTGCTGGGGTGTCAGGTCCGGAGTGGATCGATGCCGTTGCCGCGCACTGCCCCCAGCGATCACTTCTCACCGAGCTCGCCGTGGAGACGCTGCGGGCCAGAGGCAGCGTCGAGGACGACGCGCGCTATATCGCCAGCCTGCTCGCCAGCCTGCAGGCCACCGTCGTCGGGCAGCAGGTCGCCGAGATCAAGTCGCGGCTGCAACGGATCTCACCGCTGGAGGACGCGGACTCCTACCACCAGCTCTTCGGTGACCTCGTTGCCCTGGAGCAGTACTACCGGGCGCTTCGCGAGCAGGCCGTGGGGGCTCAAGAATGAGGGCGTGGCGCGCTTGCCGTGGCTAGCCCCACCCGGCTATTTTCGGTTGCTGACAATGAGGAGGTCGTGGCCGTGTGGGACCCGGAGACCTACCTCGCATTCGGTGACCACCGGGCCCGGCCTTTCCACGACCTACTGGCCCGGGTCGGTGCCCGCGACCCGGCCCTGGTGGTGGACCTGGGCTGCGGACCGGGCACCCTTACTCGGTTGCTGGCCAAGCGGTGGCCGAAGGCCACCGTGATGGCGCTGGACAGCTCACCGGAGATGGTGCAGGCGGCTCGCGAGCGCGGTATCCATGCCGAGCTGTGTGACGTTCGTCGCTGGTCACCCGCTCCTGGCACCGATCTCATTGTGTGCAACGCGGTATTGCAGTGGGTACCCGAGCACGTGGATTTGCTGCGCCAGTGGATGCGGGAGCTGCCGCCTGGGGGATGGTTGGCCTTGCAGGTGCCGGGGAACTTCAGCGCGCCGTCACACGCTGAGACAGCGCGGCTCGCCGCCGAGCCTCGCTGGCGCGACCTGTTCGACCTCAGGGGGGCCCACCGGGTGCTCGAACCCGCTGGATACGCTGCGGTGCTCACCCATGGCGCCACGGAGCTGGACGTCTGGGAGACCACCTACCTGCACCGGCTGACCGGATCCGACCCGGTGCTCGAATGGATCACCGGGACCGCCCTGCGGCCGGTCCGGGCGGCGCTGTCGGTGGCGGAGTGGGAGGAGTTCCGGCAGGAGCTTGCCCCGCGACTGCGGGCTGCCTACCCGGCGGGAGTCGACGGGGTGACCTGGTTCTCGTTCCGTCGGATCTTCGCCGTTGCGCAGGCCGGGTAGTTCGCCAGGTCGATTCCGCCAGCATGTGGGGCAGCGGACCGGTGTCGCGTACCGTGCGCTAGGGTAGTCCGCAGCCGGACCGCAAGGCGGGTCGGGCACGTAGCACCTTCCCCGATAGCTCAATTGGCAGAGCATGCGACTGTTAATCGCAGGGTTGATGGTTCGAGTCCATCTCGGGGAGCGGGCACAACACGAGGGTCGGCCCTCGTAGGAACCGGTTTTGACTGCGGTTCTGACCGCACTCATGGCGCTGTGCCGGCTTCGTCGTCCGGTCCGAATAGGTGCCCGAGACGATCGACCGCATCACGCTGCACTTCCCGGAGCACGTCCACGTAGATCGCGCTCGTGACGCCGATCGAGCTGTGCCCGAGCAGGTCCTGGATCATCTGTAGTTCGACGCCCTGGGCGAAAAGTAGCGTGGCGCAGGAGTGCCGGAGATCATGAAAACGGATGCGGGTCACACCCGCCCGCGCGACGAGCACATCAAACGTGCGGTTGATGTTGCGCGGCTCAATCGGTGTGCCCTTTCGCGTGGTGAATACCAGACCCGAGTCTGTCCACCGGTTGCCAGCTCCCACCTGGTCCGCCGCCTGCTGTGCCCGATGCTGTCGAAGTGCCCGCACGCACGTCCGGGGAAGGGCGACTACACGAGTGGAGTCGTCGGTCTTGGTCTCGTCGTGTCGGAGTTTGCCGGCCACTCGCTGCAACTGCATCGCCATCGTGATTGTCCCGTCCACCAGGTCCACGTCTCCCGTATCCCGGCGAGGAAAGTCGTCGCCTCGGCGACGCTCCACGTCTGGAACCGGTGCCGCCGAGGGCGAGTCGGCTTCGCGAAGCTCGCGACGTTGCGCGTCAACACCTCCTCGGCCACAGCGACGCCCAGCGCTGCGCGGAGGGTCCGGAACACGTGGTGGACCCGAGCCGGATTCGGTACTCGGCCACAGCACTGACCGACTGCGCAACAGCGGCGCTTGTTCTCCGGCCGCTTGGCGTCCCACTCCTGCGCGCAGCACTGGCACTGTTGCCGAATGCGGTTGAGCATGCCCCGAACGTCCGCGGTCTTCAGCGCGGTCAGTTTGACCTTGCCGAGCTGCGGCGCCAGGTACAGCCTTACCGCGACCTCGTACCCGACGTAGGTAGACGGCTTGCGCGCCGGTTTGTCAACGTCCTCAAGCCAGTAGTTGAGCCACTGGGAAACGGTGTAGCTGCTCACCGACGCCCCGATGCCAGCGTAATGGTCGGCCTTGAGTCGGGTGATCTTCTCGTCGCACTCCTCCCAGCTACGGCCGTAGACGCTGACCCGCTTCAACTCCCCGCTTGTCGTGCGAACGGAACACCTGGCCTTCGTACCGGCCGTCCTTGCGCTTCTTGATCGTCCCCGAGCCGTTCGCCTTCCGGGCGGGTTTCCGCCGCCAACTCGCGCTCTCTGGGTTGGTCATCAGGCAGCCTTACTGATCAGCCGAGTGAGGTAGTCATCGAGCGCTTCCCGGGGCACGCGTCGACACCGCCCGATCTGCACGGAGCAGAGATCATTTGCCCAGATCAGGCGGTACACCACGGCAACCGGGGCCGCTCCACCTCCAACGGAGCCGGATCAACCCACCGCGAGTACTGACCCGGGCGCCTCACCGGTCACTCCCACACAGGCGCTCCAGCGCTAACCCGCCCCTACGTAAGGTACACGCGGTGTCGCCAGGCAACAGTCGGGCGAATCGATAACGGGCCGGGCGTCCCTTTCGGGGAGTGGTGGGGGCAGGGCCCCGGCAAAGTCGCGGGAACACCTGTGAACTGCGGCTATGCCCGGCAGCAAGGCGTGCAAGCTGGTGAGGGCGTGCCTGTTGATCTCTTTTTTTGTGATCAACTCTACTGTTGCCGAGTTC
>JBOHFR010000065.1:0-28366 GCA_050699715.1 Pseudonocardiaceae bacterium
CCACCGGCCCAAGGACGCCGTGCATGACCGATTCACCACGAACCTGGGCCTCGCCCGCCGACGCTGACTCCCAACTCAGCGCTGCGCCAACCAGCGGTCTGCCTCCCCCACTTTGTGACGCTCTCGTTCCCCAGCGCGGAGGTGGACCTCGGCGAGGATCAGTTGGGCCTGGGTGCGGCCCCGGCGGTGGCTCTGTCCATAGGTGCGCAGCGCGCTGGTGGCGAACTGCTCGGCGGTGTCGAGCCGACCTAAAACGAGCTCAATCCCCGCGGTCCCAAAATTTTCGTCCCCATGCTCGAAGGCATCGCGGGGCTCCCACCCGTCGTTGGCCTTGGCGAGGTGGCGGGTGGCCTCATCGGTGCCGCCCATGACCGCGTAGGCGGTCGCGGAACCCCGGGTCAGCCGGGCTGTGAGGGTCGGTGCCCGGGGGTCATCGGTGCGCCGGGTTGCTGGGGTGGACGTGCCGGTCCAGATTCCGTCGAGACGAAGAGTGCCGAGGGTGAACAGTTTGAGCGCGTCGTTGGGGTGCCCGCTGCGGACCAACGTCACTCCGGCGTGCCAGGCGGCGTTGGCGAACGCGGAGGTGTCCCCGGCCTGATCGGCCAGCTCCATGCCACGGGTGACGTAACCAGCCCCGTCCAGCCCGGAATCGTACAAGGCCCAGCCCGCCTCGGTGTGCAGCTCAGCCAGCGTGGCCGCCAGCTGGGCCGTGACCTCATCTGTCGCGGGCACCTGCCTCCACCGCGTGTAGCGGCGCACCGCGTCGCCGAACAGGCCGGCCTGCCCGCCGTCGTACCGCGCCCTGCCGACCAGCTGGTCGGTCAACGTCCGCACCTCCTGGACGTGCGCGATGCTCAGCCGCGTCGGCAGCGGGTCGTCGGTGGGCAGGGGCAGGGTGATCGGCTCACCCCGCAGATCCAGGAACGGTTGTCCCCTGGCCGCGGCGATGAGGACACGGCGTTTCCCGTCCTCACCCACCTCCCCGTCGGGTGACGGTGCCTGCGGTCTTGTCTCACCGTAACTCAGGAACATCCGCTCCCGGGAGATGCCCAGCCCGTCCGCGATGCGCCGCAGGACGTGCACGTTGACCACCTGGCGGCCTTGGAGGATCTCGCACACCTCCGACTGCGACTGATCAGTCAGCTCCGCGATCTGGCGCTGAGTCACGCCGAGGCGGTTGACCAGCCGGTACAGCGCGCCGATGTCCAGCGCGCCCAGCGCGGCACGCACCTCGTCGCTGTCAACGAACTCCCGGCCGAGCGGGTTCACCGGTGATCACCTCCGTTCCCGTCAGAAGTCGACAGAGTCATGTGCGCCTCCCTGTTTCCGCTGTTCCCGCTGGCATTGCGCAGGTCATGGGGGGATCCACCCACGGTCACTGCTGACCCGCCTCGGCGAACCTCACAGGGGTGTGCAGCCACGGTAGAGGGCACCGCGTTCGCCCCGGTGACCGCAGCGTCTGCGTCGGGGGCGGAGCGGGGGCGGGGCAGGACCACGATGCGCCGGGGCGCGGGAATGTGGGGCTGGGGGAGGTAGCCGAGCTCGCGGGCCAGCCAGGACCGCAAAGCCGCCCGGGTCTCGTCCGTGATCGGGACTGGTGGTAGCCCCAGCCCCCACCAGCTCAACCAGTTGGACCAGCTGAGCCGGGCGAGACGATGCCGTCCCCTCCGCCGGTCCCGAGGGGAATCAGTCCCTGACCCCGGGTTCGGGTGGTGGTGGTCCGGCTGGCCGCCGGTCGGAAGCGGTGGGCGGCTTGACCGGCGGCCAGCCGGGGTCGGGGTAGTGGACGGGGAATCAGGAACCTGGGCAGCCGCTGGTCTTGGGGCGTGGTCCTGGTCCATGGCGCCTCCCGCTCTCGTCGTGGGTGGAAGGCGGCGGCCCCGCGCGGGTGTCACCCGAGAAGGAGAAGCGGGGCCGCCGCCACTCACCGCCACCTGGGTGATCGAGGCACCAGAGTGGCGGTGCGCACCTGACTCTCCCGGCTGCGGACACACCCGGGAAACACATGATCACGTACATGTCCAGGACAGATCGGGACGAATTCCCACCCGTCCTACGGGATGTCGGCACCCACCAGAAGGGTAGCGATCCGGTGCCGCAGGTGCGCGACCTCAGCAAGCTGCTGATGCGCGGCGGCGTGGTGGGACAGCTCCCGCAGATCGTCAGCGGCCCGGGGGGAGCGGAGGGTGCTGGCGACCTCCAGGGCCTCGTGTCCGATGGCCACGGCCTGGAACGGGTCACCGGTAGCCATCGTGAGACTGGCCAGCTTGGTCAGGCAGACCGCCCGGGAGCGGACGTGGCGGGCGGAGTTCGCGGCCACTGCCGCCGCGAGCCGGTCGGTGGCCTCGCTGGGGTCGCGGCCCAATATCGCTAGTTCGGCCAGGGGCTGCCCGGTGAACTGGGCGTGGCGTGCGTCGTTGTAGTCGGCCATGAACGGTGGCTCGTTGTCTGGGGTAGCGTGTGCGAAGTGGTCATCGGCGGCGCCGATGGCGGTCAGTGTCTCCTGAATCCGGCGCATCTTGGCCAGCGGGCGGGCCCGGTCGGTGTGCAGCATCGCCAGCATGGTCGCGGTGAGTCGATCAGGGCGGACCAGGGCGAGCTCGGCCAGCGTGAGGCCGTCATCGGGATGCCCGGTCACGACCGCCTGCTTCGCCATGCTCGAGAGGACCTCGGCGCGCAGGTGCCAGTCGCCGGCCTTCTCGGCGCAGGCCAGCGCGAAGCCGAACACCCGGCGGGCCTCCTCATGGGCTCCGGCGTCCACGGCTATGGACCCCGCTACGTCGGCGAGATCTCCGACCGCAGAGTGCAGCTCGGGGCTTAGCTCGTCTGTGCAGGTGGCCTTGAGCAGGCCGGCCGACCAGCGCAGCTCTCCCATCACCGTGTCCCGGACCGGCCCACCACCGTAGGTGCAGCCCCAGGACTGGAACACCCGCGTGACGGTGCGGACCTGCTCGACATCGGTCGCGCTGACGTGGGTGGGGGTCGGGGTGGGCTCGCTGCTGCCGTCCAGCAGCGCCGCCAGTGGCCCCCGGATGAGCGTGCCCAGACTCAGGGCGGCGCCACCGCGGATGAGATTTTGCCGGTCCACGTCATCCAGTTTTACCGCCGCGCGACGGGAACGCGCGTTGACGAACCCCAGATCAGCGTCTTTGGGGGCGCTCAGGATCGCCCGGAGGGCTTCTCGATACAATTCAGTTGGCCACCGGATGATACCGGTCTCGAGGCGACCAATGTAGTGTGCCGTGACCACCACCTTCTCGTTGTGGTGGTTCCACACCCAGGTGTTCACCAGCTCGGCGAGTTCTTGCCGGGTCAGGCACATGCCCTGGTGGGTGGGTGAGGCGGTGCGCTCCCGCGCCGCTCGGAACTGATCATTCGCCTCTGCCATGGTCCCGCCTTCCGCTCGGTTGGTTGAGTGTCGTGGTGCGCACTGAGCATTCCTCCGTTTTCCCGCTGCGGTGATGGGCCACGTGCTGTGGTCGGTGCGGTGCAGGGTGACCCGGCACGCGGCGACCCGCCCTCTGGTCTGATCTCGCGCGATAATCATGACCGACCGGCGTGACTCGCGGACGGGGTCGGACCCGTTTGGTCTGTCACGGTCCATCCCGCCGGCAGGACTGACCAAAGCTACTCACCGGTTACTTTTGGGCTCAGGCCAGCTATCGGAGCGTTAGCCGGCAACAACACCGCCGACTGATTCCCGATCGAGCGCCGGAGCCCTTTGCCTGTGATCACGCCTGCTTCACCTTGTCGGCCTCTGGTGAGCGTCGTGCGGGGCACTCACTGAGCGCGCAGCGGCACGCCCCGGATCGAGGCGTCCAGCACGGTGACGGTATGCGCCACCGTGAGGTGCTCGCCGAGGCGGCGCGCGCTGGCGGCGATCTGCATCAAGCATCCCGGGTTGGCGGTGACCAGGACTGACGCTCCGGTGGTGAGCACGTTGCGGGCCTTGCGGTCCCCCAGCTCGGTGGCCGGCTCGGGGTGCAGCAGGTTGTAGACTCCCGCCGAGCCGCAGCATAGATCGGCTTCGGCGATCTCGGTCAGGGTCAGCCCGGGGATGGCCCGCAGCAGCTCCCGGGGCTGGGTCCGGATACCTTGGGCGTGCCCGAGATGGCAGGCGTCGTGGTAGGCGATCGTGACGTCCAGCGGGTGCCGCAGCGCCACCGGGCCGAGCTCGACGAGCAGCTCGGAGACGTCGCGGGTGCGCTCGACGAAAGCCCGCGCGCGGGCAGCGTAGTCGGGATCGTCGCGCAGCAGGTGGGCGTATTCTTTCATCGCCGAACCGCAGCCTGCGGCGTTGACCACGACGTGATTCACCCCGGCGGCCTCGAAGCGCTCGATCAGCGCCCGGGCGAAGGAGATCCCCTCGTCCTCGCGACCCGTGTGCTGGGACAGCGCCCCGCAGCAGCCCTGCCTGCGGGGAATCACGACGTCGCAGCCCTCAGCGGCGAGCACCCGCGCGGTGGCGGCGTTGACCTCGGGGAACAACGCGTCCTGCACGCAGCCGGTGAGCATCCCGACCACCGCACGGCGCCGCCCCGAGGCGAGCACCCGCTCCGGCAGCGGTTGGCGCCGGGTCAGCGTCGGGGTCAGCGACTCCAGCATCCGCAGCGTCGGGGGTAATCGGTCCAGCAGCCCGGTTCGCCGCAGCCACCGCTCCAGCCCACTACGCTGGTACAGCGCCAGCGGCCCGCGCAACAACCGCAACCGCCTCGGGTAGGGAAACAACCAGAAGATCGCCGCGCGGAGCAGCCGCTCCCGGCGGGGCCGCTCGTAGCGCCGCTCCACTTGAGCTCGGGTGTCAGCAATCAGCGTGCCGTAGCGCACGCCGGACGGGCAGGCCGTCACGCAGGCCATACACCCCAGGCAGGCATCGAAGTGGCCCACCATCGACGCGGACAGCGGCTCACCCTCCAGCCCGGTCTTCATCAGGTGGATGCGTCCACGCGGGGAGTCCATCTCCTGCCCCCACAGCACGTAGGTGGGGCAGGCAGGCAGGCAGAACCCGCAGTGCACGCAGTCCTTGATCAGCTCGGGCTGTGGCGGGTGGTGGTCGTCAAAAGCACCCGTGCTCATTCAGATCCCTCCCACGAATCGTCCCGGCGCCAGCCGGTGCTCCGGGTCAAACTGGTCCTTGAGCCGGCGCATCAACGCCAGCGCGGGCACCGGCCCCCAAACGTCCAGCCCGGCTTTGCGCTGCGGTGGCGCACAGCGCAGCACCGCAAAGCCGCCGTGCCGGGTCGCGATCTCGCGCAGCTGCGCCAACTCGGCCCCCAGCCGGTCACCGTCGTCCAGACCGACGGTGAGCACTCCGGCGCCGGCCGAGCCGCGCAGCGCGCCCGGCGCGGTGGCGAGCAGCTCAGCCAGCCCGGTGGGCTCGCAGGTGACCGTCGCGGCGGGTCCCCCCGGTGGGTGCGGGGGCCGGCCCCACCAGTCCGGTGGCTGCTCGGTCACCGTGGCCGGCGCCCCAGCCGCCGCACTGAGGGTGTCCGCGACGGCATCAGCGCGGGCACCGATGCCGTCGCGGACACCCTCGACGGCGACTCCGACGGTCACCGGATCGCCCGGCGCGGCGCGGTCCACCTCGAGGGCTACCGGGTCGTGCTGCGATTCCCTGATCGCGGCGATGCCAGCCGCAGCGCGCTCGGCACCGACGGCCGGCACGGTGATCCAACGGCTCGCCTCGGGCAGCGGATGCAACCGGAACACCGCCTCGGTGATCACGCCCAGGGTGCCCAACGAGCCGGTGTAGAGCTTGCCTAGGTCATAACCGGCGACGTTTTTCACCACCGTTCCCCCGGAGCGGGTGACAGTGCCGTCGGCGAGGACCACGGTGATGCCGATGAGCAGATCACGCACCGAGCCATACCGGTAGCGCAGCGGACCCGACGCGGCGGTGGCGATCGTGCCCCCCACAGTGCCCCCAGTAGCAGTGCCCCCAAGAATGTCACTGCCCTCCAGCGCCAGTCGCTGCCGATGCCGCGCCAGCGCATCCTGGAGGTCGGCCATCCGCAGCCCGGCCTGCACGGTGACGACCAGGTCACCGGCGACATGCTCGAGCACCGTGCCCATCCGGCTGGTGTCCACGATCAGGTCCACGGCGGTTGGCGGGACGCCCCAGCTCAGCCGGGTACCGGTACCTCGGGCGACCACCCGCAGGCCCAGCCTGGCCGCCGCGCGCAGCACCGCCGAGACCTCCTGGGTGCTACCCGGGCGCGTCACCCAGCACGCCGGCACTCCATCCACCGTGTCGCTGGCGGTGGCCTCAGCGACATCAGCGCAGGCCGCCCGCAACGGTCCGAGCGCGGAGGTGATCATCAGAACTGCTCGGCCAGGCCGGCGGCCTGCAGCGGGTGCACACCCTTGTGCTTGCCCGGCACTTCACCGCACAGCCGGGGAGTGGGGAACACCTTGCCGGGGTTGCACACCCCGGCGGGATCGAAGGCGCAGCGCAACCGTTGCATGGTGTCCAGATCGTCGTCGGTGAACATCCGCGGCATGTAGCGAGCCTTGTCCACCCCCACGCCGTGCTCGCCGGTGATCGAGCCGCCGTAGGCGATGCACAGGTCGAGGATCGCGCCGGAGACCTCCTCCGCAGCCTGCGCCTCGCCGGGTTTGGTCTCGTCGAACAGGACCAGCGGGTGCAGGTTGCCATCGCCAGCATGGAACACGTTGGCCACCCGCACCCCGGTGCCGGCCGACAGCTCGGCGATCCGGCGCAGCACCTCGGGCAGCACCGTTCGGGGAATCACCCCGTCCTGCACGATGTAGTCGGGGCTGATCCGCCCCACTGCGGCGAACGCGGACTTGCGGCCCTTCCAGAACAGCGCGCGCTGAGTAGCATCCCGGGCTACCCGGATCTCGAAAGCGCCCGCGTCGGCGCAGTGCCGGTGCACTGCGGCGAAGGTGTGCGCCACCTCGGCGATCGGGCCGTCCAGCTCCACGAGGAGTACCGCACCGGCGCCCTCGGGGTACCCGCAGGCCACGGCGGCCTCGGCGGCTTCGATCGCCAGCGCGTCCATCATCTCGATGGCCGCTGGGGTGACGCCGTCGGCGATGATCGTCGACACCGCCGCGCCCGCCTCGTCCACCCCGGGGAACGCGGCGAGCAGGCAGCGCACCGACTCCGGCTCCCGCAGCAGCCGCACCACGATCTTCGTGGCGATCCCGAGGGTGCCCTCGCTGCCGACGAACGCGCCGAGCAGGTCGTACCCGGGCACATCGCGGGTCGTCCCGCCCAGCCAGACCAGCTCTCCATCCGGAGTGGCGACCTCGACGCCGAGCACGTGATGGGTGGTGAACCCGTACTTGAGGCAGTGCGCCCCGCCGGAGTTTTCCGCGACATTGCCGCCTACCGAGCAGATCTGCTGGCTGGAGGGGTCGGGCGCGAAGTACCAGCCCTGCGGCGCGGCGGCCTTCGTCACGTCCAGGTTGATCACCCCGGGTTCGACGATCGCGCGCTCGTTGGCGGGGTCGATCTCCAGGATCCGGCGCATCCGGGAGGTCACGATCAGCACACCCTCGGCGTGCGGCAGCGCACCACCGGAGAGCCCGGTACCCGAGCCGCGGGCGACGAATGGCACCCCTGCGGCAGCGCAGGAGCGGACCACCGCGGCGATCTGCTCGGCGGACTCCGGCAGCACCACCAGGCCCGGCACGACACGGTGCTGGGCCAACCCGTCGCACTCGTAGGTGCGTAGCCGCTGCCGATCGCTGATCACGGCCCCACGCCCCAGCAACGCACTGAACTCCGCCGCCAGCAACTCCATCATCCCTCTAGGGTCACATGGATGCTTGTGCACCTTCCAGGGCACCCACCAAGGGTCACATGGATGCTTGTGCACCCTCCGCAGCCACCCGGCACGGCAGAATGGCGGCGTGGTCTGCCCCCGGCACCCGTTTCTGGACGGGCCCTTTCCCCGCGCGTTCGCCCACCGCGGTTGGCATCTTGGCGCGCTGGCCGGTATGGAGAACTCCCTGGCGGCGTTTCGCCAGGCAGCCGAGGAGGGTTACCACTACCTGGAGACCGACGTCCGGGCCACCCGGGATGGCGTGGTGGTGGTCCTGCACGACGCGACGCTGGACCGCACCACCGATGGGTCTGGCGAGGTCGAGAAGTTGGATTGGGCGACGGTGCGAACCGCGCGGGTCGGTGGTCGCGAGCAAGTCTGCCAGCTGGCGGACCTGCTCGAAGAGCTCCCGAAAGCCCTGCTCAACATCGACGTCAAGGCCGACTTGGCGGTCGCGCCGGTGCTGGAGCTGTTGCGTCGCACCAACGTGTGGCACCGGGTGTGCCTCGCGTCGTTCTCCGAAGCGCGGTTGCGGCGGTTGCGCGGGGGCGCCGGGCCTGCGCTGCTGACCTCGATGGGCCCCGCATCGGCGGCAGCGCTGCGGCTGCGGTCGCTGCCGCCGTTTCTGCCCAAGATTGGCCCCAAGACTAGGGCAGCGCCGATCCACGGTGAGTTGGCGCAGCTGCCGGTGCGGGTGTGCGGCATCCCAGTGATCGACCACAGGCTCCTGCGCGCTGCGCATCACCGTGATCTGGAAGTGCACGTGTGGACGGTGAACCGAGCCGTAGAGATGCATGCCCTGTTCGATCTCGGTGTCGACGGGGTGATCACCGATCGGCCAGACGTGCTGCGCGACGTGCTGCGCGCCCGGCGGGCCTGGCCCGAGGCGGACACCCAGGCCCAATAGGGTACGTGCAGCGGTAAAGGAAGGCGGTGCACGTGAGCGAGCCGACAGTCCAGCCCGCCCCGGGTGTCCAGCTAGATGGGACGAGTCGCCGCCGCGATCAACGCGCCTGGTGCTGGTATGACTGGGCGAACTCGGTCTTCCCCACCTCGATCATCACCGTGTTCGGATCTCTCTACCTCACCGCAGTGGCGAAGAACGACGCACTATCCACCGGCCAGACTTGCCCGACCCACAATGCTTTGGTCGGATGTGACATCTCGCTGTTCGGGTTGCAATTCCCGGCCGGTTCGCTGTTCGACTACCTACTCGCGGCCGCCACCTTCCTGCAGGTCATGGTGCTGCCGCTGACCGGCGCCATCGCCGACCGCACCCAGCGCAAACGGCGGATGCTCGGGCTTTTCGCGCTTATCGGGGCGAGCGCCACCGCACTGCTCGCGCTGGTGAGCGGAACCAACTGGCGGCTTGGCGTTGTGCTGTTCATCGTGGCGACCACCGGCTACTACGCGTCAGTAGTTGTTTATTACTCGGTGCTCCCAGAGATCGCGACGGCCGACGAACGCGACCGGTTGTCCTCCCGCGGCTGGGCCTTCGGTTATCTGGGTGGCGGCATCGCGCTGGCCCTGAATCTGGCGACCTATCTCGGACGCGATGCGCTGGGGCTCTCCGAGACAGCGGCGGTGCGGGTCTGCTTTGTGACCACCGCGCTGTGGTGGGCCGCCTTCACCCTCATCCCGTTGTCTCAGCTGCGCAGCTACCAGCCCTCTCAGGGCACTGAGCGGGGCCTGTCGGTGCTCACCGGCGGTTTTCGCCAGCTGTCCGGCACGCTGCGTAAAGCCCGGAGTTACCCGCTGACGCTAGGCTTCCTGGCTGCCTACCTGATCTATGCCGATGGGATCAGCACGGTGTCCAGCACCGCCGTCCAGTATGGTGATCTTGAGTTGGGGTTGGCGAGCAGCATACTGATCAGCACGGTCCTGCTCGTGCAGTTCGTGGCGTTCGTCGGCGCGCTACTACACGGTTGGGTAGCCGCCCGGTTCGGTGCCAAGCGTACGATCATGGGCAGTTTGGTGTTGTGGACTGGCGTGATCGCGGCCGCCTACTTTATCCGGGCGCACGATGAGCTTCAGTTCTACGCCGTGGCCGTCGGCATCGGGCTGGTGCTGGGCGGCACCAAAGCACTGTCCCGGTCGCTGTTCAGCCAGTTGGTGCCGGCGGGCCAGGAAGCGGAGTACTTCTCGGCCTACGGGATCGGCGAGCGGGCCACCTCCGCGGTGGGGCCGCTGCTGTTCGGCGCCGTCGGGGCAGCCACCGGCTCGTTTCGTCCGGCCATCCTGTCCTTGGTGGCGTTCTTCATCATCGGCTTCGTGCTGATGTCGCTGGTTCCGGTACGCCGGGCGATCCGGGCAGTGGGCAACTCCGAACCTGCAGTCATCTAGGGCTGCGCCCTCCGGACGAGATAACGACTGCACCCGAACGGGTGGTGCAGTAAGCCTTATTGTGAGGTAACACTGCACATTGCTACGTCGATTCAACCTGTGTGGGGGATGCTTGCTCGTCGAGCAGTGAAAGCCGTCACCGGTCCGGGCCGTCAGTGGTCCGAGAACGGTCCGGGAACGTCGAGGCCTTCCTCAACGTTACACCGGGTGAACTGGATCCGGGGGCCTCAGGGTCTCTGGCCCGGAGAGAGGAGACGCCATGGCCGACCGCGTTCTTCGTGGCAGCCGGCTCGGAACAGTCAGTTACGAGACCGATCGGGACCATGATCTTGCTCCTCGCCGATCGGTGGTCTACGCCTGCCCCAAAGGCCACGACTTCACCGTGTCGTTCGCCGACGATGCCGAATCGCCGATGATCTGGGAGTGTCGGCTGCACGGCAACGAATCCAAGCTGTTTGACGGTGTTGCGCCAGAGCCGAAGAAGATCAAGCCGCCGCGCACGCACTGGGACATGCTCATGGAACGCCGCAGCATCCCCGAGCTCGAAGCGTTGCTCGACGAGCGGCTGACCGAACTACGCGGTCGTCGCACCCGCTCTGCCTGATGAGTGCCGTTGTACCGTCAGGGCTGTTGCCAACCCCACCACGCCCAGCACCACCAGTACCCACTCCGGTAGGGAGCCGAGCCAGGTGGCCAGCATAGTACCGGAACGCAACGGGACCCGCGCCACCAGCGCGTCCGGCGTGAACAGGGTGGTGCGCTGTTCGACGGTCCCGTCCGGGGCGATCACCGCACTGACCCCGCTGGTGGCGGCCACCAGCACGGTCCGGCCATGCTCCACCGCCCGCACCCGGGAGATCGCCTGCTGCTGATAGGTCATCTCGGTGAAGCCGAAGGTGGCGTTGTTCGTGGGCACGGCGAGCAGCTGGGCTCCGGAGCGCACGCTTTGCCGCACCAGGTCGTCGAACACCACCTCGTAGCACGTGGCAACCCCGACCCTGACCGGCCCGAGGTTCACCGCGCCGTCGCCGCTGCCCGGCACGAAATCGCTCGCGCGGTCGACGTAGGAGCTGAACAGCCGGAAGAAGGCCCGGTAGGGCACGTACTCACCGAAAGGTTGCACCCGGCGCTTGTCGTGCCGCTCCCCCGGCCCGGTACGCGGATCCCACACGATGGCGGTGTTGGTGTAGCGCCCGTCGTTGTTCCGCAGCACGGCGCCGACCAGGATGGGCGCGCCGATCGCCTGGACCGCCCGATTGATCACCGCCCGGGCATCCGGGTTGCGCAGCGGATCGATGTCGGAGGAGTTCTCCGGCCAGATCACCAGCGCGGGCCGAGGATACCGGCCGGCCGCGACGTCGGCCGCGAGCGCCATGGTGCGCGCGACGTGGTTATCCAGTACAGCGCGGCGCTGGGCGTTGAAGTCCAGCCCAGCCCGGGGCACGTTGCCCTGGACCAGCGCGACGACCACCCAGCCATCCCGTGTGGTCGTCCCGACCAGGGAAGACGCGACAATCCCCGTGATCACCGGGGCTACCGCGAGCAGGGCAGGCACGGCACACCACGCCGGCCGATGTCTTAGCTGCGGATATCCCCGCGCGACCCGGCGGACTAGCTCCCCGGCGCCGAACCCGGCCAGCACCACGGCTGCGGTGAGCAGCGGAGCCCCACCGATCGCCGCCACCGGCAGGAACACCCCGGTCGGCTGGCTGAACGCCACCCGTCCCCAGGGGAAACCACCGAAGGGCACCCGGGCGATCAACGCCTCGGCCGCCACCCACACTCCCACCGCCCACACCGGCGCCGCGGGCATCCGAGACACCACGGCGACTCCGGCCCCAGCCAACGCCAGCACCAGCGCCTCGACGGTGGCCAACGCCAGCCACGGCAACGGGCCCACGTACTCCCCCGCCCACGACAGCAGCGGCACGAAAAAGCCGAGCCCGAAGGCAAACCCGTAACCGAATCCGGCGCGGGCCGCCCGCCCGTGCAGCACCGCCCACAACACCGCGAAAACCACCGGCGCGAGCCACCACAATTCCCGCGGCGGGGCGCCGACGTACAGCAGCACGCCAGCACCGGCGGCGGTCCCCACCCGGACCAGGATCCAGCCACGCCTGCGCGTGCGGGGCAGCTCCGGGACGGGACGGCCCTGCGCGGTCACTGTCGGCGCAGCCACGCCACGCAGCCTACGATCCCCCTAACTTCAGCCCAGCAGGGCGTCGTGCTGCTCGAAGAGGATTCGACCGCGGTGCACCGTACGCAGGCACGAGGGCGAGTTAACTCCGCAGAACTCGGCCCCGCAGAACTCGGCGCTGTCCCAGATCGCGTAGGAGGCTGGGGCACCGGGGAGCAGCGTGCCGGCCAGCGAGTCAGTGGCGGCGCCAGCCCGGTACCCGCCGTAGGTGTGCGCCGCGAGTGCCTCCATCACACCGATCTCCGAGCCGGGGCTGCGGTGCCCCACCGCTGCTCGTACCGTGCCCCACGGGTCGACCGGTGTGACCGGGGCGTCGGAACCGAACGCCAGCACCACACCGGCCGCCTCGAGCAGCGCGAAGGGGTTCATCGCGGCAGCTCGAGGCGCCCCCAGCCGCAGCGCGTACATCCCCTGGGCACCGCCCCAGGCAGCGTCGAAGGCCGGCTGCACGCTGGCCACCACGCCCCAGGCCGCCAACCGGCGGGCCTGGTCGGGATCCACCATCTCCAGGTGCTCGAGCCGATGCCGGCACTGCCGCAGCGCGGTGGCGCCGACCGCGGCCTCGGCGGCCTCGAAGCCGGCCACCACCGAATCAGTCGCGGCATCCCCGATTACGTGGAACCCAGCCTGAGTGCCGGCCAAGGTGCAGGCCTGGACGTGGGCCGATATCTGCTGCGCGTCGAGGTAGGACGCGCCGCAGGTGCCAGGGGCGTCCGCGTAGGGCGTGCGCAGCGCGGCGGTCCACGAGCCGAGCGCCCCGTCACAGAACAGGTCACCCGCCAACCCATGAGCCCCGGTGGCGGCGAGCAGTTCGCGGGCCTGTTCGGGCGTGCTCACCGCCTGGCCCCAGTAGCCGACCACCTCGACGCCGTGGTCGGCTGCCAGCAAATCCGCAAGATCGTCGATCCCCGAGATCTCCGGGCCCGCGCATTCGTGCACCACAGCGATCCCGCTGGTAGCCGCCCCGGTCAGAAAGGCCCGTTGGGCGGCGCGCCGCTGACCGGGTGTGATCGACTCCCGGGCGGCCCGGCGGACGTGGTGGTGAGCTTGGCGGGTCAATGGTCCCTGCGCCGCCCAACCGGGCGCGCCGATCGCCTCCTCGGCCCGCTCCAGCAGCGCTGAGGACACCACGGCGCTGTGCCCGTCGATCCGGGATAGGTATACCGGCGCGCCACCCGATGCCCGGTCCACCTCAGCGCGGGTCGGCGGGCGGCGCTCCGGCCACGACGTCTCATCCCACCCCTGCCCCCACAACACGGTGCCGAGGCGAGCCTGCCGCGTGACCTGTCCTAGGCACTGCGCGAGAGTGGCGCAGCCGGTGAGATCAAGCCCACTGGCCAGCAGTCCCGCGGACGTGGCGTGCACGTGCGCGTCCACGAAGGCCGGGGTGACCAGCGCGCCACGCAATTCGAGCACTTCCTCCGCGTCGCCGAAGCAAACCCGGCCGGTGCTGTCGTCCCCCGCCCAGGCCACTGTCCCGTCCACGACGGCCAGCGCGGTGGCCCCGGCGACCGACGGGATGCGCCCGTCCAGCAGCAACGTGGTGCTCATAGCTCGGCAGTATTCCCGCCACCGGCCGGCGCTGCGACTACCCGGGTTTCAGTGCCCGATTTACCCGATATATCTTTATATGTCCCATATCTGAGGGGTAGCAGACGGTTTGGGTGCATCCGAGGAGGCCGGTAGGTGAAATCGAAGTAACCCATCTGGTCGTGAGGCCTTGCCCATCGATCAGCCCGCCCTTATCGTGAGCTGAGTCACGGGCATCACCAACCAGGGTCGGGAGGTGTGCGGCGTGTCCGGGTCACCAGCCGGGACCGCCACCGCCGCGGAATTGTTCGAGCGGCGGGTACTACCTCTTTATCACCTCGCTGACGATGCTGCGGCAATCGCCACCGCATGCCACGCCATGGCCGTTCGCTTCCACCGTGGCGGCACTCTGGTCGTCTTCGGCAACGGGACAGCCAGCACGGACGCGCAGCACGTCGTGGTCGAGTTCGTCCACCCGGTGGTCATGGGCAAGCGTGCGTTGCCAGCGATCTCGCTGACCGCTGATGTCGCGACGGTGACCGGGATTGCCGGCGCGGAGGGCTTCGACGAGATCTTCGCCCACCAACTGCGCCACCTCGCCTCCGCCCGAGACATCGCGCTGGGCATCTCTCCCGATGGCGAGTGCAGCAACGTGCTGCTCGGGTTGGCCGCCGCCCGGGAGCTGGGCATGCTCACGATCGCGCTCGTCGGCGGCGACGGCGGCCGCATCGCGTCGCGCCAGGCCGCCGACCACATCGTGGTAGCCCACTCCACCGACCCACGAGTGATCAAGGAAGTCCACGTCACCGCGTACCACGTGCTGTGGGAACTGGTTCACGTGTTCTTCCAACATCCGGACCTACTGGAGCCGAGGGCAGTCGCATGACCATTCCCGAATGTCATGGCGACGTGTGCATCACGTGCTCGGACCAGGCTGTCGCGGTTCGCGTCGTCGAGTTGCTCCCCGACGACCTGGCCGTGGTGGACACCGGATCCGGTAGGGAAGAAGTGAGCGTCGCGTTAGTGACGGCGGGAGTGGGAGACGACATCCTCGTCCACGCCAAGGAAGCGATCGCGGTCCTCGGGCGGCCAGCATGAGCCCCGGAACCAACGGCCACAGCGACCCTGGACCAGCGGCCCGGGCGGCGGCCCAGTCCCGGTCCGATGACCTGGCGTCGCTGTACCCGTTCCTGTACGCCCACCCTGACAACCTCGGCCCTGACAACCTCGGAGCTGGAGATCTCGAGGCGGTCTTGGCCGAGGTGCGCCGTTCCACGGTGGACAAGGCGCACCAGATCGTGGCGCTCCGGCGGGAGGTCCTGGCTCGCGATAGCCAGCGGCTGGCCGTGTGCGCCTCGGCAATGGCGGCGGCGTTCGCTACCGGCGGACGTTTATTCGCCATTGGCAACGGGGGAAGCTGCACCGACGCAGCCGACCTCGCTAGCCTGTTCCTGCATCCGGGTCCGGGGCGGCGGGCATTGCCTGCCTTCGCGCTCACCGGTGACATCGCGGTGCTGACGGCGCTATCGAACGACGTCTCCTTTGACGTCGTCTTCGCCCGCCAGATCGCAGCTTTTGGGCGACGCGGTGACGTCGTCGTCGGGCTGTCCACGTCGGGCAATTCCACCAACCTCGTACGCGCCTTCGAGGAGGCGGGCAGGCGTGGCCTGCTCACCGTCGGTTTGGCGGGCTACGAGGGAGGGGCGATGGCCGAGCTGGGCAGCATCGACCACCTGTTCGTGGTTCCTTCTGACTCCGTGCACCGGATCCAGGAAGCCCAGACCACGATTTACCACACGCTGTGGGAGCTCACGCTTGACGAGCTAACCAACAGAAAGCGACATCCGGAACGAGAGAGCGGCCGGAGGTCGCTCGTGGAGTAGGGGATCATGACAAGACCAACTGCACAAGCCACTCCCACCAAAGAAGAAGAAGCCCCGATCCACATTCTGTGGATCAACTGCGGGCTCTCCTGTGATGGTGACTCGGTAGCCTTGACCGCGGCGACCCAGCCCAGCATCGAGGAGATCGCGCTGGGGGCTCTTCCAGGACTGCCCAAGATCGCGGTGCACTGGCCGTTGATCGACTTCGAATGCGGCCCAGAACAGGGTGCCGACAACTTCATTGAGTGGTTCTGGAAAGCCGACCGGGGTGAGCTGGAACCGTTCGTACTCGTCCTCGAAGGCTCCGTCCCCAATGAGTCGATCAATGGGGATGGTTACTTCACCGGTTTCGGGCGACACCCCGACACCAACCAGCCAGTCACCATTAATGAGTGGATCGACCGGCTGGCGCCCAAGGCGACGATCATCCTCGCGGCCGGCACCTGCGCTTGCTACGGCGGTATCCACGGCATGGCGGGAAACCCAACCGGCGCCATGGGTGTGCCGGACTACCTGGGCTGGGACTGGAAGTCCAAGGCCGGGATCCCGATCGTCTGCGTACCCGGCTGCCCGACCCACCCGGACAACCTGTCTGAGACGATCCTGTACCTGCTTTACCAGGCCGCCGGCCTGGCTCCGATGATCCCATTGGACGAGCACCTGCGTCCGCAGTGGTTGTTCGGCGCCACCGTGCACGAGGGCTGTGACCGGGCTGGGTACTACGAGCAGGGCGAGTTCGCCAAGACGTACGACTCACCGAAGTGCTTGGTGAAGCTCGGCTGTTGGGGCCCGGTAGTAAAGTGTAACGTGCCCAAGCGGGGCTGGATCAATGGTGTGGGCGGCTGCCCGAACGTGGGTGGCATCTGCATCGGTTGCACCATGCCCGGCTTCCCGGACAAGTTCATGCCCTTCATGGACGCACCTCCAGGATCGCTGGTGTCGGGGACCGCGAGTGCGGCCTACGGCACGGTCATCCGGTCGCTGCGCAATATCACGCTCAAGAAGGTCGACGCCGAGCCCAAGTGGCGCAAGAAGGGCCGCTCGCTCGAAACTGGCTACAAGCCCTCCTGGTGACCGCTGACCGGCTGGAGAAAGGCATCTAGACGATGACAACCACCGCACCAAGACATGGCAGCGCAGGCGCCGCGAAGGGTCAACTCACCGAGATGGTGTGGGATCCAATTACCCGGATCGTCGGCAGCCTCGGTATCTACACGAAGATCGATTTTGCGGCCGGCAGAGTTGCCGAGTGCCACAGCACTTCATCGGTTTTCCGCGGATACTCTATTTTCATGAAGGGCAAGGACCCTCGCGACGCCCACTTCATCACCAGTCGCATCTGTGGGATCTGCGGGGACAACCACGCCACCTGTTCGGTGTACAACCAGAACATGGCGTACGGGGTGGCCCCGCCACACCTCGGTGAGTGGGTTATCAACCTGGGTGAAGCGGCCGAATACATGTTCGACCACAACATTTTCCAGGAGAACCTGGTTGGGGTCGACTACTGCGAGAAGATGGTCGCCGAGACCAACCCTGGCGTCCTCGCCCTGGCCAACCGCACTCCGGCGCCACAGTCCGAGGCTCATGGGTACCAGTACATCGGTGACATCATGCGGGCGCTCAACCCGCTCGCAGGTGAGTTCTACCGCGAGGCACTGCAAGTTTCGCGCTACACACGAGAGATGTTCTGCCTCATGGAGGGTCGCCACGTGCACCCCTCCACGCTGTACCCGGGCGGCGTCGGTACCGTTGCCACCCACCAACTGTTCACCGACTACTACACCCGCCTCATGCGGTACGTGGAATTCATGAAGCGGGTCGTACCACTGCACGACGACCTATTCAACTTCTTCTACGACGCGATGCCTGGCTACGAAGAGGTCGGTAGGCGCCGGGTGCTGCTGGGTTGCTGGGGCGCCCTCAACGATCCGGAGCACTGCGACTTCAACTACCGCAACATGACCAACTGGGGACGCAAGATGTTCGTCACCCCCGGTGTGGTCGTGGACGGCAAGCTGGTCACCAACGACCTGGTGAAGATCAACCTCGGGTTGCGGATCCTGCTCGGCTCCTCGTTCTACGAGGACTGGGACGGCCAAGAGATCTTCGTGGACAAGGACCCGCTGGGCAACCCGGTCGACCGGAGGCACCCGTGGAACCAGCACACCATCCCGCGGCCGGCCAAGCGTGACTTCGCCGGTGCCTACAGCTGGACCATGTCGCCTCGGTGGTTTGACGGCAAGGACCACCTTGCCCTGGACACCGGCGGCGGGCCGCTCGCCCGGTTGTGGCCGACAGCTCTGTCCGGGCTGGTCGACACCGGCACTGTCAAGGCCACCGGCCACAGCGTGCAGATCAACCTGCCGAGGACGATGACCAAAGATGCGGTCTCGTTCGAGTGGAAGATCCCGTACGACAAGGCTGGCAAGCCGCTGTCCAACGCGATCGAGCGCAACCGGGCCCGGACCTACTTCCAGGCCTACTCCGCGGCCCTTGCGCTGCACTTCGTGGAGAAGGCCCTGGCTGAGGTGCGTGCTGGCCGCACCAAGACCTGGGAGCCGTTCAAGGTGCCCAAGGAAGCGATCAGCTGTGGGTGGACCGAGGCGGTGCGTGGCGTGCTGTCGCACCACATGGTGATCCGGGACGGGAAGATCGCCAACTACCACCCCTACCCGCCCACTCCGTGGAACGGCAGCGTCCGTGATATCTACGGAACGCCGGGCCCCTACGAGGACGCCGTGCAAAACACGCCGATCTTCGAGGAGAACCCACCGGCGAACTTCAAGGGCATCGACATCATGCGGGCGGTGCGCAGCTTCGACCCGTGCCTGCCGTGTGGTGTGCACATGTATCTGGGAGAAGGCAAGGAATTGCAGCGACTGCACACGCCACACGCATTCACCACAACTGGCGGCTGAGTCGTGTCCACTAGTAACACATCGGATATCCAGGTGGTTGGGGAACGGGTCGAGGCGCTGCTCGCGGAGTTCGCCTCGACCTCCGACTCCGCGACCGCCGGGCGAGCCGAGGAGCTGGTCGGCCTGCTCGTCGAGTTCTATGGTGCGGGCTTGGCCCGCATCCTGGAGTTGCTCGACGAGCAGGCGCTCCCCCCGCTACTCGCTGACAAGGCGGTGGCGGGTCTGCTGGTGCTGCACGACCTGCATCCGCAGAGCACCGAGGAGCGCGTCCTCGCCGCACTGGAGCGGGTCCGGCCTTATCTCGGCTCGCATTCCGGCGACGTCGAGTACCTCGGGCTGGATCCGGACGGCACCGTGCGGTTGCGGTTGGCGGGCAGCTGTGACGGTTGCCCGTCTTCCGCGCTCACGGTGAAGATGGCGATCGAGAAGGGGATTGAGGACGTCGCCCCGGAGGTCACCAAGGTGGAGGTGGAAGGGGTGGCGCCCGATCCGGCGTCGCCGCTCACCGCGGGGGCGGTGCCCGATGGGGCCACCCTGCTCCCGCTGCACCAGGTGAGCCGGCAGCCGGAACTCCCGGCTGCAACCTGGGTAGAGGTCAACGGGATCGAGGGTCTCGGTCAGGGTCAGGTGGTGCCCATGCTGGTAGCCGGTACCGCGGCGGTGGTGTGCAATGTGGCGGGGAGCCTGTATGCCTACGCCGACCGCTGCCCGGCCTGCGGCTCCGGTCTGACCGGCGCGGAACTGGAGGGGGCTTTGTTGACCTGCCCCAGTTGCGCACAGTGTTACGACGTGGTCCGGGCCGGCCGTGGGTGGGGCGGGACCGACAAGGCGGCCCGATCAGCGACAAGCCGAGTGCACCTCGACCCGCTGCCGCTGCTGACTGAGAATGGCGGGGTCCGGATCGCGGTCCCCGCTCAGGCGGTGTCGTGAAGGGGGGGCTGCGGCGCTTCGTCGGGGGTGCCGCTCCCCCACCGCTCCCGACGCCCTCGACCGAGGGGGTGGTGGGGGAGCGTTGCGAGATGTGCGCCGTGCCGATCGGTGAGTGGCATGGGCACGTGGTCGACATCGAAGGCCGCGGTCTGATGTGCACCTGCCGCCCCTGCGCTCTGCTGTTCACCAAAGAGGGCGCGGGTGGCGGACGGTTCCGGGCGGTTCCCGAACGTTACCGGTACGCCGCCGACGTGCCGCTTGCGGCGGTGACCTGGGACTCGATCGGGATCCCGGTGGCGATGGCGTTCTTCTTCGTCAATAGCGCGCTCGGGCACACCGTCGCCTTCTACCCGAGCCCGGCAGGGGCAACCGAGTCGCTGTTGTCCTTGGAAGCGTGGACGGATCTGCTCATCGCGACCCCGACACTGGCCGACCTGCTACCCGATGTGGAGGCGCTGCTAGTACACAAAGGAGATAAGGGGTTCGAGTGCTTCGCGGTCCCGATCGACGCCTGCTATCAGCTGGTCGGTCTGGTCCGCATGCACTGGAAAGGCTTCGACGGCGGCGAGGAGGCGTGGGCTGCGATTCACGAGTTCTTCGACGGCCTGCGGGAGCGCAGCGAGCTCGTGACGCCCGAGAGGGGATCTGTCGGTGGCTGAGCTGACCTTTACCTGCCGAGACGTGCAGCCTGAGCGCTACGCGGCGGCGCCGACGCTGCTATTCCGGCTGCGGGTCGACGAGGCTGGTGGCAAGCGAGTGCGAGCCATCGCGCTGCGTTGCCAGATCAGGATCGAGCCCGCGCGCCGTGGGTACGGCGAGCAGGAGGGCGAGCGGCTCCTTGAGCTGTTCGGCGAGCGCGGACGCTGGGGCGACACAGTCAAGCCATTCCAGTTCGCCAACACCTCGACGGTTGTCGCCAGCTTCACCGGCAGCATTGAGGTCGACATCACCGTGCCGTGCAGCTACGACATGGAGGTCACCGCAGGTCGATACTTCCACGCCCTCGAGGACGGGGAAGTTCCGTTTATCCTGCTGTTCAGCGGGACCATATTCGGCGACGGCAAGAATGGGATGTGGATCGAGCAGGTGCCGTGGCACGCCGAGGCCCGGTACAAGATGCCGGTAGCGGTCTGGCGGGAGATGATGGACCTTCACTTCCCCGGCAGTGGGTGGCTGCGGTTGCGCCGTGACACGATCGACGCCCTCGCCGAGTTCCGGGCCAGCCGAGCCTTGCCCACCTGGGATGACGCCGTCATCGCCGTGCTGGATGCGGCCCGTGAACACACCGCGGAGGGAGGATGATGACAGCCCCGATGGACGTCGCCCAGAGTGTGGCCGACGCTGTCCTCTACGAGGGTTACCTGCTGTACCCCTACCGGGCATCGGCGCGCAAGAATCAGATCCGCTGGCAGTGGGGAGTGCTGGTGCCCCCCGCCTACGCCGCCGCCGGGCACGGTGAGCACGCCACCTCGCATAGCGAGTTCCTGCTGGAGCCCGGTACTGACCCGGTACTGCACATTCGGCTGCGGTTTCTGCAGTTGCAGCACCGCAGCGGTGGGGATGGGCCGGTTCCTGAGTTCGACGAGGCGGTGGAGCACGAGCTCGATTCGGTGCTGCCGGTAGCGGATCTGCTCACTGCCGACCGGCTGGACGCTGGGCAGGTGATTGCGGTCACCGTGCCTGGTGGCACCGAGACCACTGATGGTGTGACCCGACAGCGTTGGCCGTTGGAGGGCGAGGTGCGGTTGTCCGCGCGGCGGCTGGAGGGTCCTTACGGTGTCATGCAGCTCACCGTCGAGGTCGTCAACACCGCGCGGTGGGCCGATCCGGAGGCCGCTCGGCACCTGGCGCTGCGGCACTCGATGATCGCCGCGCACACCGTGCTTGCGGTCACCGACGGGGAGTTCATCTCCTTGATCGACCCACCGGAGTGGGCCAAGCCCGCTACCGCGGCCTGTCGCAATGAACGCACCTGGCCGGTGATGGTCGGCGAAGCGGGGCGCCGCGACGTGATCCTGATCTCACCGATCATCCTCTACGACTACCCGACGATCGCGCCGGAGAGTCCCGGTGACCTGTTCGATGGCACCGAGATCGACGAGATTCTCACGCTGCGCACGATGACGCTGACCGATGAGGAGAAGGCCGAGGCGCGGGCCACTGACGAGCGGGCCCGCAAGCTGATGGACCGCATCGACTCGATGCCTCCCGAGATGCTGGACAAGCTGCACGGCGCGATCCGCTATCTCGGCGAGACCCGGGGCACGCACACCGCGGGCGCCCGCGGCGAGCCGGACCCGATCGAGACGATCACTACCCCCGGCACGCCGTGGTGGGATCCCGGTGCGGATGCCTCGATGGACCCGGATACCGATAGCGTGCTCATCGCCGGAGTCGAGGTGTCCAAGGGTAGCAAGGTGCTGCTCACGCCGGGGTTGCGCCGGACAGACGCCCAGGACATGTTCCTCACCGGGCGCACCGCCACGGTCACGGCGGTGTTGCTTGATGTTGATGGCAATACCCACGTCGCGGTCACCCTCGACGATGATCCGGGTGCGGAGATCTCGGCCGCGCACGGCCGGTTCCGCTACTTCTCCCCCGACGAGCTCGCGCCATTGGGGGCCCAATCAGGACCACAGCCATGACGACGATGGTGGCCGGTATCGGCAACATCTTCCTCGGCGACGACGCGTTCGGCGTCGAGCTGGCGCGTCGGCTCATCGCCGAGCCGCTGCCTGAGGGCGTGCGGGTTGCTGATTACGGCATCCGTGGGATGCACCTGGCCTACGACCTGCTCGACATGGCCCCGGACACCACGATCCTGCTCGACGCCGTGTCCCGCGGCGACGAGCCAGGCACGATCTATGTGCTCGAGATTGGGCCCGGCGACGTGCCGGGCATCGAGCCCTCAACTGTCGACGCGCACGGGATGTCTCCCGACGCGGTACTCGCGCTGCTGGACAACCTCGGCGGCAGCGCGGGGCGGACCCTGCTGGTCGGCTGTGAGCCGGCCAGCACCGAGGAGGTTATCGGGTTGTCCACGACCGTCGCCGCAGCTGTCGACAGGGCTGTCGGGGTGGTTATGGATCTGCTCACCGACAAGAAAGGAAGTGACAGGGATGTTCCGTCTGCTGCGTCGACTGCTGTTCTGGGGGTCAGCGATTGGTCTGGCCACCGTAGCGGTACAGGTGTCTAAGGACGTGGCTCGCTATAAGCAAATGAGCGAGATGTAATCCTACTCCCACCACGGAGGTAACAGCTCATGTGCCTCGGCATCCCGGGCGAAGTGATCGAGATCCTGCCCGATCATCCCGATTTGGCCAGGGTCGACGTCAGCGGGGTCAAGCGCGCGATCAATATCGGCCTACTGACCGATGACCCGCCTGTTCCTGGTGACTGGATCCTGATTCATGTCGGTTTCGCGTTATCGAAGATTGACGAGCAAGAGGCCAAGGCGGCGATGGACTTCCTCATAGGAATCGGACAGGCCTACGAGGACGAGATCGCCGCCCTGCTCGAGTCGCGGATTGACGAAAGGCAGTGAGCGGTATGCGATTCGTCGATGAGTACCGGGATGCTGAGAAGGCTCGCGCGCTGGCCGCCAAGATCGCGGCGCTGTGCGAGCCTGGGCGACATTACAAGTTCATGGAAGTCTGCGGTGGGCATACACACACCATCTACAAGCACGGGCTGGAGGACTACCTTCCAGAATCGATCAGCTTGGTCCATGGGCCGGGATGCCCGGTGTGTGTGATTCCGATGGGCCGAGTGGACGACGCGATCGCTCTGGCCGAACAGCCGAATGTGATCATGACGTCCTTCGGCGACATGATGCGGGTGCCTGGCGGACGCGGGTCGTTCTTCGACTCCTCGGCCGCCGGCACCGACATCCGGATGGTCTATTCTCCGCTCGACGCACTGAAAATTGCCCGGCAGAACCCGGACAAGCATGTGATCTTCATGGCGATTGGGATGGAGACTACCACGCCGTCTACCGCGATGACCGTGCTAAGGGCGGCGGCGGAGGGTATCGAGAATTTCTCGATCTTCTGTAACCACGTCATGATCGTCCCGGCGATCAAGGCCATCCTGGACTCCCCCGATCTGCGATTGGACGGGTTTATCGGCCCCGGCCATGTCTCCACCGTCATCGGCTGCCGGCCGTATGAGTACATCCCAGCGGAGTACGGCAAGCCGATCGTGACGGCGGGGTTCGAGCCGCTGGATATCCTGCAGTCGGTGTACATGCTGTTGCAGCAGTTGGTCGAGGGTCGCTGCGAGGTGGAAAACCAGTACTCCCGGGTGGTGCCGTGGGACGGCAACACGGTGGCGTTGCGGGCGGTGAGCGAGGTGATGGAGCTGCGTCCCTTCTTCGAGTGGCGCGGTCTTGGCTTCATCTCCCACTCCGCGTTGCAGGTCCGGGAGAAGTATGCGGCCTTTGACGCCGAACGGCATTTCACCCTACCCGGGGTGCGAGTCGCCGACCCGAAGGCCTGCCAATGCGGCGAGGTGCTCAAGGGTGTGCTCAAGCCGTGGGAATGCAAGGTGTTCGGCACCGCGTGCACGCCTGAGATGCCGATCGGCACCTGCATGGTCTCCTCGGAGGGGGCCTGTGCGGCGTACTACAACTTCGGCCGGTTCAGCCGCCAGCGGGTCCGGGAAGTCAGCATCGAGGCGAGCCGGGCATGACGCACCAGGACACCGCCCAGCAGCGGGCTGGCGGGGCGGAAGCGGCCGTCGCCGAGCATAACGCGGGGTATCCCGCGCATGCCGCAGCCGGGACTGAGCACTCCAGCCGGGAGCAGTTGGTGCTGGAACGCATCGAGCGGGCCCGGCGGGCCCGGCCTCGCGTGCGCGAGAAGCTCATCACGCTCGCGCACGGTGCTGGTGGCAAGGCCACCCAGTCGCTGATCGAGGCGATATTCCTGGATGCCTTCCGCAATCCCCTGCTGGAACCACTCGAGGACGCCGCGACGATAACCGTTGGCGATGCACGGCTGGCCTTCACCACCGACTCGTATGTGGTGTCGCCGCTGTTCTTCCCCGGTGGGAACATCGGTGACCTCGCCGTCAACGGCACAGTCAACGACCTGGCCGTCTCTGGGGCACGACCGGCCCATCTCTCCACCGGGTTTATCCTCGAGGAAGGATTCCCGGTCGAGGACCTGCGGCGGATCGTGGCGTCGATGGCCACGGCCGCCGCGGCGGCCGGAGTCTCGATCGTCACCGGTGACACCAAGGTCGTACAGCGGGGCAAGGGCGACGGTTGCTACATCAACACAGCCGGCGTCGGGTTGATCACGGATGGCCTGACCCTGGGTGTGGCCACCGCTCGCCCCGGGGACGCGGTGATCGTCTCCGGCCCGGTGGGCGACCACGGCATCACCATCATGCTGACCCGCGGCGAGCTGGACATCGAAGCCGATCTGGTCTCCGACACCGCTTCGGTACACGAGCTGGTGCGGGGGCTGCTCGACGCGGTGGGCCCGCACGTCCGGGCGATGCGTGACGCCACCCGTGGCGGCGTCGCGACGATCCTCAACGAGGTGGCCACGGCCGCGGGCGTGGCCGTGGTGGTCGCGGAGGAGGCCGTTCCGGTGCGGGCCGAGGTCCGTGGCGCCTGCGAGTTGCTGGGCATCGACCCGCTCTACGTCGCCTGTGAGGGACGCATCGTGGTGATCGTCGACCCTGGTGCGGCCGACGCCGCGGTGGCGGCGTTGCAAGCGCATCCGCTCGGCGCCGGGGCCACCGTGGTCGGCCACGTTGCCGAGGATCCGCCCGGGCTGGTGCTGCTCAAGACCGGGTTCGGTGGCACCCGAATCATTGATCTACTGGTCGGCGACCCGCTGCCGCGGATCTGCTAATTATGTTGCCAGGGGAGGTTCGCTGAATCGGAATGAGTTGATCACCACGATCGTGGCCGACTGGCCCGAACCTGGTGAGCTTGTCTACATCGAACGCCGGGGCGACAGTTACGCGTTGCGGCGCCTCGGCGCGGATGGGTCCTTCTCCGGGCCAGAGCCGGGTGAGGCGTTTCCCGATGCCTGGATCTACTACGGCGGGTGGCAGGCACATCATCGCCATGACGTGTCGGCGTTCTTTGAGGACCTGCTCGCCGAGATGGAGGCGGCGGCCGGGGGTCATGATCGTTGCCGCTGGTCAGCGGATGACCCTTGGCCGCACGCGCACTGAATCATCGGCCCTGTAGTCATCACAGGCACGTCACCGGCACGTCACCGGCACTGAGTCGAGGCGCGATGGTTTACCGCATCCACCCGTCTGACCGGACGGCGTTCAAGCGCTGCCGCCGGGAATGGGACCTGAGCTCGCACAACCGGCGCAACCTCGAGCCGGTCCCCTCTCTGGGCCCCGCACCGGGCCCGATCGACCTGACTCAGGCACTGCGTGCTGCGCTTGCGGTGTACTACTTCCCCGGGATGTGGGAGTGGGACAGGTCCATCGTGACGCCCCTGGTGCATCAGGCTCTGGACCGCGCGGTGCGTGGCCAGGGGGAGGCCGACGACCAGGCCCTGCAGGAGACGCTGGACCGGGGCCATGCGCTGCTCGACGCCTACGCCGCATGGGCGCCGACGGTTGACCGCTTCACTCCGCTGCGCGTCGACACCGACTTCGAGGTGAACATTCCCGACCCGGCGACGCCCGGCGCTTATCTCCTGACCCCGGCCGGTGCGGAGATCCGGTATTACGACCGGGTCGACCTGCTCGCCATCGACTCCGATGACGCCTACTGGGTTGTCCACCATCGGCTGGTCACCGACTCTTGGGCCGATCACGACGCGCTCGAGCTGGATGAGCGGACGATCGCGTGGTGCTGGGCCTGGCCCCAGTTCTACCTGGGGATGCAGATCACGGGCACGGTATACAACGAGATCCGGGCCGACGCCGGAGAGCTGGGCGCGAATGCCGCACTGCCGGTGAAGCGCGCACAGGTGCGTCACCGCCGGATGTACGCCCGCAGCGGCACCGTCTCTGGCGAGCGGTTGGCTGCCGAGGGCACCGACACGTTCCGCCGCACCCGGATCCGGCGCGGTGCGGCTGAGTTGGCGGCGGCCAGCGCGGACCTGGCCGCCGAGGCCAGCGCCGCCACCAGCACAGGCCTGGAGATCTATCCGAGCCCGACGCCAGAAGTATGCGCACGCTGCGCCTATCGTCCCCCATGCCTGGTACTGAACCAGGGTGGCGAGGCCAGCGCCGAACTGTCGAGCTCTTACCAGCACCGCGCGCCAGAGCCCGTCCAGGAAGGACGGCTCGGCGGTGTGACCTGGTCGATGAACCGCGGCGCAGCACCCCCGCGCTGGCCCCGCAGTCCCTGAACACCTCCCCGCACCTGGGCCCCTTCTGACCGGCCCAGCGCTCCGATAGCCTGGCCCCAGGCCCAAGGTAACTTTGGTTCTCCCGCTCTCCTTCTCGGTGCGCTAATTAGTCGTCATTAAATAAGTCACATTCTTGGGACGCCCTTCAGGCTTGCGACCAGCACGGATGTCAATGTGCGTGCTTTTATTATTTCATTCCGGCCCACGAGTTGGTGTTCTTGCTTTCTCCGCGTGCCCGGCCAGCAGGTGCACCAGTCGGCCTCCCGGTAGTAGGCAACGAAAAAACAACGAAGGGCTGAGTTGCCGCCAGTCAAGGGATGTTGCTGGGCGTCGAGTCGGTGTTGTGACGCACGACGGATACTGCCTGTTATCCCGCACATGATCTCCGTCGCGATGGCCTGAGCTGGGCATACTGGCCACACTGACCTCGCGAGCGTGGCATGATCCAATCCATCGGTCCGGAGGGAGACCGCACCTTCGGTCACCGCCACCACAGAACCACCCGACCCCAGCCATCATGCCTGATGACCTGCACAGATGCGGTGGATCGTTGTTTTTTCGCTGCTTACTACCGGGAGGCCTTCAACGCGAAACCGCGCGGGTCACGCTGGGTGTCCGCGCCACCCTGCTCCGGGGCTACGTGGGAGAACCGGGCCAGCATCTCGGTTCTCTTGCCCGGCTGCAGAAAATCTGCCTTGGTATGGGCGCTAAGGTCCTCAGTGACCACAAACTCACCGAACGCGCCAGCACCTTTCGCGTGCACCACCCGTTCCGGTATCCGCTCGCGGTTAAACTGGGCCATCTTCGCAACCAGGTAATGGTCCTGCAGCAGGATCCCACCACCGATTCCCTGGGTCAGGGAATGCTCATCGCTCTCAACCGGTATCCCAGCATTGTTGGTCGTGTGACCGCGAACCGGGGGTAGGAACCGAATACGCCAGAAAGGGGTCGCGGCCGGGTGTAGACGCTGGTCAAGGCCGGTCTGCGGCGAGCGCGGTGGGTGGGCGCCGCTCGGCGTCGTCTGCCTGGCGGTGAGTTGGGGGCGGCTGACGGGATCCTTGACATGCGCGAGCGTGAGGAGATCCGAGCCGAGCGGGCGGTGCGGGCGGTGCTGCCGGCTCCGGTCGCCGACAGGATCGTCGCCGATAACCTGTTCGGTCGGCTGGCCTGGCAGCTCCACCTCGCCGAGCTGGATGGCATCGACCCGGTAGACGCGCTGCGGGAGCTGGAGGACGACCTGATCCTGGTCGAAGACGAGCGTGACCCCGCCGACTACCTCGCCAGGCTCCTGGTGCGCTGAGGCCCTCGTTCACGGAGACCGACCAAAACCGTGGGAGATCAACTGTTCGGGCGCCCGAGGGGCGCTGGCCTACGCCACAAGCTCGACGGCACGCTGTGATGGGTGAACCCGGGATGCCAGCGGGCGAAGTCATCGGCG
>JBOHFR010000066.1:0-6918 GCA_050699715.1 Pseudonocardiaceae bacterium
TGAGCCGGGTCGAGCCGGGCGTCCATGCAGAACACCACCGCGATGCGCAAGCTGGGTCGACCCACCAGCAGCCCAGGCCCGGTGCCCGAGCGCGCAGTGTTGCGATCCACCAGTTGCTGTATCGCTGTCATGGGCGAGAATCCTAGGACCCCGCCCGCTGGATGGGGTCGTGGCGGGTGCGACTTAGTGTGATCAGGGTGACTTCGGGTTGTGATGGACCGGATCAGTACTTACTGTAGTGGGTGGGGCTTGGCGCGGTAATGGGTGATCCGCCGATTCGTGGTGGGTCACCCCTATGAGGCGCGTCGAGACGGGGTGGTAAGTGTGCTGATCGTCGGTTCCCGCGGCTGTCCCCGTGCGATCACGATGAAGGGGTTGTTGCGGCGATGATCGCCCCGGTGCCGCGCTTGGCGGACGTTTTCGTGCACCCAGCGTTGTTCTACCGTGGCACTGCGGAGTACCTCGAGGGCACGGTGCCGTTCATCCGCGATGGACTTGCCGCTGGCGAACCCGTGGCGCTGGCCGTGCCGGGCCCGAACCTGCGGCTCATCCTCACCGAGCTGGGCACCGACGCCGAGCGGGTTCGGCTGCTCGATATGACCCGTGCCGGCCGCCACTCAGGGCGGGTCATCCCCAATGTGCTGCGCGCTTTCGCTGATGCGCACCCTTCCCGGCGGGTGCGGATCATCGGCGAACACCTGTGGACCGGACACACTGCCAAGGAGTACCCGGCCTGCGCCCAACAAGAGACCTTGATCAATATTGCGCTCACCGGTCGATTGGTCACCATGCTGTGCCCGTATGACGCCAACCGGGTGGGCCCACAGACCCTCGCCGAGGCCGAAGCTAGCCACCCGCGACTGATCGATGCCGGCGGTGAGCGGGCCAGCACCGGCATCGCGCCCGAACGCGCCGTCGTCGATGACAACCAACTCTGCGCGCCGATGGTGGGTCCTTGTTTCGCCTTCGATGCCACCAACGCCGCACTCGCTGGACAGTTCGCCTGCAACCAGGCGCTCCGGCTGGGTCTGGGCGGCGATCACGCGGAACTCAGGCTGATCATTGGTGAGCTGGTGGCTCGCAGCCTCGTTCCCGGCGAAGGGACCGGCACGCTGCACGTCTGGGCCGTGCGGGGCTACCTGGTGTGCGAAGTCCGGCCCGCCGGACACCTCGATGACTCGTTCTCCGCCCGCCCGCTGGCTGAGCTTAACCGACCAGGAGGTCGTGGCCTGCTGCTCCATCACCTGTCCGATCTGGTTCAGCAGCGCACCTGCCCACAGGGAACCGCCATCAGGGTGTATCTGAAGCTTCCGCCGGCCGATGGGTCACCGAAAGACCCCGGCCAGCCGGCTGCGCCGCCGCTGCGTACCCGACCCGCACCGCCCGTCGGCCCGACGCCGTTGCCATGGCAGACCTACGAGGCTCTGCACGCCGCTGAGCGCTTCGGACGGTATCACCCGCAGGACGCCACCGCCGACACCCAGCGATCCACCGCTGCGAGCCCCCAGGCGCGCGCTATTGAACCGGTACTGGAGGCCTTGTCCGCGGTGGAGGCGCTCGCCCGGGTGGTGGACCAATGGCGGGCCAGGTTGGTGCAATTGGCGCGTACGCGTGGCGCGCCATGGGCCGACATCGGTCAGTCGCTCGGGGTGAGCAAGCAGGCAGCTCACGAACGCTACGGGCGAGCCCGCAGCCGGCCGGCCGGTGACCCGGGACTTCCAGGCCACGTGTGAGCGGTCGCGCAACCCCTAGCTAGCTAGGGGTTGCGGATCAGTGTTCTGAACTGGGGTCCCAACCATGGCTTGCGACCCCAGGTCAGCAGCTTGCCCTTGGCGATTGCCGACCACTGACTCTGGCGGTTCCAGAGCACCATGAGCATCGCTACCGGGTCGGCCGAGATATGGCAGTCGACCTTGTGCGGGGACGGGTCCTCGATGCGGAGCACGTCATCGTTGAAGACGAAATGAAAACGATCCCCTCCCCGGATGCGCAGGTCGTAGATTGCCCGCAGGCCCGCTGCCCGCTCAGCGTCCACCATCGCCCGTGGATCGAGGGCTTGGACCACGGGCACAATGAATCGCCCCAACACCATGGCCGCGTGGGCCGGCTCGATTGGCCACGGGCGCCCGGCCGCATGCGCGATGTCACCGCCATGCATGACGGTCTCGTTCAGCAGATGGTAGGTCAAAACCGCCTGGCGAACGGTGACGCCTTGGACCAGCCAGGGACGTGGCGCATGAGGATCTGCTCCCACGCATTCGCTGAGGTACTCCTGCGCCCGGGCCTCGATGCGGTCGGCCAGGACGCTCGGATTCCGCTCGGGGTCGGACTGCACCCCGAGCATGGTCGTCTCGCCCAGATCCCACATGTCCCTGATCAGCGAGTCGCCAGCGACGCCCGCAAGGCTGGGCAGCACCTCATAGGCCCGCGAGAGGTCGCGTCTGGCCAGACCAGGCACGACTATCCAGGCCTGGGAAAGGTGCATGGCGACCTCACCGAGGCTCCAGCGCCCCACCGCGTGCGGCGCCGGATCCTGGATGGATCGCAGCAGAGTCGTCACCCGCCGAACCTCGTCGCGAAGCGCGTCCTGACCCTGCTGCCAGTTAGCCTGCGTTGGGTTTGCGACCACGTCAGCCCCTCACGTATCGCTCAGGTCGGACGTGGCAGATCTTAGCAATAAGTCCGGGTTATCCCCATCTATTAAATGACGGGTCTCAATGATGGGTCCCCGAATACGCGGGGCTAGTTCGTGGCCTTGACTCGGTGGCGCCCGCCGGTGGAGATCGAAGCACGGGCACAGGCTCGGAGGGCGCCAGCGAGATCGTGATGGATGTCGATGACCTCGCCCAGCGCGGTGATGTCTGGCCGGGTGATGGTTGCCGAGCGCGGATCGACCACAACTGCGAGGTGACCGTCGATGTCGCAGGAGTCGAGTGCCGCGAAGACAACTTTCAGCCCCATCGAGTCGAGGAGGGCGACGGCGGACAGGTCGATCACGACGTGCGGCCGGCCATCGTGCGCCGCTTCGCTGAGCTTGCCGGCAAGGACCGGCACTGAGAGTAGGTCTAGGCTGCCGGTTATCCGGCACACAGTCGTGTCCGGTTGTGAACAGCTCACTGTTGCAATGACCATGGGTCCATCAAGCAGCGGTGCTGGTGTGATGGTGTCAAGCTGGTCGTACGTCACTGGTGTCACAGGCTGACTCCTCCCCCCGGGAATTACAGTCAAGACCTGACCGTACACGCTCAGCAACGAACGTCAAGCAACGTCAAGTAAGCTTGACAACTGACGGTGGTGCGGGAGCGGGCCTAGCTGTGCCCGCACACCGCTTATCAGGTGGTTGACAAGGGGGCGGCCTGTGAACCTCCCCGGCGTGCAGGCCCGGCTGCCAGTCACGAAATCCTGAGCTGTCCCAGAAATGGACGCCATCGTCATTGCCAGGGACCAGCTCGTCAGCAGCGGCCGGTTGGGCGAGCAGCATGGTGATCACCACAGTGAATCCAGTCAACAGCAGCGTACGCCACGATCGTATTGATCCGACGACGGGCATTTTCGCGCCTCTCCTCGGCCCCGGTGACCGAAGTCGCAGTGTAGCAAGATTTCTGTGCTGTCCAGCGGTATCCGGGACCTCGCGTGGTCCTGGTGTGGCTACAGACCCGCCGGGCAGGCGAGGCCGCCCGCACGCGAGAGAGTCCTCATGCGAGATAGTGATAACTGTTCCTGCTCGTCTGGGTGGAGGTGGCCCGGTGTGGAGGTGGCTTGGTGCACGAGTGGATCGTCTCGGTTCTCGCGGCGTTGGTCTCCGCCGTCGGTGCCATCGTCAGCGCGTGGTACAGCCGCCAGACTGCTCGCGGGGAGCGCATGGAGGCCGCCGAGAAGCTGGCCATGCTTTTCCGCGAGCCGCTGCTGCAAGCGGCGTTCAACTTGCAGTCTCGTATCTACAACATCATTGAGCTCGATTTCTTCGAGCGCTTCCTCGGAGTGGACAACACCGAAGAAGAACGCAAGTATGCCAAGCTGTACACGATGTATCTCTTTGCGCAGTATTTCTGCTGGTTGGAGATACAGCGTCGCCATGCCCAGTTCGTCGACCCGCGCAACGATCAGGTAAACCGTCTTGTTACGGACAAGATCGAAGCGGTTCGTGACGCTTTCACTGATAGCATCAATATTGACGAGCGGGCATTCCGGTTGTTCCGGGGTGAGCAGCGCGCGCTCGGCGAGGTGGTGCTCGCTCGCATCGCTGACCCGCAGCCGGGAGCGCCGAGGTGGGAGTGCATGGGCTACGCGGCCTTCGTGGCGGCTCTTGAGCGCGAGCAGGTGGCGAGGTGGTTCCGAGGCCTCGAGGCGGATATCGCGGTGACCGCTCGTGATCGCCGGGGCCACGATGCTCGGCTTCGGCTGATCCAGCGGCGGTTGATGGACATCGTGGATGTCCTCGACCCAGACGGCATCCGCGTGCCCTCCCACCTGCGACAACGCGTCAGCGAACCAGGTTTGTGAATCTTTCGGGTGATGCTTTATAGCGTAGGGTATCTCGGCGATTACTTGTGGCATCTTATCAATGCTGGCCAGGATACTGGGTCAACAGAGGCGGAGTCATGGCAGACGATCTGGACGATGTGTACGATCTGGTCGCCGGGCGCTTGTTGAGTGGGAAGGTCATCCCGCTGCTCGGTGCCGGCGCCAACCTGTGCGACCGGCCACCGGACATCGGTTACCAGCAGGGTCGCTACTTACCCAGCGGCCGGGAGCTGGCCGAGGAGCTCGCGAGATCTGTGTCTTACCCGAGGGCCGATGTCCTCGACCTGGCGCGGGTGTCGCAGTACGTGACGGCGCGGCTGGGGGAGAGCTCACTCTACGATGAACTCCACGACGTCTTCGACGCCGATTATCCGCCGACCCTGCTGCATTACTTTCTCGCCCGGTTGGCACGCCACACCCGACAGGCAGCGGGGGCCCGTGAATGCATGCTCATCATGACGGTCAATTACGATGACCTGCTCGAGCAGGCGTTTCGGGACATAGGCGAGCCCTACGACCTCGTCACCTACATCAGCACGGGAACGGATCGTGGTCTCTTCCGGCACATCCCGTTCGACGGAAAGCCCTCGGTGATCCGGCTACCGAATGCGTACCAGGACCTTCCGCTGAGCCGGCGGACCGTCATCGCGAAGATCCACGGAGCGGTGGACCGGCGCGACAGCCTGGACAGCTTCGTGATCACCGAGGACGACTACGTCGACTACATCACCCGCGCGGATATTGCGCACTTGTTTCCCATCACCCTCGCGCAGAAGATCACGAGGAGCCACTTCCTGTTTCTCGGCTACAGCTTGCGTGACTGGAACTTCCGGGTCATGTTGTACCGGCTGCAAATGGCGGGGACAAAGCGAAAGTCGTGGGCGATCGAGGCTAACCCGAACCCGGTCGACCGCCTCACCTGGGACATGCGGGGAGTGGATATCCTGCCCGTGCCGGTAGAGGACTTCGTCGCCACGATGGAGCGGCGCCTGCCAGTTCCGGAGCTGCTGCCGTGACCGGCGTTACGCAGCCTGCACCGGTCCCGCAGCCCAGGCTAGACCCGACCGTGCCTGAGTGCCCGTATGTCGGGCTTGTACCTTTCGGTGAGGCCGACGCACCGTACTTTTTCGGTCGCCAGCGCGAGTGTGAGATCATTGCCGCGAACCTCACCGCCTCCCGGCTGACCCTATTCTACGCCGCGAGCGGGGTGGGCAAGAGCTCGGTGCTCCAGGCGGGTGTGCTGCCACGGCTCCAGCAGATCGCTGAGGAGTCCTATGCAGACTTCGGCGTCGCGGACGCCGCTGTCGCCTATGTCCGGGAGTGGAGCCTGGCCCCTCTCGACACTATTGCCACGGAGGTGCTCCGCGCGGTGTCCCGGGTGCCGGGCGCAGGGCCGGCCGAGGTGCCCGGCACCCCGCAGCTGAGCGTCCCGTGGTTGCGCGAGGTCCTGCAACGCTCCGGTGTCGCCGAGGTCTACCTGGTCCTCGACCAGTTCGAGGAGTACTTCCTCTACCACCCAGACGACCGAGGGGCCGACGGGCTGGCCAGCACGCTGGGCCACATCCTGAGCACCCACGATCTGCCGGTCAACGTCTTGGTGTCGATCCGGGAAGACGCGCTGGCCGCACTCGACCGGTTCAAGGGGCGGGTTCCCCGCCTGTATGACAACTACCTGCGGCTGGCACACCTGGGACGCCACGCCGCCCAGGAGGCCATTGAGGGCCCGCTCGGTCACTACAACCAGGTGGTACCGCCCGACTCCGCTGTGACGGTCGAGCCCGAGCTCACCGCCACCCTGCTCGACCAGGTTCGCACCGGGCACCTCGTCGTGGCGTCCGACGGGGCGGCTTCCGGCGGGGTGGTTTCCGGCGGGGTGGCGCAGGGCCGAGAGGACATCGAGACTCCCTACTTGCAGCTCGTGCTGACCCGGTTGTGGGAAGCGGAGCGGGCCAGCGGGTCCTCGGTGCTGCGCCGCGACACGCTCGACGAGCTGGGCGGGGCGCAGACGATCGTGCAGACCCACCTGCACACCGTGATGGCCGGCCTGTCACCCGAGCAGGCCGAGGTCGCCGCCGCGGTCTTCCACTACCTCGTCACCACATCGGGCTCGAAGATCGCGTTGACGGCCGAGAACCTCGCCGACTGGTCGGGGGTGCCGGTGAGTTCCGTCCAGGAGCTCTTGCAGTCGTTGTCCTCGGGGCGGCGGAGCATCCTGCGGCCTGTCCCGCCACCGACTGGAGTGGTCGGGCCGCCCCGCTACGAGATCTTCCATGACGTGATGGGCGCTGCGGTGCTCGACTGGCGCCACCAATACCTCGCGCGGCGCACGCAGGCCGAGGCGTCGCGCAAGCTCGTCGCCGAGCGGGAGAAAGCCGTCGCCGAGCGGGAGAAAGC
>JBOHFR010000066.1:7018-28221 GCA_050699715.1 Pseudonocardiaceae bacterium
CGTCGCCGAGCGGGAGAAAGCCGTCGCCGAGCGGGAGAAAGCTCGAGCCGAGGCCCAGGCCACTCGCCGACGGCTGCGCCAGACTCGCCTGCTCGCGGCGGGTCTGGCCGTCGTGCTGCTGATAGCCGGCGTGTTTGGCCTTGAGGCGAGGAAACAAGGTTTTCTGTCCGAGGCTGCGGCAACCCTCGACGAAAACCCCGCTGAAAGCCTGCGCAACGCGGTCAAAGCCTATCGAACCATCCCCGATGCGGACACTCGCGAGGCGGTGCTGGCGGCGGCGTCGGTTCCCCGTGACCACGTGATCGCCGGGTCCCCGGGCGAACCGAGAGTGGCGGGCATGGTGGTCACTCCAGACCAACGGCATGTGGTCACCTACGACGTCCATGGCGGGATCGGAGTTATCGACGACAACGGGCGGCTCACGAAGTCGGCGAAGGCCTCCCACCTCGCCGGCGTATTCGCGGCGGCCACCAGCCCGAGCGCGTCTCAGGTCGCTCTGGCCACCGACCAGGGCGCCGCTGCGGTCATCGATGTCGGGACCGGTAGGCAGGTCGACCTCGCGACGGACAGATCGCCGATCTCTGCGTTCTGGTGGATCGAGTCATCCCCGGATGACCTTGTCCTCGTGGTGAGCTCCTCGGGCCGCGTCGCCACCTACAGCGCGACGACGGGACGGGAGGTCGCTCGCGTGCCGAACCCCGTCTACTGGGCGAGGCCGACCGCCGAGGGGCAGATAATGACCTCCGACCACGATTCACGGCTGCGGATCTGGAATGCACGGACTGCCCAGAAGGTGGCGGAGTCATCCCCACTGGCTGGACAGACCACGTACTTGCAGCCCTACGCGCACGAGGCCGTCGGCGTCACCGAGGACAACAACCTCATCATCTGGGACTGGCGAGCAAGCCCTGAGCCGCGTCAGTATCCCCTCAAGATCTCGAAAGCGTTCGTGCTGATGACGATGAACGAGGGTACTAACACGATCGCTGTCGCTGCGGACAAGGCGGTCAGGATCTACAATCTGGAGGACGGCTCCCTGCGACGCACTCTGCCCAAGCAGCCCAATTGGCTCACGGACGTGGAGCTGGATTCCAGCGGCCAGTGGATCGCGACGGCTGGGGGCGGTGAGCGGGTTCTCGTGTGGTCCGCGCAAGGCACCGGGCCCCTGAGCGGAGCTGCCTACGGGTTCATCGCACCCGGCGGCGTCAAGCGGGTCAGCTACCTGCACGAGGGCAAGGCCATGGTCATCCTCGGCCTCGATGGCACCGTCCGGTTCTGTCCCCTCCCCCAGATCCGGCGCTTCGATCTGCATGACTGGGCACTCGGCGTGGATGTCAGCGCGGACGGACGATGGCTCGCGGCGGCGAGCGCTGATGGCACAGTCTCCATTGTTGATCTCGCAGCCGCCTCGAACGTTCCGGTGGCGACGGTACCGGTGGGCGGCGCTGTCGAAACGGTGAGATTTGACCCGACAGATCCGCACCGTATCTTTACCCTCACGTGGTTCGGGAAACAGCCAATGGGGTGGCGCTGGGACAGTGGTCGCCGGGCCGAGCGGATTTCGGGATTGGGGACCCCGCCCGCCCTTTCCGGCTCCTTGTCCAGTCTCACCATCAGCAGGGACGGCAAGCGGGTTGCGGCGGGGGATTACCGTGGCAACATCTACCGCTGGGATGCGCACACCGGCAAGCTGACCGGCAGTCGTGTGCTCAAGGGCTCGGGCCAGGTTTTCGACATCGCTTTCGACCCCTCCGGGCAGATGATCGCCACGGCCAGTCACGACGGGATTCTTCTCACGAGACTAGACGCCAGCGAGAGACCCAAGCAGTTGTCATTTCCCGACGCGACCTCGGTGGCGTTCGACCAGCGTGGCGAGCACATCGTCAGCACGGCCGAAGACAGGGGCACTCTGCGCGTCTGGACTCGGGACGGTCAGCTCGTTCACGACCTCGTCACGCGGGCTGGTACTGTGGGTCGCCCGTCGTTTAGCGATGACGGCCGCCTGGTGGCGGTGGGGACTGGTGAGGGGCTCATTGAGGTGTGGGACGTGCACTCTGGTCGCATGGTGATGCGCGTTCGACGGCACAGCGACATGGTGAACGAGGTGCTGTTCCTGCCAGGCGGCCAGTCGCGACTGGTTTCCGCGAGCGAGGACTCGACCGTCGTGGTGTCCACCTGCGAGGCGTGTGTGAATCCGGATGCCGTCGTGGAGGACGCTCAGCGCTGGGTGGACGGCCCGAACTGACAGCCCGCGATGTGACGAGGACCGCGCCGCGCGAGCTGTCGACAGTAATATCCCGGGGTCTTGGTGCGGACCTGGTGGCCGTGGGAAGTGCTGCGGTGCTCGTTGCGGTGGCGGCGGCACTCGGCGCTTGGCTGCTCCAGCACGGGGTGCCGCTGCACGTCGATGCCCCGCCGCTGGGTGCGCAGTGGCTGCCACATACCGGCCGGGGCACGGCTCCCGCGATGCTCATCGCCCTGCTCGTCATCCTGCGCGGACCGGAGCTGGCCGTCCGGCTGCCCTGGCGGCCGTTGCTCGGAGTCGCTGCGGCTACCGCACTGGCCTGGACGATGAGCCTGGCCCTGATCGACGGGTGGCAGCGCGGGGTGGCTGGGCGGCTGACCACCGACACCGAGTACCTGCACGACGTCGGCCGGGTCGGCGACGTCGGCGCGATGCTGGCGACCTTCGCGCAGCACATCCTCGGCGGGCGGCCCGAGTCCTGGACCACGCATGTCGCCGGGCATCCCCCCGGGGCGCTGCTGGTCTTCGTCGGCCTGGACCGGATCGGGCTGCCCGGCGGGGCGCCGGCGGGGCTGCTGTGCATCCTGGTGGGGTCCTCAGCTGCGGTGGCGGTGGCGGTGACGCTGCGGGCCCTGGGCGCTGAGGCCACCGCCCGGGCCGCGCTGCCGTTCGGGGTCCTGCTGCCCGGCGCGATCTGGATCGGGGTGTCTGCGGACGGCCTGTTCGCCGGGGTCCTGGCCTGGGGGGTCGCGTTGCTCGCGCTGGGCGCCACCCGTCCCCGGCTCGACACCGCAGCCCTCGCCGCGTCCGCAGCTGGTGGATTACTGCTCGGCGCGACCCTGTTCCTATCTTACGGGCTGGTACTGGCCGGGCTACTCCCGGTGGCCGTCGCGGTCACCGCCCGCCGCCTCGCCCCGCTGCTGGTGGCCGGCGTCGGGGTAGCCGCCGTGGTGGCCGCCTTCGCTGCTGCGGGCTTCTGGTGGCTGGATGGGTACCAGCAGGTCACCATCCGGTACTACCAGCCGGGGGAGTACGGCCTGGTGCGCCCGTACGGCTACTGGGTGTGGGCTGACCTGGCGTGCCTGGCGGTGGTGCTCGGCCCGGCCGGGGTGGCCGGGCTGCGCCGGGTGTTTACCCTGGAGCGGGGCCAACCGCGCTCGCTGGTGCTGCTGTGCGCGGCGGCGGCGCTGGCGGTGGCGGTCGCTGACCTCTCCGGGCTGAGCAAGGCGGAGGTGGAGCGGATCTGGCTGCCGTTCGCGGTCTGGCTCATCGCCGCGGCGGGGCTGCTCCGGGCGCGCCAGGCCCGCTGGTGGCTGGCTGCCCAGGCGGTGGTCGCCCTGCTCGTCAACCACCTGCTGCTCACGACGTGGTGACCGGCTCACGCAGCGGGTCGGTGGCGAACCGGGTGATGCCCTCGGCGAAAGACACCCGAGCCCGGTAGTTGAGCAGCGCGGCGGCCCGCGCGGGGTCGGCCGTCACATGTCGGACATCGCCCGGCCGGGCACCACCGACGACCCGCGGAGTTGGCCCGCCCATCGCGCCAGCCAGCTCGGTGGCCAGCTCGCCGACGGTGTGCGGCTGCCCGGAGCAGACGTTGACCGGCTCGCATCGCCCGAACGGTGGCCGCGCGGTCAGGGCGAGGGTGTTGGCCTGGGCGACGTCGGACACGTGCACGAAATCCCGGCGCTGCCTCCCGTCCTCCATCACCTGCGGTGGTGCGCCGGCCGCCAGCGCCGACCGGAAGATCGACGCCACCCCGGCGTAGGGGGTGTCTCGGGGCATCCGGGAGCCGTAGACGTTGTGATAGCGCAGCGCCCACACCCCCCCACCGGTCTGCCGGGCCCACGCCGAGGCGAGATGTTCCTGGGACAGCTTGGTGGCGGCGTAGGTGCTGCGGGGATCCAGCGGGGCGTCCTCGCCCACCAGCAGCGGCTCGAGATCGGCGCCGCAGTGCGGGCAGGCCACCTCGTAGCGCCCGGCCGCGATGTCGTGCGCTCGTCGTGGTGGAGCGGGGACGACGCCGTGACTCGGGCAGGCATAGCGGCCCTCGCCGTAGACCACCATCGAGCTGGCCAGCACCAGCTGGCCCACCCCCGCCTTGTGCATCGCCGCCAGCAGTACCGCGGTCCCGAGGTCATTGTTGGCGGCGTAATCCGGAGCGTCGGAGGGATCCAGCCCGTGCCCGACCATCGCGGCCTGGTGACAGACGGCATCCACATCGGGCAGCAGCCGGCCCAGCAGCTCGGCGTCCCGGACGTCGCCGTGGACCAGCTCGTGCCCCGCCACCCACTCCGGCGGCGCACCGCGGTGGTGGGCTTGGGGCAGGAACGCATCGAGCAGCAGTACCGAGTGCCCGTCGGCGGCGAGCAGGTCGGCGACGTGCGAGCCGATGAAACCCGCGCCGCCGGTGATCAGGATTCGCACGCCGCGCACGTTACGTCACTGCATCGATGATCTCTAACACGCCCTCGTCGGTCCCGGTCACGAACAGCCGGCCGGTGTCGCTGTCCACCGCGACGGTGTTCGGTTGGCGGACCGTGGGTAGCGGGGTGGCGAGGATTGGCTCCTCGGCGCCGAGGTTGAGCCCGATCACCTCGTTGCGGGCGGTCAGCGTCACCCACAGCCGGTCGCGGACCGGGTCGTAGGCGACCCCGTAGGGGGTGCCGGGTAGCGCGACCTTCCCGATCTGCCGGATCGTGGGTTGGAGCTCATAAAGCAGGATGGCCCCGCCGCGAGTGTCGATGACGGCCAGGTGCCCGCGCTTGTCGGCGACCACGTGGGTGGGCCCAGCCCCTGCGGGCAGCTCAGCGACCCGTTGCAGCCGCTGCGCGTCGTACACCGTGAGGGTGTTCTTCCGGACATCGACCAGGCCGACGAGGTCGCCGACGGCCGCTAGCCCAGCCGGCTGGGCGACGTCGGTGAAGGTGTGCACGATCTGATCGCCGCGCACCGCGACCACGCTGTGTCCGAGCTCGTTGGCCACGAACACGGTGCCGTTCGCGGCCGCGGTGGCATCGTGCGGGACCACGCCGGTGACCACCTGGGAGGTGATCTCGCCACCGGGCAGCGTCACCCGCAGTAGCCGGTTGGATCCCTCGTCCGGGACCAGCACTGGGCCGCCGGGCCCGGCCAGCTGCAGGTGCCGCAGCCCGCCGGGCAGCGCCACCGTGCGCAGCACCGCGCCGGTGGTGGCGTCCAGCAGGGTCAGCGCGAACGGGTCACGCACCCCGACGGCCACGATGTGCGTCCTGGGATCGACCACGACGCCCTCCGGGGCGGCGCCCACCGGCACCGTGCGCCCGGCCGGCGGTGCTGTGAGCACGGGAGCGGTGGCCGGCTCGGCCGCCGGCGGCAGCTCCGCTGTCGAGGTCGGCCCAGCTGAAATCGGCCCAGCTGGCGGCGGGGCACCGCACCCCGCGAGCACAGCGGCAGCGAGGGCAGTCACGGCGATCCAACGACGGTTCACCCGCCGAGTGTCCCCGTCGTGCATCCGGCGCTGGCCACCGGATGCGGCTATCCGTTACAGAGGTGCTGGCTCCTGGGGCGGGCGAGTAGCGGCCGACGACGCGTTCGCCGCCGATGTCGCGGCGGCTGGCGAGGCGTTGGTGGAGCGGGACACCGACCCGTGGCGCGACTGATCTTGGACACCGGTGTGCTGGTCGCCGGGGTGCGGGGCCGGCTCGACGTCGCTGCGGTGACCGACGAAGACGACGTCGCGCTACCGGCGGTGGTGCTGGCTGAATATCTGACTGGCGTCGTCCTCGACGCCGACCCGGCCCGCCAGGCCGCCCAGCGGGCGTTTCTCGCCGAGCTGTTGACAGTCATGCCGGTCGAGGACTACACCCCCACCGTGGCTGAGCACCACGCCGCCCTGCTGGCCCACGTCCGGCGCGCCGGACGCCCCCTTCGGTGGCTACGACTTAATCATCGCGGCGACCGCCAGGGCCACCGGTCGACTGCTGGTCACTACCGATGGCCAGGCCGGGTTCGCCGAGCTGCCCGACGTGCAGGTTCGGGTGCTCATCGCTTAATCGTTTGGTCCCGCCGACGGCCCGTACTCGTAGGGCGCGCGGAGATCGTCAAACATCGGAAAGTGCCGGACGTTAATCGTCACCAGGTCAGCACGCACTGCGGATACGGTGCCCGCAAGCAGGTAGTCGACGACCCCGATACCCGAATGGCTGCGCCGGTACGAGCGTGCATACTCACCAGCGCGGCGCGCGACGTCTCCGGTCACCGGGATCCAGTCGACCACCGAAAAGAAGTTCTCCAGGTGATCGTGCTCGTCAGGACGGGCGCCTGCCAGCAGCTCGAAATGGTATCGCCCGCGAGGCTGGCGAGATCATCGCGTAAGTCGGGGTCGGCCTGCGCCACCCGAAGCCGGCGGGCCAGTTCTGACCGGGGAAGCCAGCGGCGGCGAGTCTGCTGCAGCGGAACGAGCTGGGCGACCGGCTTTCCGTTGACTGTCACCATGACCTCCTTGCCTGCCTGGACGCGGCGCAGCACGCCTGCCGTGTCGTTGCGCAGCTCCCGGGACGCGACCTCAGACATGCGATGATCGTAGCCGTTGGTCGGGGTGCTGCGGCGACGTGCGCGGCGCGGGTCACAATGGTGGTCCACCGCATGTCACAGGAGGATGAATTCATGGCGCGGGCCGCCGAGCCGCCATCAGGCACCCGGGATTTCCTGGCTGAGGATGTGCGTCGTCGCAAGGCGGCGTTCGACACCATCGGGGCGGTGTTTGAACGTTACGGTTTTGACCCGCTGGAGACCCCGGCGTTCGAGCGGCTGGAGGTCTTCGCTGGCAAGCTCGGCGCGGAAGCCTCCGCGCTCATCTTCAAGATTCTCAAGCGGGGTGTGCATGAGGCCAGCGGCGAGGCTGACCTCGCGCTGCGCTACGACCACACGGTGCCCCTGGCGCGGGTGGTCGGAACCTACGGCAGCGCCTTGCCCTCGCCCTACAAGCGGTACGCCATCGGCCCGGTCTGGCGGGCCGACCGCGCCGCCAAGGGACGCTTCCGCGAGTTCGCCCAGTGTGACATCGACACGGTGGGCTCAGCGTCCCCGCTCGCCGACGCGGAGATCGTCTGGGCGGTGCACGACGGGCTGGACGCCCTCGGCATCCACGACTTCCAGTTCCTCGTCAACTCCCGGCAGGCGTTGCGCGGGCTCCTGGAGGCCTACCACGTTGACCCCGAGCTGGGCGCCACAGTACTGGGCAGTCTGGACAAGCTGGACAAGGTGGCGCCGGAGGTGGTGTGCGCCGAGTTGGTCGAGCGGGGCCTGACCACGGCCACCGCCGAGAGCCTGGTCGCCGACCTGATCGCGCCGGACACCGCCGGGGTGCGCAAGCAGCTCGACACCACCGAGCGCGGCCGGCTCGGGCTTGCCGAGGTGGACCGTCTGCTGGAGCTCACCGCCGGCCTGCCGACTGGTCGGGTGGTGTTCACCCCCCGGATGGTTCGCGGGCTGGACTATTACACCGGCCCGATCTTCGAGGTCACCGCGAGTGGCTACCCCGGCTCGATCGCCTCCGGCGGACGCTACGACGGCCTGGTCGCCAAGCTCGGCGGCCCGGACCTGCCAGCCTGCGGCGGCTCGATCGGAGTCGAACGCATTCTCGCGATTCAGGCCGCTGTCGAGGCCGACCAGCGCGGCCTGGACGTGGCGCTGACCGTCCTCGGCGCCGAGGATGACATCATCCGGCTGGCCGCCGAGATCCGCGCCCAGGGCCTGCGGACCGGCGTCTACCTCGGCTCTTCAGGCAAGCTAGCCAAGCAGCTGAAATGGGCGCACGACCAGCACGCCCGCCTGGTCCTGATCTACGGACCGGACGAGCAGCAGGCCCGCGAGGTCACCATGCGGGACATGGATTCAGGCGAGCAGACCCGCGTCCCACTCACCGAAGTCGGCCCGTATCTTCACCGTCGCACTTGGTAGAAGCCACGGTCGAGGATCTCAGCGGCACGGAACTGGCCGTTGGGCTGGTAGTGCATGACGACGACCTCATGGCCGTCGATGAGCCAGAAATCCCCGGCGATGCGAGTGAGTTCCGGGGGCAGCTGGGTCTTGGCGAGGTCGATGATCCGGATGATCTCCCCTGCCTGGGAGTTGAGTGCGTAACCCCACTCGCAGGCGTACCGCTCGTAGTCGGTGATGGGGTCGTGGATGATCCGTACCCGGCGGCGGGGTCGGCCCTGCTCGGTCCATTCGCGCAGGGTGTCCAGCCAGGGCTGCTTGCGTTCAGGGGTGGGCGCGTCGGCCCCGTCGAGGTAGCGGAGGTAGTCCGATCCGTCGGAGGCCACCTCGTAGGCCGGGAGGGTCTCCCACCGGAACAGATCCCGGGTAGTGGTCTCGAGCACCTGCTTGAGCTGGGACAAGTCCAGTAGCGTCACGCTGGCACCTCCTGCTTGGTCGGTCCTCGTCATGCCAGGTTGCGGTATTCGTCCGCGAGCCTGGCCAGCACTGCACGGGCTGGGTCGCCGATGACGGTGAGCTGGGAGTAGAGGGTGTGCCGCTGGTCGTAGTCGGCGATGTCGGCTGGGTCGGTGATGATGGCGGTCGCGGTCTCGGTGCCGACGATCACCGCCCGGTCGTCGAAGATGGTGAAGCAGTGCAGCGCGGGTGAGTGCACCGGCGTGGTCCAGGGGATCACCCCCAGGCGCAGGTTGGGCCGGTAACTGGCCTCGATGAGGTGCTCCAGCTGGGCGGCCATGATCTGCGGGGAGCCCATGTGCCAGCGCAGCGCACCCTCGGTGATGATTGACTGGAATTGGCGGTCGGTGTCCAGGATCCGCTGCCGGTCGGCACGGGAGGCGACGAAGGACTCCAGCGCCTCACCGGTCAGCCGGTGGGAGCCCATGGCGCGCACGTAGTCCGGGGTCTGCAGCAGCCCATCCACGATGGTGGGAGTGAAGCTGCGGACCAGCTCGGAGGCCTGCTCGATCCGGCCGAAACGCTGCTGCATGTACCGGGCCCCGTGGGAGAGCACGGCCCGGCTGCGGATGGTGCCGGCGGTGAGGTCGGCGGCGAGTTCCAGCAGCCGGTCCCGCACCTCGGGTGGGGCGTTGTACACCTGGCACAGAACGTGAACCTCCTCAGTGGTCGGTACCTGCCGGGCGGTCTCGAAGCGGGAGATCTTGGGTTGGGAGTACCCCGCGCGCCGCGCGGCCTCCATACCGGACAGGCCAGCGGCTGACCGCAACTGGCGCAGGGTGGTGGACAGCTCGTCGGGTCGGCGCGCGGGGCGGCTCAAGCGGTCCTCTCGGGTTCAGCAGACGTGATGGTGTACCCGATGATATTGCGGGTGCGCCGCCCACCACGAGGTGAACTCTTCGGCTCTGGTCCAGGCGGCCTCGCGGGCTGCCCGGTAGGACGGAACGGTGTCGGCGGGCATCAGCTCGCCGCCGTGGAAGGTGCCGTCGGCGTTGTAGTGCATGCGCACCACCTGCTCGCTGTCGAACAACCAAAAGTCGTGGTCGATCTCGGTCAGCTCACGGGGCCGGCGGGCGGTCGGCAGATCGAGGATGCGGACGTCCTCCCCCGCGGCGGTGGTCGCGGTGTATCCCCACTCACACTCGTAGCGCAGGTAGTCATTGAGGCCGTGGGTGGTGTCGATGAGGTGCACCCGATGCCGCCAGATCCCGGCGGCCCGCTCGGCCTGCAGGTGCTCCTGCCAGGCCAGCTTCTCCGGGTTGTCGGGTTGATCTCCACCGGCCAGGTAGACGGACATATCGGAACCGTCGATCGGGACGTCGTAGCAGTCCAACGTTTCCAGGCGGAACAGGGAGTGGCGGGCGGAGCCGGCGATCTCGGTGAGCTCGGTGATGGTCAGCATGGCTGGGGTTCCTTCTGTAGTGCCGGCAGCAGACGGGCGGCGACCCGGACCACGGTCTCACCCGCTGGCAGGTTCAGCTCCGTGAGTAGCTCGATGTCGTTCACCTCGTGGCCCTGCACGAGCAGGTCGTTGGCATCGGGATTGCGTTGCAGCTCCGGCAGCAGGTGGGTGGGGACTCGGACGACTGTGTGCCCGGGGGGCAGGTTCAGCCCGGCGAGCACTTGCGGGTCGGTGACGGTGTAGCCCTGGATGAGGAACTCGTCGCTGTCGGGCTGGTAGTGCAGCGTCGGGCAGTCCATGCCGTGATTGCAGGTACGTCGTAGCTGGACAAGTCGGGCCATGGGGGTTCCCTTCGTGGGGCGCTGATGGCGTCCAAGGGTGGCCCATGAGCGCTCGCTAGTCAAGGTTCGGCCGTGACTAATGCGTTCGGGTGACACCTGTCTCTCGGTGTTGCGCAAGTCAACTCGGTCTGTGAATAGTGATGAGGGCGTCGTCGTGGCTGGCGAGATGAAGCCCGACGGCGCACCACGAAAGCCTGCCGGCCGTCCGCCTTGCCGCACGGCGCGGGCGGCCGGCAGTACCACCGACTACAGACGAGAGGTCACCATGACGCAGCCGCGAGACGTGGATGGGCCGCATCACCTGCCGCAGGGTGAGCGGGAACGGTGTGCCGCGACAGGGGTCCGCATCGACGCCAGCGGGCAGTGCGATGCGGACCCCCTCCAAGACCGGAAGCGGCGTGGTGTGGTGCTCTGCCTGCACGGAGTGACCGGTCTCAGGGTGCTGATCGACGATGCCGCCGCCCGCACTCTCGCCAGGGGCCTTGCCGACCCGTCATGACCTCCAGCGGGAGAGGATGACGCTATGAGCGACCAAGATGACGATGACGATGACGATGACGATGACAAGGACGGTGGCAAGCACCGCGACAAGGAACAGGAGAAACGCGATACCGACGGGCATAGGCCGGTTGACCCGGACATTGTGCGCGAGCCTAAGCCGGGTAAGCGGGGGCAGTGAGGCGTGGACGAGCGGTGTGTCGACGAGCTTGTCGCGAACGGTGATCTGACGCCCGACTGGCGTCCGTCGTTTCTCGCGGTGCCCCGGCAGCACTTCATCCCGGACGTCATCTGGCATGAGGTGGACGATGTGATGCGGCCCGTACGCCGGGCCGACGATCCGGACCGTTGGCTGGAACTGGCGTCCGGCAAGGACTCCGTGGTCACCCAGGTTGATGACGGCGCTCCGGCCGGCCCCGGCGACAGCGGTGATCTACCCACCAGTTCGGCCAGCATGCCGTCGGTGGTTGCCGCGATGCTCAAACATCTGGACGTCCATGGTGGCGAACGAGTCTGCGAGATCGGGACCGGCACCGGGTGGAATGCCGCGCTACTGGCTCATCGCCTCGGAGCGCAGCGAGTGACCACTATCGAGATTGACCCCGAGGTAGCCGCACATGCCCGAAAGGCGCTGTCTGACGCGGGGTTCAGCAGGGTTATCACGATTACCGGAGACGGGTCGTTGGGGTACCCGCCGCAAGCCCCGTACGACCGCGTGATCGCCACCGTGGGGTCCAAGTACGTGCCGTACTCCTGGGTGAAACAAACGCGCCCGGGCGGGCGCATCGTGGCGCCCTCCTGGGCGCTGAGCTACTACGGATTGCTGCTTACTCTCACGGTGCGCGAGGACGGCACCGCGACCGGGCACTTCGTCGACGACGCGAGTTTTATGATGCTGCGGGATCAGCGCGCCCACCGTAGCCGGCAGGTCATCAGCGACACTGACGAGTATGAGCAAGCCACCATCACCGAGACGGAATTACACCCGGCCGACGTGGCGAGCGGTGGCTACTCGCGTGGCGCGGTGATCGCTATCGGGACGCGGGTCCCTGATTGCCGGTCGGACTATTTCCCGTCGACAGACCCGGACAGTAATGATGGCACTTTACGGTTGGTTGATCACTTTTCCGGGTCGTGGGCCCGGTTGCGCTACGACCATGATGGCGGCCCGCCGTACCCAGTGCGCCAGTTCGGCCCCCGGCGGCTGTGGGATGAGGTGCACGCCGCTCACCAGTGGTGGGTGGATCACGGTAGCCCCACCGCTGAGCGCTGGCGGTTCACCGTGACCCCGCGTGGGCAGCGGGTGGAGCTGGTCGATGATGGTCTTGTCCCCGAGTTGCTCCCGGGCTAGTTTGACCGAAGACAGGAGCTGAGAATGGCCGACGAGTCCCGCCGGTTCACCCGCCGGCCGGAGGACTTCGTGTGTGCGCACTGCGGTCGCTCCGTTCGCGGCACCGGGTACACCAACCACTGCCCGCGATGCCTGTGGTCGCGGCACGTCGACGTGCTGCCCGGCGACCGGCTCGCCGACTGTGGCGGACTGATGGAACCGGTTGGCGTGCTGTACGAAGGCGGCGAGGACACCGTGGTGCACCGATGCGTGGAGTGTGGCCGGATGTGGCGCAATCGCACGGCGACCAGCGACGACCGGGCCGTGATCATCGCGCTGTCCGGCAAGCCCGTCGAGTGGCCTCCACCGCAGCGGAGGCCGGAACGCGCGAACTGGTCCAGGGGCCGGCGCGGTGCGAGACAGGACTGTCGAGAGGGCGCTGAGAGGACACTGTCATGACTGTTGAGCTCAACCACACCATCGTCGCGGCTCGCGACAAGGTGGCTTCCGCGGCGTTCTTGGCTGATCTGTTGGGGCTGCCCGCGCCGACCACGTTCGCACGGTTCCAGGTGGTAACCCTGGGTAACGGGGTGAGCCTGGATTTCGCGGAGACCTCGGAGGGCATTGCGCCGCAGCACTATGCCTTCCTCGTCAGCGAGGCCGAATTCGACACGATTTTCGACCGGGTCCGTGCGCTGGACCTGCAATATTGGGCTGACCCCCGCCACCAGGAGCCCGGCGATATCAACACCAGAGACGGTGGCCGCGGCGTGTACTTCGACGATCCCAACGGTCACATCCTTGAGCTCCTCACCCGCCCCTACGGCAGCGGCGCCGAAAGCTGATCGCGACGCCTGGCGCTGCCAAGGTCACCGGAGGGCGGTGAACAGGTCGGCGACGCGGGCGTCCCGGGCGGGCTTGCCATCGGGGCCGGTCAGCGGGGGCAAGCCGAACCGGTGCTCGATGGTGGCCAGGATGGATGTGGTGTCGTGCTGGGTGTGGTCCACTCCGGACCTGAGATCCGGCGAGATGATCAGCGTTGGGATTCGGGTGCCCGGGCCGAAGGCGTCGTGCGGGCCGGGATTGCCTGGTGTGCCCGGTGGCGAGACATGGTCCCACTGCCCGCCGAACTCGTCGTACGTGATGATGATCACCGTGTGCTGGGCGTCCGGCCCGTTGATGATGGCCTTGATCGTCTCGACCAGGTGCGAGCTGCCGCTGGTCTCGTTGGCGTAACTGGGGTGCTCGTTCTCGGCGCCGATCGGCTTGACGAAGCTGACCGCCGGAAGGCCGCCAGGTCGGGCAACGTCGCGCAAGAACTGCTGCTCATCCAGCAGGTGCTGGGCTCGGCCCGGGGTGCCGTCGGCGAAGTGGGTGAAGTAGCTCAGCGGCTGGTGGTGGAACTGAAACAGTGGGTCCGGGCAGTACGGGAACACCGCGTTCGTGGCCACCGGTTCGGTGCAGGTGCCGGCAGCGGTGCCCGTCGGGCCGGCGGTCCAGCCCGCGCCGAGCGGGTGGGTGGCGTCGTGTCCGTTGTTGCCTGCGGCGTTGTCCCAGCCGCCGGAGTACCAGGCCCAGGAAACGGCGCGGGCTGACAGCGAGTCGCCGATGTTGGGGCTGTGCAGCAGCGGCAGTCGTTCGCCCACCATGGTGCCCGGGGCATAGGGCTGGGTGAAGGGCTGGATGGTGTTGATCGCATAGTCACCGCAGAGCGTGCCCGCCGGTGCGGGCACCGCCTTGGGGAAGCTTGAGGCGCACCGACCTGACGAGTCGGCGGCTTCAGTGAGCTGCTGGTCCTTCACGATGCCAGCCGGCGGTGTGTAGTACGGGTAGCTGGTCGGCATGCCGTTGGCGTCCACTGCGGAATGCAGGTCGCAGTGGGCTGTGCCGCTGGTGCAGCCGGTGGCCTGTCCACTGCGGTCGGCGCTCGGAAAGACCGGGGCCTGGGCGGCGACAAGGACCTGATGGTTGAGAAACGAACCACCGAAGGCGCCCTGGAAGAAATTGTCGGCGATCACGTAGGGCGGGGCGTTGTTGCTGTGCAGGTAAGCGTAAATCGGAAGCTGGGTGGTGTCGTAATGCCCCATGGTCAGGCCGACCGCGTCGCTGCCGGTGACGTAGCGGTCCTGCTTGCCGCCGTCGATCTGGTACTGCTCCTGGTAGAAGCGGTGCACCAGGTCATGGGTGCAGCCACCGGGCGCTCCGGTGCCAGCGCGGACATCGTCGGACCCGCCGGAGGTGGAGCAGGTGGTCGCGGTGGCCGTGATGACCTCGTCGATCCGCCAGGGCTTGTTGGCGAAGGCGCTGCGCACCGGTCGCGGCGTGGCGGTGGTGCCCCCTCGCGCCGGGTGGGCGGTGTCGGTGCAGGTGGTGGGCAGCGGGGACGGCGAGGTGAGGTTGACGTCGTCCTGGTAGAGGCAGCGCAGCGGGCTGCCGTCCTGGGCAAGCTGGATGTTCCTTGCCGGGGTGGCATCGGCGAGCCCGTTGACGTGCTGGCCGCCGACTTCGCTCCACCCGCCGTAGAGGTTGTCGAAGCTGTGGTTCTCCTGGTAGATCACCACGATGTGATCGACCTTGCGCAACGGGTCGGCATGGGTCACCGCTGGAGCGCACGCGAGGACGCAGGCCACCAGCAGGCTGTTCACTAGCAGGATGGCACCAGAAAGTCGTGGCATGCGCGCAACATTAAGGCCGGAGAACGAACAGGACGGTCGGATGGTCAGCGCTCGACGTTGCGGCCCGCTGCGCGGAATGTGAGCGACGACGCCACCACGGCCGCGATTGCCGCGACCAGCCCCAGGTAAAGGCCGACACCGGCACCGCTGGACACCGTGAAGGCGCTACCCAGGTTGACGTCACCTAGCTCGTCCAGCTCGCCACTGGCGTCCGGGAACGTCACCCAGCGCAGCACGAGAGCGACCAACGCCAGTACGGACACCCCGAGCGTGATCAGCGACCGGGAAGAGGTCAGCCGCAGTCCGCCCAGCGTGCTCGCGAGCACCACGGCGCTGGCCACCAGCAGTAGCAGCACGGAGCACCATGCGCCCAAGCCCGCGTGCCAGGCGTCCCGGCTGACTGGGCTGCCCGATCGGTTGATACCCAAGATCGAGACGTTGACCGTGACCGTGGATGTGTACCAAGGGAGGAAACTCGAGCCCCACGCCAGCAAGCCCGCGCCGATCACGACCCAGTCCAGGGTCCTTACCCTTGCCGCGCCGAATCCCGCCATGGTCGATCTGCCTCCCCCTCGAGCCTTGGGTCACAGCGCCTCGGGCTACAGCGTAGAGGCTGATGTCTCGCCACTCAGGGGGCCTCCGGGCCTTCGCTGAGTCCGGTGTGTTCCAGGTCGAGCGAGCGTTGGATTCGTCGGCGGGTGGCATCAGTGATCGCGTTGTCGTGATAAAGGCGGTCGAGTTCGGCGCTTTCCACGTCAAGAAGCTCACGGCGCAGTTGACGGTACATGGAGGCGGCGCGGGACGGTTCGGTGTCGCGGTGCTCCTTGATTCGCTCGATGCGGTCCTGCCAGCTGGTGCGGAGCGCTTCGAGGACGAACTCCGGCGCGGCTTGCGTGTCGGTGAGGTGCTCGAGGTACGACAGCCCGACGCGGGCCAGCGCCAGGCGCGCGGCGGTGTGCTCTTCGGCAACATCGTCCGGGGCCAGCGCGATTCCCGCTCGCCGGACCAGCGGCGCGAGGGTGAACCCCTGGACGACGAGGGTGATGACGATGACCGCGGTGCTCAGCAGCAGGACCAGGTCCCGATCGGGCAGCGCGGCTGCGCCGCTGGTGGTCACTGCGCCGCGGGTGGTTAGCGGGCCGCTGGTGGTCAGCGGGATGGACAGCGCCGCAGCCAGTGGTACGACGCCGCGGGTGCCGGCCCACGACACCACGGCCGGCACCCGCCAGAACGACTGCTCGGCGCCGTTGCGCCGCTGCCGGATCGCCGCCAACGGGAACACCCACGCCACCCGGACCACCATCAATGTCGCGGCGATCGCCAGCGCCTGCAGTGGCCAGCGGGTGTCAATACTCGCCTGTCCCCGGAGCAGCGCGGGCAGCTGCAGGCCGATGAGGCCGAACACCACGCTCTCTAGCAGGAAGACGACGGTCTGGAACACCGCGGACAGCTGCAACCGGATGCGCGCGTTGGTCAGCCGGGTGGCCTGGGTGCCGAGGATGACGCTGGCCACGACAACGGCGGTGACTCCTGAGGCGTGGATCGACTCAGCCAGCACGTACGCCCCGTAGGGAGTGACCAGAGCGACCACGGTCTCCAGCACGGGGTCCTCGGTGCGGCGCCTGATCAGGAAGGCGCCGCCGGCGATGACGGCACCCACCGCCACCCCACCACCGGCCAGGATGGCGAACTCGGCGAGGGTGTGCCCCCAGGAGACCACGCCGCCGGCGATGGTCACGGACAGCGCCACGCGGAACAGCAGCAGGCTCGTCGCGTCGTTGAACAGGCTCTCGGCCTGCACCAGCGCCTGCACCAGGGGCGGCAGGGACAACCGCCGCGCCAATGCCGCCACCGCCACCGGGTCGGTGCTGGCCAGCACGGCCCCCAGCACGAAAGCCATGCCCACCGGCAGCGGGGTGAGCGCGATGGCGAGAGCGCCGACGGTGGCAGCGGAGACTCCCACCAGCCCCACGGCCAGCGCGGTGACCGGTCGCCACACCTCTCGGAGGTCACGCCAGGGCAGCTCCTCGCCAGCGGCGAACAGCAGCGGTGGCAGCACCACCAAGCTCACCACATCCGGCGTGACCACGATGGCGGGTACGCCTGGTAGCAGGCCGACGACCACCCCGGCGATGACCAGCAGCGAGGGTGCCGGAACACGCAGCCGCCGGGCAAACGTGGCCACCACCGTAGCCACGATGACCAGGAACAGGACCGCCTCGACACTAGCTTTCAGAGTTGCCATCAATCGTGGGCGCCACGTGCCCGGCACCCTCCAGGCTCTTGGTGCGCACCAGCTCGGCGGTGTGTGCGACGAAGGCATCCACCGACATTGACCTCTCCTCGCCGGACCGGTACCGCACGGACACCGTTTGCTGCTCGGCCTCGCGGCGACCCACGACGAGAATCAGAGGGATCTTGCGGGTCACCGCGGCGCGAACCTTCGCCGACAACCGGCCGTCACCGGCATCAACGTCAACACGCACATTGGCGTCGAACGCAATGTCGCGCACCTTGTTGGCGTAGTCCGTGAGGTCAGGCATGATCGGTATGATCCGCACCTGTTCTGGGGCGAGCCAGACGGGGAACGCGCCGGCGAAGTGCTCGGTCAGGAAACCGACGAACCGCTCGTGGGAGCCCAGCGGAGCCCGGTGAATCACCGCAACCGGTTTCTCGGCTCCATCCGAGTCGTGGTAGGTAAGCCCGAACTGTCGCGGCGTGTACAGATCCACCTGGTTCGTTGAGGCCGCGAACTCTTTACCGGTGACGGCTCGGATGATGAAGTCAACCTTCGGGCCATAGTGCGCCGCCCCGCCCACCTCCTCAACGTAGGGGATAGTGGATTCCTCCATCGCCTCTCGGGTGATCCGTTCAGCGGTGCGCCACATCTCCTCGTCATCGTGGTACTTGTCGGTGTTGGCAGGGTCGCGCAACGCGAGAACCATGTGGAAGTCCGTGATCCCCAACGCGCGATAGTAGTCATCATGCATGCGCATGACTTCCAGGAACTGGCTTTTGGCCTGGTCCAGCGTGCAGTAGATGTGGGCGTCGTTCTGGGTGAACCCGCGGGTCCGCATGATCCCGTGCAACTGGCCGCTGCGCTCGAACCGGTACACCGTGCCATACTCGGCGATCTTGAACGGCAGTTCCCGGTAGCTACGCGGCCGTGCCCGGTAGATCATGTGGTGGTGTGGGCAGTTCATCGGTCTGAGGTAGTACTGCTCGCCCTCGATATCGATGGGCGAGTACAGGTCTTCCTGATAATACGGCAGATGCCCGGATAGGTAGTACAGAGCGTCTTTGGTGATGTGCGGTGTGACGACTCGCTGATACCCCAGCCGGCGTTCGGTCTCGCGAGCCCATCCCTCCAGCTCGTCCCGAATGATCGTGCCATTGGGCATCCACAACGGCAGGCCGCGGCCGATCTCTTTGCTGAAGGTGAACAGGTCTAGGTCTTCACCGATCTTGCGGTGGTCGCGTTTGGCGGCCTCCTCGAGCCGGCGCAGATGGTTTGTCAACTGGTCGCGGGTCGGCCATGCGGTGCCGTAGATCCGCTGTAGCTGGTGGTTCTTCTCGTCGCCTCGCCAGTACGCCGCCGCGTTGCGCATGAGCTTCACCGCACTGATCAGCTTCGTGGACGGCAGATGTGGTCCTCGGCACAGATCCGACCAGCACGTCTGGCCAGTGCGCGGGTCGATATTGTCGTAGATGGTCAGCTCCCCGGCCCCGACCTCCATGACCTCCCCTGTGTTGATCTCGCCCTTGATCTCGATGAGCTCCAGCTTGTACGGCTCGTCGGCCAGCTCGGTCCGCGCGGAATCCACGGAGGGAAAGACTCTTCGCTGGAATCGCTGCCCCGTCTTGATGATCTCTCGCATGCGCAGCTCGATGCGTTCCAGATCATCGGCCTGGAAAGGTGTGGGAACGTCGAAGTCGTAGTAGAACCCGTCCTCGATAGGCGGGCCGATGCCGAGCTTCGCCTCCGGGTAGAGATCCTGGACAGCCTGGGCCAGCACGTGTGCGGTGGAGTGGCGCAGCACGTTCAGGCCGTCAGGCTCGCCCATCGCCACCAGTTCGACCTCGACGTCCGTGTCCGGCACCCAGTCAAGATCCTTCAGCGTCCCCTCAGGCAACCGAACGACCACAATCGCCTGGGGTCCGGCCGTGGGTCGCTTAGTGGCCGCGATGGCCTCGCCGCACGTCGTCCCGGCCGGGACCACAACGCGCTCGGCCACGATATCGGGACGGGATGCAGACACAGTGAACTCCTTATAGTCAGCTGGCCCGTGGGCGGGTGGTTTCAAGGCCTGTGATGGTATCGGTCTATGGTGTCAGCCGATGAGGCCCACGGAAGAGGAACGTCGCGTCGATGAGGGGCTGGCCCTCGCCCGGATGGCCCGGCAGGCCGCCACGACGCGAGTGTAGGCGTAGCAGAACGCCGGGCGCAGGCACTCGCGTGCAACCTGGCGAGATGGGCGTGGTGCTCGACGTGCTGGTGGTGGCTCGCGGTTCTGGTGGGGCGACGGGGTGCCGCTTGATTGGCTGTGTGGTGCCCGGAATGAGGTCCCCACTACGCCATACGGGGGTCGCGCCTATTCGGTTGACCGACAAACCGATACCCTCCCTCGTTCCCGTAGTGTGCGCCGTGTTCTCAGCCCTCCGAACGACACTCGCGGGTTCAGCATTAGGAGGCCACGATGATGGATGTGCTAGCGTCTGAAATTGTCCGATTATGACCAGTGTGAGCGGTTTGTCGAGAAATGACGTGCTTCGAGAACGCGGTCTTCCGGCCGCGCGAGGTTGACCGCTCCATTACCCGGCAGACTCGTGACGGCAGACGTATACTGGTGCGGCCGAAGCGGGGCGACGAGCCGTTGAGCGTGGTCGTCCGCCGAGTTTTCGGCGTGCCTGAGCTTATTGTGGTCTTCTACATCAAGCGTTGTCGGTACCAATGTTCGTTCTGCACACTGCCGCTCACCTCCGCGTACGGCGACGTGTCCTTCGACGACGTGAAGGCGCAGCTCGACCGGGCATTGGAATTCGCTGAGGCCGACGCCGCAGCTATCAGGCAGGTCTCTCTGGGAAACGAGGGCTCGATCCTCGACGACCGAACATTCCCACGTGAGCAACTAGAATACGTATTGCGGACGTGTGCGAGATTGCCTGCGGTCGAGGAGGTGGTGCTGGAGACCCGGGGTGAGTTCGTGACCGAACGAGTGCTCGATGACCTGCTGGAGTGGACGGCACCCGGACGGCTGACCCTGAAGATCGGGCTGGAAAGCACCGACATCGACATCCGGGAACGCGTCCTGCGTAAGCGGATGGACCTGGGCACTTCGAGTCGGTCGTCTGGCTGCTGGGCCGCAAGGGTGTCGGGTTGGCGTCCTACGTTCTGATCAAAGCCGACCCAGGTCATTCCGACGAGGCCGGGAGGGCGGACGCCGTCGCGACCTGCGAATACCTCAAGGCGCTGTGTCGCGACAGCGGAACCAGACTGACCCTGCGGGTCAACACCATGTACCGCGCGGCGAACTCGGCCTGGGCGAGCTGGGCTGAGCAGCAGGGGTGGATACCGCCGTCCATCTTCGACCTGGCCGAGGTGATGCGGGCCGTGCTCGACGATGACGTCCGGGTCTACGCAGGACTTTCCGAAGAGGGCCTGGCCACGCCGGACGGGCACTACGAGGTGCGGGACGACTTCCGGCAATGGGCCCGCACCGCGCTCGAACGGTACAACCAGACCGGCGACATCGGGTTGCTCGACGCCGTGGCGTCTCATCGTCACGGCAAATGTGCGCGAGCTCCGAATCGACCAGGGTGAGGTCATGTCGAAATTCAACGGACACGTTCGCGACCTCGGTGAGATTCCGGCGGAATTGCTCACCGCCTTGGTCGACAAGGTGAGCGACAGCGCGCACCTGTGGCTGGTTAACGATCCGCGGTTCCTGGCCGCCCATCCCGATTCACGGCACATTGTCTTCAAGTTCCCCGACTCCTACCCGCAAACCCATCTCAACGCCTCGCACACGGTCCTGTGGAACAACTGGTCGGAGTTGCTGACGCCCGTCATCGAGGTCGTGCAACAACGTTACGGGTTCGTCGACTGCGCCACATCCAAGATCATGCTATCCAGTCTGCGGGCCCACGCACAGCCAGGGCCCCGGCAAAGTCCTGTTTCGGCAGATAGATGCCCATAGATCACTGAACGAGAGGGGCGATCATGATCTCGTGTGCTCTCAGTGCGCCGAGTTCGACAGGAGAGCTGCTCGGCCGGCCT
>JBOHFR010000067.1:0-28101 GCA_050699715.1 Pseudonocardiaceae bacterium
GACAGAATCTGTCGGTTTTGACACCCAAACAACGATCACCACATCCCTGCTCCTGAATCCGGCACAGGCCGTGGCGGTACCCACAGCCCAGCGCAGCCACCTTGCTCGACGGTCCGAGGCGACGCCTCACTGGTCATTTTGTCATCGAACTCACCGGAGCTGGACGGCGAGGTAAATTCCGGCGGTCAAGGCCGCAACGACCGGCGTGGGTACTTCTTGCGCGGCGATGGTGAGGCTGTGCACGGCGCGGCGCAGCGCGCTGTGCAGGATGCGACAGAGACCAGCGATGGCATCCCCGTATTTGTACGCTATCTGCGGAGGACAGCCCGATTTGCGACGAGCGGCGGTGCTCAGGCAGTATTCAGGCAGGAGTAAGCAGGCGGCCACAAATGTCATCAAATTCTCGACTATCTTGAGGGTCAGTTGCAGCAGGGTCGGCAGCAACCACTGCACGACGATGCAGGACGCGCCTGTCAAGATTGCCGCGTAAAGCAGTTTTTGCAGGAAGCCTGTCAGGGAGAATGTCATGGTTTTCCGGCTCCGTGAGTGGGCGTATCTCCAGGTGGCCGCACCGGGTCGACTAGAGGGGGGTCGGGCAGGCCAGGCTCAGGGATGTCCGTAGGGGGCAGCGCATCGAAATCGCACTTGGCCGGAATCCTTGCAAGCTGATCCGGGCCCCGCAGGACGGTGTCAGTGGCCTCCTTCAACCAGTCCAGCGCCGCCCGTACCTGGTCGTTGATCTCGTAACGATCGATGGCGCCGGAATCAAGTAAGCGAGTCACGAAGTCGGTGACGTTCCGCCGGTTGTCGTGGCGCTCGTCGCGCAGCATCTGGATGACCGTCCCTATCTCGTTTGGATTGTGCGCGAGTTGCAGCGCGAACTGGTCGCAGTCGCCGGCGAGGATGATGGCACGGTAGCGCTCAACGCGTCTGGCCATGAGAGTGGTGGTCGACTCCTCGCGGAGTAGTCTTAGCTCCTGAGTCTCGTGCTCTAGCTTGATCTCGCGTTGCACCTGTCGAATTGCTGCTGCGTGAGTGACGGTCGGCTCGTCCATCTGCATCCGGAGAATCACACTGCTCCACAGACCGTACTCACCACCGACCGGGTGTTCTGCTAGCGATTCGAGCGCCTTCGCTTCGGCAGCTGGCGTGTTCTCCACGTCGAACTGGCGGGTGATCGTGCTGAGCTGCTGGTGGAGAGCCGGGAAGAACGCTTCACGGACGTCGTTCACGCCATTCTTGACGACTTTGGCCGGGTCCTCCACGCGCCACTCGACGTCGACGACCGCATGGAACGGGAACGCCTCCGCATGACTCGGTAGATCAAGTTTCAGTCTGGTCCTGTGCAGTCCCATGTCGACCTCGTACAGAGTGCACCCGCCCTGCCACAGTAGTTCCCCCATTGTTGGCCACTGTTCGGGGAGAAAAGAGTGGCGCTGACCCAGGCTGTTGACCAGCACGAGCGCGGTCCATGCTGGCACGCGCTGCCGCTGACAAAGCAGTTCGAAGCGGCGTAGTACCCGCTCACTCAGGATGAGTTGAAAGGACGGCGAGTCGTGGTGTGCGTCGCCGTGGTGGCCGGAGCCTTCACCGTCGCCCCCGTGGTCTTGACTCCCGGACTGCTGAGGACCGTCAGCGTTGTCACCAACAGCACGATCACGTACCGTCACTAGCACGCCCGCCCGCCCCGGCGGTTCGGTGGACTGCTCTGCATCACAGTCGTTCATCTGGATCCTTTCTTCCCGGTCGCAGCACATCTCAGCGTCTCCGCCAGTCGCTCAGCCACCTCTGGGTGCAGGGCATCAGCCCAGGCAAGCTGACGACGACGGACGAGGTCCAGCAGGCGGGCTCGGTCGGATTCGTCCTCGACTAGGTTGGGCAGCAGGTCGACGAGGACGGCGAGGCACGCTGGATCCTCCTGCGCGGCCTGCATCCAGGAGCCGAGCTTTTTCAAGAACATCTCGCGATGTGCACTGCGCAGTGCCTGGCGGAGGAGGCGCGCGACCGGGTCTGCCAGAGACGGGTCGTCATCCAGCAGTGCCAGTAGGAGCGGCCATCTACGGCGCTCCTCGAAGCGTTGCGGAAACGAGGGTCCGCCGGGGCGTGTTCCGGCGAACTGGCGTTCTGACAGTGACCAAACCCTCAGATCTGCCATTAGGAGGACGGTTTGCAAGGCCAGCAGCTGGAGGCTCTTGCGGTCCGGGCGCCCACGGCGCTCCGGGTGCTCCCTGCGTTCGATCCAGTGGGACAACCGGTCGAGAACCGGGTGCCGCGCGCCGGTGGCGAACAGTCGCGCGATGCTCAGCCCCGCGACCAAGATCAAATCCTTGTGTCGGTCCAGGTGGCCTTGTCGAGCGGCAACCGATCATCGAGTTCCTGTGGCGTGCCGATAATCCTTAACTCGTCGAGAGATGTCTCGACCGACCGGTGTCCCAACTCGTATCCAAAAGCGATCGCGGCGGTGCATCGCTCGGCGTGGCTGCCCCGACGCCGCCACCCTCGGAGAATGCCTTCGATCACACCCCACAAGCGGTCGTCCTGGGACGCCTGGTCTAGCGCCAACGCGGCGAACTGGCGGTACTTCCACGAGACGTCGGGCTCAGAGGAATCTTCAGGCGGCTCAGTACCGGCGGCTGGACAGATGAGGTCGTCGAAGGTTCCCACGAAGTCTACCCAGCAAAGCACCCCGGCGGCCTGCGCGGCGCACGTCCGCACGTAACGTTGCGGGTCTATGGCAAACTTTCGCAGCCAACTGATCAGGGGCGGTCGAATGTTGTGATGTTGTTGCCAGACGTGGCTGAGCACGGCTTGGGGATAGCGGTCATCCCGGAAGCAGATAAAGACGGCGGAAACCGATCCAAAACTGTACCGGGAGCGGCCCTCTGTGGTTTGCGCGCGGATAGCGTCCAGCATTGTGGCGTCCGGGTCGGCGGACAGTGGTCGGCCCGGTGTCCGCGGCGGATGGACGGTCGTGATGAGCTGGGTCGCCAAGTCTTCGCCTGCTTGCGCCATGACGCTGCGGGGCGTCTCATTGAAGACCGCGAGCGCCAGCTGGAACCCAGCCAGTCGCATCGCTCGCTCTGCGGCGTCACCACGGGCTGCGCGAGGCAGAGCACCGAACCATTCGATCACTTGACGCTCGACGAAACCACCGCATGCAGCTTCGACTTGCTGGAGTGTGAGTTCATCGCGTCCGTGCGCGACGAGCAGTCCGGCGAACCCGACGGTCTCGGCGACGCTGGGTCTCGGACCGAGGGCGGCTCGCAGCTTCGGCGAGGCGGCTAGCGCGGTAAGCCTGTCCTGCAGATCCTCAGGATCGGTTGGGGTCAGCTGCGTGCTGATGTGCCGGTCAAGCAGTTCGTCGGCGTCTGGCGGCGGACACTCCAGGCCGTACACCGGAAAGGCGTGGCTGCGCACGTGGTCGGGTGTTACGACGAGAACCAGATAGCTGTCGCACCGCGCTAGCAGGTCGGCCAGCCGATCGGCTTGGTTCTCGGTGAATGTTGCGCCACCTTCGGTCAGCTCGCCGAGATAGCCGTGGCCACTTTCGAGGTCGTCATCACCAATGGCGCCCAGATCAGCCGCGACGTCCAGCCTTGACACATCGCCCCTGGCCACCTCGTCGAGGAGGTGTAGCGCTGTCGTGGAGCGGCCGGTAGCTGGTGCGCCGCCGAGCATCAGAAGCCTGCGCTCACGCAGTGCCGCAAGCATGTCCAGGTAACCGCTGACCTTGACGTAGCGGGCTCGCACAGTCTCGAGCATCTCGGTGCGCACTGGGCCTGGCCTCGTCGCGCCGACCCGTCCCGCGTAGTAGTGGTACTGGTGGCCGATGTGTACCCGCTGGTCCTCGCCACCGCTGACGAACGCCCCAACTCCTGGCCGGAAGGTCCGGTGTCCCCGGTCGTAAGCGTCTGAATCCTGCCCGTCGAACCACGTTGTTGCGTCGCGGAAAAGGGCATCCTCGACACCTGATGCTTGTCCGCTGTCTCTCCTGTTCGGGTCGGCGCCGTAATGGACGTCCGTTGGGTTCGGCTGCGCTGGGGTCGAACTGTCCGGGCACGCCGCAGGAGCGTCGGTGCTCATCGTCTGCGCTCCTTCCGACCGTAGACGTCGCCCAGATGGAAGCTCGACCCGTCGCCCTGCTTGATGATCAAGCCGAGGTTGTCCCGCAGCGAGAACGAGCCATTGCCAGAAGCGTCGGGTTCACCCACAGTTGGGTCAGTGGACGACGGGGCCGACTGCGGTAGCCCGGGACAAACCGAGTGGCCGGCGACGGCCACCCAACAGCGCTTACCGCCGACGCGGTTCATCGTGAACGGGCGGTAGGCCGACGCGGCCGGGAAGTGCACGACGCGGTCGGCGACGAGTTCGTGGAACTCGTCCGAGGCTACGACGACGAGATCAGCAGCGTGGGCTCCGAGCATGATTCGGGCTGTTTCGCTGTTGGCGAGGGCTGCGGCCAGGTTGCCGTCTGCCTCTTCATCCGCCTCCGGCGCCCGTCGGTGCAGGCCGAGCCGCGCCTGGACGCGGGGTTGTCGGCGGTCACCGCTCACCGCCCTGAGCTGCTGGTGCAGCGCACGGATCCAACGCCCCAACACATCCCGCCCGGACACCATCGGCACAACGGCGACCACGCCGTCCGAGGTAGCCACAAGACCCAAGTCGACGGCGCTGACTCCTGCGGGAAGGCATGCTGAGCTTGCGAGCTGCCATGCCATCTCGTCGTCCGTGCTCCGACCCCCGGTTCTTACGAGCAAGCGCAGCGCGACGGACGAAGCATTCTGTTCAAGAGGCAGCACAGGAACCGGTTTGAGCGGCTGTTCCACCCGTGCAGGTTGTCCCGTGAGCAGCCGCAGCAGGGGTCGGACGCCCTCTGGTGTGAGACTGTTGACTACGTAGTTCGTGGCGGAGATCGGCTGGAGCACATCCGGGATGTCCGCCACTGTGGCCCCGGGGAGCAGTACTGGGAGAAACTTCCGCATCCCAGTTTCCTCGTCTTTATACAGATGCTCACGGATGAACCGCGCCTCGTGCTGGACCCCTCGCCCGGTGCCCGGGGCGGCCGTGCCCTCGAACCGCCGCTTGTACTCCGGTGATACGATGACAAGGACGCGGTCGGCCGTCGACACCTGTCGCTGTATCCACCGGGCCCAGTCCTGCCGCTCCTCTGCTGCGACGAAGTCGGCCTGCGCATCCACACCGCTGTCACGGAGCAGTTCATACAGCTGCGAGACGCGCTCGACATGCTCCGGAGATTCCCGGGAGAAAGACAGGAACACCCGGCAAGATCTCGTGAGAGGCTCACCGTCGACCACGTCATCACCTCGGGTCACTGCCCACCCCCCAACGGATGATCACATCTCCGTGACGCGTACATCGAGGACTGTTCTCCCCTTGCTTCCGACGGCCGTATCGTGCTCGGTGACGAAGTCGTTACAGTGAGTCGATCGATGACCATGGTGACGGCCGTAGCGATCCCACACTCCGGCTCCGCGATCCACGCGGCCTCTGTCGGGCACGCTCCCGAGGGCTGCGGCTGGTTTGAAGGCGAGTTCTGTGCCGCGATCGTCGGTGCGGCCGACGACCTTTGACCGGTCCACCGTCGAAGCGGTGCTGGCGCGTTGTCATGCGCTGGCCGCCAACCCGCTTACCCCCGAAGAGCAGGCCCAGTTCCAACGCGCGAGGGCCGGTGACTTCACGGGCCTGTACACCTGCGACGAGCGCAGGAACTGGGTACGGCTGTAAAATTCCGCGCTGTTGGCCGATCTGGTTGCAGATCGGCCAACAGCAATGATTTAGCGCCCAGTCGTAGGCTACGTCGATTAGCTGCTACGGCAGTAGCCGTCCATGTCTACTTGATGCAGGATCAGGAGCAGGCGGGTGGCATTGACCAGCCGCATGAGCTGCTCCTGGGTCGGCTCGGCGTCGATGGTGTCAAGCTGTTCCACGAACGGCCGATGCTGGATGTGCCAGATGTGGCTCACGGCTCTTTATGGTCGTGTACTTGTTTGGCGGCATGAATCAGCGCGTCAACTAGATTGTTGATCTTTATGGGTTTTATGGTTGTTGTGGCAGCGAATGGCGGGCCAATGCACACCCACGCTGTTGCGCGATAGACGATGATGGTCATAGTCACGAGGGCTTTCTCTCGGTCCCGGGTCAGCTGTGGGCGGGACCGGTGGCCGTGAGGGTGGACAAGCCACCGGTCCCGCCCGTTACACGGTAGGCATGATCAGAGGCGGCTTATGCCAAACTGGTGACAATCGGGGCGTGCGGAATGCGGCAGCGCGTCCCCGGCTCGTAGAGGAGGTCCGACGTGGACCAGGCACGTGTCACCGGTGTGGGCCAGCGGGTGGCTGAGGAGCGCAAGCTCGCGGGCTGGACGCAGCTCAAGCTGGCTCGTGAGTCCCTGGTGTCGGTGAGTTTGGTGCGGGCCGTGGAACAGGGCAGAGCACCGGCCTCACCGGCCTTCGTGAGTGCCTGTGCCCGGGCGCTCCATGTCGGTGTGGCCGATCTGTTTGAGCAGCCTTACCTGCGCACAAGCCGGGCCGACCACGAGGTCCACGCCTGCATACCGGCGATCCGGCGCGAGCTGGCCGCCTACCGCATGGAACCGGTCGACGAGGTGCCCCCCCGGCCGATCGATGACCTGGCCCGAGACGTGGCGGGCGCCTCGAGGTTGCGGCATTCAGTCGACCTGCTGCAACTCGGGGCTGAGTTGCCAGGGCTCCTGGTTGAGCTGCGGGCCGCCGTTTATACTCTGACCGGCTCGCGGCGTGAACGGGCCTTTGGGTTGCTGGCTGAGGCGTACGCCGCCGCCAGGATTATCGCCTACAAACTCGGCTACACCGACCTTGCCAGTCTGACGACTGAACGTTATGAGTGGGCCGCCGCTCAATCCGGTGACGAGCTAGCGGTACTGGTCGGTGACTATTTCCGGGCTGGGGAGCTGATCTGTACAGCTGATTGGTCGTCAGCCCTGCGGTTTCTGGAGAGAAGCCGCGGTCGCCTTGAACCAGAGGTAGGAAAGAGCAACCCGGTCGTGTTGTCGGTGTGGGGCAGCCTGCATCTCAAATCCGGGCTCGCGGCAGCCCGCGCCGGAAACCGGGGCCTCGCTGACGCCCACCTGGGCGAAGCCAAAGATATCGCCACGTGTCTCGGAGTCGATCGAGACGACTACCGGCTGTGCTTTGGCCCCACCAACGTCAACATCTGGTCGGTCGCGCTGGCCGTGGAGATGCTCGACGGCACCGAAGCGGTCAAACGATCCGAGAAATTCACCATCCCCGCCACCGCTCAGCGGGAACGTGTCGGCCACCACTTCATCGATCTCGCCCGAGGCTACCTCATTTATGGTGACAAAAAGAAAGCCTTCGCCACGCTGTGTGCGGCCAAGAAGGTGACCCCTACGCAAACCCGCTATCACCCTATGGTCCACGAGACCATTCGCGTGCTGGCCCGCGAGGAAGCCCGCGCCACGGACAGCGTCCGGGGATTCGCCACCTGGTGTGGCATCACAGACCAGTGAGGCGTCGCCTCGGACCGCCGAGCAAGGTGGCTGCGCTGGGCTGTGGGTACTGCCACGGCCCATGCCGGATTCGGGAGCTAGGGACGTGGTGATCACTGTTTGGGTGCCAAAACCGACAGAATCTGTCGGTTTTGGCACCCAAACAGTGATCACTCCAGGCGGGAGACGCCGAACAGGGTGGCTGAGCTGGGCTTTGAGGTGACCCCGCGTTAAGGAACTCCGTGACTTGCAGCAAGCCTGGGAGGCCGCCCAACGAGCCGAACCTCAACTTGTCGTGCTATGGGGTCGCCGACGGGTGGGCAAGACCTTCCTGCTGACCCACTTCGCCGCCGGGAAACGGCACGTCTACTTCACGGGAACCCGGCAGGACAGCGAGCGGCGGCAGGTCGACCGTTACACCATGTCGCTGCGAGAACAGCTCGGCGAGGATGTCGCAGACCTCATCGGTGGCGGCTTCGTGGATTGGGAGGCGGCGCTTCGCTTCACTCTGCGGATGGCCGCAGAGCAACCACTGCTCGTCGTGCTGGACGAGGCTCCTCGGCTGCTCGCCGGTCGGCCCGATTTCGCCGAGCTCCTTTCTGCGGTGTGGGAATCACGATCGGCTGGAACCCGGCTGCTTCTCGCCTTGAGCGGCTCGGCCGTGTCTGTCATGGAACAGATGCTCGGTCCCAAGGAGGGATGCATCGAAGGGCTGCGCTCGAGCGCCGGCTCGACCCGTTCTCGTTCACCGATGCGCGGGCCTTCTTACCGAGACTGGCCGCAGCCGAGTACGTCGAGGCCTTCGCCGCCTGTGGCGGCTACCCACTGCACCTGCAGCGGTGGGACCCGGGGGCGTCGCCTGAGGAGACTCTGCACGAGCTTGCATTCACGCCCGGCGGGCTGCTGCTGCGTGATGCGTTGGACATCCTCAGTGAGGATCTCGATTGGCGAGGCGGCTACGAGCGAGTTCTGGGAGCCCTTGGCGCGGGCACCCGCCGCAGGTCGCGTATCGCCAGCCGCGCCCAACAGCGAATCGACTATACCCTGGGCCGGCTGCGTCAAGCCGGCTACGTGCGTGCTGTCCGGCCACACGGATCGCCCCCTACCACCGATCCGCTGTACGAGATCACCGACCCATACCTGGCGTTCTGGTTTGCGGTTCTGCGTGAGGACGCCGATCTTGTCGAGGGCGGCCAGGGCCAGGCCGTGCAGCGGCGAGTTCGTGAACGCTGGCAGGCGCACCTGGGCCGAGTGTTCGAGGAGGCGGCGCGGGAACATGCGGTCCGTCTTGTTGGGTCTGGCGAATTCCCGGCCGAGATGACCGTTGGCCGGTGGTGGCGTGACAAGTTGGCTACCGTCGGCGGAGCCGACAATCCGGCTCAGATCGACGTGCTAGGACTACCCGGCGAGCGCACCAGACTGGTTGGAGAAGCCAGGTGGCAGAACCATCCGCTGAGCCTGCGTGATCTGCAGGCGCTGCGTGCCAAGCTCAGCTACCTCCCCGAGCCGCATCGCGACGTCGAGTTCGCGCTCTGGAGCCGAGGGGGTAGGAGTCCAGCCGTGTCCAGAGAAAGTTCAGTTCGTTTGTTCACCTGCGCCGACATGACGTGAGGTGGTGATTGACGGCGTCCAGCCGCTCGGGTTAACTAGGTGTCGAACACACGTTCGATATCTGAGCTGCCTTCCCCGCAGCGGATCTGGGTGCGGCGGCTGACGCCGGCATCCACTCATTGGGAGGCCGCGGGATGGTGAGGGCGGGCATCGCATCGGTGCTGCAGCGGGTGCCGGTTGTCCCCGCGTCGACGCTGGGGGAGCGGCTCGACGTCCCCGGCGGTCGGCAGCCGTTTCCGGTGGTCGAACCGCTCACGCCGCTGCTGCCCGGCGGTGGGCTGCGCCGAGGGTCGGTAGTCGCGGTGCACGGCTCGCTGGCGCTGCTGCTGGCGCTGCTGGCTGCGGCCACCGCGCAGGGAGCCTGGGCCGCGGTGGTCGGCGTCGGTGACCTCGGGCTGCTGGCTGCGGCTGAGGCGGGGGTGGTGGTGCAGCGGCTGGCGCTGGTCCCTCGACCTGGATCGGATCCCGCGCCAGTGGCCGCGGCCCTGCTTGACGGGGTGGGCCTGGTGGCGCTGGCCGGCGTGGACCGGATGTCCCCCGGCGTTCGGCGATCCCTGGCCGCCAGAGCCCGGCAGCGTGGGTCGGTGTTGCTCCCACTCGGTCGATGGCCGGGCGCGGAGGTCGAGCTGGACTGCCGTGCCGAGGCCTGGCATGGCGCCGAGGCCGGATATGGGCGGCTGCGCAGCCGCGAGGTCGTGGTGCGCGCAGTCGGCCGCGGTGCGGCGACTCGGCCGCGCACCGCCCGCTTGCTGCTGCCCGGTCCCGGCGGCCCGGTCGCGGAGGCGCTCGCGGACCTGACTCCGCCGATGATGGCGGCGGGATCGATGGGGGCGATCAGGGCGGTGGGCTGATGGCGCCGGCCCGGGTGGTGGTGGTCTGGTGCCCGGAGCTGGCCGTGCTCGCCGACGATCCAGACCGGGACGCCCGGGTGTTCGAGCCGGTGGTCGCTGCGGTCGAAACCCTGGCGCCCGGCGTGGAGGTGGTGCATCCCGGACTGGTCGCGGTGCCGGCCCGCAGCCCAACCCGGTACTTCGGCGGCGAGTCCACAGTGGCCGAGCGGATCGTCGATGTGGTCGCCGCGCAGGCCGGGGTGACCTGCCAGGTCGGCATTGCCGACGGCCTGTTCGCCGCGACCCTGGCCGCGCATCGTGGCCTCCTGGTGCCCCCGGAGGGCTCAGCCGGCTTTCTCGCCATGTTGAGCATCGCCGAGCTGCGCCAACCCGCTGCCACCGGGGCTGATCGGGCCGCGCTGGTGGACTTGCTGCACCGGCTGGGGCTGCGCACCCTTGGCGCGTTCGCTGCGCTGCCCGTCGACGACGTCGCCTCCCGGTTCGGCCTCGACGGGGTGCGGGCGCACCGGCTTGCCCGGGGGCTCGACGATCGCCCGCTGGCCCGCCGCGACCCGCCGGTTGATCTCACCGTCACTCGCCGGTTCGACCCGCCACTGGAACGGGTCGATGCGGCGGCATTCGCCTCCCGGGAACCCGCAGGGCAGCTGCACACCGCACTGGCCTGCCGCGGTCTGGCCTGCGTCCGGCTCGGGATCAGCGCCTGCACCGAGGCGGGCGAGGAGCTGCACCGGGTGTGGCGCTGCACCGGGCCGCTGGCCGCATCCGGCATCGCCGACCGGGTGCGCTGGCAGCTGGACGGCTGGCTGACGTCCCGCGGATCACGCCCCAGCGCGGGCATCACGCTGCTGCGGCTGATCCCGGAGGAGGTGATCGGCGGGCCGGCTTTGCAGCGTGGGCTGTGGGGGGAGTCGGGGGAAGACGACGAGCGGGCGGGGCGGGCGCTGGTCCGGGTGCAGGGGATGCTGGGGCCCGAGGCGGTACTCATCGGAGTGCTCGGCGGTGGCCGGGACCCCACCGACCGGGCCCGCCTGGTGCCCTGGGGTGACGACCTCACTCCGGCGCATCGGGACCAGCCACCGTGGCCAGGCCGGCTGCCCGCGCCATCCCCATCCCGGGTACCCACCCGGCCGCTACCCGCCGAGGTGCTCGACGATGCCGGAGCAGTGGTCGGGGTGAGCGGGCGAGGGATGCTCACGAGTGTCCCGCACCGCATCGCGGTGGACGGGCATCCGCCGCGTCGGGTGCTGGCCTGGGCGGGGCCGTGGCCGGTCGAGGAGCGTTGGTGGGAGCCCGGTGGTGGGCGGCGCTGCGCGCGGCTGCAGGCGGTGCTCGACGCCCAACCCGCCGAAGAGCCGCTCGCGATGTTGCTGGCCTGCGAGGCAGGGCGCTGGCGGGTCGAAGGACGCTACGAGTAGCTTGTGTCCGCTGCCGCCGGGCCTGCTCTTGCCACCCGAATTCACCCGATCGGGGGGTGAACATGATGTACTTACCGAGTGTTGCTCACTCTCCTTCCTAATTGAGCGATGGACGGCTCGACTTCCTTCGTGTGAGTGATGGACGTTGCTCGTTCTACTTCCTGTGGGTGGCAAAAGTTGCTCATTCTGTCCTTGTGGGTGAATGGGCAACTAACGAGACTGAGGAGTATACGTGACTAATCCGATCGAGCGCCGCCGCACCGCTCGCAAGCTGCGCGTCGATGCGGCGGAGGAGCAGTTTCTCCAACCCAATCCGCTCCATGCCAACAACGGCGACGAGGCCCGGTACCCGAACAAGATCGGAAACTCGACCAAGGGGCTGGCCCACGACCCGCACACCGGTGAGGTGATCCCGGCGGCCTACGCCGCCCTGCTGGCGGCGCTTCGTGGCGGCAGGTCGACCGACTTCGACGCGCTCGCCTCCAACGGCGCGCTTGGCTGTGGCAATCCGACGATGCAACGGCGCTTCGTCAACCCACAGTCGGCGTACGCGTACGATCTTGAAGGGATCGACTCGCATCAGTTGACGATACCGCCGGCACCCGCTTTCGCGAGCGCCCAAGAGGCGGGCGAAATGGTCGAGCTGTATTGGATGTCGCTGCTGCGCGACGTCGACTTCGCCAATTACGACACGGACCCGGTGGCCTTGGCGGCGGCAGAAGATCTGTCGAAGCTCAGCGATTTTCGCGGGCCGAAGGTCGGTGGAGTGGTCACGCCGCAGACGTTGTTCCGCGACGAGTACCCGGGCTGCACCACCGGTCCCTACATCTCGCAGTTTCTCTTGCAGCCCGTCAATTTCGGTGCCCAGCACATTGACACGAGAATCCTGACCAACAAAGCAGGTGTCGATTTCAACACGGACTTTTCCGCGTGGCTGAATGTCATCAACGGCTGCCAGCCCCTACCGTCGCCGGCGATCCAAGCTGGTCCACGCGTGTACGCCCACAACGGTAGAGCGATCGCGGCGTACGTCCACGTGGACTTTCTGTACCAAGCGTATTTCGTTGCGTGCGTGAATCTGATCACCGGGGGGTATCCGGCGGATGAGGGGAATCCCTACGGTCAATTTATCGACGGCACCGGAACCGGCCTGCCGCTGCCGGCCGGTATGAGCGGCTCGCCTGCGGACCTCGGTTTCGGCACGTTCGGGGCGCCGGCGATCGCGACGCTCGTGTGCGAACCGGCGACCCGCGCGCTCAAGCACCAGTGGTACCAGAAGTGGCTCGTGCACCGCCGGCTGCGTCCGGAAGAGTTCGGCGGACACGTCGAGGTGCAGCGTCTGGAGCGGGCCACGTATCCATTCCATCCGGATCTCTTCTCGGCATCGGTGTTGGGTGACATCTTCACAAAGTTTGGCAGTCACCTGCTGCCCGTGGCGTTTCCCGAGGGCTCTCCCCTGCACACGGCGTACGGCTCAGGTCACGCAACCGTGGCGGGCGCGTGCGTGACGATGCTGAAGTGGTTCTTTGACGAGTCCGCGATCATCAAGAATCCGGTCGTGCCGGACCCGGACGATCCGGCGAAGCTGATCCGCTACGTTGCTCCGGCGGGTGAGGCGCCGCTCACGGTCGGTGGCGAGCTCAACAAAATCGCGTCGAACATCTCGCAGGCGCGCAACCACGCGGGCGTGCATTGGCGTACGGATGCGCACGCGGCGAATAGACTCGGCGAAGATGTCGCGATCGCGATGCTCGAAGAGCTGGGCGGGTTGTTCAACGAGCCATACCGCGGCTTTTCGGTGACCCGATTCGACGGTACGACAATCACCGTCTGACCGCGACGGAGAATCCCAGCGGGGCATCGGTGATCACCGTCCGGTGCCCCGCTGTCTTACCGCTGGCCACCCGGCGCGAGGCCTGCTAGCATCGAACATGTGTTCGAAAACGGCAGGCCCGAGTCAGGGCCGCGTACGCCCTACGCCGAGCTGCACTGTCATTCCAACTTCAGCTTCCTGGACGGGGCCAGTCACCCTGAGGAGCTGGTTGCGGAGGCGGCCCGGCTGGGGTTGGACGCGATCGCGATCACCGACCACGACGGGATGTACGGGGTGGTGCGCTTCGCTGAGGCCGCCCGCGAGCTGGGCGTCCAGACCGTGTTCGGGGCGGAGCTCACCCTTGGCCTCACCGCACCACAGAACGGGATACCTGACCCAGAGGGTGAGCACCTGCTCGTGCTGGCCCGCGAGCCCGAGGGGTACCGCAGGCTGTCTCGGGTGATCAGTGATGCGCAGCTCGCCGGGAAAGCGAAAGGCCGGCCGGTCTACGACCTCGACGCGGTCGCCGCTGCTGCGGGTGGGCACTGGGTGGTGCTCACCGGTTGCCGCAAGGCGGCGGTGCGCCGGGCGCTGGAGAGCGAAGGCCCGGCCGCCGCGGCCGCGCAGCTACGCCGGGTGACCGACCTGTTCGGCGCGGACCACGTCGTCGTCGAGCTCACCGCCAACGGCCTGGCCGACGATACCGAACGCAACGACGCGCTCGCAGCGCTCGCCGCAGCGCACGGGTTGGATACCGTCGCCACCACCGCCGCGCACTACGCCACCCCCTCCCGGCACCGGCTGGCCACCGTACTTGCCGCGATCCGGGCCCGGCGCAGCTTGGATGAGATGGACGGCTGGCTGCCAGCGGCGGCAACGGCGCACCTCCGTTCCGGCGCGGAGATGGCCGAGAAGTTCGCCCGCTGGCCCGGGGCGGTCGAGCGGGCCGCCGCGCTGGGTCGGGAGTGTTCCTTCGACCTGCACCTGGTGGCGCCGGACCTGCCGCCGTTCGCCGTCCCCGGCGGTCATACCGAGGCCAGCTGGCTGCGCGGGCTCACCTGGCTCGGCGCGGCCCCCCGTTACGGCAGCTACGACGAGTGCCCCGGGGCCTACCACCAGATCGAGCACGAGCTGGCCGTCATCGAGAAGAAGAATTTCGCTGGCTACTTCCTCATCGTCCACGACATCGTGATGTTCTGCCGGCGGGCCGGCGTCTTCTGCCAGGGTCGCGGCTCGGCGGCCAATTCCGCAGTCTGCTATGCGCTGGGTATCACGAGTGTTGACGCGGTGGCGATGGACCTGCTCTTTGAACGGTTCCTCACCCCGGATCGGGACGGCTACCCCGACATCGACCTGGACATCGAGTCCGACCGTCGCGAGGAGGTCATCCAGTACGTCTACGCCACCTACGGCCGTGACTGCGCTGCCCAGGTCGCCAACGTGATCACCTACCGGGCCCGCTCGGCGGTGCGGGACGTGGCCAAGGCGCTGGGCTACTCGCCCGGCGCCCAGGGCGCCCCGCAAGCAGGTCGCAGTGACATCCCCGGAGACATCCCGCAACCGGTGCTGGCGCTGGCCGCCGAGCTGGAGGGGTTCCCGAGGCACCTGGGTATCCACTCCGGTGGCATGGTGATCTGCTCCCGTCCGGTGGCTGAGGTCTGTCCGGTGGAGTGGGCACGGAGGGAACACCGCTCGGTGGTGCAGTGGGACAAAGATGACTGCGCGGCGGCCGGGCTGGTCAAGTTTGACCTGCTCGGGCTCGGGATGCTCTCCGCGCTGCACTACGCGGTCGATCTGGTGGCCCGCCACTACCGGCACCGGGTGCAGCTGTCAGATCTCCAGCCCACCGACCCAGCCGTCTACGCGATGCTGGCCCGGGCCGATTCGGTCGGAGTGTTCCAGGTGGAGTCCCGCGCGCAGATGGCCACCCTGCCCCGGCTCAAGCCGCGCTGCTTCTACGACCTGGTGGTCGAGGTGGCGCTGATCCGCCCCGGCCCGATTCAGGGCGGCTCGGTGCACCCCTACATCCGGCGCCGCAACGGCCAGGAGGCCTGGGACTACGACCACCCACGGCTGGCGAACGCGCTGCGCAAGACGCTGGGTGTGCCGCTGTTCCAGGAGCAGCTGATGCAGATGGCCATCGACGTCGCCGGCTTCTCCGCCGCCGAGGCCGACGAGCTGCGCCGCGCGATGGGCGCCAAACGGTCCACCGAGCGAATGCACCGGCTACGCGGGCGGCTGTTGCGGGGCATGGCAGCGCACGGGATCCGCGGCGAGCTCGCCGAGAAGATCTACGCCAAGCTGCTGGCCTTCGCCAACTTTGGCTTTCCGGAAAGCCACGCGATCAGCTTCGCCTCGCTGGTGTACTACAGCGCCTGGTTCAAGCACCACTACCCGGCGGCGTTCTGCGCCGCCCTGCTGCGAGCCCAGCCGATGGGCTTCTACTCCCCGCAGTCGCTGATCGCCGACGCCCGGCGGCACCAAGTGAGCGTTCGTGGCCCGGACATCAACGCCAGTGGGGTGCACGCCGGGCTGGAACCGGCTGCGGAGGGCGCGCCGGAGCAGGCGGTGCGGCTGGGGCTGGCCATGCTGCGCACGGTCGGCCAGCCGCTGGCCACCCGGCTGGTCGAGGAACGGGCAGCGCATGGCCGTTACCGCAGCATCGCTGACGTCGCGCACCGGGTGGGGCTGACCACCGCCCAGGCCGAGGCGCTGGCCACCGGCGGGGCATTCGATCGGCTTGTCCCGCACCGCCGCCAGGCGCTCTGGTCTGCCGGGGCGATGGCTGCCGAGCGGCCGGACCGGTTGCCAGGCACCGCGGTGGGGGTCGCCGCGCCTGCGCTGCCGGGGATGAGCGAGCTGGAGATCGCCGCAGCCGACGTCTGGGCTACCGGGGTCTCGCCGGAGCACTTCCCCACCCAGTTCCTCCGGGACCACCTGGCCGGGCTGGGTGTGGTACCCGCCGCTGAACTGCGGGAACGGGGGGACGGTGAGCGGGTGTTGGTCGCCGGCGCGGTGACCCACCGGCAGCGCCCGGCTACCGCGGGCGGGGTCACCTTCCTCAACCTGGAGGATGAGACCGGCATGGTGAACGTGATCTGCTCACAGGGTTTCTGGGTGCGGTACCGCACCATCGTGCGATCCTGCCCGGCGCTGCTGCTGCGCGGTCGGCTGCGGATCGCCGAGAGGGTGATCAACGTGTTGGCTGAGCACGCCTCGGCACTGGACATGCGGATGCACTCGACCTCCCGCGACTTCAGGTGAGCCCACCTGGCCCGCGTTGGCGCAGGCGCATTCGGAGCGAGCGTGGGGCGAGGATGAATCGTGCTACGGGGCGGATGCGTGCCCGGGGGATGGCGTCGAGTTGCCAGCGGGTGGCGATGGACGCCAGCGCGAGGGTGGCCTCGGTCACCGCGAAGACATCGCCGATGCATTTGCGGGCACCACTCGCGGAGGGCGTGAAGGCACCTCGGGGGAGCCGATGAGTGCTGTCGTCCCGCCATCGGTCGGGGTCATATCGGTTGGGGTCGAGGTACAGGTCGGCGCGGTGATGCACGACGTAGGGGCTGAACACGACGATGGTGCCGGCGGGGAGGTGCTGGCCGGCCAGCTCGGTGTCGGTGGTGGTGCGCCGGGTCAACATCCAGGCTGGTGGGTACAGGCGGAGTGATTCGGTGATGATCCGACCGGTCAGCTCCAGTTTCGGGATGTCGTGGTATTCGGCGATCCGGCCGTTGAGCACGGTGTCGACCTCGTTGTGCAGCCGCGCCTGGATGTCGGGGTGGCATCCCAGCAGGTGCCAAACCCACGACAGCGTTGTGGCGGCGGTCTCCGTCCCGGCGAGGGCGAATGTGAGGACATGGTCGTGAATTTCGGAGTCGGCCAGGCCCTGTCCATCGTCGTCACGGGCAGCCAGCAGCATGGACAGCAGATCCCCGTGATCGATACCGGCCTGCCGGTAGTTCGTGATCAGTTCGTGGGTGTGGTGTCTCAGGCGGTTCCGGGCCCGATCGAAGCGGCGGTTGCTTCGGGTTGGGATCTTGTCTAACAACTCCCACGGCATGACCACTCGCCGAGCCACACCGGCCAAGAAGTCCCTCGTGCATTGTTGCATTTCGACGAAGGTCAACTCGTCGACCTCGGCGGCGAACAGGGTCCGGGTCACGACAGCCATGGTGAGCGCGTTCATCGCGGCAAGCACGTCGAGTACTTGGCCATCGTGCCAGAGCTCAGTCACCGCGGCGATCTGTTCGGTCATCACTCGGGCATAGCCGGGGATACGGTCACGCTGGAAGGCAGGCTGCATCAGCCGGCGCTGCCTGCGGTGGTCCCGGTGCCCGCACGTCGCCAGACCGTTGCCTGTCACCTTTCGTAACTTGTCGTAGGTGGGGCCTCCTTTGTCGAAGGTGCGGTCCTCGACCAGGATCTGATGGACCAAGTCGGGGTGGCACACCACATATGCTGGCCACGGACCGAGCTTGACCCGGACCAGGTCACCATGGGCAGGCAGAGACTTTAGAAAGTCCAGTGGTCTCCTGCTGAGTGCGAGTGCGTGACCGAGCAGAGGCAGTGCCCCTGGGGCGGACCCGACCGTCAACGTGGCCGTCATAATTGGTCGATCCTTTCCTGTGACCACCGGAACATGAACGACCTCTCGAGATCAGTCCCTACCGTTCACGATAGCCTGATGCCGGACGCCTCACGCGATCGGAGTCGGGGGATGGAGGCCAAGGCCAGCGGCTCAGGAGCTCGGGCGCGGGCCCAGCTGACGCTGGTGCCGGGTGACCGTGCTGCGGGCGCGGTCCAGTGGCGGGCGTTGGGCCCGGTGGAGGCCGTGCTCGATGGGCGGCTGGTTGATTTGGGGCCGCCGAGGCAACGTGCGCTGTTCGGGTTGTTGCTCAGCCGGGTGGATCGGCTGGTAGCGGCCGATGTGCTGATTGACGAGTTGTGGTCGGGAGATCCCCCCGCAGCGGCGATGACATCGCTGCGGACATATGTGTCGAACCTGCGGCGGGTGTTGGAGCCAGACCGGGCGCCTCGGGCGCCGGCTACGGTGTTGCACACCCGCACGCCGGGTTATCTCTTGGACAGCCGTGGCGTTGAGTTCGACGTGCACCAGTTCACCGGGCAGGTCAGCGCCGGCCGCGAAGCGCTGGGCCGGGCCGACCCCGAGCATGCGTTGGATGAGTTCGACGCGGCGCTGGGGCTGTGGCGCGGGGGTGCCTATGCTGACATGCGCGAGGCCAGGTGGGCGGCACCGGACGTGGCGCGGCTGGAGGAGCTTCGGCTCTCGGCCCTGGAGGGGCGGTGCGCCGCGCAGCTGCAGCTGGGGGAGCATCACGGCGTGGTGGCTGAGCTGGACGCGCACGTGCGGGCCCATCCGCTGCGCGAGTACGGCTGTGAGCTGCTAACTCTGGGGCTCTATCGGGCCGGACGGCAGGCCGAGGCGCTGGCGGTGCTCCGGGACACCCGGGGACGGTTGACCGAAGAGCTGGGCATAGACCCGAGCGAGGCGCTGCGACGGTTGGAGCGCCACATCCTCACTCAGGCGTCGACCCTGGACTGGCGCCCGCCGACGTCGAGCGCACCCATCGCGGTGGTGGCCCCGCCCGCGCCGCCACCACCGGCTCCTGCCGCGGCGAGCGCCCCGGGGCTACCGGGGGTGTGGAATGTTGGCCCGCGCAACCCGGGGTTCGTCGGCCGGGACGCCACGCTCACGCACCTGCGGGAGCGGTTGCGCTCCGGCGGGACGGCCGTGGTGCAGGCGCTGCACGGCATGGGCGGGGTGGGCAAGACCCAGGTGGTGATCGAATACGCGCACCGCTACGCCGCCGACTACGACGTGGTGTGGTGGGTCAGCGCCGAGGAGACCGGGTTGATCGGCGAGCAGTACGCCGCGCTGGCGGTCGAGTTGGGCCTGGTCCTACCGCGCGCCGACACGGCCAGCGCGGTCCGGGCGCTGCGTGGCTACCTGCGGGACCATAGCCGGTGGCTGCTCCTGCTGGACAACGCTGAGTCACCCGGTGACCTGCGTGCCTGGCTGCCCATCGGAGCAGGACACACCCTGATCACCTCCCGCAACCCCGGCTGGGGGGAGCTCGCCACCCGGGTCGAGATCGATGTGCTGCCCCGCCCGGAATCGGTGGCGTTGATTCACCTCCGCCAGCCCGGCACCGGTGCGGCCGAGGCCGACCGGCTGGCCGAGGCGCTGGGTGACCTGCCGCTGGCGCTGGCCCAGGCGGCCAGGTTCCTAGCCGAGACCGGCATGCCGGTTGACCACTATCTGAGCCTGCTGGAGACCCGGGCGGAGGAACTGCTCGACCAGAGCCCACCAGAAAGCCACCCGCACTCGCTGGCCGCGGCGATCCGGCTGGCCACCGACCGGCTCGCCGAGGTCGACCCGGCCGCGCTCGCCCTGCTGCGCATCGGTGCGTTCCTCGCCCCAGAACCCATTCCCGCCGACATGTTGATCCGCCCCATCGCCCTGGTCAGCCGCGACCTGCCGCCAGAGCTGGCGGCGCTGACCGCTGCGGTGGCCAGTCCGGTGGTGGCGCACCGCAGCCTCGGGCGGATCGGCAACTACGGCCTGGCCCGCGTCGACCGGGGGCTGCAGCTGCACCGGCTCACCCAAGCCATCCTGCGCGACCAGCTCACCGAGGACGGTGCCGCCGCGCACCGCAGCTATGCCCAGGCGCTGCTGGTCGCGGCGGATCTAGGTGACGAGCAGGACTCGGGGAGCTGGCCGGGCTGGGCGCAGGTCCTGCCGCACCTGCTGGCCGCCGACCCTGCCACCAGCCGCAGCCCCGACTTTCGGAACCTGGCCTGCCGCGCCCTCTGGTACCTGTGCTACCGCGGTGACAGCCGTCTGAGCTGTGACCTCGCCGAGCACCTGCACCGGCGGTGGGGCGAACGGCTCGGACCAGACGACCGGCATACCTTGCGGGCCGCTTGTATCCTCGTCCTTCTCCTCGGCACCCTCGGCCCTTACCGCCAAGCCCGCCGACTCGCGGCGGACACCGTCGCTCGATGCCGGCGGGTGCTCGGTGACGACCATCCCGACACCCTGCAGGCAGCGCATCACCTCGCGATCTGTCTCTACATCATGGGTGAGTTCGAGCAGTCCCGGCAGCTCAATGTTGATACCCTCGCCCGCAGGCGACGAGTGCTCGGCGACGATCACATCGATGTCCATCGCGTGGCCCATTGCCTCGGTGGCACCCTGCGCGAGCTGGGTGAGGTCGAGGCAGCCCGGCGGCTGCACGAGAACTACCTCGCTTACGGACGACGGACCCTCGGCGACGACCATCACGCCACCATATTCGTGGCTAACGAACTTGGCCGCGACCTGCACGCGCTCGGCCAGGTTGAGGCGGCGCGGCAGCTGCATGAGGACACCCTCGCCCGGGCACAACGGGTCTTGGGCGAGGACCATTACTTCATCATGCTCAGCGCTGACAACCTCGCCCGCGCCTTACTCACACTCGGTGAGGTCGAGGCAGCCCGACACCTCAGCGAGGCCACCCTCGCTCGGGCGCGGCGGGTCTTTGGCGACGAGAATTACTGCACCATCGATGTCGCGAACACTTTCACCGCCGTCTTGCTTGCGGTGGGCGAAATCGAGGCAGCCCGGCAGCTCAGCGCGGACACGCTCACCCGGGCGCGGCGCGTGTTCGGCGCGGACCACCCCCACACCCGGAAGGCGGCCGACAACCTCGCCACCGCCCTGCGGCTGGTGATAGAGCCGGCCCAGCAGGGTGAGTCCGACTCGCCGGAGCAGTGACCTAGCCAATCCGGGCCGATCCGGTTCCAATCCGGTTCCAATCCGCCAGGTATCTCCGGCCAAACCCGGTGACCGATGGTGGGCTGGTGACAACCACCACCAGAAACTGCCCCTCCGCTGACGCCCCGGGCGACCTCGCTGACCTGCTGCTCCGGGTGAGCGACGGCGATCCGGTGGCCTGGGATGAAATTTTGCTCCGGTACGGCAAGCTCGTGTCCGCGACGGTGCGCTCGTTTCGGATGCAGGACGCCGACGCGCTCGACGCGGTGCAGATGACCTGGCTTCGGCTGGCCGAGAACGCCCACCAAGTACGGTGCCCTGAGCGGCTGGCCGGGTGGTTGACGACCACCGCCCGTCGCGAATGCCTGAGCATCCTGCGCCGGGCCACTGTTGCGGCGAACCTCCACCAACCGGCGCCAGAGACAGTCGCCGACCCTTCGCTGGGTCCTGAGCAGCGCGTCATCGATGCCGACACCACCCAGACGTTGTGGAACATTGTCGCGCAGTTGCCGCCTCGGCGGGGAGCCCTGCTGCGGGAGCTGTTCACCGACCACCCGCGACCCTACGGCGAGGTCGCCCGCGCGGCCGGAATCCCCATCGGTGGCGTCGGGCCCAGCCGGGCGCGAGCTCTGCGCCAGCTCCGGGACCGGCTCTACGACGGCGGGCTAGGCCCAGACGCCTGGCGGTGAGCTCCCCCCGAACCATGATCCACATCAGGGTGGCGTTCGCGCTTGCAACGTTCTGCGACCAGGTGGTTACGGTGTGGAACCGGATCTGGCAGTGTGGCGTCTCCCAGTAATCACATCGCCCAACCCCAGAAGGAGACCGCGACAGATGGCACAGCAGTTCGGCACGCAGGTCGAGCAGATGCAGGCGGCAGCGCATCATGTCGACGAGGTGAACAACAGCGTGCAGGGTCAGCTCTCGGTTCTACACAACCAGCTGACACCGCTGGCGGCGGCGTGGAAGGGCCAGGCGGCGACCGCCTTCAACACGCTGATGGAGCGTTGGCATACCGATGCGCTCCAACTCAACAACACGCTCAAAGGAATCGGTGAGCAGATCCGGGAATCCGGGACCACCTATGCGCGGGCCGATGACACCGAGCAGCAGAACTACTCGCGGATCGGCCAGGCGCTGAACACCTGAGTGCGCCCGCCCAGGCCCCGCCGTACCACATAAGAATGAAGGAGAGAGACCCGTGAGCGAGATCCTGGTCACGTTCGGCGAGCTTGAGAGTGCGCAGCGCTCGATTCAGACGACGTGGGCGAATATCAACCAACAGATGGAGGACCTCAAGACGTACCTGCGGCCGATGGTGGACACCTGGAGCGGCGGTGCGTCGAGCGCCTACCAGGCCCGCCAGGCGCAGTGGGATCGATCGGCGAACGACCTGCACCAGGTGCTGAACCAGATCGGGGTGGCGCTGGGTACGTCGAACCAGAACTATCAGGAAGGCGAAGCGGCGAACATGCGGCGTTGGTAGCCGTGCAGGGTGAGGTCTTCGGGTCACCGCTGGGTGGTAGCCCGCCCGGCGGTGACCCTGTTGTGACACCGTCGCCCGGCGGTCGGTATCGTTTCCTCGCTGCTGTGCGGACGTGCGCGGCTCTCAGTTGACGGCTGTCGCGCTCTCGCGGCTGGCGCCTTGCTGCAGGGGAGCGCAAAACCGCACCAGCAGCCTGGAGAAGTTCGATGACCCTGCGAACCGCGATAATGAGGTAGGTCCGTGCCCACGTACAGCCCTAAGCCTGGCGAGGTCGAGCGCGCCTGGCATGTCATTGATGCCACGGACGTGGTGCTGGGCCGCCTCGCCAGCCAGGCCGCCACGCTGCTGCGCGGCAAGCACAAGCCGACCTACGCCCCGCATGTCGACACCGGCGACTTCGTCGTGATCGTCAACGCTGGTAAGGTGGCGCTGTCGGGCAACAAGGGCGATCGCAGCTTCGTCTACCGGCACAGCGGTCACCCAGGCGGGCTCAGGCGGCGCTCGTTTTCCGAGATGCTCGCCACCCGGCCGGAGCGGCTGCTGGAGCGGTCCATCAAGGGCATGCTTCCGAAGAGCACGCTGGGTCGGGCGATGGCTCGCAAGCTCAAGGTCTATGCCAGCTCCGAACATCCCCATGCCGCCCAGCGACCGCAGCCATTCCAGATCACCCAGATCACCCAGTGACCTCGTTAGACTCAGTGATCTCGTCGTACAGTGAGGACCCGAGAGACCCCGTGAGCACTCCGCAGACGCCGCAACCCGATGCCGGGCCGGCTCCCGCCGTCACATCGGCCCCGCTCTCACCGGCCCCACTTGTGCCGGCACTGCCAATGCCCAGCGGCCAGGTCGTGCAGGCCGTCGGTCGCCGCAAGGAGGCGGTTGTGCGGGTTCGCCTGGTGCCCGGCACCGGTGTTTTCAGGCTCAACGGCACCAGCTTGGAGCGGTACTTCCCGAACAAGGTGCATCAGCAACTGATCCGGGAACCCCTGCTGACCGTCAACAAGCCCGAATCCTACGACGTGCTCGGCAACCTCTCTGGTGGCGGTACCTCCGGCCAGGCTGGCGCGCTGCGGTTGGCCATTGCCCGGGCACTGGTCGAGCTCAACATTGATGACCGCCCTGCCTTGAAGAAGGCGGGCTTCCTCACCCGCGACGCCAGGGCTAAAGAGCGCAAGAAGTACGGCTTGAAGAAGGCCCGCAAGGCGCCCCAGTACTCGAAGCGTTAATGCCGCACGCGTTGCCGCGGCGCCTCTTTGGCACCGACGGGGTGCGTGGGCTGGCCAACTCCGAGCTGACCCCGGAGCTAGCGTTGGCTTTGTCCGGCGCGGCGGCGCGAGTGCTTGCCGAGCAGGGTCTTGGACACCGCCCGGTTGCCGTGGTGGGTCGGGATCCCCGGGCTAGTGGCGAGATGCTGCAGGCGGCCGTCACCGCCGGCCTCACCTCCGCCGGTGCTGACGTGCTGCAGGTTGGGGTATTGCCCACCCCAGCGGTCGCCCACCTGGTGGCCGAGTTCGCTGCGGACCTCGGCGTGATGATCTCCGCCTCGCACAACCCGATGCCCGACAACGGCATCAAGCTCTTCGCCGCTGGTGGTCGCAAGCTTCCCGACGCGGTGGAGGACGAGATTGCCGCTCGGGTGAACGGCTGCGACGTCGAGCGTCCCACCGGTGCTCGGATCGGCCGGGTGCGTGACGTGCCGGGAGCCGCCGGGCGTTATGTGGATCACCTGTTGCTGGCCACCCCACAGTCCTTGGACGGGGTGCATGTGGTGGTTGACTGTGCGCACGGTGCGGCCTCCGTCGTCGCTGCGCAGGCCTACCGCAGGGCCGGCGCCGAGGTGGTGGCGCTGCATGCGCAGCCCGACGGCCTCAATATCAATGATGGCTGCGGGTCCGCGTATCTGGACCAGTTGCGCGACGCGGTGCTGGCGCGGCGCGCGGCGATCGGTATCGCCCACGATGGCGACGCCGACCGCTGCCTGGCCGTGGACGCCACCGGCGAGGTGGTGGATGGCGACCAGATCATGGCTATTCTCGCGCTGGCGATGCGGGAGAGTGGCGAGCTAGTCGCCGACACGTTGGTCGCCACTGTCATGAGCAACCTGGGGTTGCACCTGGCGATGCGTGAGCACGGCGTGGTGGTGCGGACCACTCCGGTGGGGGATCGGTACGTGCTGGAAGCGCTGGCGGCGGGGGGGTTCTCGCTGGGCGGCGAGCAGTCCGGGCATGTGGTGCTTCCTGGGTACGCCACCACGGGCGATGGGTTGTTGACCGCGTTGCGACTGATGGCCCGGATGGTCAGCTCGGGGCGGAGTCTGGCGGAGCTGGCCAGCGTGTTGACCCGGCTGCCGCAGGTGCTGGTCAACGTCGCGGTGGCGGACAAGACGGAGGTCGCGGCGGCGCCCGAGGTGGCCGACGCCATTGCCGGTGCTGAGGCCGAACTGGGCGCCACCGGCCGCGTCCTGCTGCGCCCATCGGGAACCGAGCCGCTCGTGCGGGTGATGGTCGAAGCCCCCACCCAATCCATGGCCCAGACCATCGCGCAGCGCATAGCCACGGTTGTCGCCGCTGTTACCTGACTCGACTGGCGGCGTTGCGTCCCCAGAACGCGGTGTGGGCGGGTGCTAGCGTCCGGCCGATCTGAACATGAACACAACCGCCCCCAGCACGAATGCGATGATCACGGCCCACAGCACGACTAACATGATCCAACCGATAATCATGAGCGTCTCCCTCGGTAAGCGCAGCGTCGCTCCCTTGAGATCACTCTAAAGCACCTACCGCGCGGAGACTCGTCAATCATCCTAGTGGGGTTCCTCCAGCAGCGCGTCGTAGTCGCTGGCCCCGGTGAGGTGGCGCAGCAGGAACGCGGTGACCAGCGCACGGCTGATCCGCCGGGTTGCGCTTTCCGGGCTACTGCCGATGAGCAGGTCGCTCCAGTGCTGGCCTGCGGTGAAGCCGAGATGGCTGGCCTTGGGCAGCGTCCGCAGCTGCACTGGCCCGGCCCATGCCCTGGTCACCAGCTCGGCATGCCCGACCGCCGGTGCCAGGAGATCCTTGCCCCCGGCTAGGTGCAGGCCCGGCATGGCGCAGTCGGGCGCGGCGGCCACCGCTGAGGGCAGGGTCTCAGCGACCGCCAGCGTGGCTACCGCCTGGCAACGGGCATCGGCTGCCGCCGCGAGCACCGCGCAGCCGCCGCCCATTCCGTGCCCGACCAGACCCAGCTTGCCAGGATCGACGCTGATGTCGCCGTCGCCCAGGCGCACTCCCACACACACGTCCAGCACGGTGCGCAGATCAACAGCAAACTGACGGTGCGAGGCCAGCGGACCGCGCTGGGTGTCCGGCGCCGCCGCGACCACACCCCAGGTGGCCAGGTGGCGCAGTAACTCCTCGTAGCGAGCCGTCGGCTGCAGCCAGCCGTGCCCGAACGCGACCGCGGGCAGCCCCAGCCCGGACCGTGGCGTGAACACCACCCCGGCTATGCCGGCCGCCGCGAGGTCACCGCGGGCCACCGCGTGTAGGCCGGGGCGAGAGAGCTCCCCGGCTATCGAGCGGACTGCTGGGTCGGTGCGCATGAGCCGGACGATAGCGTGACGCGCATGTGCGGAATCGTGGGCTACGTGGGACACCGAGATGCCCTCGATGTGGTCCTGCGGGGGCTGGGCCGGCTGGAGTACCGGGGCTATGACTCCGCCGGTGTCGCGGTGCTCACCAACGTCGGCGGGCTCGCGGTGGCGCGCAAGGCCGGGGCGCTGGCCAACCTGATCGATGAGCTCGACGCCACCGGGCGGGCGGCGTTGCGCGGCGCTGCCGGGATGGGGCACACCCGCTGGGCCACCCACGGTGCGCCGACCGATCGCAACGCCCACCCGCACCGCGACACCGCCGGTCGGCTCGCCGTGGTGCACAACGGGATTATCGAGAACCACGCTCAGCTGCGTGCCGAGCTGGAACATGGCGGGGTGGAGCTGGCCAGCGACACCGACACCGAGACCGCCGCGCATCTGCTCGCCGTGGCGTACGCGCAGTGCGGCGACCTGCCGCTGGCTGTGCGCCTGGTGTGCCGCCGGCTGCACGGGGCGTTCACCCTCGTCGTCACCCACGTCGACGAGCCCGACCTGATCGTCGCGGCGCGCCGCTCGTCGCCGCTGGTGGTGGGAGTGGGCGACGGAGAGCACTTCGTCGCCTCCGACGTCGCGGCCTTCATCGAGCACACCCGTGACGCCGTCGAGCTCGGCCAGGACCAGGTGGTGACGATCACTCGGGATGGCTACCAGATCACCGATTTCCACGGCGCCCCCGCTGAGGGGAGACCCTTTCACATCGATTGGGACCTGTCCGCGGCGGAGAAAGGTGGCCACGACTTTTTCATGCTCAAGGAGATCCAGGAACAACCCAGCGCTATCGCCAACACCCTGCGCGGGCACTTTATCGACGGCCGGATCGTGCTGGATGAGCAGCGGATGGACACCCAGGAGCTGCGTGACGTCGACAAGGTCTTCGTGGTTGCCTGCGGGACCGCGTATCACTCCGGCATGGTCGCCAAGTACGCCATCGAGCACTGGTGCCGGCTGCCGGTGGAAGTCGAGCTCGCTAGTGAATTTCGGTATCGCGACCCGGTGCTGGACCGCTCCACCTTAGTCGTCGCGATCTCGCAGTCCGGGGAGACGATGGACACCCTGGAGGCGGTGCGCCACGCCCGCGAGCAGAAGGCCCGGGTGCTGGCGATCTGCAACACCAACGGGGCGCAGATCCCCCGGGAGTCCGACGCGGTGCTCTACACCCACGCTGGGCCGGAGATCGGGGTGGCCGCCACCAAGACCTTCCTCGCCCAGATCGTGGCCAACTTCCTGGTCGGGTTGGCGTTGGCGCAGGCTCGCGGCACCAAGTACCCCGACGAGGTCGCCCGCGAGTTCGCCGAGCTGGAGAAGATGCCCGAGGCGGTGGCACAGGTGCTCGGCACCGTGGACGCGGTGCGCGAGCTAGGTCGGGAGCTTGCGCACGCCAAGGTGGTGCTCTTTCTTGGCCGTCACGTCGGCTTCCCGGTGGCTTTGGAAGGCGCGCTCAAGCTCAAGGAGCTCGCCTACATGCACGCTGAGGGCTTCGCTGCCGGAGAGCTCAAGCACGGTGCGATCGCGCTGCTCGAGGAGGGTCTGCCGGTGGTCGTGGTGATGCCCTCGCCCAAGGGGCGGGCCGTGCTGCACGCCAAGCTACTGTCCAATATCCAGGAGATCCGGGCCCGCGGCGCGCGGACCATCGTCATCGCCGAGGAGGGCGACGAGACGGTGCGGCCCTACGCCGCGCACCTGCTGGAGGTCCCTGCGGTGCCCACGTTATTGCAACCGCTGGTGTCCACTGTGCCGCTTCAGGTGCTCGCCGCCGAGATCGCCCGGCAACGCGGGTACGACGTGGACAAGCCGCGCAACCTCGCCAAATCCGTCACGGTCGAATGATCGAGCGGCGCCCGTTGACGGAGCGCAAGACCTACATCGCTCAGGGTTGGGTCGTGACCCAGGGCCCCGGCAAAGTCGCGGGAACACCTGTGAACTGCGGCTATGCCCGGCAGCAAGGCGTGCAAGCTGGTGAGGGCGTGCCTGTTGATCTCTTTTTTGTGATCAACTCTACTGTTGCCGAGT
>JBOHFR010000068.1:0-26383 GCA_050699715.1 Pseudonocardiaceae bacterium
CGGCCGACCCGAGTTGATCACCAACTCTACCGCCTCGGCCTTGTACTCCTGGGTATATCTCCGGCGCGTCGATCCCACTCAGGACTCTCTCCTTATAGACAGTCATACCACTTCGGTGACTGTCTACGGAAGCGGTGGGGGTCCACGCGCCAGCGCTCACGGCTGCATTCCAAGCCGCGTGCTGCCTGCGGCTGACCCGGCCGCCAGCAGTGGTACCATCAGACGGTACGAGCGGAGGAGGCGATTAACGATGGCTATGTCCGCAAGCGAAGCACGCAAGCGACTCTTCCCACTGATCGAGCAGGTCAACGACGACCAGGAACCGGTGGAGATCGTCTCCAAGGCAGGTAGCGCGTTCCTGGTCTCCGCTGACCAGTGGCGCTCGCTCATGGAGACCGCCTACCTGCTCCGGTCCCCCGCCAACGCGGAGCGACTACTGCGCAGCATCGCCGATGCCGATGCCGGCCACACCAGCGTCCAGGAGTTGATCGATCCACAACATCACGTCGCATGAAGATCAGCTTCACCCGCGACGGATGGGAGGACTACGTTTCCTGGGCCGGCGAACGCTCGGTCCTCAAGCGGATCAACCGCATGATCGACGAAGCGGCGCGTGATCCAGGGACTGGCATCGGCAAGCCCGAGCGCCTCTCCCACAACCTGTCCGGTTACTGGTGTCGGCGTATCACCGACGAGCACCGCCTCGTCTACCAACTCCGCGACGAGGAACTGGTCATCGTGCAAGCTCGATACCACTACTGACCACGGACAAGCACCGACAAAAACGGGGACCTTGTTGGTTGCACGTTCGGACTTACTGAAACTGAGCGGCCTCGGACCTAAGCGCCGAGGACGAGCGAACCAGCAAGCCAGGCGCGGTCACCGCAGGATTCGTTCGCGCGCAGCGGGCGGGCGGCCGGGTTGCGGTGCCCGCCGGGTCGCTGTCGTAGGGATAGTTACCCCAGGCGTGCGCGGCGGCGTTGGTGCCGGAACCGAGCAGGGCCTCGACCTCGCCGCTGGGGGTCCGCCGGTAGCCGGTGACAATGATGACACAACCAATCAGGGCGGGGGCCGCTACGCCTGCGGCGACGTCGCGGATGGCAGCCTGGCGATCAGTCGTCGCGGGCACCGCGGCGCGCGCGGCAGCGGACGCGGCGGCGAACCGGTCGGCGAGGTCGCCGGGAGTGGGCGAGCGCGATTCGCTCGTACCGATTCTGGGTCTCGGGAGGGGTCACCATTCTTTGAGGACGACCGCGATGGTGTCGGGGTCGGTGATGTCGTTGCGGCGGCACACGTCGGCGGCCTCGTCGTAGCGGCCCTCGGCGGTCAGTACCCGGGCCACCCACAGCTCGTCGCCGAGGGACTCGTACAGTTCCCGGCTCTGCGTCAGTTCGGTTCCCGCCTCCGAGTCACGACCCTGCCCGCGCAGGGTGATACCGATGTCGCGGTGGGCGCGTCCCTGTCCGGGCCGGTCGCCGAGGTCGACGAAGATGTCGAGAGCGGCACGGGCCAGCTCGAGCGCACCTGCCCAGTCCCGCTGGAGGCGGCTGACTCCGGCGAGACCGAGCTGGGTCCGCCCGACCCAGCGCCGGTCGCCGATCTCGGTGAAGATCTGCAATGCCTGCTGCAGATGGCATAGCGGATGGTGGCCCGAGCCACCTCGATGCGGTCGTCGAGCGCACGATACAGCTCGATGGCTTGGCGGATGTCGTGCTCAGACTCGGCCCAGCAGGACAGTCCGCGCTGCGCGTCGCCGCGGCCGTTGAAGCAGCTCGCCATTGAGCGCCGGTCGTTGAGCCCGTCGAATACCTCGAGCGCGGTGGTGAAGCAGCGGATGGCGTCGGTGAGCATCCCCTGGTAGCGGTAGGTGTCCCCGAGATTGCGCAGGGCGCTCGCCCCCGCATCGACGTCACCCCCCCCCCGAGCGAGTTCGACCGAGCTGGTCAGCATGGCGACGGCACTGTCGAATTGGCCGAGTTCGCGGTGCAATGCGCCGAGGCCGCACAGTATGGCGGTTTCGGCCGTGACGTGGTGAGCGTTGCGGGCCGCCACCAAGGCGAGCTGCTGGGTGTGCTCCCAGGCCTGCCAGCCGGCGCGCCAGTCGAACATGGCAGGAAGCAGTTGAGCGAGCTGCCAGGTTTGTTCCCACAGGCCTGCGTCGTGGGCGCGCTGGACCAGCGCGATCAGGTTGGTCCGTTCGGCGCTGAACCATTGGCGCGGCCGGCTTCTCAGGATGGTCGCGGCCAACGGCGCTCTGGTGATGGCCTGGGTGTGCGCGCCGGGTTGCAGGATCTGCGCGCCGAGCGTGGCCATCGCAATGTATTCCTCCAGCAGCCCGGCGAGCGCGGCCTGTCGGGCCTCGGGAGTGTCGGTCTCGGCGAGGCATTCGCGGGCGAAGTCGCGCAGCAGGTCGTGCAGCGTGTACCGCAGCAAGCCGCTCGCGTCGACGCTGCTGATGTCCACCAGCTGTGCGTCGGCCAGCTGCTCGAGCAGCTCCTCGGCGTTGTCGACGTCGTGATCGGTCACGGCGGCCAGTGCCCACGCCGGGAACTCCAGCGGCAGGGCACCGGTGAGTCGGAAGGCCTGTTGCAGCGTCGGGCTCAGCCCCTCATAGCTCAGACTGAACGAGGCCCGGACTTCCAGATCGCCCGCCTTGAGCAGGTTCAAGCGCCTGCTTTCCTGGCGCAGCCGCTCAGCCAGCCAGGGGAGCTGCCAGGGCCGCGGCCGCAACCGGGCACCTGCGATGCGCAGCGCCAACGGCAGATATCCGCACAGCTCGGCGATCTCCCGGATGGCCGCGGGCTCGGAAATGGCGCTCTCCGGGTAGATGATCGCGGCCAATAGCTCGACCGCATCGGCCACCGGCATGACATCCAGCGCGACGGTGTGCGCGCCTGCCAGCGCCGACATGCCCACGCGACTGGTGATGATCACCGCGCACCGCGACGACCACGGCAGCAGCGAGCGCACCTGCGCCGCGTCCGCCGCATTGTCCAGCACAATCAGCATGCGGCGATGCGCCAGGCGCGCCCGGAACATCCGCGCACGGTCCTCGGTGTTCTCCGGGATGTCGGCGCTGTCGACGCCGAGTTCGCGCAGGAATCGGCGCCCGGCCCGCCTGCGCGGCGGGGTTGTGACCCTCCGCCGTCGGCACGTATCCGGGAGCGTGCGCCAGAATCACCGCGCCGGACACCTTCTTCCACTCCGGGAAGCCCAGCGCTGCGCAGTCCTGGATCGTCGCGGAGATCGTGGTGTCCACCCGAGCGCAGGACGGGCGCGGGTTTGAACTTCAACCGATCGGCTTGCCCGCCCCAGCATGCGCGCCACAGCTCGTCGCGCAGGGCGTTGATGGCGTCCGCCAGCGGCACACCATTTTTCGGTGCTCCATCGTCCGAGTCCGCCATGTCCGCCCTTCACGTATCCACCAGCGATACCCGCCTGGCAACGATAACGTGGTCCGTCGCGGGGCAGCGCGTTCGGCATACGGGGGCAGATCCCGGCTTGGCTGTCCGCTAACGTCGTTTCATCTTGTGGAGGTGCCGGGAATCGAACCCGGGTCCTTCGTCGCTTCGTCAGGGCTTCTCCGTGCGCAGTCCGCTACGCCTCTACTCGGATCCACCGGTCCCGCAGACCAGCCGGTGTGACGATCCCAGTCGCTGTAGGTTTCCCTCCAGGCCCCGCGACCGGGCCTGGAGGTTGAGTCCCCTTACTGATGCCGGGGTCCGGGGCGGGGACGCCCCCGGTCCGACAGATCCGCTCCTGGCTTAGGCAGCGAGGGCGAGATCGTGCTGACTGTAGTCGGCACTTATTTTTTTGCGATGACGCTTGCGGTGGTCTCTCGCCTGCACCGGCACGCTTCCCACTGACTCAACGGCCAAAGTCGAAACCGTTCACCCCCTTGACGGGCTGGACAACCCATCCAGAGTAACACCCGGACGCCCAGTACGTCATCTCATGCCCTTGGCGCGGCGTCCCAACGCCCGTGCCACCTCGCGGTTCGCGTCACGCGTGGCCAGGTCGGCCCGCTTGTCGTAGGACCGCTTGCCGCGGCCCAGCGCGATCTCCACCTTCACCTTGCCGTCGGAGAAGTACATCGACAGCGGCACCAGCGCCAGCCCCTGCTCTTTGGTCTTGCCGATCAGCCGGAGGATCTCCTTGCGGTGCAGCAGCAACTTGCGGGTCCGGCGGGGCTCGTGGTTGGTCCAGCTGCCCTGGGTGTACTCCGGGATGTGCAGGCCGCGTAGCCACACCTCACCGTCGTCGACGCTGGCGAAGGCGTCGGCCAACGAAGCGCGGCCGGCCCGCAGGGACTTCACCTCGGTGCCCATGAGCACGATGCCCGCCTCGTAGACATCCATGATCTCGTAGTCGTGCCGGGCTCGCCGGTTCGACACGATGACCTTGCGACCGTGCTCCTTAACCATTATGTCCGCACGTAAAGACGCAACGTCAGGTAACCGGTCAGCGCGGCGACCACGGCACCCACCAGGAGCAGGATCGGGGCGACCGAGAAGATGTCCGCGTAGCCCAGCCGCGGCACGATCGCCGCCTCGAATACACCGGCCAGCACCCGGTCCACGAAGGCCACCTTGCCGACCACCAAGCCCACGATCGCCAGCAGCCCACCGGCCGCGCCGGCGACCACTGCCTCCAGGAGGAAGGGTAGCTGAGTGTACCAGCGCGAGGCTCCGGTCAGGCGCATGACGCCGACCTCGGTGCGCCGGGTGAAGGCCGATATCTGGATCGTGTTGGAGATCAGCAGCAACGCCGCGAGGGCCTGGATCATGGCGACCACAAAGGTGGCGTTACGCAACCCGTCCAGGGCCCGGAACAGCTGCCGGAGGTACTCCCCCTGGTCAGTGACCCGGTCCACGCCGGGACGCCCGGAGAACGCCTTGGAGATGGAGGGGAAACGTGCCGGGTCGGAGAGCTGGACCCGCAGCGACGCCGGCAGCGCCTCGGGCCTGGCCAGCTGCAATAGTTCCGGCTGGCCCTGGAAGATGCGCTGGAACCGCGCGAAAGCGGCCTGTCTGCTTTCGAAGATCACTGATTGCACGCCTGGCGAGGACTCCAGCTGCCCACGCAGGGCCGAGCAGGTACTCGAGGCGCAACCAGGGTCATTCGCGCTGAGATCGGCGCTGAGGTACACCACAGTCTCCACGCGCTGGTAGTAGTCCTGCTGCATCCGGTCGATGGTGCGGACCACGAGCAGGCCCCCGCCGAGCAGGCCGAGTGAGATCGCTGTGGTCAGAATCATCGCCACGGTCATCGTGATGTTGCGGCGCAGGCCGGTCGCGACCTCGCTGAACACGAAGCTGGCACGCATAGGCAGTGACCATTCCTCGGGTCGGTGGTGGGGGTCCTAGCGGCCGACGCCATACACGCCGTGGCTCTCGTCCCGGACCACTTGCCCGAGCTGGAGTTCCACGACACGGCGACGCATGGAGTCGACGATCGCGTGGTCGTGGGTGGCCATCACGACGGTGGTGCCGGTTCGGTTGATCCTTTCCAGCAGTAGCATGATCTCATGGCTGATGTCGCGATCCAGGTTTCCGGTGGGCTCGTCGGCCAGCAGCACCAAGGGCCGGTTCACGAACGCTCTGGCGATCGCCACCCGCTGCTGCTCTCCACCGGAGAGCTCGTGCGGCATCCGGTCCGCTTTGCCTTCCAGACCGACCAGCTCAAGCACCTCCGGTACCACCTTGCAGATGGTGTGCCGGGGCTTGCCGATCACCTCGAGGGCGAACGCGACGTTCTCCGAAACGGTCTTGTTGCCCAGCAACCGAAAATCCTGGAACACGCAACCCACCCGCTGACGCAGCTGCGGGATGCGACGCTGGGAGAGCTTGCTGACGTTCAGGTCCGCCACGTAGACGTCACCTTTGCTCGGCACCTCCTCCCGCAGCAACAAGCGCAACAACGTGGACTTCCCTGACCCGGACGGTCCGATGAGAAACGCGAACTCGCCCTTCTCCACCTCGACTGTGACGTCATCGAGAGCGGGGCGGGTAGAAGTCCGGTAGGACTTGCTGACGTGCTCGAGCCGGATCACGAGCGGCGAGTCTACTCATCCAGGCCGGGTATCAGCCGGCGAGGCGCCCTTCCTGCTGGCGACGCCAGCGGATACCGGATTCGAGGAAGGCGTCGATGTCCCCGTCGAGCACCGCAGCCGGGTTGCCCACCTCGTGCTCAGTCCGTAGATCCTTGACCATCTGGTAGGGATGCAGCACGTAGGACCGCATCTGATTACCCCACGAGCTGCCCTCGCCCTTGAGCGCATCCAGCTCCGCCTGGCGCTCCTGGCGCTTGCGCTCCAGCAGCCGGGACTGCAGTACCCGCATCGCCGCGGCCCGGTTCTGGATCTGCGATTTCTCGTTCTGGCAGGACACCACGAGCCCGCTGGGCAGGTGGGTGATACGCACTGCGGAGTCGGTGGTGTTGACGCTCTGCCCACCGGGTCCCGAAGATCGGAAGACGTCGATGCGAATCTCGTTCTCCGGAATATCGACATGGTCGGTGGTCTCGGTCACCGGCAGCACCTCGACGCCGGCGAAGGATGTTTGCCGGCGGCCCTGGTTGTCAAACGGCGAGATCCGGACCAGCCGGTGGGTGCCCTGCTCGACTGAGAGGGTGCCGTAGGCGAAGGGCGCCTTGACCACGAAGGTCGCCGACTTGATGCCAGCCTCCTCAGCGGGGGAGATGTCGTAGACCTCGGTCGGGTAGCCGTGTCGCTCGGCCCACCGCAGGTACATCCGCATCAGCATCTCAGCCCAATCGGCGGCGTCCACTCCCCCGGCCTCGGAGCGGATCGTCACCAGGGCGTCCCGCTCGTCATACTCGCCGGCGAGTAAGGTGCGGATCTCCAGCGACGCGACCTCCTTGCGCAGCCGGTGGTGCTCGGTCTCGGCCTCGCCGCGGGCATCCTCGTCAGCGCCTTCCTCGGCCAGCTCGTAGAGCACCTCCACGTCTGCCAACCGCTGCCGCAGCCCGAGCACCCGCCGCAGGTCGCCCTGCTTGTGGGCAAGCTTGCTGGTGACCTGTTGGGCATGCTCGACGTCATCCCACAGGTCGGGGCGGGTAGCCTGCTCCTGCAGCTCAGCCACCTGAGCCCGCAACCGGTCGAGGTCCAGCACAGCCTCGATTCCGGTGAGGGTAGCGGCGAGATCCTTGAGGTCAGTGGCGACGTCGACGTTCACGTCGAGCCAGGGTAGTCGCCCCGGTGCTCAGTCCATGGGGATGGCGTCAAGTAACGTGAGCACCGCGCGTCGGTGCGCCACAGTGAAGTCTGCGGCCGCCTTGGTGTACGGGTTGGTGGCGGCCTTCGCGTCGGCCCTGGCCTCGTCAAGGTAACCGAGGTAGTCGGCCCGGGCGCTGCTCACCAGGTTGGCACGCTGCTTGGGAGTGAGCGCCCCGGCGTGCACGAGGCGCAGGATCAGCGGGCTGCGCAGGTGGTCCGACCCGCAGGAGGAGTTCAACCACGACTTGAACGCGCGCTTGCCAGCGGCGGTGAGAACGTACTGCTGGCTGGAGCGCGCTCCCCGCTTGCCGAGCCGGAGCAGGCCAGCCTCGGCGAGCACGGGCAGTTCGCGGTAGACCTGGCTGCGAGTGACGCTGAAGAACGACCCGAACCGCTCCGCCGCAGTCACGACCAGCTGCCCGCCGGTCATGGGGCTCGTGTGCAACAGGCCGAGCAGGGCGGCCGAGGTGGCGTTCAGGTCGCGCATCCACTCACGGTGCCACGCCCGCCGGGATCTTGTCTACAATGGTCGTGCGCAACTGTCCACTGTGGCATGGATCCGGTAGGATGGATTGGGCGGGTCACGCAACCTGCGCCGCAGCGCGGATGGCCTGGGCGATGGCGTCGATGTCGGTGTCGTCCGCCACGAACGGTGGCATCGTGTAGATGAGGTCGCGAAACGGCCGCAACCACACGCCGGACCGGATCGCGGTGCAGGTGGCGAGGGCGACGTCGACCGGATGGTCGAGCTGCACGACCCCGATCGCGCCGAGCACCCGCACGTCGGCGACCCCCGGCAGGTGCGCCGCAGCCGACAGCCCGGCCAGCAGCCGCTGCTCAATGCGAGCCACGTCCGCCGCCCAGTCGCGTCCGCACAGCAGGTCGATGGACGCATTCGCGATCGCGCAGGCGAGCGGATTCCCCATGAAGGTGGGCCCGTGCGCGAGCACCGGCAGCTCACCGTGGGATATCGCCTGCGCAATGTCACTCGTGCACAGTGTCGCGGCCAGCGAGAGGTAGCCGCCGGTCAGCGCCTTGCCGAGGCACATGATGTCCGGGCTCACCTGGGCATGCTCGGCCGCGAACAGCGCTCCGGTGCGTCCGAACCCGGTGGCGATCTCGTCGAAGATCAGCAGGATGTCATGGGCTCGGGTCAGCTCCCGCAGCACCTGAAGATAGCCGGGGTTGTGAAACCGCATCCCGCCCGCGCCTTGGACCACCGGCTCGACGATCACCGCGGCGATGTCCTCGCCATGGTGCGCGACGAGCGCCTCAAGATGCGCCACGTACGTTGGGTCCAGCGACGTGGCGAACCCCGACGGCGGGATGTCGGCGAAGACCTGCCGCGGCAGGAGCCCGGTCCACAGGTGGTGCATACCGCCGTCCGGGTCGCACACTGACATGGGGTGGAAGGTGTCGCCATGATAGCCACCCCGCCAGGTCATCAGACGGTGCTTGCGCCCGCGTCCGAGGGAGCGCCAGTACTGAATGGCCATCTTGGCGGCCACCTCAACGGAGACCGACCCCGAGTCGCAGAGGAACACGTGGCGCAGGGGGCCGGGAGTCAACTCCACCAGCCGGGTGGCCAGACGGATCGCCGGCACGTTCGTGAGCCCGCCGAACATGACATGGCTGACCCGTGCCACCTGCTCGTGCACGGCCGCGTCCAGCGCCGGGTGCGCGTACCCGTGAATAGCCGCCCACCAGGACGACATCCCGTCGATGACCTCGTGGGTTCCCTCGACCGGTTCGGCGAACCGCAGGCGCGTTCCGCGAGCGGACTCGACCAGGAAGGGCTCCTCGCTGGCCGGCATCGGGCCGTAAGGGTGCCAGACGTGCGCCTGATCGAGCGCAAGCAGCTGCTGCGGCGCCAGGGCGGAGAACTCAAGCGCAAAAAACTCAGGCGCGGAGAACTCAGGCGCGGAGAACTCAGGCATTGGGAGGCAGGCCCGTCCCCGCGCCACGGTGGCGCAGCGCAACCCGTTGCGGCCCACCAACTGCCACGGGCATCGTGGCATCGAAACCCTCAACCGTGAAACCAGCCTCCGCGATCATCTTCAGATCCTGGTGACCCTCCTGGCCCGCACTGGTCAGATAATCACCTAAGAAGATCGAATTAGCCAGGTACAACGCGAGCGGCTGCATCGAGCCGAGGTGGATCTCCCGTCCGCCCGCGAGCCGGACCTCCGCATCCGGGCACACGAACCGCACCATTGCCAGAATGCGCAGACAATATTGTGGTGTAAGGTTCCATTCCGTGCCCAGCGGCGTGCCCTCGAATGGAATCAGGAAGTTCACCGGGACGGAATCCGGCGTGAGCTCGCGCAAGGCGAGCGCCACGTCGACCAAGTCCTCATCGCGCTCTCCCAGCCCCGCGATGATTCCTGAGCAGGGGGACAGACCCGCGTGCTGGGCACGTCGTACGGTGTCGACCCGGTCATCGTAGGTGTGGGTGGTGCAGATATCGGAGTACCTCTCACCGGCCGTGTTCAGGTTGTGGTTGTAGGCGTCCGCGCCCGCCGCGCGCAGTCGCGCCGCCTGGCCATCAGAGAGCAGGCCCAGGCACGCGCATACCTCTACCCTCGGGTGCTCGGCCTTGATCGCGCCGATGACGCCAGCGACGCGATCAATGTCCCGGTCAGTAGGTCCGCGCCCACTTGCTACCAGGCACACCCGCCGGGCACCGCCCGAGATACCCGCCCCGGCCAACGCGGCCGCCTCGCCAGGCCCCAGCCAGGTGTACTTCAGGATCTCAGCACCCGAACCGAGCCGTTGCGAGCAATAAAAACAGTCCTCCGGGCACAGCCCACTCTTCAGATTAACCAGGAAGTTCAGCTTCACGCGTGTGCCGAAGTACCGCCGGCGAACCCGGAATGCGGCGGCGATCACGTCCATCAGGTCGTCGTCCTCGCTTCGCAGCACCGCCAGAGCCTCGTCACGGGCAGGTCTCTGACCGCTCAGGGCCTTGGTGGTGAGGGTGTTCACGGTCTCCAGCAGGTCCATTCCTGCCCCCTTTTCCATCATGTGTACGCGCCACATATCGGCAATAACTAAGGTATTGGGGTCGCTCAACCGGCGAGGTCCCGGACTCGCTCGATGAGCCGGACCCGCTCAGCGGCGAATCCGGCCATCGGGGTGACGTTCAGCGTGGTGACGCCGCAGGCGCGCAGCACCTCCAGCCGCTCACGGACGTAGCTGGCGGGACCGATCAGCGAGCTCCGGCGAAGCAGCTCGTCGGGCACCGCGGCCGCAGCGGCGGCGCGCTCACCCGCCAGGTAGCGGTCCTGAATCACCTCGGCCTGCGCCGCGAACCCGTAGCGGCAGGCAAGGTCGTGGTAGAAGTTGCGACCCTTCGCGCCCATGCCGCCGATGTAGAGCGCCAGCATCGGGCGGAGGGCGTCGAGCAACCCGGCGGCAACGTGTTCGTCGTCGGTGATGGCCAGCGCAGCGCTGGCCACGACGTCGAGGTCGCCCAGTGACGGGTCCCGTTTGGCCTTTCCCTCGGCCAGCGAGTCGCCCCATACCTCGGCGGCCCGCTCGGGCAGGTAGAAGATCGGCTGCCAGCCCTCGGCGATCTCCGCGACCATCGCCACATTTTTCGGCCCGATCGCCGCGATGACAATCGGAATCCGCTCCCGCACCGGGTGATTGATCAGCTTCAGCGGCGTGCTCAACCCGCCGCTGGGCTGCGTTGTACTGGGCAGCGGAATCTGGTAATGCCTGCCCTGGTACTTCAGCCGCTCCCGACGCCACACCTTGCGGCAAATCTCCACCAGCTCCCGGGTCCGACCCAGCGGCGCGGTGTAGGGCACACCGTGGAAACCCTCGATCACCTGCGGCCCCGAAGCTCCGATTCCCAGCGTGAACCGACCCCCGGAAACGTAGTCCAACCCGGCCGCGGTCATCGCCGTCAACGTCGGGGTACGGGTGTAGATCTGCAGGATCCCTGACGCGATCTCCATCCGCTCGGTGCGCGCGGCGATGAACCCCAGCTGGCTGACCGCATCGAAGCTGTAGGCCTCGGGGACGAAGACGATGTCAAGCCCGGCCTGCTCATAGTCGGCCAGCTCCGCGACGGTCTGGGCGAAACCACCGCTGTAGCTCAGAAGCATCCCGATGCGCATGTGCGCTCCCTTCGTAGCACCCCGTGAGTGGCATGAAGCCTCACGGCCTGGCCTTCAGCCGCAGCGCGAGGCCGGCGGCGGCACCCAGCCCGTCGCGCTCAATGCGGGCGGCAAGCGAACGGGCGTGACCGGCCAGTCCCGCGACGTCCAGTCCGTGCGGGGGCGCAGCGGTGTACGGGTCGATCCGGTCTGCACCGCGGCGCAGCAGCGTCACCGCCCCTTTCGGGTTCCCCCGCTGCACGTGGGTGAGGCCGACCGCGAGCTGCGCCAGGCCCTGCCACAGCTCGCGGTGCTCCCCCGACGTCGCCTTCCACATCTCCTCGAACACCTCATGGGCCGCAAAGGGGTAACCGTCATCAATGAGCCGCTGCGCTTGGCGCACCGCGTCGTCCGGGCTGAGCACGACGTCCTCGGGACACCGGTCAACCCCGAGCGCGCCATGCGGCAGCGGCCGGCCCTGGGCGTCTCGGGGACGGGCGTTGCGGGCCCGTCCGGTGGGGTCCCGGTCACGGCTGTCCATCCCTGCATGATGGCCGACTACTCGGACTTCGCGCTTGGCCCTGAGGTAAGAATCCCCGACAGACGCAGGCAGGATGGATGTATGGACCAGCACGGCCACCGCAATCACCGCGATCACACTGACCGGATCCGACTGGGTGGTTCCGCGCTGCCAATCGTCAGCCCGGCCCGGCTCTACGTCTGCGGCATCACCCCCTACGACGTGACCCATCTGGGACATGCCAGCACGTTCGTCTGGGCGGATGCGGCCGCCGCGATGTTCCGCCTGGCTGGGGCGCAGACGCTGACCTGCCGCAACGTGACCGACGTCGATGACGTGCTGACCCACGCCGCCGTGGCGCGCGGTCGGCGCTTCGACGAGTTCGCGCTGGAGCAGGAGTACCTGTTCGGGCGGGACATGGTCGCGCTGCGGGTACGGCGGCCTGAATACGAGCCGCGAGCCCGGCACCACGTCGGGCGGGTCGTGCAACTGGCCTTGGCGCTGCTTGCCACGGGCCACGCCTACCAACGCGACGGTGCGGTGTACTTTCGGGGCACCGATGTGCCGGCCAAGGCCGGGCTGACCCTGGCAAGCGCCACGGAACTCGCGGTCGAGTTCGGTGATCAGCCCGGCTATCCGGCCCGCGACGACCCCCGGGACAACCCCTTCGACGTCCCGGTATGGCGATCCTCCGCCGACGACCAGCCCGGCTGGCCCAGCCCCTGGGGTCGCGGACGGCCCGGCTGGCATGCGGAGTGCGCCTCCATCGCGTTGGGCGTGCTCGGCCCCGCGGTAGACATCCTGTCCGGTGGCGCCGACCTCAACTTCCCGCACCATGCCTATCAGGCCGCCATGGTCGAGGCGGCAACCGGCGTCGGTCCCTTCGCGCGGGCCACGTTCCCGGTCGGGACGGTCACCGTCGACGGTGCGAAGATGGCCAAGTCAGCGGGCAACCTGGTGCTGGTCGCAGACCTGCTCGGCCACCATCCCGCAGCGGCGGTGCGGCTGCTGCTGCTCAACCGGCCATGGCGGCAATCGTGGGACTTTCGCCGCGCGGACATCGCTACCCAGGCTGACCAGCTCAATCGGCTGTACTCAGCGGCCGGGAGAGCACCGACGTCACAAGCCGCATCGGAGGCCGTCATCGCTGCCCTGGTGGACGACCTCGACGTGCCAGCCGCCCTCGCGATCGGCGAGGAGTCCGGGGGTGACGCGGCGCGGTTGGTGCTGCGCACCCTCGCGCTAGAGTAACCTCGAGAGCGATCATGAAGCATACCCTCATCCTGCTGAGACATGCCAAGTCGGCATGGCCGCAGGACACTGCCGATGACGACCGTCCGCTGGCCGGACGCGGGCGCCGCGACGCCCCGGCCGTCGGTCACTGGCTGCGCGAGCAGGCCACCAAGATCGACCTCGTGGTGTGCTCCCCTGCGGTTCGAGCCGTGCAGACCTGGGATCTTGTGGCGGGCCAGTTGGACGCGACACCCCGGGTCCGCCATGACGAATCGCTTTACGGCGCCTGCGCCGCAGACCTGTTATCGATCACCCAGGAATTTCCGCAGAACGCATCGACAGCGGTCCTGGTGGGCCACAATCCCGGCCTTGAGGACTTTCTAGCGCTGTTGACCGGCATTAGCGAACCGCTCAAGACCTCAGCCATCGCCGTCATCACGACACCGGAGAGGTGGGACCGAGCGCTCCCCGGCTCGTGGACCTTGGAAACACTGGCGACTCCGCGCGGTTGACTGAGTTCGGTGAGAGGTGGTCACACTCCTTGGCGGAGGATAACTTGCTGGCCCTCCCTCAGTCCAGAGATGACCTGGGTACGGTCATCCCCCATCAGACCGGGCTGGAACCGGGCTTGCTGCTGTGCACCGGTGGCATCAATGATGGTCACGGTACTTTGATCACCACGTTTGCGGATAGCCGAGTTGGGGACGGTGAGGACATCGTCCACCTCATTAGTTATCACCCGTGCCTGCGCGGTTTGGCCATCTCTGAGTCGCGGGTCGGTCTCGTTGAGCACAACGGTGACGTAATAGTTGATGACGCTGGAGATGTTGCTGCCAGAAGGGGCCACGGAGAGTACGGTGCCAGCGCGGGTGAGGTCGGGCATGGCGTCGAAGGTGACGTTAACCTTTTGATTCGGGGCCACCTTCGAGGCGTCGGACTCCTCGAACGGGACGACGACCTGGTAGCTGTTGACGTTATTGAGAACGAGGAACTGGGTACCGCCAGGACGCGTGGCACCGGTCGAAGGGTTGCCTAGAGAGCTACTACTGCTGGCCGTGCTGCCGTTAAGCCCGGGAATAGCGGCATTGGCGCCCGGCGCCAGTGGGCTGGTACCGGAGCTGGCCTGCACGTACTCCCCGACCGCACCATTGATCACCGACACGGTCCCTGCGACCGGAGCATACAGCACGGTCTGATCCACATTTCGCTGGGCCGCGGAAACCTGAGCCGCAAGGTCAGCCACCAGGGCAGCCTGTTGATCAATGCTGAACGGCTGGTTGGTGGAGTCGGATCGGAGGTTGTTCTGCGCAGTGACCACGCTCTGCAGATCCTGGGCGATCGTGAGCTGCCCTTGAGTGCGATCGACATTCTGCTTCTGCTGATCGGCGACCAGGGTGGCCTTGTCCGTCAGCAGCTGTTGGCGGGCGGTGCCGAGATTCGTCTGATCTTGCGCGATGTTGTTACACGCCGGGTTTCCGTTGCCGACCGGAGACGACCCAGTGGTGCCCGCGCTCACGGGACCTGCCTTCACGGGGTTGTCCACACCCGCCTGCGCCGGCCCTACCCCGACCGAGGAACCAGGACGGTTGGTGCCGGCTGAGCCATTACTGCCATTAGCGAGACCGTTGGTGGGCGGGGTGTAGGGGACACCCCCGGAGGCAGCGCAAGAGGTTTGATCGGCTCGCAGCTGTTCCCGAGCCTTGTCCAGCGTGTAGCTGTCAAAGTCCACCTGCTTGTGCGCGCTGCCAACCGCCGACGCATCCGAGGCAAGCTGCGCGTCGAGCTCCCGCTGCGCCGCGGACACGACCTGACGCGCCTGATCCAGGCTGGCCTGATCGCCCTGCACCGTCGTGGCATTCACGGCCTGACCCAAGAGAGCCTGCTGGGCATTCAACTGCCCCCGCAACTGGTTCAAGGTCTGTCGAAGCAGGAAATCATCCTGTCGTGCCAACATCTGGCCCGGATTCACCCTATCCCCGACCTTGACCAGCAGCTGCAGGAGCTGTCCGTTCATCGGGAAGCCCAGATCCTGCTGCTTGATGGCCGACAACGAACCCGAGGCTGACACTCTCTGCATCACTGTGGCTCGCTCGACTTGCCCGGTCGGCGGTGGTGCCGGCTCACTTCCGCATCCAGCCGCCGCACCCAGCACGGCGACCAGCCCAAGCGCCACCCAGGCCGGAGCACTGGAGCGCCGAGCTGGAGACAGCGTCGATGAGCTGGTGTGAATCATGGTCACAGCGATGTCCCCCCGAGTGTCTTCAGGCTTCACAGTGTGCAACGCCTGAGTCGGCAGGGAGTTACGCAGGGTCGAGCGTCAGTTGAGGTCAGGTTGGCGGATTACTGGAATCTGAGGGCTTCGATAGGTTGTAGCTGGGCGGCGCGGTTGGCCGGGTAGCCGCCGGCGATGAGTCCGATCGCGAGGCTGATACCGAACGAGATCACCACAGAGGGGATAGTCACGGCGGGTGCGAAGGTGACGAAGGTGGGCCCTAAGGCGGGCGCGAGAACAGCGCCGAGGGTTGACAACCCGACCCCGACCAGGATGCCGACAAACCCACCCAAGCCGGCCAGCACAAGCGACTCGATGAGGAACTGTTCGAGAATTGCGCGTCGGGTGGCGCCGATCGCTTTGCGGATACCGATCTCGCGAGTTCGTTCGGTGACTGAGACCAGCATAATGTTCAGGACTCCGATGGCACCGACGAACAGCGAGATCGCCGCGACAGCGGCGGTGAACAGGGTGAGGACGCGCAGAATCTGGTTGAAGGTGTCGAGCCGGCTGCGCAGCGATTGGACCTCGAAGTCCCTGTTCGCAGGATCCCTGATCCGGTGCCGTTCGCTGAGGGTGTTAATCACCTCGTTCTCGGCGGCGGGCACGGCGGATGCTTGGGTGGCTTGCACGATGATCTGGTTGACCTTGTCCCCGCCGCCGAAGATATAGCGGCGCACGGTGCTCAGCGGGATGACCGCGACGCTGTCGCCCGGCTCACCGACGGACTGCATCACACCGATGACCCGGAAGGTCTGGCGGTTGATCCGGACGGTGTGGTTCAGTGCGGCCGTGGGGTCGTTACCGAAGAGGTAGCTCGCCACACTGGGACCGAGCACCACCACTCTGGCTGTGGAGCGGACCTGGGCATCGTCGAAGAATGACCCCGCCGCCATATCCTGGTTGTTCACATCAAGCCAGCGGTCAGTGGAGCCGACGACGCTCGCCCGGAACCGGAAGTCGTCGGTCTCGGTCAACGCTTTGCCTGTAGTGACAGGTATCACGGCAGCGATGTCGTGGGACAGCCCCGGGTCCTGCAGCGCCGCGATATCGGCATCGATCAGATCCTTCGGGGCGGCGCCGCCGGGGATATTGCCGACCGACGGCAAGATGGTGATCAAATTGGCCAGGGGTTGGATTTTCTCATTGACCGAGGACTGCACCCCGTTGCCGATAGCAACCAGCAAGATCACCGATGAGACCCCGATGATGATGCCGAGCATGGTCAACACGGAGCGCAGTCGATTGGCGCGCAATCCGCGCAGCGCGATGCGCAACGCCTCCTGCAGGTTCACGCCGTGATCTCCGTCCGGTCACGCTGCACCTGGTCACTCACGATGTGCCCATCGCGCAGCCGCACGACCCGCTTGGCGAACCGGGCGACCTCCTCTTCGTGTGTGATGAGCACCACCGTGCGGCCGGCATCGTTCAGCACACCGAGCAACTTCATGATCTCGACGCTGGCGACGGTGTCGAGGTTGCCCGTGGGCTCGTCGGCCAGCAGCAGCGCGGGATCGTTGATCAATGCTCGGGCGATCGCCACCCGCTGTTGCTGGCCACCGGATAACTCGTTGGGCATGTGCTTCTGTCGGTCGTTCAGCCCGACCTGCTCCAGCGCGTGCTGAGCCGGGTTGCGCCGATCCCGCACCCCGGCGTAGACCAAGGGCAGCTCGACGTTGCGGATTGCGCTGGTGCGCGAGACCAGGTTGAACGACTGGAACACGAACCCGATCTTGTGGCTGCGGATCTTGGCCAGCTGGTTGTCGGATAGCCGGCTGACGTCGGTGCCATCAAGCAGGTAGCGCCCGCTGGTGGGGATGTCCAGACAGCCCAGGATGTTCATCAGCGTGCTCTTGCCCGATCCAGATGGGCCCATGATGGCGACCATCTCACCCTCGTCGATAGTCAGATCGACATCGTAAAGCGCTCGCACCTCCACCTTGCCCATCCGGTAGACTTTGGTGAGGTCCTCAAGCTGGATCATCTCTACTCCCCCCATGCATCCATGATGTGCCCCCATCCCAGATGAGGACCATCTGGGATACCGACCGCGCTCAGGTTCCGGCGGGCGGGCAACCACCAGCCTTCCGGACCGGACCTCGGGGTGGGAGAGGACGTCACCCACCGTACGCGATCCTCTTTAGACGCTACCGCGTTGTGCCCGTCACGGAAAGTACGCACCCTCGCAGTCTTTGGGGCAGTCTTTGGGGCGGTCCTTGGACCATCACGGCGGTTCTCCGTAGCGGAAGCGGTCCGACCCCTGGGCTGCGCGGGTGATCACAACGCAACTTTGACCGCTTCCCAACCCTGGCGCACCGCGTGGGCTTGGTCGCTGGCCGCTCCGTAGGTCTGTTTGGCGTGGCGCACGGTGATCCGCGCAAAGTCACGGAACGTCGCATTGGGTTGCAGCCGCGGGTCTGTCAGCGCGGCGTACCAGATCGGCCCGGCGGCGTCCCAGGCATACCCGCCGAGGGTGGTGGCCACAACGTAGAAGGCGTGGTTGGGGATGCCCGAGTTGATGTGCACGTCGCCGCCGGGTACGTAGCCGCTCATGTCTGCGGGTTGAGCGTCGTATGGGTTGGCGGTGCCGGGCTGCTTCATCGACCGCAACGCCGGACGCAAGGCCGGGCCGACGATGTCCGCCCCGATGAGCCAGTCGGAGCTGTGCACGTCCTGGCCGAGCGCATGCTGTTTGACCTGGATCCCAAAAACGTCCGACACCGACTCGTTGAGCGCCCCGGCCTGCCCTGAGTACGTCAGGTTCGCCTCGTGTTGGGTGACGCCGTGGCTGAGCTCGTGGCCGATGACGTCGATCCCTGCCGCAGTCTGGGTGAGGATCCGCCCGTCGCCGTCGCCGAAGAACATGTGGCCGGCGCCGTCCCAAAACGCGTTGTCGTAACGCTTCCCGTAGTGCATCAGGCCGAGCAAGGGCATACCGACGCCGTCGATGGAGTCGCGCTCGAACACCGTCCAATAGAACGAGTACGTGGCGCCCAGACCGTCATAGGCCTGATTGGCCGCCTTGTCCCGGCACGGCGCTTGACCCTCCGCTCGCATGACGGCACCGGGCGTCTGGAGCTGGCTGCCCTGCTGGTCATAAATGGTCCGCTGCGGCTGGCCGCCGATCCGGGCGAAGGTGACCGGCCTGGACAACCGGAGCAAACGTGCCGCAGACTCGGCACGGGCCAGCCGGAAGCGGCCATCGAGGGCCAGCGTGTTCAGCGCGGCATCCCGCAGCGCCTCGTCATCACAGCGGGCGAGGCGATACAGCAGGCTGGGCGGCAGAATGCAGTGCTGGGCACAACGAGCAGTCATCGAGTCTTCAATCTCCTCTTCGTCTCGGCTTGGCGACCTGACTTCTACACTGGCTGCCGAGCAGGGCTCGGGGCAGGGTGAGGGGAGATCGCATCATGGAGCGCAGCCAGGTCGAGATCGTATCCGTAGACGGCGAGGGCACTTTCTGGGACGACCGGCCTGGTCTCTTGGCCGGTCTTCGGGAGACCCCACCTCGGGTGCAGGCCTATCTTGGGTACGACGAGGCCGGATCGCTCCTGTTCGAGTCGATCACCGAACTGCCCAGCTACTACCTCACCCGCGTCGAGCACGAGCTCCTGCGGCGCCACGCCGAGGAGATCGCCGAGCTGATCGGGTGCGGACGGATCGCGGAGTTGGGCAGTGGGAGCGCGAAGAAGACCCGTCTGCTGTTGGCGGCTTGTGTCACACACCGTGCGACCACCTATCTTCCGATCGACGTCAGCCGCGAGATGCTGGCGAGAAGCGCGCGCGAGTTGACCACTGAACTACCCGGCCTGCGAGTGCGGGGGCTGTGGGGCCGGTACGAGGCGGGGCTGGCCCGGCTGCGGGACGACGGACCCGAGCCGGTGGTGGTGGCCATCCTCGGGAGCAACCTGGGCAACCTCTCGCCCGAGGAGCGCGACGCGTTGCTCTCCACGATCGCGGACACGCTCCGGCCCGGCGACGGCTTCCTGGTGTCGGCCGACCTACAGAAGCCAGCTGAGGTGTTCGAAGCCTGCTACAACGACCCGCTCGACCAGTCGGCCTTCGCGCGGTTCCGGCTCAACCACCTGACCCACATCAACCGGCGCTTCGGCGCCGACTTTGTCCTGGAGCACTTCTACCCGAGGGCACACTACGACTCCGCGACCACCGCGGTCCAGGCGCACCTCTATGCGACAGAGGACCAGACCGTCGCGCTGCGCGAGCTGGGCCTGAAGCTGGTTCTGCGGCGCGGTGACTCGCTGGAGACCAGCCTCGCCTACAAGTTCCACCGCCCCCAGTTCGTGGCCGACGTCTGCGCGCGCGGCTTCGATCTCAGCGCGCAGTGGATCGACGGAGTGTGGCAGTACGGCATCTTCCTGTTCGTCCGTTCGGGCTGATCGCTGCTCCCCGGAGGTAACAACGAGGTTTCGTCCGGTCGTGCCCGGGGTACCGGAAGATCGTGCTGCTGCTACGGCTCCCAGGGGTGTATCGAGCCGATAGCGACACGTCTTGTTGATCGATGTCCTGTGCGAAGGCGGTTACACCGCTGCCTGGTCCTCGGCGCAGGTCGGGGCGGTGCTCCAGCAGGCCGACCCGTACCACGAGGACCTGCAGCTGGCGCTGTACTGCTGCTATGAGCTGCACTATCGAGGTTTCGCCGGGGTCTCCGATGATCTCGAGTGGGACCCGGGACTGCTCGGGCTGCGCCAGCACCTGGAACGGGTCTTTCTCACCGCGCTGCGGGCCGGCGTCCCGGGCGGGACCGACGTCGCCGCCGAGATCGACACGCTGCTGGTGGAGCCGGTGGACGCCTGGGGCGTCTCGCACCACCTACGCCACGCCGGGCAACTGTGGCAGCTGCGCGAGTACGTCGCGCAACGCTCGATCTACCATCTCAAGGAGGCCGACCCGCAGGCGTGGGTCATCCCCCGGCTGAGCGGGCCGGCCAAGGTGGCACTGGTCACCGTCAAGCACGACGAGTACGGTTCGGGCAACCCAGACCGGATGCATGCCCAGCTATTCGCCGACATGCCGACATGATGACCGAGCTCGGGCTGTCGTGCGAGTACGGTACCTACCTCGACGCCGCGCCAGCCGCCGTGCTGGCCGAGGTCAACTTCATGTCGCTGTGCGGGTTGCACCGCAGGCTGCGCGGGGCGCTGGTCGGCCAGTTTGTCACCGCGGAGCTAACCTCCTCCCCCAGTTCAGACCGGCTGGTCCAGGCCATGCGCCGGTTGGGCTGCGGGCCCACCGCCATGGAGTTCTACGCCGAGCACATCGAGGCCGACGCGGTGCACGAGCAGCTCGTCCGCCGTGGCGTGATCGCGCCACTGCTCGCGGCCGAACCTGAACTCGCCGGCGACGTGGTGTTCGGCATCCAAGCCAGCACCCTGCTGGCCGATCGGCTTTCCGACCTGCTGCTGCGCCGATGGTCCAAGGACCGACCCACGCTGCGCACCCCCCTCCCAGACTCCCCCCGCTAGGCACAGCGGTCCGCCACCGTCACGGAACTGCCGGAGGTGGCTAACGTCGGTTTCGACGCGCATCATTGCTCGGGACATTGGTCCACACGACGTGTATCACAGGACCAGGCGCAGAGCTCAGAGAGAGTGGCGGACACAGCCGTCTCCGAGCTGAGGAGAAAGACATGACTGTCGAGAACAATACTGGTCTCAGTCCGACGAGCCAGGACCTGGGCGCCAACGAGTTCACGTTCAGCGGTGATAGGACGTCCATCACCTTCTTTCCGACTACTCCCGGGCCAGTCGTCATCGGCCACGAGGGCGGAGAGCTGCGCTACGAGGGACCCGAAGGAACGCTCACGTTCTTCGGTAAGCAGATCAACCGGTTGGACAGCCCGTTGGGCACCCTGCTCACCGTCATTCTCCAGCCGAATCCCGATGTCGGAAGGATCAACATCACCGTCCTGGTGCCCAAGGTCTTCGGCGTCACACGGGAATCCCCGGTCACGTTCGGCACGGTGGCGATCAAGACGACGAGCCGTGGATTCGTGACTGGTCCGGGCGTTGAGCTGACGTACGACGTGCTGCCCCTGGTCGGAGAAGCCAAGGACGTCATCCTCCCCTTGTAGGGCTCGGGGCCAGCCGGCAGTGGATTTCCTGCCAGACGAGGAAGCGACGCGCAGCCCCGGGGAGCGAAGGGAGCAAGCCGCTTTCTTGGGCTGTCGTTAGCCCCCTACCGGAAGCAGCTCGCCCCAACCAGCCAGCGCCGCAAGACAGACGAACGAAGCGGGTCCCGTCACGTCGGCGAGCTTGTCTCAAGGCTTCTGACGCCGGCGCTACGGAATACCCGCCACCCTAGTGACCTACCGCTGTCCGCACTCAGCGCTGGGCCATCCCGGAGCGGAGACCCGTGACGTTCGTGTGACCTGGTCCCGGGTACGTGATGAGTCGGTGGCGATTCCAGGACGCGCTCAGAGCCACAGGAGAGCTGTCGAATGCTCGCGCCCAACGACGGGATCGCCCACACCGACAGCAGGCGGCCCGGGTACGACGGTCGCTGCTGCGCACCCCCGCCCCATACCGTGCCCTTCCCTGCTGACCGACACGGGCTGTCTGTGACCAATCCCGTGACTACCGAGCCGGTTTCACCGCTGCTATGAGGGCCCGGACATGCCAGCGTGCCCCTGAACCTTGCTGGTCAGGGGCACGCTGGGGGGTGGTAGCGGGGGCAGGATTCGAACCTGCGACCTCTGGGTTATGAGGGGCATGGGCACCGTCCCACGCCTCTCATCGGGTCCCGCGACGTCCTGCCTAACCAGGGCCGATCGTCCATGGCGTCCCACCTCGTCCAGCCGGCCCAACCGCTGCCCACAGCGTCCTTACTACAATTTCTACTACGGCCGCCCGAGGACCGTCGCGGACAACAGTGCTCGCTTTCCTGCCCTCGGGGGTGATCTTGCACGCTGGGAGCCGTGTGGGATCCCAGGGACGTGATGATGGTCATCTGCCCCCTGTTGCGGGTCGGACTGGCGTCGGTGCTGGTGAATAAGTTCGCACCCTTTCAGACCGCCGAGTGTCACCGGCCTCAGCGTCATCCAGCCACACCAACGATGAGCTGCTCGGACAGCCCTCAGTGTTTGTCAATGATCGTCAAGCCTCGTCGACGTCTCGCGGCATGGAGACAGCATGATCTTGGAGCGGGAGCGGAGTGCGAGCCCCAGCCCCCAGTTTTGGAATCGGGCGGCGATCATGGCCCTGACCAGCAAAATGCTGACCTGCGGATCCTCAGCCACAGAGGACAGGAGTAACCGTGATTGACCGCTGGTGACCGTGAGAAGGGGCACGCGAGGGGCACACGCTCGGCTGGCACGTAGGACGACCGTCACGGGTCATCTACGTCGTGGTTCGTGCTGGTCGGTATCGTCCCATGCCGGTGTGTCACGGCAGCTTTGCTGCCTTTCTGCTGACTCCGTCGGTGCGCGACGTGTCCATGATCGTCGGCGCGGGTGGCCCTGTGATGATCGATGCCACAGCGACAGCAGCGCCCCGAGACGGAGACCTCTGGCGGGCGCGCTTAGGTGGGAACACTGATCGTCTCAGGCGCTGCGGATCGTGCCGGCGGCAGATGGTGAACGTCACTCTGCGGGGCCTCGCTGTTCGATCATGCAGTCGGGCCCTGGGTACACGAGCGACTCGTGGCCGTCATTGAACCGCACCAGGTAGGGCGGCTCTCCTTCCAGACCGCGCACTTCCAGGATTTCCCCGACGTGGTCCTGCATGCCGACGTTGCGGCCCTTGATGTGGACCCTGTCGCCAACGGTCGCGTGCATGGCGCTCCCTCGCTCCAGCCAGATTCCAACGGATGTACTGCTTCACCGGCGAGCGTGCCGCACAAATCTGGGTGCTCGCAAGGTCCTCGCTTGCTCGTCGATGAGGATCGGCCCGTCGTGCCGACAGTTGGTGCGTAGCGACACTGACTCTCAACCCGTTCCGGTACTACCGCTTCTGAGGGCCGAGCCTCGCCAGCCTTGGCGTGGATCAGTCGCAACGCCGCTGAACTGAGCGGACAGTGCTCGGTGTTTGTCAGCGATCGCCACGCCTCGCCGACGTCTCACGGCATGGAGACGGCATGATCTTGATGCGGGCGTACGAGTGCGAACCCCAGCTTGGAAGGCTGCGCTTCCTGCGTCGTCAGGGGCCTCGATCGGTGCTCAGGCCGGGTCACGGTGTTCCGCTGGTGACCGTGGTTGACCGGTGTTAACGGCACGCTAATGACACACGACGGGCGTTGGCCTGCTACGAGGACGAGGCGGGTGTGGGTATGCCGTCGCCGAGCCTCGGGCGTAGAATCGGCGTCTGTGACAGCGCCGAAAGCAGAGGGCGAACGGGTGGTCCTGGGTCGGCGAAACAAGTTCACCACGATGGTGCCGTTCCACTGGTCCCAGGATGCTCCGCTTGGTCTGAACGAGGTGGAGTGGGCCGAGGAACTGGGCGCCAAGTGGGAGGGCGACGAGCTGGTCACCTATGACTACCCGACGTTCATCGACCTCCTCAAGTACTACGAGAACGACGAGTACCTGCCGGACAACGACTGAACGCCGGCGTCGCCGTCCCGCTCATCGTCCCCACCGGCGTGCTCCTTGGGCACGTCCCGGACTACAGCACGGCCAGTGATCGACAATTACGCCACCCACGAGAGCCCTGCGGTCCGTCTAGAGCTTGGGAATCTCGCTACCGTGCCAGGTGATGTCCGCTGACCTGCGGGTGGCGTGTACCTCAGTGCGCCGTTGGTGACCGCTGTTGACCGCTCCTAACAGCACGCAGACAGCACGACGTTGGTTGTCCTGACCGTAAGACGGGAGGGGCGGAAGCGGGTATCCCGTCGCGTCGGCGGGCTTGTCCCGTAGCGGGCCAGGGGCAGGAGTCAAGGTGGAGCACCGCATGTGATGAACGACCTTGACTCCTGCCCCTGGCCCGCTACGCCTTTGGCGCCGATGGGACGGGATACCCGCGCCCCGGGTGACCCACCACCCTCGTGCCCGGCCCGGGGCCATCCCGGAGCGAGGCCCGCCGGAGGCGCGGGATTGTTGATTTTAGATCGGTTGTGCTCTTTGGTGTGAACGCGGATTGGCCGTCCATCCGCGTACCTGGGAGTGTCGTTACGTGCCACTGAACTGCGGCGACGTGCCGGTGTGTATCGGCCCGTGCGTACTGGTTGCGTCGCTTCCGCTGACGACTCGCTGACGATAATCATGTTAAGCGCCAGTCTGGAAGGGCTGCGCCCGGTGGCACACTCTTGGCGTGGGTATTCGGCTAGCCGGCGGCCTGGTCGGCCGGGACGTCGGAGGTACAGATGGGACCGCGCGAACGGCTGCGTGCCCACTTGTAACCCGAAAGCCCAGGACTGATAACAGGCGCTGAGCCGGTTGCCAACAGGCCTACCAGTGAGTAACACTGTCGGTAACAGATTCGCTGAGGTATATAGTGTCACGTGGTACCGAAAGTGGACTTCCGCTCTATTTTATGGCTTTATGTAGTCGGACGGGCGTCCAGGAGTAGTAATATTTGATCTTAAGGAGGCGGCGGATGCCTGGGCACGGCATCGACCGGGGTCCAGACAGCGTGTTGCGAGATCTTGTCCTGGTTGTTGAATCGGAGCCGGATGGAGATCCGGATGAGGTCGATCGGTCGGTTCGGCAGTTGCGTGCCGGGCTCAAGGATCTTGACGTCGAGTTCGTCCCCGTGACCTCGGAAGATGTGCCGCTGGGCGCTAAGGGCGTCGATCCGTTCAGTCTGGGTGCGCTTCTGATCACCCTGACGGCCACCGGTGGTGTGTTCACGGTTCTGATCGAGACCGCTCGGGACTGGCTTGCCCGGCACGCTGCGGCACGGCGTATCTCGGTGACCATTGATGGTGACACGATTGTGGTGGAGAAGGGCTCTGAGCAGGAGCGCAGTGAGCTGATCGAGGCCTACCTGCGCCGCCACAACGTGGAGTAGCGGTGCCGCGGCGGATGGCGTTGCTGGTGGCCACCTACCACTACCAGGATGCCGGCCTGCGCCAGCTGACAGCTCCTGGGCACGACGCGGAAGCACTGGCGGAGGTCCTTCGCGACCCCGAGATCGCCGACTTTGATGTCACCATCCTGGTCAACGAGCCGCATCACGTCGTAGGCGACGCCATCGGCGAGTTCTATCACAACCGGCGCCGCGATGACCTTACGTTGCTGTACTTCACCGGACACGGACTGAAAGACGACCAGGGCCGCCTGTATCTGGCCATGACCAACACCAAACGTGGCCGTCTTCTCTTCACCGGCCTCTCGGCCCAGCAGATCGATGAAGCCATGGAGTCCTGTTCATCGCGACAAAAGGTGCTCATGCTCGACTGCTGCTACAGCGGAGCCTTTCCAGCCGATCGGATCGCCAAAACCGATCCCCAGGTCAACGCTCTTGAGAAATTCCAAGGCAAGGGGCGGGTGGTACTCACCGCCTCCGACGCCACGCAGTACTCCTTCGAAGGAAACCAAATCATCGGGGAAGGAACCAGGTCGGTGTTCACCCGTTTCCTTGTCGAAGGATTGACCACGGGAGAAGCCGACCTCGATGGTGACGGAAATATCTCACTCGACGAGCTGTACAGCTACGTGCACGACCGTGTTATCGCGGAGATGCCACAACAACGACCCAAGAAACAAGAAAACATCGAGGGACGCATCGTCATCGCCCGAAACATACACTGGAGCCTGCCCACGCACGTTCGCAATGCAATCGAAAGTCCGTTCGCGCAGGACCGGCTTACAGCCCTGGAAGGCCTCGCCCACCTGCACCGCGTCGGCAACGACCCCGTCCAAGCCGAGGTCATCAACCAGACCCGCCGCCTGACCCACGACGACAGCAAAGCGGTATCCGAGCAGGGCCCCGGCAAAGTCCTGTTTCGGCAGATAGATGCCCATAGATCACTGAACGAGAGGGGCGATCATGATCTCGTGTGCTCTCAGTGCGCCGAGTTCGACAGGAGAGCTGCTCGGCCGCCCTCTAGCAGCTCTCCTGTCG
>JBOHFR010000069.1:0-26379 GCA_050699715.1 Pseudonocardiaceae bacterium
AGTGAAGAGCGGGGGCTGGGGCATGCTCCCCGATTCAGCGTCACCAGGGACGGGGGAGCGCATGCTGAAGTGTTTCACGTATTGGCGCATGATAAACGGGAACAGGGTGCCCTTCCCGGACAAGGGAGCTATAGCCGCCGCAGCCCTAGCCGCGATCGTGATCCCCTCAGGGCTTGCCGCTGGGGGGGCTGGCCGCCACTGCGGCCGTCGGCAGCATTGACTCGGTGGTTGGTCAAAGCATCGAGACTCAAAGCATCGAGACGAGGGCTACCAACAGTAAGGAATCGGCGCGCCGGGGGCAGTACGACGAGACATGGAAGCGACTGCGACTCAAGCCTCTGAGGAAAACGCTGAAAAATATCAATCGCGAGTTCCAGTGCGCCCTGCGCTCCGCTGGTCAGGTACAGCAGTTCTTTGTCCGTGAGCCTTGTCGCTCGCTGCAACGCACGCTGATACCGCTAGCCGATGAGCACGGCGACACCATCGTCGTGGCGATTGCGTGGGTACGGATGACCAACTCCAGTAGCGCGATCCGGTTGGCCGATCTGATCGACGCCGACGGGACCGGCGGGATCCAGCCTTTCGCTGGTGCGCTGCTGGAATACGACAAGATTCAGTTCACCGGCCGGTATTACGCGGTGCGCCGATCCGGGGACCTGGTCGTGATCGCCGAGGCGACCCCGTGGCGCGGCCAGCCATCCGGCGCGGTGCTCGACAGCATCGCCTCAGTCGCAGCAGAATTCCCGCCCCTGTGAGTTCGCCAGCCCGCAGCCGGGGGGCTATCCGGGCTAACTGATCTCTGCTGGGGCACACTGGTGGCACGGGACGTCGCCAAACACTGCGAGGGGTTGCCCAGCGATGAGATGGAGACGTGCTGCTCAGGACCAATATCGTCCCCCCGACGTGCACCCGGTTGGCCCGGGCCAGGAATCGGTGTGGGACTACCCGCGCCCGCCACGGGCCGAGCGGGTGTCACGCCGCGCTCGGATCGTGCACGGCGGGACACTCCTGCTCGACACTGATGACGTGGTGCGGGTGCTGGAGACATCGCACCCGCCGACCTACTACCTGCCGCGCTCGGAGCTCCGGGTGCCGCTGCTGCCCGCGTCGCGGCTGACCATGTGCGAGTGGAAGGGTGAGGCGTGCTACGTCGACCTGGAGGTGCCCGGCGTCGCGCCGCTGCGGGAGATCGGGTGGTGGTACCCGCAGCCTGACCTACGCTACCCGCAACTCACTGATCGGGTTGCCCTCTACGCCGGTCGGCTCGATGAGGTGACCCTGGATGGAGAACCGGTGACGCCGCAGCCGGGTGAGTTTTATGGCGGCTGGATCACCACCGACATCGTCGGCCCCTTCAAAGGTGGTCCTGGCAGCTCGGACTGGTAGCGCACCAGATCATGAAGGGTCGCCGTGCGCTGCGGTCCGCCCGATCTGCGAAGATCTGCCTGAAGTGGGCCGACGCAGGGAGAGAGATCACGTGAAGACCCAAGCTCCGACGGCCATTGAGCGCGCCGCCCGCAGGGAAGCGGCGCGCAGCAACGCGGCGGACAGCAAACTATCCGACGTCAGCTCGCTGCAGGTTAGCCTCACCGCCGACGTGGTCGTGCCGCGGCGTGTCCTGCACCGCGTGGTGCTGCCCCGGGCGGACGACCCCCCTGAGGTGCGCCCGCTGTACCTTGATGAACCCGAGACCATGCACGGGCGCACCGCGCACGTCGTGTCCCGCTCGACGGTGACCCTGCCCCCGGCCTGTCAGCTGTCCTTCGCCACCTACTTCAACGCTTTCCCAGCTAGCTACTGGAAGCGCTGGACCCGGGTGGAGGAGGTAGCGCTGCGGCTGACCGTGCGGGGCTGCGGGCGGGTGGACCTCTACCGCTCCAAGTCCAACGGCGACGTCGTGCACCTGGAGGGCAAGCACCTCGATACCGCTGGCGCCCCGCTCGTGCTGGAGTTCCGGGAGTCACTCGTGCCGTTCGAGGACGGTGGGTGGGTCTGGTTCGACGTCGCCACCGAGCGTGAGTCACTGACCATCACCGATGCGGCGTGGATCGTCGACGAGCCATTGCCGGTCCGCCCGCTGGCGGTGGCGATCACCACCTTCAACCGTCCGGCGGATTGCGTCACCGCCCTGGCCGCGCTGGCCGAGGACCAAGCGGTACTCGACGTCGTCGCGAAAGTCATCGTAGTCGATCAGGGCAGTGTCACAGTACGGGATCACCAGCGGTTCGCCGACGTCGCCGCCCGTCTCGGAGACCGACTGGCGGTGATCAACCAGGAGAACCTCGGCGGCTCAGGCGGATTCACCCGGGGCATGCTTGAGGCGCTGCGCACGGAGGGCATTGAGCAGGTGATGCTGATGGACGATGACGTCCGCCTCGAGCCCGACAGCGTGCTGCGCGCGCACGCCTTCGCCAGCGCGACATCATCGCCGGTCATCGTCGGCGCGCAGATGTTGAATCTCCAGGTGCGCAGCCAGCTGCACGCCATGGGTGAGGTCGTGGACCTGCGGACCAGTTTTTGGCGTCCGGCACCCGGGTCGGTCTACCAGCACGATTTCGCCACGTTGACGTTGCGCGAGCAACGCTTGTTGCACGCTCGCATTCACTCCACCTACAACGGCTGGTGGATGTGCCTTTTCCCCCGCGAAGTGCTGGAGCGCACCGGCCTGCCGCTGCCGCTGTTCATCAAATGGGACGACGCGGAATACGCATTGCGAGCCGGCGAGTGTGGCTTTCCGACCGTCACCCTGCCCGGTTCGGCAATCTGGCACATGCCCTGGACGGACAAGGACGACGCGACCGACTGGACGGCCTATTTCCACCTGCGTAACCGGCTGATCACCCTGGCGTTGCACAGTCCGTATGATGTCCGCCGAGCGCTTGTGCAAGATGGTTTGCGGAACACGTTCAAGCACCTGATGGCGATGGAGTACTCGACCGTGGCGCTGCACCACAAATCCATCGAGGACTTCCTTGCCGGCCCGGAGCGCTTGTTCGCCTCGCTGCGCGACGCGCTGCCGGCCGTTCGACAGTTGCGCGAGGGGTACGACGACGCTCGGATCTTCTCTTCCGCTCAGCAACTCCCGATGCCGTTGTTCGATCCGGTGCGCATCGAGGCCCTGCTCGATCCGCCGGTGCACCCCGTCGCCATCACCAAGCGCGCGCTGCGCACCGTCTCCCGGCACCTGCGTTCGCCGGAGCCGGCGACCCGCGAGCGTCCGCAGATCAACGTGCCGGCTCGCAACGCGCGGTGGTTCCTGCTCGGCATGGTGGACTCAGCCACCGTCTCCAACGCCGATGGCAGTGGTGTCGCCTTCCGCAAGCGGGATCCGCAGCAGTTCCGCGCCTTGCTGGCCCGCACCATCGTGCTCTACCGACGCCTCGTCCAGGAATGGGCCCTCACCGCGCAGCACTACCGAGCGGCGGTCCCCACGCTGACCTCCGTGGAGTCCTGGGAAAGGGTCTTCGAGCGAAGACAGAAATGAGTCGAGCTGGCCCGATGAAAGGTCACTTCCCCGGATTACTAGTATCGGCTGTGCTGTCGCATTGTGCGAAGCTGGGGTAGGCGAGATCGTTGATCCCGGTTGGTCAAATCGCCAGGATCAGCTCGTCGAGGGCAGCCAGGACCCGTAGGTTTACTTAGTCGGCCCCGAGTTCGTCGTGTCTGCGGCGGATGTTCTGGATGAATGAGTGCCCGGCGCCCGGAGCCAGCCCATCGCGGACGGGCGGGTAGACCCCGCTGCCTTGTCGGTGATGACCTCGGTCGGGGACGGCCCGTGCTCGAGTGCGCGGATGACGGATCGGCGGGTTGCCGCCATGTCCCGCTTCGGGGTGACCACTACGTCGATGAGCAGGGGCGTGAGCTGTTGGAACGAGGTCACCAGACTCAACACGGCTACACTGAACCCCGACACCGGGGCAGACCGTCCCGGTGTCGGCAGCGCGTGACCGGTCAGCTCGAACCGGCAAGCAAGTTGACAGTGCCCATGTCCGTCGCTACTCTCCGTCCCCAATAGGGGAGATTCGTAGACATGATTCGTCGAGCTGGGGGGCTTGAGGTCGGACAATGGGTGCATCACCGGCTGGATCTGAGGCGAGGGCTCGTGAGCTGGTTCGCGCATTCGGATTTTGTTATTGAATATTTGTTATTGAGTAATGGGTCGCTGGGTCTGGGCACGGTGGTTGCGCGTGCCGTGGCCTACAACAAGTAAGTTTTGCGCTGCGGATATCAAGGAGTTTGCTCGCGCTGCCGGTCGATCTGCGCGGTCAGTGATGGGCGGCTGATGTTGACCAACATCAGCGTCGATCAGTCCGGCTCGCTGCTCACTGCCCGGGCTATCCGCTGAGGCAGCCTCCTTCGGGATTGGGTACTTCCATCGAGGTGGCGTGAATAGCTGTTCCTTGGCGGCGGATACGGTTCTTAAGCTGTAAGACCTCTATCGTCTTTACCCCTGTGTTTTTTCCCTGTTGGTGTGGATAGAGATTGGTGGTGTGTGGTGTGACTGAGTCGGTGCAGGCGGAGTTGAGTGTGAATGGTGTGCGGTCGCAGTTGAGTTTGGCTACGGCGGCGGCTCGTAATTTGGCGACGACGACCAAGAGCCAGCCGCAGATGCAGGGGATTACGTCGCGGTGGTTGTTGCGAGTGTTGCCGTGGGTGGAGGCCTCGGGTGGGGTTTTCCGGGTGAACCGTCGGTTGAGTTATGCGATGGGGGACGGTCGGGTGACGTTTGTCCCGAACGGGGCCGAGGTGCGGGTCATTCCTGGTGAGTTGTGTGAGTTGCCGGTGTTGCGGGATTTTGATGACGCTGAGGTGTTGGGTGCGCTGGCGGGCCGGTTCGTGCAGCGGGAGTACGCGGCTGGTAACACGCTTGTCGAGGTGGGCCAGCCGGCTGATCAGCTGGTCCTTATTGCCCACGGCAAGGTCAACAAGATTGGTCCGGGGAAGTATGGTGAGCCGACGGTGTTGGATGTCTTGGCCGACGGCGACTATTTCGGTGACCAGGCGTGGGTGGAGTCTCAGGAGACCTGGGATTTCACGGTCACGGCGGTGACCGCGTGTACGGTGCTGGTGGTGTCTCGATCGGTCTTGGAGGAGATAGTCGGCCGGTCTGAAACGTTGCGGGCCCACCTGGAGCGGTTCCGGTCCCACACCCAACAGCCCCAGAACGCACACGGTGAGGCCCACGTCGAGCTGACCGCGGGCCATGAGGGCGAGCACGAGTTGGCGGGCACGTTCGTCGACTACGAGATCACACCGCGGGAGTATGAGCTCAGTGTGGCTCAGACCGTGCTGCGGGTGCATACCCGGGTGGCGGATCTGTACAACAACCCGATGAACCAGGTCGAAGAGCAACTCCGGTTGACCATCGAGGAACTGCGGGAACGCCAAGAACACGAGCTGATCAACAACCGGGACTTCGGGCTACTGCACAACGCCGATTTCTCCCAGCGTATCCACACCCGGACCGGACCCCCCACGCCTGATGACTTTGACGAACTGCTGGCCACCGTGTGGAAGGATCCGGCAGTGTTCCTGGCCCATCCCCGCGCCATCGCGGCGTTCGGTCGGGAATGTAACCGTCAGGGTGTCTACCCGCAGAGCGTCGACGTCAACGGCCACATGATGCCGGCCTGGCGCGGCATACCCGTCCTGCCCTGCAACAAGATTCCTGTCACCGATGGGCACACCAGCTCGATTTTGCTGCTCCGCACCGGTTTGGAGAACCAAGGCGTGATCGGCTTGCACCAGACCGGTATCCCCGATGAGGTCCAGCCCGGGCTCAACGTCCGCTTCATGGGCATCAACGAGAAGGCCATCACCTCCTATCTGGTCAGTGCTTACTACTCGGCGGCGGTCCTGGTGCCCGACGCGCTCGGCATCCTCGAAAATGTCGAGATCGGGTAGGGAAGCTAGGCGGAGGACATCGGAAAGGTTGGGGACAGAACATGCAGCCCTATAAGCTGCCAGATTTCTACATGCCGTATCCCGCTCGCCTGAACCCCCATCTGGACACGGCGCGTGCGCACACCAAGGCGTGGGCCCGTGAGATGGGGATGTTGGACGCACCACCGGAGGAGCCTGGCGCGAATATCTGGGACGAGGCCACGTTCGATGCCATGGATTTCGCTTTGCTGTGCGCGTATACCCATCCCGACGCGCCGAGCCGCGAGCTTGACCTGGTGACGGACTGGTATGTCTGGGTGTTCTATTTTGATGATCATTTTTTGGAGATCTACAAGCGTTGCCAGGACCAGGTCGGAGCGAAGGAGTACCTCGACGGGCTGCCCGCGTTCATGCCATTAAGTCCGGCCGACGCTGTGCCGGAGCCGAAAAATCCGGTCGAGCTCGGGTTGATCGATCTGTGGGCGCGTACGGTCCCGAGCAGGTCACCGGAATGGCGATCACGGTTCTTCGAGAGCACCAAGAACCTCCTCGACGAGTCGACGTGGGAGCTCGCCAACATCAGCGGGCGCCGAGTCGCGAACCCGATTGAGTACATCGAGATGCGCCGCAAGGTCGGCGGCGCCCCCTGGTCGGCCGATCTCGTGGAGCACGCCGCGTCCGTCGAGATCCCGGCCAGGGTCGCGGGCAGTCGGCCGATGCGTGTCCTCAAGGACACGTTCTCCGACGGCGTGCATCTGCGCAACGACCTGTTCTCCTACCAGCGCGAGACCCAAAATGAAGGTGAGATCAACAACTGCGTCCTGGTGCTGGAGCGGTTTCTGAATGTCAGCCCGCAGCGTGCTGCGGACCTGACCAACGACATCCTGACCTCCCGCCTGCACCAGTTCGAGAACACTACCCTCACCGAGTTACCGCCTCTGCTCGAGGAGTACGGCCTGAACCTGCTGGAACGCGAGAGTGTTCTGCTCTACGTCAAAGGCTTGCAGGATTGGCAATCGGGCGGCCATGAGTGGCACATGCGGTCGAGCCGTTACATGAACGAGACGTCGGCTCATGAACCGTCGGTCGTGGAACGACTGCTGGGCGGGCCCACCGGTTTGGGTACTTCGGCAGCGCGGATCACGCTGTCGTCAGGCACCCTGGGTCTACAACGGTCGAAAAGCTATCTGCACATGCCGTACGAGACGGTAGGGCCGACTACCTTACCCGAATTCTACATGCCGTATACCGCGCGGATTAATGCCAACCAGGGGCGGTCGCGTCAGCATTGCATCGGCTGGGCCCGCCAGATGGGAATGCTGGAGTCGGTCCCCGGTATTCCAGGTCTCGGCATCTGGGATGAGGAAAATCTCGCGTTGTTCGATTTCGCGGTCTGCGCCGCACGGATTCATCCGGACGCATCCGGTCCTGAGCTCGATCTCTCTTCGACCTGGCTGACCTGGGGGACCTACGGCGACGATCTTTTCCCGGCGCTTTTCGGGAGTACCCGCGACATGGCGGGTGCGATGGTGTTCAACTCCAGGCTGTCGCTGTTCATGCCGTTGGATTGCTCCGCCACACCACCGCCGGTCAATCCGTTTGAAACGGGCCTTGCCGACCTGTGGATCCGCACGGCGTCCCCGATGACCATCGATCAGCGGCGCCAGTTCCGCCAGGGCGTTGAGGCCATGACGGCAAGCTGGTTGTGGGAGTTGGCGAACCACATCCAGCATCGGATCCCCGACCCGGTTGACTATGTCGAGATGCGTCGCAAGACGTTCGGCTCAGATCTCACAATGAGCCTGGCCCGCATCACGCGGAGCGGGGAGATCCCGGCCGATGTCTTCCGGACCCGGGCGCTGCGTGGGCTGGAGAACTCGGCTGCCGACTACGCCTGCTTCACGAACGACGTTTTCTCCTACCAGAAGGAGGTCGAGTTCGAAGGCGAGGTGCACAACTGCGTGCTGGTCGTTCAGAAATTCCTGGACATAGATCGCCAACGGGCGGTCTCGGTCGTCAACGACCTGATGACCTCGCGACTTCGGCAATTTGAGCACATCATCGACACCGAGCTGCCCCTCGTCGCAGACGATTTCGGCCTGGATGCGAATGCCCGCGAAGCCCTGGACGCCTACGTCGTGGGACTGCAGGACTGGATGGCCGGCATCCTCGACTGGCATATGTTGTGCGGTCGGTATGGCGAATCGGCATTGCGGCGGCGCTATCGGAGGCCACCGCAATGGGTCGGTGGCCCCACCGGGCTGGGCACTTCGGCTACTGTTATCAGATTGCTGAGCGGCGTGCGGGCTCCAGCGTAGGTATTCTGCCGACCTTCTGTGCATAAGTGATTGGTGGTGCGTGGTGTGACTGAGTCGGTGCGGTTGGAGTCGAGTGTGAATGGTCGGCAGCCGCAGAATGGTGAGGTACCGCAGCTGAGTTTGGCTACGGAAGCTGCTCGTAATTTGGCGATGACGACGAAGTCCGTGCCGCAGATGCAGGCGATCACGCCACGCTGGCTGCTGCGGGTATTGCCGTGGGTAGAGGCCTCGGGCGGGGTTTTCCGGGTGAACCGTCGGCTGAGTTACACGGTGGGTGACGGACGGGTGACGTTCGACACGACAGGCGCCGAGGTGCGGGTCATTCCAGGCCAACTGTGCGAGTTGCCGGTGCTACGAGGTTTCGATGACGCCGAGGTGTTGGGTGCGCTGGCGGGCCGGTTCGTACAGCGGGAGTACGCCGCCGGTACCACGTTGGTGGAGACGGGGCAGCCGGCTGATCACGTATTTCTTATTGCGCATGGCAAGCTTAACAAGATCGGTCCAGGGAAGTATGGCGAGCCGACTGTGTTGGATGTGCTGGCCGACGGGGACTATTTCGGTGATCGGGAGGTGGTGGAGTCCCAGGACAGCTGGGGCTTCAGCGTCAAGACGGTGACCCCGTCCACCGTGCTGGCGGTCCCCCGGCGGGCGCTGGAGGAGATCGTCAGGCAGTCCGAGGCGTTGCAGGCTCACGTCGAGGCGTTCCGGGCCCAGGCTGGCCAGCCGCAGAACAAACATGGTGAAGCCGCTATCGACCTGAGCGCGGGCCATGAGCAGGAGTCGGAATTGGCGGGGACCTTCGTCGATTATGAGACCACCCCCCGGGGGTATGAGCTCAGCGTGGCGCAGACTGTGCTGCGGGTGCATACCCGGGTGGCGGATCTGTACAACAATCCGATGAACCAGGTCGAACAGCAGTTGCGGTTGACCATCGAGGCGTTGCGTGAACGCCAAGAACACGAACTGATTAACAACCGTGACTTCGGGTTGTTGCACAACGCCGACCTCAAACAGCGCATCAACACCCGCACCGGGCCACCCACCCCCGACGACCTCGACGAACTGCTGTGCCGCCGGCGGAAGTCCAGGTTTTTCCTGGCCCATCCTCGCACGATCGCCGCGTTCGGTCGAGAATGTAACCGCCGGGGCGTCTACCCGCAGAACGTCGAGGTCGACGGCCGCACGATGCCCGGCTGGCGCGGCGTACCAATATTTCCCTGCGACAAAATCCCCATCACCGAAACCTGCACCAGCTCGATCCTCGTGGCACGCACCGGTATGGACGATGCAGGCGTGATCGGCTTGCACCAGACCGGCATCCCCGATGAGGTCCAGCCGGGGCTCAACGTCCGCTTCATGGGCATCAACGACAAGGGAATCCTTGAGTATCTGGTCAGCGCTTACTACTCGGCGGCGGTCCTGGTGCCCGATGCGCTCGGCATCCTGGAAAACGTCGAAATCGGCCGTTATAGGGAGGGATCAGGGCCATGACCGCCATTGACGTGACGATCGAGGGCCGGTCGGCACTCGAGGTGCTCGCGTGGAGCCGCATCACTGTCGAGCCCGCCCTGCGCGCGGCGGTTGACACGCTGCCGTCGGCGATGCGGCGCATCGCCGGCTACCACTTCGGTTGGTGGGACGAACCTGGCCAGCAGGAATCGACCCCTGACGGTAACGCGAAGGGGGGCAAAGCGATCCGACCCACGCTGGTCCTGCTGAGCGCCCAGGCCGTGGGCGGTGCGCCGGCTGCTGCGGTGTCGGCTGCGGTCGCGGTGGAGTTGGTGCACAACTTCTCGCTGCTGCACGACGATGTGATGGACGGTGACCTCACCCGCCGCCACCGGCCCACGGCGTGGAGCGTGTTCGGTGTCAATACGGCGATCCTGGCCGGGGACGCGCTGCTGACGTTGGCTTTGGACGTGCTCGCTGCTAGCGGGCACCCGGCCGCCACCGGTGGGATACGGATGCTCAGCACTGCGGTGCAGGATCTGGTGGACGGCCAGTGCGCGGACCTGGCCTTCGAGCAACGCACCCAGGTCGAGCTGGCCGAATGTCTACGGATGGCCAAGGGAAAGACGGGTGCCCTGATGGGGTGCGCCTGCGCGGTGGGCGCCTGCTTCGGAGGTGGCAGCTCGAAACAAGTTGAGCATTTCCGCGACTTTGGCGAGCACCTGGGCTTGGCGTTCCAGCACGTGGATGACCTGCTGGGGATCTGGGGAGACCCGGCCGTGACCGGTAAGCCGGTTTATTCGGACCTGCACAGTCGGAAGAAGTCCCTCCCGGTGGTGGCCGCCTTGACCTCAGACACTCCGGCCGGGCGAGAACTGGCCGCGCTCTACCACCGTGACCAGTCGCTCTCCGGTAGCGACGTGGTCCATGCCGCGGAGCTGATCGACGTCGCGGGCGGGCGCGCCTGGAGCCAGACCCAGGTCGAGGACCTGCTGACCCAGGCGATGCGTGACCTGATGTCGGCCAGCCCGACAGTGCCAGCCGCGCGAGCCGCCCAGGAGCTGAGTGCGCTCGCCCGGCTGGTCACCCACCGTGACCACTGAGCCCTGATCAGTCTCGGAGGCACCACCGATGCCGGTCGCCACGAACAGTCCCGCTGGACCCCGCACCGAGCCTGGGATGATTAACCTGACGTCCCCACCTAGTCCTTTTCGTACGCGCTGCCGCCGCGTTCATCAATGGTCAACTCATCGAACGACCTGACGAGCACCCCGAAACACTTCAGTCTTGACAACACACGACGTCAAAGGAAGGTTTGATCGCATGCCCGAGTGGATTTATAGTTTGCCTAATTGGCAGGCGCTGCTCCTGTTTGCTGGAGTTTCGCTCGGCACCTGTTGGGGTCTGATACGACTTCTCAGACCCCTGATGGATCGATGGTTCAAGGATGATTATGAAAGCCGTAATGGTGTCATTGACATCTTGGTCGCTGGCACTGGCCTATTCTACGGCCTGCTGCTAGGCCTGATCGCCGCGGGCGCCTATACTAACTATTCGAATGCTGATGACGCGGTGTCTCGCGAAGCCAATGCGGCAGGTGTACTGTATCGGGACGTGTCGAACTTTCCGGAGCCACAGCGCTCCGAGTTACGGGCAGATATCTCCCACTACATAGAGGTAGTGATCAATCAAGAGTTTCCGTCGGCCCGCCAGGGAAAATTACTAGCCATCGCTACGCCGGTAGCAACGAAAATACAGCATGAGATCGCTTCTTTCGCGCCCACCAACTTCGCGGGGGAGGCGCTGGATAACGAAACTTTTCACCAGTTCTCTAATTTTATCGATGATCGAAACCAGCGACTGAATAAGATGACATCGAGTCTTCCTCGCACACTCTGGTTTGTTCTCATCGTCGGTGCGGTTATCAACCTCGCCCTCATCGCCATGCTCGGGGTGAAAAAAATGGGAGCCCATCTTGCGCTCTCCGGGCTCTTCGCTGTTTTCCTCAGCTTGATGTTGTTTTTGACTGCTAATTTGGATCATCCGTTTCTCGGCGAGTTCAGTATTTCATCGGATGCGTTCGAAACGATCCATAATATTGTGATCCCGCAGATCGGATGATATTGCAACGACGCTTCAGTGTGTCGCGAGAATCACAATCCTATGTTCTCTGAAAAACCACCCGGTGCGCCGGGCTCACACACCAAGAGGAGTGCGCAGTGAACAACCACAAAACATTCATACCTGGAGAGCTGATAACCGCACTTGGGTCGATCTGGCTGGAGTTCAAGACATTCGCTCTCAGTGGGAACATGTTTGACCTTGCGCTCGGATTCATCATCGGGACCGCATTCTCCAAACTAGTGGACAGCCTCGCTGGCGATGTGATCATGCAGGGCATCGCCGCAATCTTCGGCAAACCGGACTTCAGAAACCTCGCCATCGGCCCAGTCCGCTACGGCTCATTCCTCACCGAACTTCTCAACTTCCTACTGCTTGCCACCGTATTGTTCATGCTAGTGAAGCTGCTGGGTAAAGCCGGCCTAGGCAACTTCACGGGCCGGGGAGGCACCCGAGGAACCCGGAACTGTACCCACTGCAAAGAAAGTGTATCAGTGCGCGCCCTTAAGTGTAGATGGTGCGGCGTCGACCTCCATCCAGTCATACTCGATGCGGCCGACGAAGAGATCATCGCCCTCCGCGACAAAATTGTGGAGGCCTGAAAATCCAACCTGTCACACGCGCCAAGACAACTCTACTGGTCCACTTGGATCTTTTCGGTCACAGCGATCACCCCCTTGGTGAACAACAGGCACAGGGGTTGTTGCGTTGTGCGAAGCCGGGGTGGTTCTCTCAGGGATGAACTCGCCGCTCGACGCGCCGGACAGCGAGCGCCACGGGCCGATGGCCGAGCCGGCCTGTGCCTCGGTCGGTGGCTAGGGCTACCCTCTGGCGTCGCTGATGCCTAACCCGCCGGTGGCGGAGAACAGAGGGGGTTCATGTCGAGCAGCACTGCCTGTGGTCCGGACAGATCGCCCGCTAGCGCGACTGTCGAGCCGTCCGCGACGCTGCTGCAGCGGGTGATCCTGCCGCGCCGGGCGGATCCGGTTGCCGTCCGCGCGCTCTACGTTGACGAGCAGCCGACCGCCGCTTGGCGGGTGTGGCCGCCAGCCGGCGTCGCGACGCCCAACGCAGGCGACGTGAACATCGAGGTCACCCTCGCCAACCCCAACGCGCGCCGGGTGCGTGCGCTGTCCCGGACCAGCGTGGCGGTGCCCGAGCAGACCGAGGTGTCTTTCGCGGCGTATTTCAACGCTTTCCCGGCCAGCTACTGGCGACGCTGGACCGCGCTGCGCACCCTGCACCTGCGCTTGGACGTCGAGGGCGCTGGTCGGGTCGACGTCTACCGCTCCAAGGCCGACGCTACCCAGATCCACGTACACGGCGAGCTGATAGCGGGTCGTTGTGAGCTGGACATCGAGCTGGACCTGACTCCGTTTGAGGACGGTGGGTGGTACTGGTTCGACCTCAGCACCGAGGACTCGGAGCTGATCGTGCACTCCGGCGGCTGGCACGCCCCAGTCCCCGCACCCGGGCGCGCCGCGGTGACCATCGGGATGCCGACGTTCAACCGCCCCACCGACTGCGTGGCCACCCTGCGCGCGATCGGTGAGGACGAGCTGGTCCGTTCGATCGTGACCGCGGTGGTGATCCCTGACCAGGGCGTCAACAAGGTCCGGGAGCAGCACGGTTTCGCGGCGGCACAAGCCGTGCTGGGCGATCGCCTGCGGATCATCGACCAGCCCAACATCGGCGGCTCCGGCGGTTACGCCCGTGTCATGTACGAGGCGCTGGAGGCAGGCGACTGCGAGCAGATCCTTTACATGGACGATGACATCGTCCTGGAGCCCGACTCGATTCTGCGTGCTGTGGCGTTCTCCCGCTTCGCCCGCCACCCGATGCTGGTCGGCGGGCAGATGCTGCAGGCCCAGGCCCGCTCCCGGCTGCACGCCTGGGGTGAGGTCCTCGACCGGCGGCGGATGCGGTGGAACAAGGCGCCGGGCACCGAGTATGACCACGACTTCGCCCAGCACTCGCTGCGCCAGACCGCATGGCTGCACCGGCGCACCGACGTTGACTACAACGCCTGGTGGATGTGCCTGATCCCGCGCGTCGTCGCCGAGGACATCGGGCTGCCGCTGCCGCTGTTCATCAAGTGGGACGACGTCGAGTACGGGCTGCGCGCCCGCGCGGCGGGCTACCCCACCGCGACCGTCCCCGGGGTGGCCATCTGGCACATGTCCTTCGCCGACAAGGACGACGCCACCGACTGGCAAGCCTATTTCCACCTGCGCAACCGGCTGGTCGGCGCGGCGCTGCACGCCACCGAGGACCGGCCCACAGCAATGCTCGCCGACAGCCTCAAACATGCCCTCAAGCACGCGCTGGCGATGGAGTACTCGACGCTGGCGCTGCAGGAGATGGCGATCCGGGACTTCATGGCCGGGCCGCAGGCGCTGTTCGACAAGCTACCCACCGCGCTCGGTGAGGTCCGGGCCCGCTGCGCGGAGTTCACCGACGGGCAGGTGGTGGACTCCCAAGAGCTCCCGCTGCCCGCTCGCGGGCAGCTCGACGTACAGCGCATGCTGACCCCGCCCACCAACCCGATCACGATCGGCGCGACCCTGCTCAAGCGCCTGGCGCATCAGCTGCGCCCGGTCGATGCCCGGGCCCAGCACCGCCCGCAGCTGTCGCTGGCCCGCCGGGATGCCCGGTGGTTCGTGCTCTCCGGACTGGACGGGGTGACTGTCTCCACGGCGGACGGCCGCGGCGTCACCTACCGCAAGCGGGACCCCCAGGCGTTCCGCTCGATGCTGGCCCGCTCGGTGGCGCTGCACCGGGAGCTCGCCCGGGAGTTCCCCCGGCTGCGCAAGCTCTACCGTGCCGCCGCACCGGAGCTCACTGATCGCACCGGCTGGAAACGGATCTTCACCGCGTGATGCCCCAGCGTGTGATGCCCCAGCGCCAGGAGATCGCCCTGCTCGCCACGGTGCAGCGCAGGATCGCGGTACCGCAGGTGGTGTCCGTTGCCCGTGGGATGTCGCACTTCGGTGAGCACGCCCTGGGCTGGCTGGCGCTGGGCGCGCTGGGCGCGCTGGTCGATCGGCGGCGCCAGCGGGATTGGCTGCTCTCCTGCGCTGCGGTGGCTGCCGCGCACGGGACGTCGATCGCGCTGAAGCAGGTGGTGCGCCGGCACCGCCCGACTGACCCGTCGGTTGCGGTGCTGGCGGATACACCGAGTCAACTGTCCTTCCCGTCCTCGCATGCAACGTCGACCACCACGGCGGCGATTCTCTACAGTGCCCTGCTGCGTCGCCGGCTCAGCCCGCTGCTGGTGCTTCCGATGCTGATCAGCAGGCTGGTGTTGGGCGTGCACTACCCGAGCGACGTCCTGGTGGGTTCCGCGCTGGGTGCGGCCATCGGTGTCGCGACGCGACGACGGCTGTGCCGCTCTCGGGGCGGCATCCTTCCGAAAGGATGGCGATGACCACCACCGCGCCGCGGACCCAGACCAGCGTCCGAAGTGCCCATGTACTGGCCGGGCTCCTGCGCACCATGCGGCCCCGGCAGTGGGTGAAGAACGTCTTGGTGCTGGCTGCGCCATTCGCTGGTGGCACCATCTTGCAGTTGCCCGTGCTCGCCGCCGTCGGGATCGCCTTTGTCGCGTTCTCGCTCGCCGCGTCCGGTGTGTACCTGGTCAACGATGTCCAGGACGTCGAGGCTGACCGCTTGCACCCGATCAAGTGTCACCGGCCGATTGCCGCTGGAGTGGTGCCACCTCGGCTGGCGCTGACGCTGGCGGTGGTGCTGTTCGGGACCGCGATCGGGGTGTCGTTTCTCGCCTCGACCGACCTGGTCATCGTCACTGCGATTTACATCGCCGTGCAGCTCGCCTACTGCTGGTGGCTCAAGCACCAGCCGGTGGTGGACATCTCCATCGTCGCGTCCGGCTTCTTGTTGCGGGCCATCGCCGGCGGCGCCGCCGCAGAGATCGCGCTGTCCCAGTGGTTCCTGCTCACCACCGCGTTCGGGTCGCTGTTCATGGTGGCCGGCAAGCGCTACGCCGAGATCCGCCTTGCCGAGCGCACCGGCGCGAGGATCCGCAAGTCGCTGGACCGCTACACCGCCTCCTACCTGCGCTTCGTCTGGACGCTCTCGGCCACCGGGGTGATCATGACGTATGGTTTGTGGGCGTTTCAGCTTAGCCAGGCCAACCACTCGCGCTGGCCGGTGATCTCCTTGGTGCCCTTCGTGGTCGCCGTGCTGCGCTATGCCGTGGACGTCGACGGCGGCAACGGCGGTGAACCCGAGGAGATCGCCCTCGGCGATCGCACCCTCCAGGTCCTCGCCGCCGCCCTAGTCCTCACCCTCATCCCCGCCGTCTACCTCTAGCCCCGTCCACCTCGCGCTGGAAGTCCGGGGCAGCGCAAGGAGCAGCTCATGACCAAGATCGTCTCTGCACGCAAAGTGTCCGAGCCGCCACAGGTGCCGACCGGGTCCCCGGGCGGTCACATCGCCGACCCAGCTCCGCTGGGACTGGCCGCATTCGCGATGACCACCTTCGTGCTCAGCTGCGTCAACGCCGGCCTGGTCGACAAGGCGATCGAGCCGGTCGTGCTGCCACTGGCGCTGTTCTACGGCGGGCTCGTCCAGCTGTTGGCCGGGATGTGGGAGTTCCGCAAGGCGAACACCTTCGGTGCGCTAGCGTTCAGTTCTTACGGTGCGTTCTGGTTGTCCTTCGCCGCCTACGTCAAGTTCATCGCCCCGGGACTGCCCGCTGACTCCGCTGCGTCCGCGACTGGGCTTTTCCTCCTCGCCTGGACAATCTTCACCGCCTACATGACGGTAGTGTCACTGCGGGTCTCTGGCGCGGTGGCTGCGGTGTTCCTCGTCCTGCTCGCGACGTTCGTCTTCTTGACCATCGGCGCCTCCGCGGGTGATGCCAGCATGACTCACCTCGGTGGCTACCTCGGGATCGGGACCGCCGCCCTGGCCTGGTACGCCTCCTTCGCCGGCGCCACCAACGCAACCTTCAACAAGACCGTCCTCCCTCTCTTCCCCACCGCCCCCAGGTAGGCCGGTGGCGTGAACTCGACGCCACCGAACATCCCTGCTCGCGGTGATTGCGGTTACCATTGCCTGGGACTTCAGCAGGGTTTCTTCGAACTCCTCCTCCGGATCCGACTGGGCCACGATGGCACCTCCGATTCCGAATGTGGTGCGCGTTCCGTCGGCCACGATGGTGCGGATGACGATGCTGAGATCGACCGCGCCGCTGAGCGCGAACCAGCCCAGCGCGCCGGAGTAGGCGCCCCGTGGCCCCTCCTCCAGCCTGTCGATGATCTCCATGGTCCTGATCTTTGGGGCTCCGGTCATGGAGCCCCCGGGGAAGGCCGCCCGCATACAGTCCACCGAGGAAGCGTCCGGCCGCAGCGTCCCCCGAATCGTGGACACCAGCTGGTGCACCTGCGCGTAGGTCTCGACGTCGAACAGCTTCGGCACGTGCACCGAGCCGAGCGCGCACACCACGTTCAGGTCGTTGCGCATCAGGTCCACGATCATCAGGTTCTCGACCCGGTCCTTCTCGTGGCTGGCCAGGTCCTCGCGCAACCGCTCATCCGCCTCCGGGGTGGCACCCCTGGGCCTGGTCCCCTTGATGGGCTTGGACTCCACAACCCGGTCGGCGTCGATGGTCAGGAACCGCTCGGGCGAGGCGCTGAGCACGGCCAGGCTGCCGAAGGACAACAGCGCGCCGTACGGGACCGGGCTGATCTGGCGCAGGTAGCGGTAGGTTGCCAGCGGGTCGATCTCCGCCGCAACTGTCGCGGTGTTGGTCAGGCACACCTCGTAGGACTCGCCGTCGTTGATCTCCCGTAGGCAATCCACGATCCGTTTCAGGTAGGCGTCCTTGTCGTGGCGCAGTTCCACGTGCGGCGCAACGTCAGGTGGCGGCGCCACGGCAAGACCGGTGTCCGGTGTGGACACCGAAGGCAGCGAACGCAGCCGGGCGGACATGGTGTCTAGCCACGCGCTGACCTCAGACGGCGGCGAGTCCGACCCCAGGCAGAGCAGGTAGCAGTCGCCAACGGCGTGGTCGAACAGCACAGCCCGGTCGGCGAAGATCATAGCGGCGTCGGGCGAGAGCGACCGATGCTCATCGGTGCCCCCGGTCTCCGCCTTCAGTTCGTAGCCCAGGTAGCCGACGTAGCCGAGGTTGAACGCGGTGGGCAGACCCGTCACTGCGGGCAGGGCACGGTTGCGCAGCTGCGTGGCGAGGTAGTCGAAGAACGAGCTGCTGATCAGCTCGGGTGCCTGGCCGTTGCGCCGCACCGTGACGGTCTTGTCCGCCACACTGTAGGTGACGTATTCCGCCAGCGGCCCGCAGTTGTCACCCATCAGGGAGAACCGCGAGGTGCCCGCAACCACCGAACTACTGTCGAGCCAGAAGCTATGCGATGCGTCGGCGAACAGCTCGGTGTAGGCGAGCTGCGGGTCCAGCATCGCCGGCACGTGGCGGACGTGCACCCGGGTGGGCGCGGGGGTGGCCAGCCGGCGCCGGTGGTGCTCGACGGTGAGGTCGCGGAAGTTGGCCAGCAGTTCCCGGCCGAAGGTGCTGGAGATCGACTCGGGGTGGAACTGGACCCCCCAGACCGGCAGCGACCGGTGCCGCACGCCCATCAGCACGCCGTCCTCGGTCCATGCGATGCCCTCTAGCTCGACGGGCAGGTCGGTGACCGCCAGCGAGTGGTAGCGGACCACCTCGAACGGCGAGGGGATGCCGGCGAAGATGTCCTGCCCGGTGTGCCGGACCTGGGAGATCCTGCCGTGCATCGGGGTCGGCGCGTGTTCCACCCGCCCGCCGAACAGGTGGCAGATGCCTTGGTGACCCAGGCAAACACCGAGCACGGGCAGTCCACTGTCCATGATCGCCCGCGCGCTGACCCCGAAGTCCCTGACCCGCTCGGGGCGGCCGGGTCCCGGCGAGATCACGATGTTGGTGAACTCTCCGATCGCCAGGTCCGACCAGGCCACGTCGTTGCGCACGACTACCGGCGGCCGGCTGTTGACCTCCCCGATTAACTGGTGGAGGTTGTAGGTGAAGGAGTCATAATTGTCGATCAGAAGCGTGCGCATCGCAGCCCCTCACTTGCTCGGGCTCTTCATCATGAGCAAGCGGTCATAATGGACTCCACCAGGCTTGGCTAGCCCGACAGCTTCGCGATGCCGCTGAGTCGGCCACGCGAATAGGGAGGGACGTACATGGCGCAGATCTCGGTGCCGGGAGCTCGTGAGGTTCTGCCGGAGCTGGATATCTCTGCGCCGCAGCGGCAGCGGCGCGCGACGGTACTCCTGCGGGCGCTGCTGGTGATCCCGCAGTACATCGCCCTGGTCGGGCTGAGTATCGCTGCGGTCGTGGTGATGGTGATCGCCTGGTTCGCCGCACTCGCGCTGGGCCGGCTGCCGGCGTGGTGTGCCGAGTTCCTCGGCGGATACCTGCGGTACGCGACGCGGGTGAACTCGTACCTGCTCCTGCTGGTGGACACCTACCCGCCGTTCCAGTGGTCGCCACCGGACTATCCGGTGTCCGTGCAGCTGGCACCGGGGCGGTTGAACCGCGCCGCCGTGCTGTTCCGGCTCATCCTGTACATCCCGGCGAGGTTCATGACAGCGTTCCTCACGGTCGGCTGGGTGATCGTGGCGCTGTTCTTCTGGGTGACAGTGCTCATCCTCGGCCGGACCCCGCAGCCGGTGTTCGATGCCACCGCCGCCGTGGTGCGGTACACGATGCGCGCGCAGGCATACTTCATGATGCTGACCTCGGCGTACCCGAAGTGGCTGTTCGGCGACCGGGTGCTGGTCTCGACCGAGTACCCGGCTGTGCCCGCGCTAGCGGAATACCCGCCGCCTCGCAGCGGCACCCACCCGCTCCTGCTCTCCACCGGCGGCCGGGCGCTACTGATCGTGATCATCGTGCTCGGTGTGCTGGGCTACATCGGCGAGAACATCGGCTCGGTGTCGCGGAACCGGGATCTGGGCACCGATGGCACACTCGACCAGACCCAGGTGGCGGCCAACCAGACTCACACCACTCTCCGGCTGGCCCGCCCTGCGCGCTAGATCGGCTAGATCGGCAGGCGGCGGAAGATCGGGCGCGGCACGTGACGCAGGGCGGACATCACGAACCGCATCGGCCCGGGGGCCCAGGCTTGCTCGCGGCCGTGCGTCACGGCGTCCACGATCACCTCGGCGACCTGCTCCGGGGTGACGGACAGCGGGGCGGCTTTCAGACCCGCGGTCATCTTGGTGTGCACGAAGCCGGGCCGGATCACCGAGACCTTGATGCCGGAGGGCCGCAGTGCCTCAGTGAGGCCGGTGTAGAAGGCGTCCAGGCCGGCCTTGGTGGACCCGTAGCAGAAGTTCGCGCGCCGGGGGCGCTCGGCCGCAGCGGAGGACAGCGCGACCAGAGCGCCGTGCCCCTGCTGTCGCAGCGTCTTGGCCAGCAGTACTCCGACCGACACCGCCCCGACGTAGTTGACCTGCGCGAGCTCGACGGCGGTGGTGTGGTCGGTCCACGCTTGCTCCTGGTCGCCGAGCAACCCGAAGGCGACCAGGGTGACGTCGATGTCGCCTTCGGCGAAGGCTTTCTCGATGGTCGCGGGGTGCGACGCGGTGTCCGCCGCATCGAAGGGCAGCGTCACCACTGTGGCGCCCACCCGCGCCAGCCGTGCCGTGGCGGCGTCCAACCGCTCCGACGGCCGGGCCGCTAGCACCACCCGCAGGGCGCGGCGGGTGGCGTAGCGCTCGGCGGTGGCCAGCGCGATCTCGGAGGTGCCGCCCAGCAGCAGCAGGGATTGGGGGTTGCCGACAGCGTCGATCACAGCTCAAGTCTCCTGGAGAGGTCGGAAGTGAAGATCCCGTCCGGGTCGGTGGCGGCCCGGATCTTGCGCCACTCGTTGATCCGCGGGTACATGCGGGCCAGGGTGGCCGCGGCGGTCCGCGACTCCTTGGCCAGATAGAGCCGCCCTCCGGCGTCGAGCACCTGCTCGTCGAGCTGGTCGCAGAACTCCGCGAGACCCCGGCGGATCGGGAAGTCCACGGTGATTGTCCAGCCCGGCTGGGGGAACGACAGTGGCGCCGCACTGGCCTCGCCGAAACGTTTGAGCACGTTGAGGAACGACACGTGCCCCGAGCGCGCGATGCGCTCCACGATGCGGCGAAACGAGTCGTGCGCGCCGAAGGGCACCACAAACTGGTACTGCAGGAAGCCGCGCGGACCGTACGCCCGGTTCCACTCCCCGATCATGTCCAGTGGGTGGTAGAAGGTAGTCAGGTTCTGCACCTCGTCGCGGCGGCGTCGGGGCGCCTTGCGGTACCAGGCCTCGCTCAGCGCGCCGAAGATCGCCCGGTTGGCCAGGCCATTCGGGAACACGTTCGGCGCGGTGAGCAGTTGCGGGGCGTCGAAGGCCAGCGGGGCGCGGCGCAGCTTCGGCGGCAGCTCGTCGCGTTTGGCTAGCGAGCCGCGGGTGAGTACCGCGCGCCCCAGGCTCGGGCCCGTCGAGATCGCGTCGAACCATGCGGCGGAGTAGTCGTAGTGCTCGTCGGAGCCGTCGGTGAGCAGCGCCATCAGCTCGTCGAGGTTGGCGGTGCGGTCGGTGTCGACGATGAAGTACGCCGACTCGACGGGGGTGAGCGCGATCGTGGCGCGGGTGATGATCCCGGTCAGCCCCATGCCGCCGACGGTGGCCCAGAACAGCTCGTCGGCGGGTGTCAGGGTGGCGACCGACCCGTCGGCGGTGACCAGGTCGAGGCAGCGGACGTGGTTGCCGAAGCTGCCCGCGCTGTGGTGGTTCTTGCCGTGGATGTCGGCCGCGATCGCGCCGCCGACGGTGACCTGCCGGGTACCGGGCAGTATCGGGACCCACAGCCGCAACGGCAGCGCGGCGCGCATCAGCGCGTCGAGGCTGACCCCGGCGTCCACCACGGCCAGCCCGCTGCCCGCGTCGAGGGAGTGGATCCGGTTGCACCCGGTCATGTCGATGACCAGCCCGCCCGCGTTCTGCGCCGGGTCGCCGTAGGAGCGCCCCAGCCCACGGGCGATCACCCCCCGGCTTCCGGGGTCGCGGATGGCCTGCTGGATCGCCTCGACGGTCGGGTTGACCAGCACTCGCGCGTTAGTCGGCGCGGTGCGCCCCCAGCCGGTGAGGGTGCGCATGACGGTCTCAGGCATCGGGGGCGAGGTTAGGCGACCGGGCTCGGCGCTCGGCGCCCGGGGTTTGCTGGGCTGCGCCCACCTGGTGCTAGACGGTAAGGAACCAACAGGGCACTGAGCAGACGCGGTGCCATACCCTGCTCGAGCCCCGTCATCCTGGAAGGGTTCGTGCACTGACCGCTGTATCCACCGCCGCTCACCGGCCCACGCTCGCCTGGGTGGTCGGGCTGGCCGGTGTGCTCCTCGGGTTGGCTCTGCCGTTCGTCCCGGTGCTGGCCGACCAGACCACGGTGACCTGGCCGGTCCCCGGCCGGCCGGTCGTGTCGAGTACGGCGTTGTTCGCGCCGTACCGTCCAGCGGAATTGACCGCGATTGTGCCCTGCTCAGCGATGCGCGCCGCCGCTGCGCAGGGCCGCGCCGTCACCGTGCTGGCCACCGGTCCCTCCGGTGACGGGCTGGTGCTGGCGACCGAAGCCGGTACGGCGCGGCTGCTGCTGGGGCGCCGGCTGGTGAGCACCACGCCGGTGGCGGGTACCGCCGTGGACTGCCGGACGCGGGTGTACGCCGGCCCGACCGGAACAGCGATCACCATCGGGAACACCCGGACGATCAACCTGGCCGGCGAGCCGGTGCCCAAGGTATTCGCGTTGCGCACCGACCTCGATCCCCGGCAGGCGGCCGGGATGGCGGTCACCGCCCGCACCGCCAGCCCGTTCGCCACCAGCCCGAGCGGGGTGAAGATCCTGCTCGTCGCCGGGCAACTGTTCGCCGTGCTGATCGCCCTGGCGCTACTGATCGCCCGGGCACGACCGATCGCACCGGCGCCACTGATCGCCCGAGGCCCACCGAGCCGCACCCGGCGCCCCGCCGAGGACCCCGCGCGCGCCGATGGCCGGCCGGCCGGTATTTTCAGCCGGCAGCGATGGAGCACCGTCGGGGTCGATGTTGGCGTGCTCGGGGTGCTGGCCGGCTGGGCGATCATCGGTCCGCTCGCCGACGACGACGGCTTCGCCGCCACCATCGCCCGCACCGCCGCGCGTAGCGGCAACGTCGGCAACTACTATCGCTGGTGGAACGCCTCGGAGACCCCGTTTGCGCTGAGCGAGCAACTGCTGGCACCGTTGACCCAGGTTAGCCTGGCGCCGCTGTGGCTGCGGCTGCCCAGCACCGTGCTGGGTGTCGCGACCTGGTTCGTGCTGAGCCGAGGGGTGCTCGGCGCGGCGCTGCCCGCCACCGCGGCCAGCGCCCGGATCCGGCTGCTGGCCGCGGTGTGCCTGCTCGCCGCCTGGCTGCCGTTCAACCTCGGAGTGCGCCCCGAGCCGTACGTCGCCTTGGGTGTCACCAGTGTGCTGGCACTGCTGTGGCGGGCTCGCGGGCTCGCCGCGCTGGGCTGGGCCGCGCTGGTCGCCGGGCTGACGATCCCCGTCAGTCCCAGCGCTCTGCTGCTCGCCGCCCCGATCGTGGTCTTCGCACCCCGCATCATCCGGATCATCGGTGGTTCGGCGCGCGGACGGGCCGAGGTGCTGGCTCGCGTGCTGCTGCTGGGCTGCATCGCCGCGGTCTGCCTCACGGCGATCTTCGCCGACCAGACCTGGGACGGCCTGGTGATCGCCACCCGCTGGCACACTTTTTTCGGGCCGGCGCTGCCCTGGTACCACGAGCCGGACCGGTACCGGTACCTGCTCCGTCATGATCAGGAGGGCAGCGCCACCAAGCGGGTGCCGGTGCTGCTCACGCTCGCGCTGCTCCCGGTGGTCGCAGCCCTGCTGGCCCGCCGCGCCGAGCTAGGCGGTGCCGCCAGCTCAGCCGCGCGGCTGGCTGGGGTGGTGCTCACCGCGCTGGCGCTGCTGTGGCTCACGCCGTCCAAGTGGTCGCATTACTTCGGTGCGCTAGCCGGGTTGTTCGCGTCGTTCCTGGTGGTGGCCGTGGTGCTGGTGCTGCGGCAGGTCCGCGCGCCGGTCGCGGACTGGGTGAGCCGCGGGGTCGCAATGGCCGGCACCGCGCTGGTGGCTGCGGCGGCCGGGTTGGCCTTCGCCGGCCCGAACGCCTGGTGGCAGCCGGCGGTCTACGATGTGCCGTGGGTAGCCGGCCCGGTGCGCCCGATCGGCCTACCGCTGCAGAGCCCACTGCTGTGGATCGGCGCGCTGGCGCTGGCTTACGCGGTGCTGGGGGCGCGTCGGGGCGCCGCCCGTGCCGGGCTCGAGCAGGCGCTTCTCTCCGCGCCTGCGGTGCTCACGGTTGCGGTGGCCGGCACTGCGGTGGCGGTGCTGCTCAGTTCGTTCCTGGCCGCACCGGTGCGGCGGCCAGCCGGCTCGCTCGCATTGGTGAACCTGCATCGGCTGACCGGTGGCCCCTATTGCGGCCTGGCCGACGACATCCAGGTACTGCCCGACGGCGCCGTGCTCGCCCCTGTTGACTCGTCCGGTCGGCTGGACGGGTTCGCCGCGCTGGCCGGCTTCGATCCCACCTCACCGCCACCGGACCCGCCGGGTACCGGGATGTCTGCCGAGCTCTGGGGAAGCCGGAGCGGCGGGCTGCGGCGCACGGCAACCATGACCAGCCCCTGGTTCAGGCTGCCCCCTGTGGGCAGCGCCAGTGGGGTGGCGGTATCAGTGTCCGGCCGGACTGACGGCGGCAACAAGCTGGTCCTGGAGTTCGGCCGGGCCGGGCCGGCCGGTGTCACCACACTGGGCGCTCGCGTGCCGTTCGACCGGGTACGGCCCAACCAGGACCATCTGAAAGGCCCGCCGGACTACCTGCCCTGGCCGTCCACCTACCCGCCGGACTACCGGCCATGGCGGTCCATCGGCCTCGACGCGGCGCAGGTCCCAGCTGGCGCCGACCGGGTCCGGATCCACGCGGTGGACGCCAGCGCCGGCCCGGACGGCTGGCTGGCCGTCACCGGACCCCGGCTCCGTTCCGTGGTCGGATTCAACGAGTTCCTGGCCGGCCGAGGGCCGGTGCTGGTGAGCTGGCCGCAGGCGTTCCTGTTCCCCTGCGTGCGGGACATCGTCGGGGTGGCCGACGGGCTGGCCGACGCGCCCCGCGTGGTGATCGAGGCGCCGCGCATCCACGGCCGGCTCTCGGCCGTCACCACCGACCAGAGCACGGGCGGCGACTTCGCCGCGATCCGCCCGTTCGGCCAGCTCTACGAGGTACCCACCCGGCTGGCCGGCCATCCCGAGATCGACTGGGGCGCCTTGGAGTTCTCCGGCGACACCGCCGCCAGGGACGCCTACCAGCGCAGCACCACTCGCGCCCGGACCTCGGGTTTGTCGGGGGGTTTGGCGGGCCGATGACCCCGCACGACGTCGGGTCCGACCCGGGGGCGGATCGGACCCGAGTGCCCGTCACTGCTGGGCGCTACCCTTCATTGCATCGCCCGTCTGGGTGAATTTTTGACGGCGCGCTAACTCCTGGTAGTTCAGTCGGCCCCCTGCTCTGTGGCGTTCGTGGGGATGGCGGTCGAGGGCATCTCCTCGATCAGCACGTCGAGAAAGTCGACGCTCTCGTCCGGCGACAGCGCCAGTTCCTCCAATTGGACGAATCTGTCGAGATATTGGGCGATCAGCTCAGTGTCGTCACGGATAGTGATCTGGTTGATGTTCTCCAGGTGCACCAGGTCGTCCAGGTTCGGGTCGGCGAACTCCAGCAGGATGAAGTTCCCGGCCATGCCGGGGTGGGCGCCACGGGTGAACGGCAGGACCTGGATGCTGATGTGCGGCTCCGCCGCGAAGTCCTTGAGCCGCTGCAGTTGGTGACGCATCACGTGTCCCCCGCCCACATGTCGCCGCAGGGCCCCCTCGTCCAGCACGTAGCGCATCTCCGGAGGATTCTCGCGGTCGACCGCATCCTGGCGGTGTTGGCGGACGGCCCACAACTTGTCGACGTCATCCGGACCCTGACGGGCCATGTCCTTGAGGATTGCTCGGCCGTACTCCTCAGTTTGGAGTGTCCCGGGGATCAGAACAGGGTCGTACTGACGGATGGTGGATGCCGATCCCTCGTACGCTAGGTACTCCTTGAAGCCAGGCTTGAGTTGATCGGCGTATTGGTCGTAGAAGGACGCTCCCCGGGCCGACCTGGCGAGCTCGAGCAGTCCGTTGACCTTGCCCTTGTCCTTCACACCGTAGTGGTTCAGGAGCGCCCTCAGGTCGTTGGTCGAGACGCTCACATCCCCTCGCTCGATGCGGATGAGCTTGGACGGTGACCACTCCATGGCGTGGGCGACGTCGGCCTGCCTGAGCCCGGCGGCGTCGCGTGCTCTCCTGAGCTCCACGCGGAGCCGACGACGCTGCACCGTCGGATCTTGAACTGTGGTCATCCCCTCTGCGGGGCCGACCGAGATACGGCTGAAACGTCTAACGCTGGTGGTGCTGGTTGGGGGTGTGGGTAGCGTTCGCGCCGTCGTGTTGGCGCGGATGGTGGATCGGGGTGTGTGGTGGCGTCGGTCGAGCG
>JBOHFR010000070.1:0-26319 GCA_050699715.1 Pseudonocardiaceae bacterium
GAGGCCGGCCGAGCAGCTCTCCTGTCGAACTCGGCGCACTGAGAGCACACGAGATCATGATCGCCCCTCTCGTTCAGTGATCTATGGGCATCTATCTGCCGAAACAGGACTTTGCCGGGGCCCTGGGTCGTGACCGACCCCCAGGCGCTTGCTGACGTCGGCCCGGTGCCCGAGGGTGAAGCGATCATCGGGATCCCCGAGGATGTGCTCAAATTCTACGCCCGCACCTCCTCAGTTGAATTGGTTGTTCGATTCGCACAAGCTGGTTCGGATGCACTTCGGCGACGATGACCGTTTCCTTGGCGGTGAGATAATCGAGGACGCGGCCGAGATTGTGCGGCACAACTATTGGCGCGATGCCGCCCGGCGCCGCGCGGTCAGACGGGACGACTTTGGCACCGAGCAGGGCTAGTGGTTCTACCAGCGTTGACGAGGCCCGCAACGCGCTTGGCAAACGACTCGGCGAGCTGCGCCAGCAAGCCGGACTAACCGGCAAGCAGCTCGCGGAGTCGCTCGCGTGGCCTGCTTCCAAGGTGTCCAAGCTGGAGAATGCTCGGCAAACACCAACCGACCGCGACATCTTTGATTGGACGCGGACAACCAACAGTGAGGGTGAGACTGAGGCGCTGCTTGCTTCGTTGCATACTCTCGAAGTTCAGCACGCCGAGTGGCGGCGTGTTCTTAAAGTGGGAATGTTGAAACATCAGGTCGAGCTGACTGAGACGGACCAGAAAGCCAAGCTCTACCGAGCGTTTGAGCCGGTAGTTGTTCCTGGTCTTCTGCAAACGCCGGAGTATGCTCGTGCTCAGTTTTCGCAGGTCGTTATGGTTCATAAGGTGCCCAGCGACATCAACGATGCGGTGCAAAAGAGGATGCAGCGTCAAGAGATATTGTACAGCCCGGATAAGCGGTTTCACTTCGTGCTCACTGAGGCAGCCTTGCGCTATAGCGCACGTCAACCTCCTTCCAGGCTCAGACACAGAGCGGCCAACCGCACGCACATCCCGCCAGCAAGGATGCGACGACGGTGGGTGACCGCTGGGGTGACCCACCGCTACCCGTAGGGATGATCTGGCGGGTATTTCCCGCGACGCCACATTCCGCGCCGCAGCCTCGGACGGAGGGCGCTGACCGCCGGGGTCACCCGCAGGTGGGTGTGCGGGTCCACCACGGTGATCGCACCCTGGCGAGGGTCGTGATAGGTCCCGGCGGCAATCACAACGGGCAGCTCAGCGACCGGCACGCTACGGACTCACCCGGAAATCCCACCCCAGCGCCTCCAGGGCCCGCTGGGCGAGACTGGCGCTCGCGCCGGTGTGGCTGTGCTCTCGGAGCCGAGGGGACCTCTTAGGTGAGGGTGGCGGTCAGGCGGTCGCGGAGCTCGGCGACACCGGTGCTGGTGTGCAGGGGCTCCAACGCGGTGCTCAGCACGCGCAGCCGATCGTAGGCACGGGGGGAGCGCACAGTGGTGATCGCCTCGAAAGCTTGGTGGCCGACGGCGACGGCGGCATCAGCGTCTCCGGCGATCGCGTGGGCACCGGCGAGATCGGCGAGGTAGATCGCCCGTGATCGGGCGCGGTCGGGGCCGAAGTTGTCCACGGCGTCGCGCAACAGCGGCACCGCCTGCCCGGCGGCACGCCGGTCGCGGCCGGCCCGGGCCAGCTTGTAGCGAGCGTGACCTTGGAAAGCGGCGAGGCTGGCTTCATTGAGGAAAGAGGCCCACGACTTGTGGGTCGCCGAGTCGATGGCGCTGAAGTGCTCAAGGGCCTGACCCAGCGCCCGGTCGCACGCCGCTGAGTCGCCCTGGGCGGCGTGGGCCGTGGCCTGGATGCTCACCAGGCAGCTGGTAGTGGCCGCGGAGACCGGGTGCGTCCCAGCGGTGGCGGCGTGGCCGAGGTGGACCAGGGGCAACGCCTCCTCGGGACGGCCCAGATGCACCGCCTGCACCGCCATGTCATACAGCACGAAGACGGTTTGGTCGGCCCCGAGGGGGTGGTCGGTGGCGCGGGCGATGTCCAGCGCGATCAGCCACAACCGCCGGGCCGCGTCATGCAGGTTGACCTCGAAGCTCATCCAACCCGCCTGGGTGGCCAGGCGCGCGGTGGCCAGGTACAACCGGGGCCGCACCTCGTCGGTCATCTCAGCGCCCAGCAGTGGGAGGGTGGCACGCAACTGCGCGACGGCGAGGTCGCGGATCGGCTCAGCTCCCGTGGCGAAGTCCTGGCGCACGAACGCGGCGGTGGTCTGCTCGATGACCTCGACATCAGCAGCCCCGACGTGGCGGGTGCCGGTGGGCTCGGCCTGGGGGAGCAGCGCGGTGAGCCGATCAATGTCCACCCCGGCCACCCCCAACGTCAAGGCCGCGACGCGCTCGCAGAAGTCCCGGCGCTCCATCCAACTCACCACCTTCCGCCCCTGCGCCCTGGCAACCCCCACAGTAGTCCCAGGGTCGCCGAAACCGAGCAGGATCGCGGGGATGCACAGGGCGGTAGCCACCTGGGCGACCACGGCCACGTCCCGCAACCGTCGCGCGCCACGCTCGATCCCCGAGATCCGGCCCTGATCCAACCCGACCAGATTGCCCAAGGTCTGCTGCGACCACCCGGTGACCGCCCGCACCCGACGGAACACGGTCGCGAAGTCATAGTCAGCCAACGCAGCGACGATCGAGTCCTGGAAGTAAAACCCCGGCGGCAGATCTCGACGAGGGTCCGGCCCGGCCCGGCGGCAGGGATCACACCACGCCTGCCCCCGCGGTCGTCCCCGGCGCAGCGCAGCCCCACACCGCGTACAGCAACCCCGCCCACTGATCGTCACCCGCACATCCCCCCTCGTCATCACGCCAACACCCCGGGCCGTCTCGGACGCCACCCCGGGATGGCGCCATTGCTCACCGTGGCTGTACCACGATTTGGCCAGACACACCAGAGCAACCAGATCTAACACCGTGTCACTGCACCGTGTCGTTGGCGCCGTAGTGGAGCGCGGTCGGGTGTTCCGCGATGGCCAACCTGGTGGTGTGCTCAGCGCTGATCAGCGGCGGCGGCTTTGCTCCTGGCACCCACCCCGGGGCAGGGCCCTTGCCTTCCACCCGACAGATCGGAGAGCACCGTTGTGGAGCACGCCGCGCAAGATCCCCAAGCCTTGGGCGCGTCGAGTTCCAGTTTCCCACCCAAACCCCGGCTGGCCGCCGGTCGAGCTGCCCCGTACCGCTTCCTCCTGGTGGCCAGTCGGATCCCCGCCGCTGCGGCGGGGCGTCGGGTGTCGGGGCAGCCGCTGGTGAGCGCGCTGCCCCGACCAGGGAGGCCCGCACCTGTGGGCACCCGCCGACGAGGTCAGGCCCGTGGCGCGGTGCGGCAATGCCTCGCCGCGCCACGGGCGACCACCACGAAAGGACACCATGAGCCAGACGGGCAGCGGTGTGGCGACAGCACCGCGGGCGAACATCCACCGCGGGCTGCTCGGGGACACAGCGCCGGTCACCGACCCCGACTACACGGTGAACCCGCGAAGCGGCGGTCATACTCCCCCTCCGGAGTGGGGGTGAGGGCCGGTGGGGACTCTGGATAGCTCGGATGTGGTGATCGCGAGACAACTCCTCGACCATGCCAGGCTGTGTGGCTTTACCTTCCAGCGCACGGCGCCGGGCGTGGACGCTCCGCTGGTGGGGCACCGAGTCAGCGAGGACTGGATCGATCTGATTCGTATCGAGGGATTCAGTCGCGACTGCTCCGCCTGGCGAGAGTGGACATCGTCGCTGATCGTGTCCCCAGACGAACTCGGGCAGCGCCAACACCGGGTGCAGGGCAGCGCGGTTCAGGTGCTCAACGAGATCCTGACCTGGGAGACCTCACCGTGACCGCGTATTCGGGGAATCCGGTTGACAACTCCCAGGAGAACCGCGCGTGAAACACACGGCTCGCAAGAGTAAGAAAAATAGCGGACTGGTTGCCAGGCGTATTTCGTATACGAGCACCAAGCGCCCACATGATCAGCCGCGAGAATTGATCGTGAAATTTCCCCACCGGGAAGTCATGGATGCTGATTACGCGGCCGCGATGGTGGCGGCGCGGAGGGGCATGCCCTTAGCGGAGGTGGCCATCGTCACGATAGCCGAGGGAGGAGGACGACCGTGACCACCGAGCGCCGTCATCCCTCTGGGCCCGGCCAGGGTGAGCATCCGAGCGGCCACCGCCGCACGACGATCCCGGCGACATGTCAGCTGGAGGGGGGTCCGGTGGAGGCCACCAACCTGGTGGTGAGCAAGCGTGGCGGGACGATCGTGCTCGATCCTCAAGTCGTTGGCTCGTGCGTGATGTCTCTCGATGAGGAAGAGGCCACGGCGCTGGGCAACCTGCTGAGCGTGTGGCTGGGATGAACCGGTGATAGCGGGCCACGCCCTCTCAGATAACGGTGATGAGGGACTCAAATGAACAATGGGACGGAACGAGTTGGTCGCCTGGTGCGTCTTGTGGTCGACGCTGTCAACGAATGTAACCTGCGTTGTCTCTACTGCCATCCCGGTGAGGTATGGAGGCAACAGCAACTGCCGATCGCTGAGATACTGGGCGCGTTCGGCGCAGCCGAGCGCAGCGGCTTGCTGGAAGTGGTCTTGACCGGCGGTGAGATCACGCTGCACCGGGACCTGCCCGCGGTCCTGGACGGCACGCACACCCTGCAGCGCACCGCATCGACTCTGATCACGAATGCCATCCGAATCACTCCGGCCCTCGTGCATGCGCTGGCCGCGTCGAACTTGATCCGCATCTGTACCAGTGTCGATGGGGTGACCAATGACCTGCACGGCGCGGCGCGGGGTAAGAACCTCCCCACGGTGCTCGAAGGCTTGGACCGGTTGGGTCAGACCGGCAAGCCGATTACCGTCATCACTGTTGTCCATCGCGGCAATGGGGAACGGGTCGTCGAACTGTCCGAGTATCTGGCCGATCGACAGTTGGCTGTGCAGCATCATCTGTGTGCCCCGAGCTATTCGGGCCAAGCGCGGGAGCATTATCCGCGACTCGCCTTGCGGGTACAGGAGTTCCACGCCGTGCAACGGCTTGTGGACCGGAATCATCGTGACTTGCTGGCGCGGGGTGTGTACTTGACGTTCAACTCGCAGTGGCCTGCGACAGGTGAGCGGACCTTGACGGTGAACCCGGGCCGGGCCATCACGTTGCAGCAGCTCTCCGAGCAGGTCAAAGACACGCTCTGCAACATCCGCCCCAACGGGGAGTTCCGTCTCCAGGCGGCCACCTGGGGCCGGGAAATGGTGGGCAACGCGGTCCTGGGCACCGTCACGGACCAGCCCGTGGCCGAGTTGCTCTCGCGTGCGGAATCGATGCTCGCGACCGGGCAGGCCCGGCAGTTGCCACGGGCGGTCGAGGCACGGCACAAATTCCAGGTCGGCCCCGGCGCAGACCGTGCCGTGACCGAGCACCTCATCGGCCGGGCCGGTGCCCCGGTGGCCGAGGTCGACACGATCCCGATCTTCAGCATCGACGCGCACTGGCTGATGGACAACCCCGCCGACACCGACGCCCTGGCAACACAGCTGCGGGCGCGACCAGGGGCCTACCGCGTCGTCGAGCACCCGAGAGGAACAATCCTGGTGTTCGAGCGCGCACGGTCGCTGGTGACAGCAGCTCGCCGACACCCTCGGCGCCGATCTCGATGTCGTACGCACCGCCTACCGGCACTGTAGAGAAAGCCAGCTCGTGTCGCGCCTGATCGGATCGTGGTTCTATCCACACCGGCTGCGCTGCGCCTTCGCTGCCGCCACCGTGCAGGAATGGCGACGCGTCCCGGATCGGCCCACGCGGATACTGGCCCGGCAACCCGTGTTCGCAGAAACAATGGAGATCCACCCCACCCGCGGAACCTGCAACTACCGCTGCGCCATGTGCCTGTGGTCAGACCAGCAGACCCTGACCTACCAGACCAAACAGCTCGACAGCGGCGGGCTGATGACGGCCAAGGACTGGTGCCGGGTACTGGCCGAACTTCACGACCAGGAGGTACGGCGACTCGTCGTCTCTGGTGGTGGGGAGGCGTTGATCAACCCGCAGCTGCCCGACATCCTCAACGAGGCGACCGATCTGGGCTTCGAGATCCACGTCTACACCACCGGCTTCAGCATCCGGCCCGGCACCAGGTTGTTCTCAGCGCTACTGCGCTGCCACCGTATCCGGTTCAGTATCCACTCACCCGAACCCGCCACCTACGACCGCATCGCCGGTACCCGACCGCAACAACATGCGCTCGACCGGGTCAAACGCAACTTCTCCATGATCCTTGCCCACCGTGGCGAATCTCTCCAGGTCGGCATCGGGTTCGTCATCCAGCCAGACAACCATCAGCAGCTCAAGACGATGGTCGAGTTCGCCGAGGATACCGGCGTGGACTGGCTCGACCTGCGCAAAGACGAGGTCGACGTGACCGAGAGCCTGGTCGATGACCAGCTTATGAGGGTACGTGAGCAGCTGCGATCCATCCGGAACCGGCCACCGACCGACACGCGGATCGACATCGGCGACGAACTCGTGTCCCTCGCCAACGGCCTGATACCCGACCGCTCCCGCACCGCGGAATGCCTCGGCCGCTACTTCCGGCCCACCATCGGCGCCTACGGACATCTCACGCCGTGCGACCTGAAAGCCGAGCCTCGGTTCGCCGACACCAGGTTCGACCTCGGCTCGGTGAAGAAATCCAGGATCATGGACGTGGTCTCGGTGTCCTCCGAGCGACGCATCCCCGACGACTGCGCCCCATGCATGCCCAGCTCCCGCACCGGCAACGCGATCGTTCACAAGCTCCTCGCCGACCTCCAGGCCGGAGTGAGCCTCGATGACCAGCCCTTCGGCTAACGGCTCAGCGCCCGCCCGATCGCGGTCCGCAGCAGCGACACGCTAGCCCGGGCAGCGAGGCCGGCCGCAACGATGGGAGTCAGCATGATCCACGGGTCGCGGTGGTGCTGGCGGCAGTAGAACCGCAGCGCGCTGCGGTGGTGGTTGTACACCTTGCGGAACGGCGCGAACCTGGTCGAGCCGCCCTCACGGTGGTAAACCTCCACGTCCGGGTTAAACACGACGCGCCACCCGTTGCGGTGCAGCCGCAGACAGGCGTCGGTCTCCTCGAAATACATGAAGTACCCGGTGTCAAACCCGCCGATGGCATCAAATGCCGAGCGCCGAAACAACATGCACGAACCCGACACCCAATCCACATCCCCGCCGGTGGGACGACCGAAGTAGGCGCGGGTGGCCGGGTTGTCCTTCCACACCGTGCCCAGCACGGCATGCGCGATCCCGATCCCGACCGAGGGGAACCTGCGACCGGTCGGATAATCGGAACCATCAAGGCTCCTGATCCGGGGCCCGACGCAACCGATCCGGTCATCGCTCGACGCGGTCTCGACCAGGCGGGCGATAGACCCCTCCGTGAGCCGTGTATCGGGATTGGCGATCAGCAACCAGTCAGCCGTGGTCATCCCGGCAGCCTGGTTGATCGCCGCCGACAAACCCACGTTCGTCGTGTTGGCGGCGACCTCCGCGCCGAACCCGCGGACCATCCTCACGCTGTCATCCGACGATGCGTTGTCTACCGCCGCCACCTCGAAGGGATACGGCGCGACCGCAGCGGGAAGCGACTCCAGAAAGGTCGGTAGATCATCGGCGGACTGGTAGGTGACCAGCACCACCCCCACAGTCCCCGGAGAGCAGGCCGAACACTGTCGACCAGCGGTGCGCTCTGCGGACGCAGCGAGGGGCGTGTTGTCGATCACGGCGCACAGTTTAGAACCCCGTGTATGAACCAAGCGTGGCCACGCTCGTGCTGGCCAGCCGCGACGGTGGGCCCGTTGTGGTCAAGGCCGGCTTCGGCAGCAACCACGTCTTGGCGGGCCTTGATGAACGTGAACGCCCCGCCGCTTACGGCTTCTACTGGTACCAGGAGATGACAGCGGCCGAACGCGGTCTGGCCCGCGAGGATTTCCGGCACGAGATCGACACCACCCGCGCCGCGACCGGCGCCGCGCACGTCGTACCCGTGTTGGGAGAGGGAAGTCATGCCAACTTTCTGCATCAGCGGGGGATCGTGCACCGTGACGTGTACCAGGAGAACATCTTGCTCCACGACGGTCGTGGTCTGATCACGGACCTGGGCGCGGCTCGCCGCGACTGCACTCCGCGTGGACCCGACCGGAGTGGGCCGGAAGTGCACTGGCCACCGGAATACGCCACCAGCTATGCCACCGCGACACCAGCGGCCGACGTGTTCAGTCTTGCGGTCCTTGTCTACCGCCTCGTTTGTGCCGATCTCCCCCGACTGCACGGCCTTCACCAAATGGACAGGCTCCCCGAGTTGCTTCGGGAGATCGTCATCGCGGCATTGGCCCACGACCCTGCTGACCGCCCTTCGATGCGAGAGCTACGAGATGCGCTACGCGGCTCTGTCGACGCGCTCGCCCCGTCATTCTAGATAGCCCCGACATCTACGGAGCAAGTGATGCCGATCGGAGCACGGGCACCACCGTCCATCCGACCACAGGAACGCAAGCCAGCGAACGGAAAGGGACAAGCAGCATGGACCACTCCGACCAGATCAGCGACTTCCTCGCCGCTGTGGAGGACCTGCGCGGTGCCGACGAGTCAGTGCGCACGACCGCCCACACTTCCAGCGTTTCGGCGCAAGGCTGGCCCGTCGCCGAGTCGCAGGCCGACGCCGAATCCGGTAACTGATGCCCCGGTCCTGGTTGTGACGGCGGTTGGCCGTCACAACCAGGACCGTCACCCATGGCACCGGGTAAACTCTGCATTCCGTTGCACGTAAGGAGGCTCGCTGTGGACGAGCTGGCCACGGTGTTCACCCTTGACCGTATTCAGCGCCTGCACGAGTCACGAACCCACAAAATCTACTCCCTGCTCCGGCCCAACGATCACCAGATACCGCGGGTGCCCACCGCCGAACAGAGTGGCTTGGGCTACGCGGTGGCGCACCATTTCCTCGAAGGAGCCGAGGCCGCAGCCCGGGAAGGTGATCAGGATACGTTCACCTGGTATCCGGCCAATGTGGTAGCTGACCGCACTGAGTGGTACACGGCCACGGCGGTGGGACAGCGGATCATCCTGTCACCGGACCTGCCCAGCCTACCGAGTTCAGTGATCTCCGAGACCCCTTACGTTCTCCTTGGCCCCGACACCACGCCCGCGCCCGCCGAGTTGCGCGACCGCAGTGCCGTCGCATTCGCGACAGCCGCAGACATGGGGTTTGCCGCCTTGGTCGCCGGTCACGCCACTGTGGTGTGCCTGTTGCGGCATCGGAAACGTGGTGACACCCTGAACAGTTGGACGATCAGCCGCCTGCCAGGAACGATTTTCACTGACCACGTCGGCGAGCCCGCTATTCTAGCCCGCGATCTCATCCATGAAGCCGGCCACAACTGGCTCAATGACGCCCTCGCCTCAGGCGGTGTTAAGATCTCCACCAATGACGCGGAATTCTTCTCCCCCTGGAAGAACACAGTCCGCCCCGCCTTCGGATTCCTGCACGCCTGCTGGGCCTTCCCACTCACCATGATCTACAGTGCCCGGGTCCTCGACCGCGTCTCCGTCTCTGTGCGCACCTTTCTCACCGGCTATCTCGCGCAGCAGCGTGAACTACTTGCGGTCACCACCGACGACCACGCTCGCGCACTAGCCCTGATCCATGACGACGATGTGCGACACCGGTTGGACACTGTCCACCGCGCCGCCCGTGACCTGTGATCGCCTGGCCCCTCCCCGTCGAAGGACAACGCGGTATGGACGTTTCCAGCCAGGACATTCGCCCAGGGGTGTGCGTGCTTGTGCATGCCCCAGATGGACAACTCGCGCAGGCGCAGGTCGGGCTCGCAAACATCGAGCTGGCCATCCCGCTCGGCCCGAACACCGTGTTCAACGTCGGCTCGGTCGCCAAACAGATCACCGCGTGCCTGGCCGTGCTCACCGCGCGCAGCGCATCGCTGGACCTGGGCGCACCAGTCGCTGACTTCCTGCCCAGGGTACGGGTGCCCGGCATCACCGTCACCGACCTGATTCGCCACGACAGCGGTATCCGCGACGTCGAGTCGCTATTGTCACTCGCGGGATTCCGTGAACTCGACCACTACACCAGTGACGACCTGCTCGCGTTGGCCTACCGCCAAGTAGATCGTGCTGTACCGTCTGGGCGTTTCCTCTACAGCAACACCAACTACCTCATGCTCGCCAAGATCCTGGAAACGATCCACGGCATCAGCCTGCAACAACTCGCGGACCAGCTCGTATTCGAACCACTCGGGATGCGCGCGACGCGCTTCAAGACTGACCCCCGCGAAGTGATCCCACAGGCCGCGTCAAGCTACCAACAAACCCACGACGGCCATTGGCGACACCAGGCATGTCCTGTCACGCTGCCCGGCCCCGGCTCGCTGTGGTGTTCCGCTCCCGATCTCGATCGCTGGCTCGAACACTTAAAACAGGAATGGACGCAGCAAGGCTTCCACGCCCCACCGTTCGACGCCGAGGTCGGTTATCTGCCCTCCGGCCACCCGTCATACCGATACGGCGCTGGCCTGTACACCGACACCACGGCACTCGAAGGCGGCGCGGTGTTCCACTACGGCCACGAACAAGGGTTCTCCGCCGCAACCCGCCTGGGCAGAAACGGCCTGCGCACCGTCTGCTTATCCAACAACGCAGACATCCACGCTGACCACGTCACCGCCCACATCGTGCAATACCTCGCCCACGGAGGCGCCCTCAACAAAATCCACACTTGCCTGGACGCCTTCCGGACAGAAGACGGCACCACGCCGAGACGCAACGTCCCAGCTGCCCCGACCGATCCTCCTGTCCCAGCAGACCAGCACACCTGGCTGGGCACGTTCTCCTGCGGCGAGGTACCCGGCGTCGTGCGGCTGTCGCGCCATGGTCCAACCCTCCACCTTTGGCGTCGCGGCATCGCCGACCAACTTGACTGCATGTGCGCCGAAAGACAGATCTACGGTGGCCCTGGCTACACGCTCACCATTCCTACGACCAACGTCCTCGGTAACGAAAACATCAACGCATTCACACTCGATCTCGACCGCGCCCCAGCGTTGCACTACCGGATCATCCGCAACGACAAACCCTAACGCGCCCAGCCGTCGCCGCCTGGTTCATCTCGGTGAACTTGACCATGTCGGTGAACCGGGTGTAGGTGCGGACTTCCGTGGTTCACGCGCTGGGTTGTCAGCTCCGCCCGTAACGTTCCGCGCATCAAGGTAGAGGAGCTCTACGCACCTACTGGTCACTGCCCCCTGAGGACATCCCGTGACACTGATCGACATCTTCGACGACCGCTACCAGCACTTCGGCGTGTGGGACAAGACCACCGCACACCGCGAGGCGCTATGGCACCGCACCTTCTCCTGCCTGGCGATCCACCCCACCCATCGCACCGTCCCGCTGCACAAGAAAAGCCTCGACCGGTACAGCTTCGAGCGTTCCGACTACGCCGACAGCGAAGAGCCTCGCCGTCGCTGAGGGCGACATTGGTTGGGGTTACCGAGCACGATTGTCCGGTCACCTTATGTGTCGCTGGCGTCGGGTGGGGCCAGCGGGGGTAGGCCCTCATCGGTGCGGTACCGCGTCATGGGGGCAAGGTATGCCAATCTGCTGATCCAGAGCAGCGCGGGACGAACCGTGGCAGGCTACGCGGCCCATCCAACCCGCGAGAGCGTGATGAGTGGGGGCGACAGACCGTTGGTGGCGCTGAACTGGGAGAGTCAGTTAATGGTCTGCGATAGCTCGCATCGCCACGCACAGGGCGCGTGGGCGGTGGCCCGGGTGCGGGCCGCCGAGCAGGCGTTGATCGGCCGGGTGCCGGCGAGCGTGCTGATGCGCCGTGCCGCGTTCGGGCTGGCCACCCGGGCAGCGGCGGTGCTGGCGCAGCGAACCGGCGGGGTGTTCGGCCGGCACGTCGTGCTGCTGGTCGGGGCCGGAAACAACGGCGGGGACACGCTCTGGGCCGGTGCGTACCTGCGCCGCCGAGGGGTGGCGGTCACCGCCGTGCTGCTGGACCCGCAGCGCGCGCACCCGCAGGGCCTGGCGGCGTTGCTCCGGGCCGGTGGGCGGATCGCCGACCAGTTGCCAGACCGGGCCCACCTCGTGCTCGACGGGATCGTCGGGCTCTCCGGCTGCGGCGGGCTGCGCCCGGCGGCCGCCCGGCTGGTGGCGGCGGTCGAGGTGCCGATCATCGCGGTGGACTCGCCCTCCGGGGTGGACCCGGACACCGGCACCGCGCAGGGACCTGCGGTCACCGCGACCGAGACCGTCACTTTCGGTGCCCGCAAGCCGGTGCACCTGCTCGCCCCCTGGCGCTGCGGCCCGGTGCACCTGGTGGACATCGGGTTGCTCGGCGAGCTGGGGGAGCCTGACTTGGGAGTGCTCACCGCGGCCGAGATCGGTGCGCTGTGGCCGGTGCCGGGCCCGACCAGTGACAAGTACACCCAGGGTGTCGTGGGCATCGCCGCTGGTTCGGCGGACTACCCCGGGGCGGCGGTGCTCTGCGCGGGAGCCGCGGTGCTGGCCACCTCGGGCCTGGTTCGCTTCGCTGGCACGGCCGCCGACGCGGTGCGCGGGCGCTGGCCGGAGGTGGTGGCCACCGGGTCGGTGTCCGACGCCGGGCAGGTGCAGGCCTGGGCCGTCGGGCCGGGATTGGGCACCGGCGCCGCCGGACGCCACGCGCTGGCCCACGTGCTGGCCGCGGGGGTGCCGGTGGTGGCTGACGCCGACGCGATCACCTTGCTGGCCCGGTATCCCGAGCTGGCGGACAACCGTGACCCGGGCACCCCGCTGGTCCTCACCCCGCACGATCGGGAGTTCGAGCGGCTCACCGGCACGCTGCCCGGCACCGATCGGGTCACCGCCGCTCGGGACGCCGCTCGCCGGTGTGCCGCGGTGCTGGTGCTCAAGGGACACACCACCATCGTCGCCGCGCCGGACGGGCGGGTGCTGGTGAATCCAGCCCGCTCGTCCTGGCCAGCCACCGCGGGCTCCGGTGATGTCCTCACCGGCGTGCTCGGCGCGTTGCTGGCCGCCGGGCTGGAGCCGGTCATCGCGGCGGCCGCCGCGGTGCACGCCCAGGAGCTTGCCGCCGCCATCGCCGCCCAGGGCAGCATATCCAGCCCCGCCGCCGATGGCGGCATATCCAGCGCCGCCGCCGATGGCGGCATATCCAGCGCCGCGCCGGCGCCCGCGTCGGCGATCCAGGCAGCTCTGACCGACGCGATCCGCACTCTCCGTTGCGCAGCCCAGATGCCCCAGATGTGAGAATAACCACAATGCCAGAGCTGTCCCCGCGTCCCCGGGCTGAAGTGGTGATCGACCTCGGCGCGATCCGGCACAACGTCGGAATCCTCGCCGGGTGCGCCGCCGTGTCCGGCGCCGCCATTATGGTGGTGGTCAAGGCCGATGGCTACGGTCACGGCGCACCCGACGTCGCCGTGGCGGCGCTGCAGGCGGGAGCCAGCGCGCTGGGCGTGTGCGGAATCAATGAGGCGCTCGAGCTACGCCACGGCGGAATTGACGCCCCCATGCTGGCCTGGCTGCACGCGCCCGGTGAGGACCTCGCCGCCGGCGTCGCCGCCGGGGTGGACCTCGGCATCTACTCCACCGGCCAGCTGGGCGCTGTCGCTGCCGCCGCCGCGGCGCTTGGCCGCGCCGCTCGAGTGCATCTTAAGGTTGACACCGGGCTGACCCGCGGCGGCGCCTGCCGGCACCAGTGGCCCGGCCTGGTTCGCGCCGCGGCGGCTACCCGAGGCGTCGAGGTCGTCGCGATCTGGTCGCACCTCGCGCATGCCGACGATCCCGGGCATCCGATCATCGAGCAGCAGGTGCGGTACTTCGACGAGGCCTACCAGGTGGCGCGGGATGCCGGATTGCGACCGCTGCGGCACCTGGCGAACTCCGCGGCCACGCTGACCCGGCCCGACCTGCACTATGACTTGGTCCGCCCCGGCATCGCCGTCTACGGGCTCTCCCCGGTACCCGGGGTGAGTTATCATCTTCGACCAGCGATGACACTGCGCTCGCAGGTCGCGATGGTCAAACGCGTCCCGGCCGGCGAGGGGGTGTCATACGGGCACGTTTGGCATACCCATCGGGAGACCACTCTGGCGCTGGTCCCCGCCGGGTATGCCGACGGTGTGCCGCGGGGACTCACCGGCCGGCTGGACGTGTGGCTGGCCGGGCAGCGCCACCCGGTGGTGGGAAGGGTGTGCATGGACCAGGTGATGGTCGACTGCGGGGACGCCCAGGTCGCCGAGGGCGCTGAGGTGGTCTTCTTCGGCCCCGGACAGGGCGGCGCGCCGACCGCGGCGGAGTGGGCGGACAAGCTGGACACCATCCACTACGAGGTGGTCGCGGGGATGGTGCGACCCAGGTTGACCCGGACGGTGCGCGGTCGCCGCCCGGGTCAACCGGGTCTTATCGCGCTGGATCGTCGTGGGCCGCGGGTCGCCCCGTGAGGTCGCTGGTGCGCTCTGCCGGGCGGGTGGCTGGCGGTGTGCTGGGCACGGCGATGACGGCTGCGGCAGTCGCCGCCGTCGTCCACCACAACCGCATCGCCACGGTGCGCAGACTCGCTACGCGCCTTCTTGACGATTTGCCGGCCGTGCTCCCACCGGACCGCGAGTACCTGGTCATGGCTGATGACGGGGTGGAGCTGTCGGTGGAGGAACTCGACCCAGCCGATGGGAAAGCACCGGAGTTCACCGTCGTCCTGATCCACGGTTACACGCTGGACCGGCGGAGCTGGCTATTTCAGCGGCACGACCTGGCGCAGTGCACCGCGCCCCGGGTCCGCCAGGTGCTCTACGACCACCGCGGCCACGGTCGCTCCGGGCGTTCGCCGCGACAAGCGTGCACCATCGAGCAGCTCGGCCGTGACCTGTCCGCGGTGATCCGCGCGGCCGCTCCCGAAGGGCGGGTCGTGCTGATCGGGCATTCCCTCGGTGGTATGACGATCATGGCGTTGGCCGAGCGCAATCCTGAGCTGTTCGCCGAGCAGATCTGCGGGGTGGCTTTCCTCAACACCAGTGCCGGGGACATCGGCCGGTCGGGCCTGCCTAAGCCGATCCTGTCCCGGCGAAACCCGATGCTGCCGGTGGCCGCGTTGCTGTCCCGCTGGGGGCCCAGCGCGCGTGCGCTTGACCGTGGGCGCGACATCTGCGGGAATCTGATCTGGAGCCTGACCCGCAAGCTTTCCTTCGCCGACGAGGAGGTCAATCCGGCGCTGGTCGAGCTGATCTACCGGATGACCAGGGCCACCTCATCCGAGGTCATGACCGACTTCCTGGCGACGTTCGGGGCGCACAACCGGTATGCCGCGCTGGCCGGCCTGCAGTACACCAAGGCGTTGGTGCTCGGCTCCGACTCTGACCGGTTGATTCAGTACGAGCACTGCGAGGCGATCGCGGCGCTGCTGCCCGACGTCGAGTTGGTGCGGGTGCGGGGGTCGGGCCACGTGACGATGCTGGAGGCCCCCAAGCTCGTCAACGAGCACCTCCGGGACTTGCTGTCCCGATGCGCAGGGGCCCACTGCGCCGTGACCCCGGCACGCAGGGAGAATGGGGCATGAGCCTGGTGCTGGAGCTGGCGAGCGCGGGGGATACCGAGCGCTTGGGCCGGGCCGTGGGCGAGCGGCTGCGCCCGGGGGATGTGGTGGTGCTGTCCGGGCCGCTGGGAGCGGGCAAGACGGTGCTGGCCCGCGGTATTGGCAGCGGGCTGGGGGTCGCCGGGCCGGTGACCTCCCCGACCTTCGTCATCGCTCGGGCGCACCCGCCACTACCTGGTGGGCGAGGGGTGCCGATGGTGCACGTCGACGCCTACCGGCTCGGTGGCCTGGCTGAGCTGGACGACCTCGACCTGGACACTGACCTGCTCGCCGCCGCCGTGGTCGTGGAGTGGGGCGAGGGCATGGCCGAGCGGCTGGCTGATGAGCATCTGCTGATCCGGCTCGGGTGGCCCCGCGATGACGGAGGTGCTGGTAGGCGGGTCGCGCGGCTGCGTGGCCCGGCCCGGTTGATCCCGGAACCGGTATCGCTGCGAGCCCGCGACACGTGATCCGTAAGCTCCTCATTCGTGCTGGTGTTGGCTTTGGATACGGCGAGCGCCGCAGTGACCACCGGACTGCTGCGGCTGCCCCCGGTGGGCTCGCCGGAGGTCCTCGCTGAGCAGGTCACCGTGGACGTCCGGGCGCACGGCGAGCTGCTCATGCCGTCGGTGTGCTCGGTGTTGGCGAGTGCCGAGGTGTCGATGAAGGAGCTTGACGCGGTGGTCTGCGGGGCGGGCCCGGGTCCGTTCACCGGGCTGCGGGTCGGGATGGTCACCGCCGCGGCGCTGGGCGATGCGCTGGGCGTCCCGGTATACCCCGTGGGCAGCCTCGACGCGATCGCCTATCGGGCGGGTGCTGGCAGCCCGCTGTTGGTAGTGAGCGATGCTCGGCGGCGGGAGGTTTACTGGGCGCGCTACGACTGCTCCGGCGCCCGTGTCGAGGGCCCCCACGTGGGCCGGCCGCTGGACTTGCCCTTCGCCAGCGTGTCTCGGGTGGCCGGCGTCGCCGATGCGTTGGTGGCGCCGGTGGGGCTGGCGGTGGTGCCTCCTCGGTACCCCGACCCGGCCGGACTGGTCACCGTGGTAGCGGCGGCGGTGCGGGCCCATGCGCTACCTGGGCCGTTCACCCCGTTGTACCTGCGGCGCCCTGACGCGCTGGAACCCGGGCCGCGCAAGCGGGTGACGCCGCGATGAACGTCCTGATCGAGCCGATGTCAGCCGCCGACGTGATGCGCTGCGCCGAGCTGGAGCACCTGCTGTTCGACATCGACGACCCGTGGAGCCCAGCGGCGTTCCTGGAGGCGCTGGCCGCGGGTCATCATTACCTTTCCGCCTGGGAGGGTGGCTCGCTGGTCGGCTACGTTGGCCTGGTCCGCTCCGGCCGCGAGGCGGAGATACACACCCTCGCGGTGGACTCGGCATACCAGCGCCGCGGGATCGGCCGGGCGTTGTTGCGGGCGGCGCTGGACCATGCCGTAGGCGCCACGGTGTTCCTTGAGGTACGAACCGACAATGAGCCAGCGATCCAGCTGTACCGCAGCGAGGGATTCGAGATGATTGGTATCCGCCGCGGGTATTACCAGGCCAGCGGAGCCGACGCGTTCACCATGTGCCGGGCGGCCTGCCCATGACCACCGGCATCGTGCTGGGCATCGAGTCCTCCTGTGACGAGACCGGAGTGGGCGTCGTGCGGGTGTCCGGCGACGGGACGGTCACGCTGCTCGCCGATGAGATCGCATCCAGCGTCGATGAGCACGCTCGGTTCGGCGGCGTGGTGCCCGAGGTGGCGTCCCGGGCGCATCTGCAGGCGATGGTGCCGACGGTGCGCCGCGCGCTGCGGGCTGCCAGTGTCACGCCCGCCGATGTGGACGCGGTGGCGGTGACCGCGGGGCCGGGGCTGGCTGGCGCGCTGCTGATCGGGGTGGCCGCGGCCAAGGCGTACGCGGCGGCTTGGGACGTCCCGCTGTACGGGGTGAACCACCTCACCGCGCATATCGCAGTGGACACCCTGGAGCACGGTCCGTTGCCCCCCGCGCTGGCCCTGCTGGTCTCCGGCGGGCACTCCAGCCTGCTGCGGGTTTCCTCGCTGGTGGCGCCATTACACCCGTTGGGGGCCACCGTCGACGACGCCGCCGGGGAAGCGTTCGACAAGGTGGCCCGACTGTTGGGGTTGGGCTTTCCTGGCGGGCCGTTCATCGACCGGGCCGCCCAGGATGGGGACCCGGGCAGCGTCCGATTCCCCCGTGGCCTGACTGGTCCTGGCGACGCGCGCTATGACTTCTCGTTTTCTGGGCTCAAGACAGCGGTCGCCCGGCATGTCGAGGCGCTGGCCCGCCAGCGGATCACCGTGCCGGTAGCCGACGTGGCGGCAGCCTTCCAGGAAGCCGTGGTCGACGTGCTCACCGCTAAGGCGGTCCGGGCCGCCACCGATCAGGGCATCGATACCCTGCTCATCGGCGGTGGAGTAGCCGCGAACTCCCGGTTGCGCGCGGTGGCGCGGGACCGTTGCGCAGCGGCCGGGGTGCGGCTGAGGGTCCCCCGACCGCGGTTGTGCACCGACAACGGGGCCATGGTGGCCGCGCTCGGGGCGCACCTGCTCGCCGCCGGCGCGTCCCCTTCCCGGCTCGACATCCCCGCCAACCCAAGCCTGCCGATCACCACCTCACTGGTTGGTGGCTCGTGAAGAACAGGGGATTTTCGTGGATGTTGACGACGACGCGCGGACAATTGGTGCGCGGGTGCGGCAGATCTGCGATGCACGTGCTGATCGTGCGGGGAAAGCGGGCACACACCCGCGCCAGACGGTAACGGCGATCATCTCCGCGCGTGCTGCTAGCCTGCGCGAACGCGCCCGACGACGGTCGTACGAAAGCTGAAGGGCCTTGGAACGTGAACGAGTACCGAACCCACCGCTGCCGCGACCTCGGTACTGCTCTCGCGGGTGAGCGGGTCAAGGTCGCCGGGTGGATGGCCAACGTGCGCGACCACGGGGGCCTCGTCTTCGTCGACGTGCGCGACCAGTCCGGCCGCGTCCAAGTGGTGCTTCCCCGCGACGACGAGACGATGGTCAGCCTTGTCCGGCAACTCGGGCGAGAGTCGGTCATCTCGGTGGGGGCGAGGTCGCGCTCCGCCCTGCGGCGAACCGCAACCCTAACGTCACTACTGGTGATATTGAAGTCGTCGCCAGCGCAGTGACGGTGCTCGCCGCGGCGTCCCGGACCCTCCCGTTCGAGTTGAGCGCGGCGGACTCGGTTCGTGAGGACGTGCGGCTGCGCAACCGCTATCTCGATCTGCGCACCGAACGCCTGCAGCGCAACATCACTCTCCGGTATCGAGTCATCCAGTACCTTCGGGACCAGATGGACGAGCTGGGGTTCATCGAGGTCCAAACCCCGATCCTGACTAGCTCGTCGCCCGAAGGGGCGCGCGACTACCTGGTCCCGAGCCGCCGCTACCCGGGAATGTTCTATGCCTTGCCCCAAGCCCCCCAGCAGTTCAAGCAATTGCTGATGGTGGGCGGTTTCGAGCGCTACTTCCAGATCGCACCGTGCTTCCGGGATGAGGACGGGCGGGCGGACCGGTCGCCTGGCGAGTTCTACCAACTTGACCTGGAAATGGCGTTCGCCACCCAGGAGGATGTCTTCGCCGTAGTCGAGCAGGTGTTTGATCGGCTCTTCGCGAAGTTCTCCGACCGCGAGCGGACGCCGATCCCGTATCCGCGAATTCCCTACGCCGAAGCCATGCTGCGGTACGGCAGCGACAAGCCCGATCTGCGCAACCCGCTGGTGATCGTGGACCTCACGGAGCATTTCGCGGCCTCGAGCGTCCAGGTTTTCCGGGGAAAGACCGTCCGGGTGCTGCGGATCCCGGGCGGCGCGGCCGAGCCCCGTCGGTTCTTCGACTCCCTCACCGATGTGGCGAAGGGGTGGGGCGCTCCGGGCCTGGCCTGGGTCAAGATCGCTGATGACGGCACCCGGACCGGAACGATCGCGAAGGCGCTGACCAGCGCTGACCTCAGCGCGGTCGAGGCGGCGACCGGAGCGACCGCCGGCGACGCCGTGCTGTTCGTCGCCGACACGAAGCACGCGGCGGCCCGCATCGCCGGAGCTCTCCGCACCGAGGTCGGTGAAGGGCTCAAGCTGCTGGAGGCCGACTGCTATCGCTTCTGCTGGGTCGTCGACTTCCCGATGTACGAGCGCAACGAGGACACCGGCGCGATCGAGTTTAGCCACAACCCGTTCTCGATGCCGCAAGGCGGGGCGCAGGCCCTCACCGTCGAGGATCCGACGTCGATTCTCGCCTATCAGTACGACATCGTGTGCAACGGCTACGAACTGTCATCGGGGGCGGTGCGCAACCACGACCCTGACCTGATGGTTGCCGCCTTCGCCCTGGCTGGTTACGGCGAGCACGACGTCAAGGAGCGCTTCGGCGCTCTCTACAACGCCTTCCAGTACGGCGCCCCACCCCACGCCGGGATCGCCCCAGGGCTCGATCGGATCGTGATGCTGCTGTCCGATGAGGTGCTCATCCGCGACGTCATCGCCTTCCCGATGACCGTGAACGCCCGTGACCTGCTCATGGGCGCCCCGAGTCCGGTCAGCGACCAGCAACTGCGCGATCTTCACATCCGCAGCGCCGCGTCGCAGCCGCCCGGTGATGCGCGAGTCGCCGGATCGCCCTAGACCTGCCGTCGGTTGAGGGGAGTCCGACGCTGCCGCGAGAGGAGACAGCATCCAGGATGTCCGGTCGCGTAATCCGTCCAGCCGATGTGTTCGCCACGACGCGGGGTAGGTCGGTCGTGGTCGGTGGGCGGATCACCGCCGTGCGGCCACACGGGGCGCTGTGCTTCTGGGATCTCACATGGGACGGCTCGACGCTCCAGCTAGTCGGCCCGAAGTCGACGCCGCTGCGCCGACTGGACGTCGTCGCGGTGCAGGGTGTGGTGGCCGAATCGGCCGGGCGGGCGGAACTGCAAGTCGAGCAGGTCCGGTGGCGACGGGCGCCGCAGGACCGATGTCGCAGCGACGTCCTCCCGCTGTTGGACCCGATCCGCCTATCTCACCATCTCGAACATGCTCTGCCACCAGATTCTGCTGGGTAGCGGCCTCAGCAATATCTACGAGATCGGGCCCATCTACCGGGCCGAGAATCCGAGCAGCCGACGCCGGCTCGCCGAGTTCACCATTCTCGACGTGAGCATGGCCTTCGCCGACCTGGCGGACCTGGTCGACGTCGTCGAGGGGGCCATCGGCGCCATGTGCGCAGCGCTCCGGGATCTGCGAGCCGAGGCCGAACCTGTGTCGACGCGCAGCTGTGGTATCGCGGAAAGACCTACCTCGCGGCTGGAGGCGAGCGGGAGACCTCGCCGGACGAGATAGTCCGCCGGATTATCGAGCTGCCTGAGGAGGGGCTGTGCCTCAAGGGCGGTGGTTTCTATCTCGGCTTCTCCCAGGAGCAGGTAGGATCCGAGCACTTCGTCCCCGTCCTGCACGCCAAGTCCGGCACGGCGCGAGCCGGGCTCTTCGTGCACGTGACCGCGAACCTGATCGACATCGGCTCCATCGGAAACCTCACTTTCCAGCTGGCGCCGGTACTCGATGTCATCGTGCGGCCCGGGATGGCACTGGCCCAGGTGAGCTTCTGGAAGCCGATCGGTGAGATCGACCTGTATCAGGGCAAGTACGCGGGATCGGTCGGCCCACGGGCGTCGGAGTCCTATCGGGATTGGGCCGGCCGCGATGGCCTTCCGCCCGAAGGGACGTGACGTGGATACCGACGACGAGCGGTGGAACGCGCTGTCACGCCTGCTCGCCCAGGAGCGCAACACCGGCTCCTTCATGTCGCTGCTGCTCGATCGAGATCTGGTATCCCGCGCCACCGAGCAGCTCGACGAACGCTCCCGGGTCCTTGATTTCGGCAGCGGCACGGGCGCGCTGGCCTTCGCGGTGGCGTGGTCCGGGGCCCAGGTCGACGCGACGATCGCTCGTCTGGCGTCCTGGACCCGCATCGGTGGGCGTCTGCTGCTGGTCGTCCCGCACCCGCTCAAGGACTACGGGGATTGGCACCGGGATCCGCCCGGCGGCGACGCCATAAGTTACCGATTCTACGTTCTACACGACTACTTGCGCGAGGGCGTCTGCCTGAAGACGCGCGAGAACCGGCACGGGCAGGTGACCGCCCGGGATGTACCGAGCCACCACCGCACGATCTCGTCGTACTTCAACGCCCTGCTCCGGCACGGTTTCGACGTGCGGGAAATGGTGGAGCCGGCCCCTGCGGCTGCGGACGCCGACACCGAGCCGGTGTTGTACGCCAAGTCCTCCAGAATCCCGTACTTCCTGCTCTTCGATTGCCGCCGACAGGGTCCGACGTCCAGCCAGTGATTATTGTGTCACCCGGCGCCGCCGATGTGGCGCCGACGTGCTGCCCGCCGAGGTCAAGACCGCCATCCGGGTCGCCTACGCCGAAGCTGGGCGCCCGTACGATCTTGCACTGACGCTGTCTCCCCGCGAGGCCGACCGCGTCATCAAACCCGCGACCTACGGCGCCCCTCCGGTGTCGTGGTGGAAGGACTGAGGCCCATGGAGATCGAGCTCACCGACAACACCATACCCGAAGGCCAGTGGACCTTCGACGAAGACGTGACCGCCGTTTTCGACAACATGCTTGCCCGGTCGATCCCGCAGTACCCAACAATGCGGGAGCTCGTCTTCACGATCGCCGTGTCGTTTGCCACGAGTGTGCCGAAGCCGACCGTGGTCGATCTCGGATGCTCGCGCGGCGAATCCATCGCCGCGCTGCGCGTAGCGCTGGGGTCGGACGCGTTCTTCGTCGGTATCGACAGCTCCGAACCGATGCTCGCGGCTGCCCGTACCCGCTTCCGCGGGTGCGACAACGTGCGGATCGACCATCTCGACTTGCGCTCGGGCTACCCGGAGGCTCAGGCCTCGGTGACCCTCGCCGTGCTCACCCTGCAGTTCGTCCCGCTGGAGCACCGGCAGCGGGTCGTCCACAACATCTTCATCCACACGCGCCCGGGCGGTGCTTTCGTCCTGGTGGAGAAGGTGCTCGGGGCTTCATCGGGCATCAACGCGACGATGGTTGAGACCTACGAGGCCATGAAGGCGCGAAACGGGTACACCTCCGAGCAGATCGACCGAAAGCGAGCCTCGCTCGAGGGAGTTCTCGTCCCGCTCACGGCGGCCTGGAATGAGGACCTGCTGCGCCAAGCGGGATTCCGCTACATCGATTGCTTCTGGCGGTGGATGAACTTCGCTGGGTGGATCGCGGTCCGACCGGACTGAAATGTGGACGTCGTGGCCCATTGGTTGCACCATGCGAGGGCGCCTGAGTTACGCATGCAGGCTGCGGGTCTTGCGGGAGACGCAGCCCACGAGTGCGACCAGGCCGCCACTCTGGCGGTTGCCTCCTGGGGGACTTCCGTCGCGTTGCTCACCGGCGGCATGATCGACCTCGCGCAAGCCGAGCTGGACTCGATCACGCTGTGCGGGTTATTGGATCGACTACGGACGGGCGCTCGCCCGGTTGCGGGGCCGGCAGGATGACGCGGTGCGCGCGCTGCTCACCGCAGAGAAGTTGTTTCCCGCTCGGGTCTATGCGAATCAATTCATTCCTGACACTCTGGCCCGGCTGCTCGCGCGTTCGCGCCGCGACTCCCCGATGGGCCGGGAGCTACTGGGGATGGCGTACCGGGCTGGGCTGCCGGTGGAGCTCAGTATGTTGCTGGGATCACCGCGAGTCGTCGTGCCGGAGAATTACTGCGGATACGAACACGGTGATCCTCGGTCATGATTGGGGCTCTGTGATCGTCTCATTGTATTCCAACTCGTACCGGTGGGCGCCCTTGATCAGCACCGCCGCCCACACGATCCGCGTGTCCGAGGAGCACACCCGGAACTGCCGGAGCACCGGAACCTCTGCACTGGGCAACTCCAGAAACTGGAATTCTTCCGTGGTCGGTAGCCGGGACGAGACTCGATCCCGGAAGGAACGTTCGGGGTGGCCGAGGGAGGCCAACACCGCTGGCGCCCCACCCTGGATCTTCTTTCGTTCGGCCAGGGGGCGACCGGCCTCACGAGCAACGAGATCAAGCGGGTAGTAGGACCACGACAGGTCAACAGGTTCCCCAGCCAGGTTGGACAGGCGCAGCCGCAACATGGCGGTCCCGGTCTCGGGGTCGAGCCCGAGAGCTGCGACAACATCAGCGGGTGGTTTCTCTTCCCCGACGCGCAGCAGCGTGTAGGACCATCCACCTGGGCTGGTGGGGAAGTAGGAGCCTACCCGGACCGCCAGAGGCTTCCGGTCTAGCACGTACACGTCCGCCCCGCGCCGGCTACCCAGGAACCCTTCGTCTTTGAGGATTTTCTGCGCGTGTCGGACCGTGGTGCTCGCGGCGTCGAAGCGCTCCATGAGTACTCGGATCGGCGGCAGTGATGCGCCCGGTTTGAGATCACCGGACATGATCTCGGCGCGTAGGCCAGCGGCGATCTGCCGTCCACGGGGCCGTGGGTCCGACACGGGGTGACCTGCTGTGGGCATGGTGTGACTGTAGCGGCTAGTCAGCGAAGCACCCAGGTCGACATTGCTACATAGTCGGCTACGCGCTGCAATTTCTGCTGTGGAGGCAAGGTCCACCGGGGCCAGGCGGCGCAACTCAGCCCGGAGGTGCCGGTGCTTTTTTTGCGCCGAAAGTGTTCATGGTCTGAGCACACGGACACCCCCACTGGCCAGCACGGAGGGGCTCGTGGAGGTGGCTCAGCTGCTGGCGGCGTGCCTGGGCTGTTTGACCGTGGGGAGCGCTATGAGCACTCGTGAGGAGCATCCGGCATGAGCTTTGAACACTCTGACCGCTGGCGTGACGCGGGGGACAGGCACATCCCTGTGGGGTGTCGTGTCGAGCAAGTGGAGGTCGCCGCCGGGTGGGGAGCGTGGCGCTCGCGGCTGTCTGCGCGGGGCAGGGTGATCGGGTGTCGCCGCGCGCGGCTGCTGGTGCGCTTCGACGGCGAGCTCGGGTGGGTCAGAGTGCGGCCGGGCCTGGTGCGGGTGCTCGCGGACGAGCAAGCCGACAGGCCGCCGCCCGGCATCGAGCACGTCATTGCCGCGCTGGAGGAGCTTCGGGCGCGGCTGCCCGCGTCCACAAAGGTGAGGTGAGCGTGGGTCGCGTGATGCCGCTGGGGACGGGGGCTTGGCGGCCGTCGGGGGGTGTGAGCGAGGTGAGGTCATGAGCGGCAAGCATCACCAACCATCGTGGTGGCGTCGCGGTCGTGGGGCGCGACATCAGGTGCCCCCACGGTGGTCTCTGACCGAGATGGTGGACAGCGCTGGGTGGGCGACCTGGTGACCAGCGAGGCGTTCGAGGCCGGCTTGCGCGAGGGAGCGGGCGGCTATGAGGTGTTGTGTGGGCGCCGGATCGCCTCGGCGAGCATGGTCACCGAGCCGGATTGTTACTGCCGGCCCTGCCAGGTGATAGGGGCCTGGACATGAGCCCGCCTGAGCCGCCGGCTGGGCGCCGCAACCGGATCGTGTTGCCGGCCAAGGCTGCGAGGGGACTGACCACGGTGGCGGTGACCAAGCTGGCGGATGGTCGGGTCGAGTTCGATCCCCACGGCAGCGGGGAGTGTGTGTTCACGGTGGAGGAGGACGAGCTGATCAAGATCCTGCTGAGGTGGGGATGAGCTGGTCTATCCGGTCAGGTTGGCTAGGTAGGACTTGCTCACGCTCCACGGGGTCAGCTCGATGCCGAAACCACCATGCACACCATCCTGGAGGTGGACAAGCTTGCCGGAGAGGTGGACGGTGTCTCCGCTTCGGAAGGCTCCGGTATAGGCGCCGAGGTAAGAGCGCAGGTAGGTGATCCTGCGAGCGAAGGCTTCGGGCTCGTCGACGGTCGAGCTGAGAATGATCTGAACGTTGATCCGGTACAGCGCTGGGGTGGCCAGACCTTGCGTGTGGTCTGTGATGGTCGCCAGGAGCGTCATCTCGCCGATCTCCTTGGCATACATGCGGGTGAAGGTGCTGTCCTCGTCGGAGCGTAGGGGTTCGCAGTTGATGTGCGCACCCACCCGAGCGGTCAGGCCCTGGAGCTTTCGCTGTTCCTGGCGGATGAGGGCATCGAAGCTGCCGCCAGCCATGTACCTGGCCCGCCGCAGGTACAGCTGCATCACGTCATCGCCGGCGTAGGGCCTGATCAGATCCGGGCAGGCGAACAGTTCGCGGGCGGCTTGATATCCGGTCTCGCCGTAACAGACGAGGTCGATGTCGGAGCGCTCGGTGAAACAGCCGGCCAGAAACGATCCGGTGACGCCGAACAGGTCGGCATCACCGGCCTCAATGATGCGCTCGATGATCGCCAGCAGGTCCCTGCCAGCACGAGCGCCCTGGACCCGGCGAGGATACCGAAGGACTTCGACACGACAGTGTTCTGCCGGTAGGTCTGACCGAACAATCGCCGGTCACCTCGCTCGTCCGGGTGGTACTTCACGTAGCCAAGGTAGTGGCCATCCGGGTGGACATCGCCGATGACCTTGAAGATCACCCCGCAGCGGTCCAGGAGGCAATGCCGTTAAGTTAGGCATGGGACCTTGAAGATGTGGATCTTGGGTGGACTGTCGTGGAGTTGGCCGTGGTCGGTGGTGCGTTTGATGCGGTGGCTGTGAGCGCGGTATCTCTTGATCACTCG
>JBOHFR010000071.1:0-7727 GCA_050699715.1 Pseudonocardiaceae bacterium
CCTCCCGCACGGAGGACGGCATGTCTGCCATGGTCAACGTCACTGGTCTTGAAGTCCTGTCCTCGCCCTACGCGCTACACAGATTCACATGATCGCCATGTCCCACGAGAGTTTGACAGAGAGGGTCCACCCGACTGCGCCGTACAAGTGGCTCAAAGGTCATCAACCGCGCCGGGACGAGGTGCGTCAGGCGATCGCGTTCGTGCTCTCCCAAGCCGGCACCCGACCGGTCACGGTGGGCGAGCTGTGGCCCGGATGCGCTCCGCATGATTTACGCCTGATCCCCGCGGCCGACGGGATGGAGGTACCGTGGACGCTGGCTAGCACGCTGGCCATCATCCACGACTGGTTACTCGGAGGATTGATGGATCGTCGCGTGTTCATGGCGGTGGGCGGCCCGGCGCTGACCCAGCTCGCGTGGACCGCGGTGAACACCGAACCGGCTCGACTGGCCGCGGCCCTGAACGGTGGGCAGGTGGACGCTACCCTGATCGAGCAGGTGGAGGAGACAATCCCTCGGCTGCGCCAGCTGGATGACCGCCAGGGCGGGGGCGGTGCGAACCTCACCTACGTCAACGCCCAGTTTCAGGTGGTGGGCCAGCTTCTCCAGACAGCTGGCCACGGCGGGCAGGTCACCCGCCGTCTGTTGGTCGCGTTGGCCGAGCTCGGCCAACTGGCCGGATGGATGGCGGCGGACGCCGAGCGTCACGGGCTGGCCCAGCGCTACCACCTGACCGCGCTGCGGGCCGCCCACAACGCCGGCGACAAGGCCCTCTGCGCCCACGTGCTGGGCGCGATGGCCTACCACGCCGCCAGCCGCGAAGAACCGGCTGACGCGATCAGCCTGGGCACCGCCGCAGTGGAGATGGCCCGCCGCAGTCCCGTCACCGTCCAGGCCCTAGTCGCCAGCCGGCTCGCCTACGGCTACGCGGTCGCTGGTGACGCGGGGCGCTTCCACGCGGCATACGGCCGGGCCCGTGAGCTGAGTGAGCATCTTACCGGTCACCGGCCGCGCTGGGCTTATTACGTCAGACCACAAATGATCGATTCTGTCGGTGGTTACTACCAGGTCAGTCTGGGGATGGCCTGCTCTGGTAACAGCCGCCGCCATCTCGGCAACGCGATCACCCTGCTCACCCCTAAGGCTACCGCCGCACCCGGCTACCCATACCAGCGTGATGCATTACTCGATGTTACGGCGCTGGCGCTCGCCCACCTCGGCTGCGGCGAGCTGGAGCAAGCGTGCGAGATCGGGCGGATCGCTCTGGGGCGGCTACCCCACGTCAACTCACCGCGCTGCCTGGCGAGCCTGGGTCGTCTCGCGGACGAGCTACGCGGCCGAAAGGTCAACCCGCATATCCGCGAGTTCTCCACCGAACTGGACCGTAAGCTCAGACTGGTCGCGTGACCAGTGTGAGTGCCCCTCCTTGACTCTCGTTGCCTCTTTCCTTAACCGTTCCGACGCCCGCACGCCGGGCGACCAGTTCGACGGCGAACTGGCCAACATCTACGGCGGTTTGCCCACCGGCCACGAGGTGACAGGCTGCACGCAAACCGACCGGCAGTGAGATGCTACGAGGCGTGTCGTCACGGCCACGGCGGGTGTTCTTGAGTCACACCTCGGAGCTGCGGCGGTGTCCGGCTCGCCGGTCGTTCGTCGATGCGGCGGAGCAGGCGATCGCCCGGGCCGGGGACGCCATCGGGGACATGGCGTATTTCACTGCCCGGGACCAGTGCCCGGAGCAGGTGTGCCGGGAGGCGGTGCTGGGCGCCGACATCTACGTGGCCATCATCGGGTTCCGGTACGGATCCCCGGTGCGGGACCGGCCGGCGTTGTCTTACACGGAGTTGGAGTTCGAGGTCGCGGGTGAGCGTGGTCTGCCCCGGCTGGTGTTCCTGCTGGGCACCGAAGCGGAAGGCCCAGCGGATCTGTTCCGCGACCAGGAGCACGGTGCCCGCCAGGACGCGTTTCGCGCCCGGCTCACCGACAGTGGACTGACCACCGCCCCGGTCAGCACCCCGGAGGAGCTGAGCGAAAAGCTGTTCCAGGCGCTGGCGCAGCGGCCGGGGGGCGGGCGGGTGTGGAACGTGCCCGCGCGCAACGCCACCTTCACCGGACGTGAAGACCTTCTCACCGGGTTACGCACGTCGCTGCGAACCGGCCGGGCGACGGTGGTGCAGGCCCTGCACGGCATGGGTGGGATCGGCAAGACCGCGCTGGCCATCGAATACGCGCACCGCCACGACACCGACTACGACGTGGCCTGGTGGATCCCCTCCGAAGTACCCACGCTGATCCCCGACCGGCTGGCCCAGCTCGCCCACGCCCTCGGTTTGGCCGAGGCCACCGACCCCATCGCCTCGGCGGTGGCCCGGCTGCTGGGGGCGCTGCGGGAACGGGACCGCTGGCTTCTGATCTATGACAACGCCGAGGACCCCGCCGCGCTGGCCCCCCACCTGGCCACCGGTGGTGGCGGGCAGGTGCTGATCACCTCCCGCAACCCGGCCTGGCAGGACCTGGCCACCCCGCTCGGGGTAGACGTCTTCGATCGCAGCGAGTCGCTCGCGCTGCTGCGCCGCGTCCCGCGACTCACCACCACCGCCGACGCCGTCCGGATCGCCGAGGCCCTGGGTGATTTGCCCTTGGCGCTGAGCCAGGCCACCGCCTACCTGACCGAAACCGGCATCTCCACCGATGACTACCTGTCCTTGCTCCACGAGCGGACCGCAGAACTGCTGGCTCACGGAACGCCCGCCACCTACCCGGTGTCGCTCGCCGCCAGCTACCAGATCGCCTTCGACCGGCTCGCCACGCAGGCACCGGTCGCGTTGGATCTGCTCACCCTGGCCGCGCACCTAGCCCCCGAGCCGATCCCCCGCACCCTGTTCACCACCCACCCCGACCAGCTACCCGACCCACTCGCCACCACGGCCCGTGACCCGCTGGCCTTCACCGAGCTGACCCGGCTACTGCGCCGAGCGGGACTGGCCCGCGTCGAGCCCAACAGCCTGCAGCTACACCGGCTACTGCAGGCCATCCTGCGCGCCCAGCCCACCGAGCACGACATGCCCACCGTCGCGATCCGGTTACTCCGTGCCACAGTTCCAGCCGACGACCCCTGGGACAACCCGCCGACCTGGCCCCTCTGGCGACAGCTGCTCCCGCACGTTCTTGCCGCCACCGATGCCCGCCACACCCTCGATCCGACCGGGGACGACGTCGCCTGGCTGCTTCACCACGCCGGGGCCTATGTGCTGACCCGAGGGGAACCCGCCTCTGCCCGGCCGCTGTACGAACGGGCACTGAGCCTGCGTCGCTCGGTGCTGGGTGAGGACCATCCCGACACCCTGGACACGGTCACCAATCTCGCCATGGACCTGCACGAGCTGGGTCAGTACGAGCAGGCCCGCCAACTCGACGAGGACACCCTCACCCGCTACCGTCGGGTACTGGGCGAGGACCACCCCCACACCCTGGGTTCGGCCAACAATCTCGCTCTAAGACTGTACTGGCTGGGTCAGTACGAGCAGGCTCGCCAGCTCGACGAGGACACCCTCACCCGCTACCGTCGGGTACTGGGCGAGGACCACCCCCACACCCTGAGTTCGGCCAACAACCTCGCCTGCGACCTGCGCGCGCTGGGCGAGCACGAACAGGCCCGCCAGCTCCAACAAGACACCCTCACCCGGAAACGGCGGGTACTCGGCGAGGATCACCCCAGCACCCTTGCTTCGGCCTGCAATCTCGCCCGCGACTTGCATGCGTTGGGTCAGTACGAGCAGGCCCACCAGCTTCAGCAAGATACCCTCACTCGCCGCCGCCGGGTGCTGGGCGACGATCACCCGAACACCCTAAACTCGGCCAGCTACCTCGCGCTCGACCTGCGCGCGCTGGGCCATTACGAGCAGGCCCACCAGCTCCAACAAGACACCCTCACCCGCCGTCGCCGGGTACTGGGCGACGGCCACCCTCGCACCCTGGCCTCGGCCAGCAGCCTCGTCGCCGATCTCCGTGCCCTGGGTCGTGACGACGAGGCGAACCAGCTGGCGGAGTGGGTCTGCTCCCATAGTACCGGCTAGGTGGTGCGCGAGCTGATCAGGTTGATTCTGACGGACCTGGTTTCGTCATCGACTTCGTAGAGAATGCTCAGGCCCGGCGGGGTGTCCAGGCGGTAGACATCAGCACCGCCGTATCGGTGTACGCCAGCCGGGCGCGGATCGGCAGCCAGAGCGTCAATCGCTTTCTTCACGGCACGGACCTGTGTGCGGTCGGCCTGACGGAGCCGTTGGTAGGCCATTCGGGCGCCGGGCTGGATCACGATCGTGTAGGTCACCCGGTGGTGGCCCGTCGAGCCGCTTCGGCGTGAAGTGCGGCAACGTACTCATGCGAGGGGACAGAGCTTGAGCGTCGCATGCTAGCGGCATCGACCGCTTCTACGACCACACTGCCTACGGCGTCCATCGCGTCCGCAACATCATCAAGGTCGCACTGTTCAGTCATCGTGATTCCGCCGCCGGAGTTGGCGTGAAGGGCTTCGGCGAGCATCACGATGTCGTTGATGTTGGCCTGGTGCTCGTCAGCGGACAGGACGACCACGGCGTCCCCACCAGCGGCGACCAGCCGGATCCGCTCATGTCTGCCTGCCCGCCGCGCCAGCTCGGCCACGGGCGGGGCTTGGTCGAGCGGGATCACCGTCTCGTAATCGTGCGCGGCAGAGGTCATGCCCGTAAAGATAGCGAAACACGCAAGCTCAGGCATGCACCTCTGGCGGTGCGCCGCGATGCCCCTGGTGACCAGGTACGCGGCGCGGACTGGACGGGCTGCGTACCTGGCGCTCGTGGTGGACGTTCTGCTTCGCCGTCCGGCGTCGGTAGATCCGTTAGCGGGTGCCCGGAGCCGACTCCCGCAACAGCCGACGCCATCTCGGCAACGCGATCACCCTACTCACCCCCAGAGCGAGTGCCGCAACCCATCAGCTGTACCAGCGCGACGCGTTGCTGGAGGGCATCTGGTTGGCGAGAGCCCACGCCGGCCGCAGCGAGCTGGATCAGGCGTGCGAGGTGGGGCGGACGTTCTGGAGTGGCTGCCGCACGTCGACTCACCACGCAGCCTGGCGCTCCTGCGCCGCCTTGCGGGCGAGCTCCGCGCCCGCAAGGCCAACTCCCCTGTCCGCGGTCAGTGGCGCGGCTCCGGTACCAACAAGGGATTCAGCCGACTGCTGTAGCCGGGGTCAGCTGGTTCGTACGGGCCATGTGCTATGCGGTCACGGCTGAGTTCACCCGGATCGCCGGGGTGCGTGCTCCGGATACGTCGGCCCGCTCCCAATCCTGCTCATCGGACGCTCCGTGCTGAACCTCCTGATCGCTGTGAACCCATCCTGACGCAGCGACCTCGGCCACGATGTGACGACTGGCCGTAGGCATCGGACGTAGTCGGTGGGATGCTACGAGGCGTGTCGGCACGGGCTCGGCGGGTGTTCTTGAGTCATACCTCGGAGTTGCGGCGGTTTCCGGTTCGCCGGTCGTTCGTCGATGCGGCGGAGCGGGCGATCGCCCGGGCTGGGGATGCCATCGGGGACATGGCGTATTTCACTGCGCGGGACCAGTGCCCGGAGCAGGTGTGCCGGGAGGCGGTGTTGGCCGCCGACATCTATGTGGCCATCGTCGGGTTCCGGTACGGGTCTCCGGTGCGGGATCGGCCGGAGTTGTCGTACACGGAGTTGGAGTTCGAGGCTGCGGCTGAGCGTGGTCTGCCCCGGCTGGTGTTCCTGCTGAGCGCCGAGGCGGAAGGCCCGGCGGATCTGTTCCGCGACCAGCAGCACGGTGCTCGCCAGGACGTGTTTCGTGCCCGGCTCGGGGGCAGTGGGTTGACCACCGTCACGGTCACCACTCCGGAGGGGTTGAGCGAGGCGCTGTTCCAGGCGCTGGCTGAGCTGCCCCGGGCCGGGCGGGTGTGGAACGTGCCCGCGCGCAACGCCACCTTCACCGGACGTGAAGACCTGCTCACCGGGCTGCGCACGTCGTTGCGAACTGACCGGGCGACGGTGGTGCAGGCCCTGCACGGCATGGGTGGGATCGGCAAGACCGCGCTGGCTATCGAGTACGCGCACCGCTACGACACCGACTACGACGTGGTCTGGTGGATTCCCTCCGAGGTCCCCACGCTGATCCCCGACCGGCTGGCTCAGCTCGCTTACGCCCTGGGCCTGGCCGGGGCCACTGACCCGGTCGCGTCGGCGGTGGCGCGGTTGCTGGGGGCGCTGCGGGAACGGGACCGTTGGCTGCTGATCTATGACAACGCCGAGGACCCCGCCGCGCTGGCCCCCTACCTGGCCACTGGTGGTGGCGGGCAGGTGCTGATCACCTCCCGCAACCCCGCTTGGCACGATCTGGCCACTCCACTCGGGGTGGACGTCTTCGACCGTAGTGAGTCGCTCACCCTGCTGCGACGCGTCCCGCGCCTGGCCACCGCCGACGCCGCCCGGATCGCCGACGCTCTGGGTGACCTGCCCCTGGCACTGAGCCAGGCCGCCGCTTATCTGGCCGAGACCGGCATACCCATCGATGGCTACCTGTCCTTACTCAAGGAGCGGACCGCGGAACTGCTGGCTCACGGAACGCCCGCCACTTACCCGGTGTCGCTGGCCGCCAGCTACCAGATTGTCTTCGATCGGCTCGGTGAGCAGGCACCGTCCGCGTTGGACCTGCTCACCCTGGCTGCCCGCCTGGCCCCCGAGCCGATCCCCCTGACCCTGTTCACCACATACCCCGACCGGCTACCCGATCCACTGGCCACCATGGCTCGTGATCCGCTGGCCTTCACCGAGCTGATCCGGCTGCTGCGACGAGGGGGGCTGGCCCGCGTTGAGCCCGGCAGCCTGCAGTTGCACCGGCTGCTGCAGGCCATCCTGCGCGCCCAGTCCAACCAGCACGACATGGCTACCGTCGCGATCCGGTTACTCCGTGCCACAGTTCCAGCCGACAGCCCCTGGGACAACCCGCCGACTTGGTCCCTCTGGCGAGAGCTGCTCCCGCACGTCCTTGCCGACACCGATGCCCGCCACACTCCCGATCCCACGGGGGACGACGTCGCCTGGCTGCTCCACCACGCCGGGACGTATGTGCTGACCCGAGGGGAACCTGCCTCCGCCCGGCCGCTGTTCGAACGGGCATTGAGCCTGCGTCGCTCGGTGCTGGGTGAGGATCACCCCGGCACCCTGGCTTCGGCCAGCAATCTCGCCCTAAACCTGTATGAGCTGGGCCAGTACGAGCAGGCCCGCCAACTCAACGAGGACACCCTTACCCGCTACCGCCGGGTACTGGGCGAGGACCACCCTCACACCCTGGGATCGGCCAGCAATCTCGCCGTAAATCTGGACATGCTGGGCCAGCATGAGCAGGCCCGCCTGCTCGACGAGGACACCCTCACCCGCTGCCGCCGGGTACTGGGGGAGGACCACCCCCACACTCTGCGCTCGGCCAGCAACCTCGCCTGCGACCTGCGCGCGCTGGGTCACCATGAACAGGCTCGCCAGCTCCAGCAAGACACCCTCACCCGGAAGCGGCGGGTGCTCGGCGAGGATCACCCCGACACCCTGGCCTCGGCCAGCAACCTCGCCTGCGACCTGCGCGCGCTGGGTCACCATGAACAGGCTCGCCAGCTCCAGCAAGACACCCTCACCCGGAAGCGGCGGGTGCTCGGCGAGGATCACCCCGACACCCTGGCC
>JBOHFR010000071.1:7827-25679 GCA_050699715.1 Pseudonocardiaceae bacterium
GGAAGCGGCGGGTGCTCGGCGAGGATCACCCCGACACCCTGGCCTCGGCCAGCAACCTCGCCTGCGACCTGCGCGCGCTGGGTCACCATGAACAGGCTCGCCAGCTCCAGCAAGACACCCTCACCCGTAGCCGCCGGGTACTGGGCGATGACCACCCCCGCACCCTGGTCTCGGCCAGCAATCTCGTCGCCGATCTCCGTGCCCTGGGTCGGGAGGATGAGGCGAACCAGCTGGAGCAGGGGGTCCGCTCCCATAGCTGATCATGCCCACGACCCGGGTGTTAGGTCTGTCGGGCGTTGCGGGTGAAGAAGGTGGTGAGCCGCTCGTCGAGCTCGCGCAGGTGCGGGGAGCTGGAGCGCAGGGGCTGGATGCGCCGGTGCAGGGTGCCCAGCCGCTGGGCGATGATGGTCGAGTTGACGTCGGTGGCGGTGCGCAGCGCGTCCCGACCGTACGCGGCAGCCTGTTCCAGATCACGGACGGAAAGATGATGGGTGGCGATGTACGTCTGGATGATCGCCTGGCTGCGGACTCTCCAGGCCTCGGTTCCCTGCAAGGCTGTGGTGCTCAGAGTGATCGCCTGCTTGACCTCGCCGATGCTGCTGAGACAGAGGCCGACGTCAGCCATCAACGAGTTTTCGGAGTAGAAGCGGCCCTGCCACGGGGGCCCGTCACCGAGGCGCACCGACTCGTAGAGCCGCTCAGCGGCCAGCGCCGCGCGGCGCGCCGCGTTGGCCTCGCCGAGCAGGGCCAGACCGCGCGCCTCCAGCACGTGCAGCTCGGCGACCAGCGCCGGGGTGGCCGCGCCCTGGGTGACGGTCAGTCCGGCCCGGGCCAGCGCCACCGCTTGACGCCCGTGCCGGGCAGTGTCGTGCTCGGCTGGGGTGTTCTCGCCGATCCGGACTGTCATTCCGCTCATCGTGGCCAGCACCTCAGCCGCATACAGCCGATCGCCCGCCCGCATGGCCAGATCGAGTGCCTGGATGTAGTAGCGCTGCGCCAGCGCGTCGCGGCCCCCGTCGGCGGCCATGTACCCGGCCAGCCGGGTGGCCTGGGCGACCCCGGAGAGCAGGGCTTTACCGATCTTCTCCGAGTAGCTGCCGTGCAGGAGCTGGTTGGCCTCCCGGTGCAGTAGCGCCACCACCTGCTCGCGTACCCGCCCCGTCCCGAACTGGAAACCCAGCCTGATCAAGTGATCGATCTGTTCGGTGAGGACTTCCACGTCGGCCATGCCGACCCGCTGACCCGCCGCGCGGGCGCCGGCTGGGACCGGGGGCACGATGAGCGCGAACAGTGCGGGCTTGGCGAACGCTGCTGTACTGAACGCGGAGCCCAACAGCAGTTTGCGGCGGCGCATGTCCCGTCCCGACAACTCGACGATCGTGCGGACTGTGCCCTCCAGTGTGCCTGCACAGGTCAACCCGTCATGCGGATCCTCCCCGATGGGCTCGCGGTCGATGAACCCGCAGTCGGTGAGCTTCACCTCCCGCTGCAACCGCCGGGTCAACACGGCGGCAACCTAGGCGCGGCACCGGCCAGCGTGGCTGAGCACCGTCCAGTATCCGCCGCACTGAGGTGGTGTTGGTGCCCACATGCTTTCCCTCCCGGGCGCCGGAGCTGACCACCGCACGCGCCAGCCCGGCGTTGCTCATCTCCGCTTCCTCCAGCAGCGCCCGCAATGCAGTGTTGCCGCCCGCCGCCGTCCCACCCGCACCACTCATGGTCGTTGCCACCCCATATCCGTTCGATCACTTGGTGCGGTCCATCGTGGACCGTCGTCGGGCGGCTGGGGAAGCCGTCACCGCCGAGTGAGACCCCAGTGAGACCCCCGTCGGGTACGTCGCCCGGTGCCCGCTTTCCTGCAGCTTCATCGGGTCGTACAGCTGGGCTTACCCGCCGTTGCGGATCGATCTTCTCACGTCTGAGGCCGCCGAGAGTTGAGGACAGTTCTTGGATCTGTTCGCGCGGAAAGTGAATCTGCACGGCTGTGGCCGGTCCCAGGCCGTTGTTCGCGTCGTAGACGAACGGGATGTCGAGCCGCCAGGAGCCGCGCCGCCAGCGAACGGCTATGGCGTCGCGGAACGAGGTCGCGAGAAGGATCTCGGTGAGTCGTGTGGTGTCGGTGATCGGCATCTTCAGCCAGGCCCAGCCGAGGTGGTAGTCGATGAAGCCGCTGTGTCCGGTGGGTTCACTGCGGGGGAGCATCTCTCGTCGGGCGCGGGCGTATTCGCCGTTGTCCTGGCAGCAGCCGAGGGTGGTGAGGTCGAGTGCCCAGAGGGATTGTATGAGGGGGACCATGTCGAGGTCGATTTCGACGGGTTCGCCCGCTGGGGTGCGGAGTTGCTGTGTCGGGTGGATGCTCGGCGGTTCGGTGGCCATGGTCCCTCCTGGGCTCGATGGTGGCTTACCTGCGGTGCTCCGCCCAGCGCTGAGCGCCTTGCTCGGCGCGGAGTATCCAGGCGTCGGGGTGATCTTCAGCGATCGAGGCCCACATCGTGTGCTGGGCCTGCGCGAAGGCGGCGAGGTGGGTTGGGGTAGCGGTGTGCCATGCGGGGAGTTGCTCGGCCCACTTCTCGGCGTCCGCGGGGGTGTGGCTGAAGGCGATCAGCCAGACCACCGCGCAGGCGGGGTCGATCCAGCTCGCGCCTCGGGTCGGCCAGGCCCAGTCGACGAGGTGGGCGGAGGTATCGGTGATGAGGACGTTTCCGGGGCTCAGCTCGGTGTGCAGCAGCGCTGTGCCCGCGAACAGGCCGGGTGAGTCACTGAACGTGGACCACCGTTGTGCTGCGTGTGTGAGCGGCAGGTCGGGGCAGGGGAGCTGCCCAAGGCGTCCGAGGGCGTCCCGGAGTTTGGGCAGGTCCGGAGAGCCGGGTGCGTAGTCCACGGGTTGGCCGTCGATGACCTCGAAGCCGAGGAGGTTCCAGCCTTCGGTCTCGACCTGCCAGCGCAGGCGGGGAGCGATGCCCGCGACGTGCGGGTTGATCGCTTGTTCTCTGCCCTGGGTCCAGACTCGTGGATGCTCGGTGCGCAGGCCTTTGACGAAGGTTCGTGCTTGCGCGGTGTGCACGATGATCGCGATTTCCGAGTTGTAGCCGTCGGAGATCGATTCGATCTTGAGGACCGGCCCGGTCTGTGCCCGGATGATGTCGCGTACGTCTTCTGTGAGGTCTTCCCACTGGATCCGTGTCGTCACGCGGGCAGGCTATCGACCATGGCACACAATGGTGGTCTACCGATAGGGGACGTCGTCGCCGCAGGCCAGGCCGGTCTGTGCTGCGGCGAACTGGTCGAAGTCCGGGATGAGCACGACCTCATCCTCTTCGGTGGGCGGCTTGATCTCCCGTTTGACCGGTAGGGGTGCCATGGGCATAATTCCTCTCCTTGTGCTGGCAGTAGTTGGCCAGCGGTGATTCGGCCTGGCGGTACAGGGTGACCAGCGGCATACAGGTGCCGCAGGTGCTGTGCAGGCCGCAGCCAGTGCAGCCGCCTTGACGGCGCAGCAGCCCATCAGCTATGTGGGCCAGTCTGGTCAGTCCTTCCACTCCTTCCTTGAGCAAGGGCGCGTTCGGTTCACGGCCGACCTTGCAGATACTCGCCTTGCCGTGCGGGTTGACGTGGAAGGCGGTCTGTCCGGCGTCGCAACCCCGGAAGGGTTTGCGGGCCGTCGTCGGGACGAGGTACTCGCCGAGACTGCGACGGGAGAGTCTCGGCGCCGCCGTAAATCGTGGGCGTGATGTGCGAGTAGGTCTTGGTCGGTACACCGAGCCGAGCGGCGAGCGCCTTCATGTCGTCGGCCTCGTGCGCGTTGCGCTCCACGATGATCAGGGCCAGCGCGAGTCGGACACCGGCTTCGTACGCGGCCCACAGCCCCTTCATGAAGGTCTTGTACGACCCCGGGCGGCGGGTGAGACCGTCATAGCTCTCGGCTGACGCGCTGTAGACGCTCACGGTGACGAGATTCGCTGGACGAGCAGTGAGCAGGTCGAGGATTCTGTGGTTGGCCAGGCGTGAGCCATTGGTCAGGATGTCGATAGCCATCCCGAGCTCGTGGGCGTACTCGTAGACGTCCGGGAAGAGCCGGTCGATCATCGGCTCGCCTCCGGTGAGCTGGAGGGATACCACTCCGGCGTCCCTCACGACCTCCAGGACCCGCTGCCTGTCGTCCCATTCCATGCCGGCGAACCGTTTCAACCCGAGATAGCAGTGCTCGCAGTCGTAGTTGCAACCCAGGTTCAGCTCGTACGTCGCATGGCCGAACCCGTAGGCAGTCTCCGCCTGGACCAGCACGTGGTCGGCCAGCAATTTGCCGTGCAGATCGACGTTCCATGCCTTCGCGGCGGCCCCGGCAGGCCAGGACGGGCAGTGGCGACCGTGCTTGAGTTCTTGGTACTTGGCGTTGGAGATCTTCAGAGCGCCGGGCAGGCCAGGCCTCAAGACCACGTAGCTGCCCTGAAACGGACTGGCGATCAGAGGTTGCACCTTCATCCTCGCCTTCGGCGTGGGGAGCGGGCTGTGGTTATCCCTGACCAGATTTGACGGGAGTAGCGTGGATGGCGCCCGAACGGTTGGACAGTGGCCATCGTCTTGGCCTTTCCTTCCTCGCGATCAAGCTCTCGTTATGCCGCGCTGTTAGATCCTGGTGCAATGCCGCTAATTCAGGGCCTCGTCGTAAGAATCTTTTCGCAGGTCAACATCTCGATGCGACGGCCGCGTCAACGCACCGATACACCACCTCACCCCCGGGACTGGGTAGGTTCTTGTCATGCCGTGACGCTAGTGAGTCGCCGAGCCTGAACCATGGATGTTGCAGGAAGTTGCAGTTTCGGGGAGAGCCGCAGCTCTTGACAGGTGCTGCGGCCGGGTCGAAGCTAGGTGAGGTTGCAACGACCAGCAACGGCTCTGACAGGAGGGCAGCGATACACCTGACATTCCTGGGCAAGGAATCCCAGCCGGATGAGTCACCGACCCTGTTCGCCACTGACCGAGACTCATACCTGGTGCAGGGGTGGATCGTCACCGACCCGGAGATTCTGGCGAGGATCGCGGTGTCCGACGACGAGACGATCGTCGAAGTGCCGGCCGCGCTCATGGCCCACCTCGCCCAGGACGGGCTCAGCGGCGATGTGGTGAACGTTGTCCCACCCATCGTGCACATTACTGAGAATGGCAACTACATCATCAAGGGATCGCGCGTGACGGACCCCGAGACGCTAGAGCAGATGACCATTCCCGATCATGAAACCTGTGTCGAAGTATCGCGGTCCGCGATCGCAGCGCTCGTTGGAGACTAGATGGACAGTATTACGTATGAAGAGTTCGCTGCGCTCTTCACGTCATTCCGGCGGGAAGCGCTCCATCTGGAGATGCGGGACTCCTACGGCACGGCTGTCGAGATACCGCACCTTCGCAAGTGGGAGGCTGGTGAGCCGGACGACCCCGGCTGGCTCCAACCGTGGTTTGATCTGGTCAGTGCTGGAACGCAGGCTGGTAAAGTGTTCCGGCGGGCACGTATCGTGTCGGAGCCGGTCTCCAACTACCAGAAGTGGGTACTGAAGGACACCCACCTGTACATTGAAGCCGGAGAGGACATCCGCTGGGTTCCGCGAAGCCGCGTGTCGACGGTGGCGTTACCGGGAAACGACTTCTGGTTGTTCGACGACGAAGCCGTGGTTTTCCTGATCTTCGCCGCCAGCGGACTCGTGGTGGACCACCACGCGACAACGGATCGCGGCGCAGTTGAGCTGTGTCGGACGTCTTTCGAGGAAGTGTGGAAGCTATCCATTCCCAACAGTGAGTACCGGCCGAATTAGCCCGGCCGAGCAGGCCCGTGAGGCGCTTGGCGTCCGTCTTCGTGAGATTCGCAACGAGGCGGGTCTCACGGGACGAGCATTGGCGGTCGCTATCGGGTGCCATTACACAAAGATCAGCCGCATGGAAAACGGCGGCCAGGCGCCCTCCGAGGCGAACATCAAGGCGTGGTGCCGCGCCTGCCGCGCCGAAGACCAGATCCCTGATCTGATCGCCACCGCCCGTAGCATTGAGACGATGTACGTGGAGTGGCGACGGCAGACGCGGGCCGGCATGAAGCGCCTCATGCTGTCGTCGGTGCCGCGCTATGAACGTACTAAGTTGTTCCGGATCTATGAGCACAACATCATCCCCGGGCTCTTCCAGACGGCTGAGTACTCAGCGGCAATGCTGTCGTACTTCATCGATTTCCTGGATACTCCGAACGACCTCGACGCCGCCGTCGAGGCCCGCATGGAGCGCCAGCGCATCGTCTACTCCGGCGATCGCCGCTTCGTGATGGTGCTCGAAGAGCACGCGATTCGGACCCGAGTGGGGAATCTCGATACCATGTCCGGTCAGCTCGATCGCCTGCTCGCCGTGATGTCACTGCACCGGGTGAGCCTTGGCATCATCCCGGCGGCGGCACCCCACACGGTGTTCGCGTCCGTTGGTTTCTGGATCTATGACGACGCGACGGTCAGGGTCGAGACACCCACGGCAAGCCTGGAGATCACCCAGCCCCGCGAAGTCCGACTCTACGCCACGATGTTCGGGCAGCTCCAGCAGTCAGCGGTGTACGGAGCCGAAGCCAGAGCGCTGGTGACCCGCGCGATGACCGATCTGGCCAGCAGCTGGGGCGATACCAACTGATGCAACCACCAGCACCGATGGTGGTGTGCTGATCGTGGGGTGTGAGTCAGGCATTGAGGTGTTCCCAGGCGAGGGCGTGCTCGCCGAGTTCGGTGATGGCGGCGAGCAGGCCGAGTCGGGTGGCGCGGCGTTCGGGGTTGTCGTCCATGACGTAGACCTGATCGAAGAACTCGGTGACGGCGTGGGTGAGGTCGGTGGTGGCGTCGGTGTAGTAGTCGAGGTCGGTGATTCCTTCGAGGGCGGCGCGGGTCTTGCCGAGGGTGTCGTGCAGCCGGATCTCGGCGGGTTCGGTGAGGACGCCGGGGTCGTAGTGGGGGGCGGTGCCAGGGGGGACGATCCTGCGGGCCCGCTGCATGGTCTGGACCAACCGGTCGAAGTTGGGTGTGCCGGCTAGGGCCGCGAGTTGGGTGAGGATCGCCTCGGTGCGGGCGGGGCGCTCAGCGTGCACGAGCGCTGCCCGGATGTGCTCGACCGGGCGCCCTTCCTCGGCGAGGGACTGTTCCAGGCGGCGGGTCAGGAAGGCGGCGATGTCGTTGATGACGGCCGGGGACACGTCGAGGGGTTGGTGCCGGGCGGCCACTGTCAGGGCATCCACCAGGGACATCTCGGACAGGGCGGGTTGGGTGCGGTGGACCGCGAGCACGCCGAGAGCGGCCCGGCGCAACGCGAACGGGTCGCTGCTGCCGGTGGGCAGGCCGACGGTGGTGGCCAGCCCGGCGAGGTAGTCGAGCCGGTCGGCCAGGGACAAGATCGCGCCGGCCGGCGTGGTGGGCAGGTGGTCACCGGCGTGGCGGGGCAGTTCGGCCTCGTACAGGGCCTGGGCGACGGCGGGCGGTTCGCCGGCGGCGGTGGCGTACTCGCCGGCCATGACGCCAGCGAGGCTGGTCAGCTCGGTGACCACCTGCGAGCCGAGGTCGAACTTGGTCAGGCTCCGGGCCCGGTCGAGGGTGCGGCGCTGCTCGTCGTCGAGCTCGACCAGGTCGGCGAGCTCGGGGGCGACGGCGGCGATGCGCCCAGCCCGGTCGGCCATGGAGCCGAGGCGGTCGGCGAAGGTCAGGCCGGTCAGCCGTTGCCGCAGCTGGGCCGGCGTGACGGCGAGGTCGGCGCGGTGGAAGAACGCGGCGTCCTCGTAGCGGGCACGCAGGACCGCCTCGTTGCCGGCGCGGACCACCTCGGCGTCGATGGGTCCGTTCGCGACTGCGACGAAGCAGGGCAGCAGCGCGCCGTGGGTGTCGCGGACCGGCAGGTAACGCTGGTGCTTGCGCATGACGGTGGCCAGCACGGCCTCGGGCAGCCGCAGGTAGTCGGGATCGAAGCGGCCCAGCAAGGGAGTCGGCGACTCGATCAGGTAGGTGAGCTGGTCGATCAACGCGGACTCACCGCCGGTGTCGATGCACCCGCCGACTGTGGCGGCCAGCTCGGTCGCGACGGCGACGATCCGGTCCCGGCGCTCGGTCGGGACCAGGACGATCCCGGCAGCGTGGAGGTGGTCGAGGTACTCCTCAGCCGCGCTGACGGTGATCACCGGCTCGGCGGCGGTCCGCAGTACCCCGGTGCTCCGGCCGGCGACGAGGGTGGACGCTTGGACCGGCACCACGTCATCGCCCCACAACGCAAGCAGCCAGCGGATCGGCCGGGTGAACGCCAGGCCCGGGTCGCGCCAGCGCATGTTCTTCGCCCCGCGCAGCCCGGTCACCACCCCGGCCAGCGCCCCGCTCAACGCCTCCAGGACGGGCCGACCGGGCTCCTGGCGGCGTACCACGAGGTGCTCGACTCCGTTGACGTCGGCCCGTTCGAGGTCGCCGACGGCAACGCCGTGGGCGCGGGCGAACCCACTCGCCGCCGGGGTCGGCGCCCCATCGGGGCCGAACGCGGCACTGACCTTGGGTCCGCGCGCCAGCCGGGTGTGATCGGTCTCGCGACCGGCGACCTCCTCCACGATCGCGACCAGCCGCCGTGGGGTGGCCAGCACGGTGAGCGCGCCGTGGGCCAGCCGGGTACTGGCCAGCGCGTCGAGCACCAGCCGGGTTAGCTGGTCGCGCGCAGCCTGCGCTTCGGTGGGTGGCATCTCCTCGGTGCCGATCTCGAACACCAACCGCCGCGGACCGTCGACGGTGCTCGTCGCGCCGTGCGGCGCTGGCCGCGCCGCTTCGACGGCTGGCGTGACGCCGAGCGGGTGGCCCAGATCGGCGCGACGCTCACGCCACAGTCTCGCGACTGAACCCGACAGCCGGCGCATCCGAGCGAACTCAGCGGCCCGCTCCGCAGTGGACACCGCGCCACGAGCGTCCAGCACGTTGAAGGCGTGCGAGCACTTCAACACGGAGGAGTACGCCGGCACCGGCAACCGCGCTTCGATCATCCGTTGTGCCTCGGCGGCGTAGGTCTCGAGCAGGGCGCGGTTGGCCGTGACGTCGGCGTCGTCGAGGTAGTACCGCGACATCTCGTACTCGGCCTGGCCGAACACCTCGCCGTAGCTGATGCCGGGCGCGTAGCCGATCTCCTTGAAGTGCCGTACGCCCTGGAGTGCCATTAGGATGCGTTCCACGCCGTAGGTGATCTCCACCGAGACCGGGTCGAGGTCGATCCCGCCGGCCTGCTGGAAGTAGGTGAACTGGGTGATCTCCAACCCGTCCAGCCACACCTCCCAGCCCAGCCCCCAGGCACCCAGCGCTGGTGATGCCCAGTTGTCCTCCACGAACCGCACGTCATGCGCGCGGATGTCAATGCCCAGGGCCTCCAGGCTGCCCAGGTACAGCTGCTGCGCATCCCCGGGCTCGGGCTTGAGGATCACCTGATATTGGGTGTGGCACTGGATCCGGTTGGGGTTCTCCCCGTACCGGGCGTCGTCTGGGCGCACCGACGGCTCGACGTAGGCCACCCGCCACGGCTCCGGGCCGAGCACCCGCAAGAAGGTCGCCGGGTTTAGAGTTCCGGCACCGACCTCGGTGTTCATCGGCTGCACGCGAAGGCAGCCGCGACCGGTCCAGTACCCGTCCAAGCGAGCCAGCGCGTCCTGCATCGTCAGCACGTCAGGTGCTCTCCTCCGTTGATCGACCCGCGCCGACCCACCGGCTGGGACATTGGGCAGCGAGGGTGTCCTGGGCGCAGGTTACCGGGCGTCGCCCGACCAATCGGGAGGCGCCCGTTCCACCTGGACTGGCCGCAGCTGCACCGACAACCCACCGTCGAAGGTCAGGGTGTGCCCGTTGGCCGGGTCGAACGCCGGGCCTCCAAACAGGGCGATCGCTTCGGCGACCTCCGCCAAGCGGGCGTAGCGGCCCAGCGGCACCAGCCGAACCAACGCTGGCGACGCCTCGCCGTCGGCGGCGGTGCTGGTCGACTTGGCCAGCGGACCCAACGCGAAGGCCCGCACTGACAGCCGCGCCCCGTATTCCAGGGCCAGAGTGCGGACCACGGACTCGACGCCGGCCTGCGCGGCGTCATACCCGACGTGGAAGCGGTGTGCCCGGTGCGCGCCCACCGAGGTCACCGCGACCGCAGCGGCGTGCAGGTCGAGTCGGCCGGCGGCCAGGGCGAAGGCGCGCAGCGCAACATAGGCGCTGGTCAGGTTCCGCGTGATCGCGATGGCGAAGGTGTCGGTCGGGGTGTCGTCGACGCGGGCCAGCGGCGGTACCCAGCCGGCAGTGTGGTACAGCTCAGCCCGCGTGCAGCCGGCCAATTGCAAGGCCAGCAGTTCAGTGAACGCCGGGTCGGTGACGTCGCAGCCGATCACTGGTACCGGGCCGTCGCTGCTGACCCGGTCGACGGCGACCAGGCGGCCGGACACCGAGCGCAGGTGCGCTGCCAGCGCGGAGCCGACCTGCCCGGCGGCACCGACGACGACCCGGCAGACGCGCACGCTCACCGTGGTCACACGTAACCCTTCCAACGCGGGATCAGCCGCCACTCACCGATCTGCTCCGTGCTGCGGTCGGCGACCTCCAGCGAGCGGGCCAGCAGACTGCGGACCGTGTCCGGGTTCTGTAGCAGGTCCAAGCCCCGCCGGATGCGTCTGGTGGCTTCGCCGAGCCGATCAGGGTCGGCGGCGGTCCACCACCGCCGGTCCGGCGCGGCCGGGTCGAGGGACAGCGCTGAGTAGAAGTTCGGTAGCTCTAGCCAGCGGGCGTGTACCACGCCGAGCGACAGCGGTACCGGGACGTGGTCCATCTGCTCAGCTAGGCCGTCGAGCACCTTGCGGGCCAGCGTCAGGTCGTCCCCGGACTCCACCGCGACGAGGATGTCCAGGTCTGATTCCGCGCAGGGCGCCTTCACCGAGATCGGCGACTGGGAGCCCTCGACCAGCACCGGCAGGTGACCACCCGCCGCCGCGAACAACCGATCAGCCAGCTCAGTGGTGAGGATCCGCGGGCGGGTGGTGACCGACTTGACGTACTCGAACGGGCCGAGCCGTCGGACCCGGTAGGTGTCGGGATCCCGGCGCAACGTCGTGTCCAGCGCGGTGAAGTCGCGTGGCCACATCCGCCGGCCGCCCTCGTCGACTCGGAACGCCGTCTCCGCCGATCGAAAGACCGCCAACGGCTCAACGTGGGCAGCCCACGGTGCGCGTCCGGTTGCCCGGAAGCCGGGCTGGACCGCCACGGCGTGAGCCACTGCGGAGGCACCGACCCGGTCAGCGCCGGGCACGAACGAGTTGACCGTCAGGTAGACCAGCCCCTCGACCGACTGCGCGAGCACCGTGTGCCGCCAGCCCGCCGGCACGAACACCACGTCACCGGGCACGCAGCCAAACTGCCTGGCCTGCTCCCCGCTGCGGCTCAGCGTCGCCTCACCGACCCCCGAGACGAACACGAACGTCTGCTCCATGTCGGTATGCACGTGCTCCGGGACGGCTCCGCCGCCCGGCACCCGGACCAGGAACGTCTCGGTGGCCAGCGACTCCTCGCGACGCACCAGGAAGTCGTTGGCGTGCGTGCCGAAATCGAACACCTCTCCATCGGTGGACCGGGCGTGAACAGGCACCGGAGTGCGCCCAGTTGGCACAGCGCCACCGGTGCGGGTCGATCCGGTCGCTGGGGTGGCGGAGTCCTGGACGCGCCGAGTGTAGAAGCTGGTCATCGCCTCGGCGGCTTCCGGCCACGACGGTAGGGCCAGCTCCCCGACCGGCGGGACGTGGGCCCGGGCAGCCAGCAGCGCCTCGACGGCCCGGGTGTCATCCCAGGGCTGGACTGTCCGCCACTGACCCTGATCCAGACCGGTGCCGTACAGACCGGTGCCGCCGGTCGGGACAGGGCTGATGATCCGCCGGCCGAGCTGCAACGCGGCGACCAGGACCCCGCTGGAGTACAACCACTGATACGGCAGGGCGACCCACTCCACCTCACCGAGCAGCCGCCAGAACCGCTCCTCGGGGACAAACCCCGGCTGGTAGTTCAACCCGGGGTACTGCATGGCAAGCTCGGCCAGGCCACGGTGGACCTCCGGCTCGTCCACGTGTCCGGCGACGACCATCCGGGCCTGCGCGCCGAGGGCCTGCAGGTAGGCGCGAGCGAACCCGACCGTCCTCTTGTAGCCGCGTAGACGCCCTAGCAGACCCACCGACCCCGCCACCGCCGACGCGGTCGGCGCCGTGGGAAGCGCAAACCTCGGATGCGGCAGATGCAACACACAGTGCGGCAGGCCCGGCCGGGTCGACCTGGCCTCCGCCTCGTGGTCAGCGGAGAAAAAATGCGCCCCAGCCGTCAGCTCATCCACCAACCGCAGGAACGCCGCCAACTCCGGCACAGCCTCATGCGGGCGGATGTTATGCACAGTCTGAACGATCTTCGCGCCGCGCTCCACCAGGCCACGCAACACCGTGGTGGCCGCATCCACACCAAGCTGGTGGGCCAGTTTTTCCGGCCAGTGCAGATTCACGATCGTAGCAGCGTCGACCTCGACCGGTTGCCTGAGCGGGGGGCGGGTCGCGGGCCCGTGCACGTCACAGCACAGGCCCGGGCGCACGACGCGAACACCTCGCGCCACGAGGGCGGCCTCTGCCGCCGCCACGTACGGATTCCAGCTGCACACCTCAGGCACCTGAATGACCACCACACCGCGATCCGAGTGGGCCGGAGATTGCCTGGTGTCCACCATCACCATCACCAAGCCTCCCCCTCATCCAGCTTCACGGGATGAGGGCGGAACCACTTTCGTGGCGGCGTCGGTGTGTCCGCTGGTGTGTGCGGGGATCGGCAGTATGATCAGTTTCGCAGGGGTGATCTCCAGTGCGTTGGCCAGTGCCACGATCTCGGAAAGGGTCACATCACGTTGTCCGTGCTCGATGCGGTTGAGGGTGGTTCTGCTTATCCCGGCCAGCCCGGCGATAACCCGCAACGACTTGTCTCGGGTTTTGCGGATCCCCCGGATGCGCCGGCCGATCGTGCACGTTTTGTCAGCGTCCATCGCGGCAGCGTGATTCACCGGGTTGAGCCTCCGCCGAGACATCGGGGAGCTACGTCGGAGTGGTGGGTTCTCGTGGAGATGTGAGCGCCGGACTCCCGACCCGTGGGCTGGTAGTGGGGGATGGTCGTCGCCGAGGTATCCGGTGAGCTGCTGGCTGGTCCCGGCGGCCTCCCAGATCCCGGTGCAGAGCTGGGCCGCCCGGGAGAGGTCGAGCCACCCCGTGGTCCGGATGTCCCCGCAGGTCATGTGCAGGATCACGGTGCCGTCGCGGCGGGCGATCGCTTGCACGATGCCGTCGGGGTCGTCTGAGGTTAGGCCGTGCACCGGCACGATCCAGTGCTCCCGGCTGACATCGCCGGTCACCGGGTCACTCCGCTCTGGGCCAGTGTCGTTTTCCACGGCTGATGACCTCCAGTTGTGGTCGTTGTGGTGGTAACCATGACGATCAGGCGCTACTCGGGTCAGGAGCCCGGCAGCGAGGTGTCTACCGTCGCGCCGCCTGGTCGGTTTGGGGAAGGGGAGTGTTTCCTGAAAACCCTGAACTTCCTCCGCTGTGGATGATCAGAGTCCTACTCTCCGTGGTGACACGTTTCCCACGACGGCAAGGACACGGGCGATGGCGGCAGAGGTCCCGAACGAGACGCTGAGCCAGCTGTTGGCTGGTGTGTCCTGGAGTGGTGAGCGGCTGGCTCGGGAGATATGCCGAGTGCTTGGCACTGGTGCGGTCCACCCGACCGCGCCGTACAAATGGCTCAAGGGCCATCAACCGCGCCGGGACGAGGTGCGTCAGGCGACCGCGTTCGTGCTCTCCCAAGCCAGCAGCCAGCTCATCACGGTGAGTGAGCTGTGGCCTGGGTGCGTTCCACATGATCCACTTTTGATCTCTGCGGTCGACGGGATGGAGGTACCGTGGACCCTGGCAGGCACTCTGGCCATAGCACATGACTGGCTGCTCGGAGGGCTGATGGATCGTCGCGTGTTCATGGCGGTGGGCGGTTCGGCCCTGACCCAACTCGCGTGGACAGCGGTGAACACCGAACCAGCTCGACTGGCCGCGGCTCTGAACGGCGGGCGGGTGGGCGCTATCTTGATCGAGCAGGTGGAGGAGACGATCCCCCGGCTGCGTCAGCTCGATGACCAGCAGGGCGGAGGCGGAGCGAGCCTTTCCTATGTTCACGCCCAGTTCCAGGCCGTTGGCCAACTGCTGAAGACGGCCGAGCATGGCGGGCAGGTCACCCGGCGCCTGTTGGTCGCGTGGGCCGAGCTCGGGCAGCTGGCCGGCTGGATGGCGGCCGACACTGAGCGTCACGGGCTGGCCCAGCGTTACTACCTGACCGCGCTGCGGGCCGCCCACAACGCTGGCGACAAGGCACTCGGCGCCCACGTACTGGGCGCGATGGCTTGCCACGCCGCCGTCCGTGAGCAGGCGACTGATGCGATCAGTTTGGGCACCGCTGCGGTGGAGATGGCCCGCCGTAGTCCCGCCCTTGTCCAGGCCCTGGTCGCCAGCCGGCTCGCCTACGGCTATGCGCTCGCCGGTGATGCCGACCGCTTCCACGCGGCCCACCGCCGGGCCTGTGAGCTGAGTGAGCATCCCACCGGTCACCAGCCGCGCTGGGCGTATTACGTCAGCCCACAGTTTGCCGACACTAACGGCGGCTTTTACCAAGTCAGTCTGGGGATGGCCTGTTCCCGCAACAGCCGGCGTCATCTCAGCAACGCGATCACCCTGCTCACCCCCAGCGCCACCGCACCCGATTACTGGTCCCCCCGCGACGCGATACTGACCGGTACAGCGCTGGCGACGGCCTACATCGGCCGTGGAGAGCTGGAGCAGGGGTGCGAGATCGGGCGGATTGCTCTGGCGCGGCTGCCGTACGTCAACTCACCGCGCTGCCTGACGGACCTGCGCCGTGTCGCGGACGAGCTGCGCACCCGGAAGGCCAATGCGTACGTCCGCGAGTTCTCCACCGAACTGGACCGGAGGCTGCAACTGGCCGCATGACCAGTGCTACTGCCCCCTCACTGACTCTCGTTCCGTGCTCCTTCGAGCATTCCGACGCCCGCAAGTTGCCAGCCTGTGGGTCATAGGAAGCGAGCCGCCACCAGCTACTGCATCGCCAGCATGCCGAGACACGTTTCACAGTCTCTGGTGGGCAGGCCGGGCTCTGGGCGGGTGCGGGGGTGATCAGCGGGTAAGTTGGGTCACGATGTCTGAGCCTTCGCAACGATGGTGCTCCTCGGTCTGGTCCAGATCGCTGCCCTCGCCGATTACCCATAGGTAGCGGCAGATCGCGGACAGGAGCGCGATCTGGCCACTGCGGGTTCCTAGGACCGGCATGGCGCGGAGCTGCCGGGCCGTGGGTTGGTGCAGCAGGCTGTTGCAGTACAGGGTTGCCGCGTCGTATCCAGCCGGTGCCGGCCGCCAGCTTTCCCAGTCCAGAATGCATAGCTGTGGCCCGCGCAGATTCCCCCAGTGCAGGTCCGCATGCGCTGTGGCCCATTCCAGGCCAACGAAGGTGTTCTCAGTCAGGGTGACCTCGAAGTGCTGGTGGACGCCGTTGATGGTGTAGCGCATGGCGCCGAGTTCGTGGTCCATGGTGACCGGGTGCGCGGCCAGTGCGTCCAGCGCGGCGTCGAGGTCCGCCCACCAGGATTTCGGTAGGTGCGGGTCGCCGAACAGCACGCCACCCGGGGCGATTGTTGATCCCGGGGCGGGGGTCATCACCTCGCCCCGGAGCCGACGACCCGCGAGGTAGCTGTCGCGGTGGTGCCAGTCGGCCCAGCGCAGCACCTCGGGTTTGGGGACACCGCGGATCGAGTTGGCGTCCACGTTGCCGTCCCAGCGGCAGGCTGGCTGGTAGTCCGGGTCTTCCACTACAACGCGCAGCCACACGAGCTGGTCACCGTCGCGGGCGGGCGCCCCGGCCGAGCGCATGTCGAAGGTGTTTACCGCCTCGCCGGCTAGCTCGACGCCGAACCGGGCCGCCGCCGTGTCGAGTTGGCCCTGCAACCAGACCCGGCGTTGCTCAACGGCCTGCTCGATCTCGTCGGTGTCCGTGGTCATTTCTTGCTGAACTCCCCGTCTTTGTAGTGGCTGCCTCCCTTGCGTCCCCAATCCTCACACGTCGGCGCGTCCACGGTGTCGCCGGCATAGTCGGCGATCATGTCGGCCCACACGGGATCAACCGTGGCGAAGGCCGCGAGCCGTTCCAGAATCGTCATCCCGGCTCCTTTGCTTCCACCAAATCCGCCAGTGCCAGCACCGGTGCCTGCGCGGACGTTTGGCAATGCTCGGTTTCTGTGGCCGTGAATGTGCCATGCTCGAAATACCGGTCTCCCGCGTGCGCGCCCTGACAGTAGGAGAAAAACTCACACGTCGCTTTGTACCGTTCCAGGCCGACGAGAAACTCCTGGACATAGCGCAGGTCCCCCGCGCGGTGGAGAATGGCCGGCAACGTGTCCGTCATGACGTTTCCGGCGACAAAATCGTCATACGCCGCGTCGGTGATGCCGAGCAGTTCCGGTGAGAGTAGCACGACATCACCATTCCATGCGATCGCCGGAATCAGGTCATGTTGGGCGTCGGCGGCGCGCATCTTTCAGGGTCGGCGTGTCACCGAGAGCGTTCGCGCCCTCTTTCGCCTCGATGTTGAACCCCACCCACCGGCAGCCCAGATCCCGCAGGAAGTCCAACACCTCCACGGCTCGGTGGGTGCTGTCTCGGCTGACCACGGCAAGCACGATGAACGGGATACCGTGCCGCTTCAGCGTCTCGATGCCGGCCACGATCCGGTTGAACATCGGCCGGCCCGCGCGGTCCACCCGGTGGCGGTTGGCCTCGCGCGGACCGTCGATGCTCACTCCCACACCGATCTCGTACCGCTCGAACAGCTCACACCAGATGTCAGTGATCAGTGTGGCACCGGTCTGCACCTTGTGCTGCACCCGGCCAGCCTGGCGTAGCGGCTCGAACGGCTCCAGCAGCGCCGCCAGCCGCCGATATCCGACCGCCAACGGCTCGCCGCCGTGCCACACGATCTCAATAGGCGGCCAGTCCGGCTCGATACCCGCCGCAACGGCAGCCGCGACGACCGGCGTCATGTCCCGCTTGAGATGCCGCTGCGGAAGATAACAATACGTGCACGCCAACGGGCACAAACTCGTCGGCTGCATGATGATCGTCTCCGGGTGACTGGTCAGCCAATGGCCGACACCGAGCAGGGAACGCCCATTGTCCATGTTCCCCACCCCCTTCCCCGAAGTAATTACACATAGACGGTAGGGACCAGGAACCGGACAACGGCACCGCATGGTGAGTGAACTTTGCCGCTGCCCGTTCGGGGAAGGCCCAGCGGAACGTAACCGGCATCGCCGCCAGCGGGCGAACCTGTCGTCAACGGCTACCTCACGTTCGGCGCTGACCATCGGCAGCAGTGCATCTATATGGCTTCGGTGGTACCGGCGTCGGTGGCCCGCCGGTACCAGATCTCAGCCTCCATGAGGTTTCCGCCCCGCTCCAGCAGGACCCCCAGGTTCAGACCTCCTGAAGTAGGTCATGAACGTCGATCGATACAGCGCTCGCTCGCGGCAAGCCACCAGCTGCCCGTCGCCCCGCCAGCTCGTATGGTAGGCACACCCATGACCCCGCCAACCGGGCGCTGCCTCAGCAGGCGACGACGTAGACGCGGGCGAACAACGTCCAGCCCGCGGGCGGTGGTGGCCCACATCAGGGCGGCACCACGACCATGATCACGGTTTCGGTGCCGAAAGTGACATGACATGTCACT
>JBOHFR010000072.1:0-25113 GCA_050699715.1 Pseudonocardiaceae bacterium
AGAGGCCGGCCGAGCAGCTCTCCTGTCGAACTCGGCGCACTGAGAGCACACGAGATCATGATCGCCCCTCTCGTTCAGTGATCTATGGGCATCTATCTGCCGAAACAGGACTTTGCCGGGGCCCTGCTTACATCCTTGGTCCGGGCAGGGTCGTAGGTACCCTGCCCGTCTCCGGTGATCTTGCTCTCATATTTGGCCAAGTTGATCAATCCTCCCCTGGCTGGTGACTAGATGCCACATCGTGCCCATGGTGGCGTTTCCGGTCAACGACCGGACAGCGTTGAGCAGGCCGATGTCAATCCAAACGGCCAGTGGGCCTGGATCAGCGAGCTGACCCCACGCAACGCCTGCGCCATCGCTCATGCCCTGCAAGGAAGGACCACCTCGCCATGACCGCCCCGAGTACCCACGACACTCAACAGGCCGCCCACCTGCGGCACGCCCTAGCCGCCACGCTCGCCGACGCGCAGACGACTCGTCGTGGCACCGCATCCGCGAGGCAGGCCCCACAGTGGGCCGTCCAAGCAGTTCCAGCACCCAACCCCGGCTCATGGCCTGGCGGATGGCACGCAAGGCTTTCCACCCGCCGCGCCGTATGACCGAGTGATCGCCACCTGCTCCTTCCCTCAGCTGCCCGCGCCTGGGCGGAGCAGACCAAGCCCGGCGGGAAGATCGTGACCCACCTCTACACCGAATTCGACGCCGGCGGGCTAATCCTGCTCACCGTGAACAACGATGGATCAGCCTCCGGCCGGTTCCTGCCCGAATACGGCGACAACGACGGTGAGCGCACCCCCACGGCGCCCCCAGCATGCTCACCTGGCTCCTGGCACGCGACGGCTCCTGGGCCCACCAAACATTGGCCGACGACGGCCTCATCGCCGTGCAAACAGGGCCACGGCGGCTCTGGGACGAACTCGAACAACACCATCACGCCTGGAAGGCCGCCGGAAGCCCCACCCGCGACCAACTCGGCATCACCATCACCCCCGGCGCCGACAACCACCAGATCTGGATCGACCACCCCGACAACCCCGGCTGGCTTCGCTAGGAGGCCCACGGCAGCTCGGCGCGCTGAGAGCAGTCACGAACACCGGTAACCGATCTACCCACACCTGAGGACAACTCTGTGGATAACTGGGCGCCACTGTGCATCGCAGCCCGGTGCGCCGCTGTTGTCCACCGCTGGCCCGCGCGCCACACAAATGACAACCTGTGCTGTCCCCACCGCACCACACTGGTGGAGCTGGGCGGACGGTGGGTGTCCACACCACCCACACCACCTACTACTGCTACTGGTGTTCTCTTTTCACAGGAAGACCTCAAACACTAGGCCGGTGGACAGGTTGAGACAGCCGATCCAACGACACCGGCCTGGACCACCCGCCGCTACGGTAGGAGCGGGTACTACTGGGAGGATCTCGCCGTGCAGCTCGGACTCGTTGGATTGGGCCGGATGGGCGCCAACATGCGCGATCGGCTGCGAACCGGTGGCATCGAGGTCCTCGGTTTCGCCCGCAGCACCGGGGGCCGTGACGTCGATTCGCTGGCCGAGCTGGTCGAGCGGCTGTCCACACCACGCGCTGTATGGATCATGGTTCCGGCTGGTGACCCGACCCGGGACACCGTGAGTCAGCTGGCCGGGTTGCTCGGCACGGGTGATCTCGTCATCGACGGCGGTAACTCGCACTACACCGAGGACCGGGTACACGCCGAGCTACTCGCCCCAGGCGGCATCGGGTACCTGGACTGTGGCGTCTCCGGCGGGGTGTGGGGCCGGCACAACGGCTACGGGCTGATGGTCGGCGGCGCTGCGGCGCACGTCGAGCGGCTGATGCCGGTGTTCGACGCGCTGCGTCCCGAGGGCCCTCGGGACGAGGGCTTCGTGCACGCTGGCGGCGTCGGTGCCGGGCACTTCGCCAAGATGGTGCACAACGGGGTGGAATACGGCCTGATGCAGGCCTACGCGGAGGGCTTCGAGCTGCTGGAGGCCGCCGAGGTGATCACCGACGTGCCTGCGGTGCTCAAGGCCTGGCAGCGCGGCACGGTGGTCCGCTCCTGGCTGCTGGACCTGCTGGTCGCCGCCCTGGACAACGACCCGACACTAGAGCACCTGCGCGGGTGGGTGCAGGACTCCGGGGAGGGCCGCTGGACAGTCGAGGAGGCGATCAACCACGCGGTGCCCGCGCCAGTGATCTCCGCTGCGCTGTTCGCCCGGTTCGCCTCCCGGCAGGCCGACTCCCCGGCGATGCGGGCGGTGGCCGCGTTGCGCCAGCAGTTCGGTGGGCACGCCGTACAGCAGGCCAGCCCCGACTCATCCAGCTCAGAAACTCGTCACTAGCCGCGTGTACGTTCGGCAGCTTGTGGTCACCGATTTCCGCTCCTGGGAGCACGCCGAGCTCGACTTCGCCCCTGGGGTCTCGGTATTGGTCGGCCCGAACGGGCAGGGCAAGACGAACCTGCTCGAAGCGCTGGGTTACCTGTCCACGCTGGGTTCACACCGGGTGAGCGCCGACGCACCGCTGATCCGCCACGGCGCCCAGCGCGCCATCGTGCGCGCCTCGGTGGTGCACGCCGGCCGGGAGCTGACCGTGGAGCTGGAGATCTCCCCGGGGCGAGCCAACCGGGCCAGGCTCAACCGCTCCCCAGTGCCGAGGCCGAGGGCGGTGCTCGGTGTGTTGCGCAGCGTGCTGTTCGCCCCGGAGGACCTGGCGCTGGTCCGAGGGGACCCAGCGCAGCGCCGCCGGTTCCTTGACGACCTGCTGGTCCTGCGGGCGCCCCGGCTGGCTGGCGTGCAAGCCGACTATGACAAGGTATTGCGCCAGCGCGTCGCGTTGCTCAAGTCGGCGGGCGCGGCGCGCCGCTCCGGCGGCGGGGCGGGTGATCTGCGCACCCTGGACGTCTGGGACGGTCACCTTGCCCGGCATGGCGCGGAACTGCTCGGAGCCCGGCTGGACCTCGTCGGTGAGCTGGCTCCCTACGTCGTTGCGGCTTACCGTGCGGTGGCCCCGGAGTCTGCCGCAGCTCAACTGGAGTATCGCAGCAGCCTGGGTGACGCCCTGCCGGATCGGGTGCCTGGGGCGGGCAAGGCCGATGTCGAGCTGCTGGAGGTGGCGATGCTGGCGCAGCTGGCCCAGGTGCGGATGACGGAGCTCGAGCGCGGAGTCTGCCTGGTCGGACCGCACCGCGACGACCTGGAGCTTGTGCTGGGCGCCAAGCCAGCCAAGAGCTACGCCAGCCACGGCGAGTCGTGGTCGTTCGCGCTGGCCCTACGGCTGGGCAGCTACCAGCTGCTGTGCTGCGACGGTGCCGAGCCGGTGCTATTGCTCGATGATGTCTTCGCCGAGCTGGACACCCATCGCCGGGCCCGGTTGGCCGAGGTCGCGCTGGCTGCCGAGCAGGTGGTGGTCACCGCGGCGGTGCCCGAGGACGTGCCCGAGGAACTTCACGGCGCGCGGTTCGACCTGCACGGCGGGGAGGTGCACCGTGTCCGATGAGGCCCCGCCCGGTGAACGACCCCCAGCTGGGGATAAACCTGTGGATAGTGTGGACAAGTCGATGTTCGATGAACCCGAGACCCCACCCGGCGGGGGGCGCAAAGGTGTGGACATTGCCCGCGCTGCCCTGGAGGCCGCCCGTGCCGGGCGTCGCACGACCGGTGGCCACCAGCCAGGGGCTGCGCGAGCGGCGCCGCGGCGGCGCCGCGGCTGGTCGGGTGCGCGCCCGGATGACCGGGACCCCCAGCAGCTGGGCCGGCTGGCGTCTCGCCTGGTGGCTGATCGTGGCTGGGCGGACCGGGTGTCCGCAGGGGTGGTGTTCGCCCGCTGGGCGCAGCTGGTGGGTACCGACGTCGCCGAGCACGCTCAGCCAGTGTCGCTGCAGGACGGCGAGCTCATGGTGGCGGCCAGCTCCACAGCGTGGGCCACTCAGCTACGGTTACTTCAACGGCAGCTAATCGCGCGGATCACCGCCGGCGTCGGGCCGGGTGTGGTCAAGGCGCTGCGGGTGCAAGGCCCGGCAGCGCCGAGCTGGGTGCACGGCTCGCGGCACGTCCGAGGCCGCGGCCCCCGAGACACCTACGGCTGAACTCCCAGGGGGGGACTCTGGGGTGTCGCCGTTGGGGCGGCTGTGACCGAGTCAGGGGTGTCCTGGACCCCGTTCTGAGGTAGCCCACCAGTAGAATGGTTCTGGTGGGCTGGGGCCGACACCCCCTTCCGCTGATGCCGGCTACGTGCAGCGCATGACGCAGCACCCCCTGACGTCCGTTGGACAGAGCGCGAGGAGACACCAGGCCTGTGGTAGCGAAGAAGAGCGAGTACAACGCTGAGTCGATCACTGTGCTGGAAGGCCTCGAGGCTGTCCGCAAGCGCCCCGGTATGTACATCGGCTCCACCGGAGAACGGGGTCTCCATCAACTGGTGTGGGAGCTGATCGACAACGCGGTTGACGAGGCTCTTGCGGGGTACTGCGACCGGTTCAGCCTCACGATTCTGGCAGATGGTGGGCTCCGGGTGGTCGACAATGGTCGAGGTATTCCGGTTGACATCCATCCGAAGCTCAAGCGACCGGGTGTCGAGGTGGCGCTCACCGTTCTCCATGCCGGCGGCAAGTTCGACGGAAAAGCCTACGCCGTATCCGGCGGCCTGCATGGCGTGGGCGTCTCTGTGGTCAACGCGTTGTCGACCCGCCTCGAGGTGGAGATCAAGCAGAAGGGCCATGTGTGGCGGCAGACCTACAAATACGCCGTCCCTGGACCGCTGGAGAAGGGTGAGCCAACTCGCGAGACCGGCACGAGCGTGACCTTCTGGCCTGATCAGAATATCTTGGAGACCACCAACTTCAACACGGAGACGATAGCGCGTCGCGTTCAGGAGATGGCCTTCCTCAACAAAGGCCTGACGATCACGCTACGAGACGAGCGGATCCCCGAAGGCGACGTAGAGGACGCTGGGGGGCAGGTAGCGCAGCTCACGGAACAGACTTACTACTACCCCGGTGGCCTGGAGGATTTCGTCCAGCACATCAACAACTCCAAGGACGCCATCCACCGCAAAGTGATCAGCTTTGAGGCCAAAGGCGACGGCCTGGAGGTCGAAGTCGCGATGCAGTGGAACTCCGGGTACACCGAGTCGGTCTACACCTTCGCCAACACGATCAACACCCACGAGGGCGGCACTCACGAGGAGGGCTTCCGCTCCGCGCTGACCACCGTGGTCAACCGGTACGCGCGGGAAAAGAAACTGCTCAAGGAGAAGGACTCCGCGCTCACCGGCGATGACGTGCGGGAGGGACTGGCTGCCATCGTGTCGGTCAAGCTCCGCGAGCCGCAGTTCGAAGGCCAGACCAAGACCAAGCTGGGCAACACCGAGGTCAAGTCGTTCGTCCAGCGCACCTGCAACGAATGGCTGATCGACTGGCTGGAGCGCAACCCCGCTGAGGCCAAGACAATCCTCAGCAAGGCGATCTCCTCCTCGCAGGCCCGGCTGGCCGCCCGGCGAGCCCGTGAGCTGGTGCGCCGCAAGTCGGCAGGTGATCTGGGCGGCCTGCCCGGCAAGCTGTCCGACTGTCGCTCTACTGACCCTTCCCGCAGTGAGGTGTTCATCGTGGAGGGTGACTCCGCGGGCGGCTCGGCGAAATCCGGCCGGGACTCGCTGTACCAGGCGATCCTGCCGATCCGCGGGAAAATCATCAACGTGGAGAAGGCCCGGCTGGACCGGGTGCTGAAAAACACCGAGGTCCAGGCGCTCATCACCGCGCTGGGCACCGGAATCCACGACGAGTTCGACCTGGCCAAGCTGCGCTACCACAAGGTCGTGCTGATGGCCGACGCCGATGTCGACGGCCAGCACATCCGCACCCTGCTGCTGACGCTGCTGTTCCGCTTCATGCGCCCGCTGGTCGAGCACGGGAACGTGTTCCTCGCCCAGCCACCGCTGTACAAGATTAAATGGCCGCGAATGGAGGCGCAGTACGCCTATTCCGACCGGGAACGTGACGGGCTCATCGAAACGGGTATCTCAGCGGGGCGCAAGTTACCCAAGGAAGACGCGATCCAGCGCTACAAGGGCCTGGGCGAGATGAGCGCCAAGGAGCTGTGGGAGACCACGATGGACCCGGTCAACCGGGTTCTGCTGCAGGTCACCCTGGACGACGCGGCTACCGCAGACGAGCTGTTCAGCGTGTTGATGGGGGAGGACGTGGAGTCCCGCCGCTCGTTCATCACCCGCAACGCCAAAGACGTCCGCTTCCTCGACGTCTAACCGGTGGGAGACACTGTGACCGCGGTACCGGAGCTGCCGGGGCGCCTGCTGACTGTCGAAGCCTACGCCGCGCTCGGCGAGGATGATCGCTACCGCTCGGAGTTGCAGGAAGGCAACCTGGTCATGTCGCCGAGCCCGACGCCGCATCATATGATCTTCATGGGAAGGTTGTTCGGCCAGCTGGATGGGCAGCTGCCGGCGGGTCTGCTAGCGATCCCGGACGTCGATGTCGACCTCGAACTCGCGCCGCGCGGCAAACCCGGGTTCGTCCGCAGGCCAGACTTGGTCGTCGCCCACCAGGCGGCCGTCGACCGGGTACGCCGCGACGGAGGCATCCTGCGCGCCTGCGAGGTGCTGGTGGTCGTCGAGATCGTCTCACCCGGTTCACGCCGCACTGACCACATGATCAAGCGTGATGAGTATGCCGACGCGGGCATCCCGCACTACTGGATTGTTGACCTCGACGGCCCGGTGACACTGATTGACTGTCACCTCGCCGCAGAATTCGGTTACCAGGACGCCGGCCCCGTCACCGGTCGGTTCGTCACCACCGAGCCCTTCCCTGTCAACCTAAGACTGGACGGCCTTCTCCCTGGCTGAGCACCCCTGGTGTCGAACTCAACTCGGTGGTCTCCACGGCGACAGCGCTCACATTCCGGGGGGGCCATTCTTCCACGGTGACCTCGGGCATCGGAAAATGCTTGGTGTTGCCGGTGGCCAGGTGGGCGCCGATCCCCGCAGCGACTGCGCCGATCAGGCAAGCGGTCTGGTGCAGGGTAATACCCCGAGCGGCGTGTTCCCGTCGCCACGCTCCGGCCCGGCGGGCGTCGGGTTCCCGGATCGGGAGCACCCGCACTGCGGTGAACAATGCGTCGGCTGCGGGTTGCTCACTCGGCCGTAACTCACGGATAATCTCCTCGACACGGACCCAGCCAGCCGGATCGGCATCCCAGTCGTGCCCGGAGTCTGAGATGGAGCCCAATGCGGTCGCCAGAGCCTCGGAGCGGTCGAGCTCCTCGATGGCCCGGTGCACTGCCTTGGAGATGAAGCTGCTCCGTTCACGGGCACCGACGACGCGGTCGAGATCGCCGACCAAGGCGTCATCGAGCGTGATGTGCAGGCGCATGGCCACAAGGTAGCCCACAATGACGACGTTATGCGCCAACGAATAGGGTCGCGTGATGCCGTTACAGCCCAGCATTCACACGATCAAGGTTTCGCTGCGGTACATGAAGCCGCCCGTCTGGCGACGCCTGCAAGTGTCCTCCAAGACGAACCTGGCCGAGCTGCACCACATCATCCAGGCCGCGATGGGCTGGTACGACTGTCACCTGCACCAGTTCGAGGTGCGTGATCTGTACTACGCCGCTCCCGAGCACGAACTCGACGACACCAGGGACGAGTCGTGCCGGACACTGGCCAACCTGCGGGTCGGCGAACGCTTCGTCTACTGGTATGACTTCGGCGACGACTGGTATCACGACATTCTGGTGGAGTCCGTCGACCGGGCCGACCCGGCGCTGACCTACCCGCGATGTGTGACCGGGCGCCGATCCTGCCCACCCGAGGACTGTGGCGGCCCCTGGGGCTTCGACGAGCTGATGGGCGCCCTGGGCGACGAGAAGCACCCGGAGCACGAGATGTACCGCGAGTGGATACCAGCCGGCTACGACCCGGCGCGCTTCGATCTCGGGGAGATCAACGAAGCGCTCGCGCGGCTTGGCACCGGCACCCTGCAACGCTGACCCACGGCGCCAAGGGTCTCGTTGACCTCGCACTCGGCGACCGGGCCGGACTCGTTCAGCCGTACCGTCAGCGGCGGCCCACCGGGGTCGGTGCTGGTGACGTCGCAGGCCGTCTGGCTTTCAGCTAACTTTCAGCTACCAACGCTCAACGTGCTTCCTCGATCAGGCGTCTACCTGGCATAGGTTGTTCACCCGATCAAGGAGGTTTGCTTCATGGCATCAACGATCATCAGGCATGGCGCGGCGGTACTGCTGGCTGCGGGAGCTCTTGCTGTCGGCGCTGGGACCGCTTCAGCGACGACCCTGACCCCGGCCCCGCAGCAGGCGCAGACAGCCGCAGCTCACCCCAAGTTCGTTCGGGATTTCTGCGACGACTTCAACCACCGGGACCACCGGGACCACCGGGACCACCGGGACTGCCGGGGTGACCGGTGGACCTGGGACCGGGAGCATCACTGCTGGAATCATGACCGCTGGGACGGTCACCGGTGGAACCGCCGGTAGTCAGCCGATCGTGCCGCCTGCCATCCCCGGATGGCAGGCGGCACTCGGGTCCCCTGCCGCGCAGTGATCATTTTGTGGTCCCGGCCGATGATCTCGCCGTGTTGGTGCAACCGGGAGCGCAGCGCCCCGTGGGCCTCCTCCACCACGACCTGCTCGACCCGGTTCCCCAGGGACATTCTGGTGCCTTCGGCGTCGAGCAGGGGAAACTCACTCAGGGGACGGGGGAGGGTGCTCTCGGTGTCGTGCCCAGGGTTCTCGGTGGGTCGAGGTCGTGGCGTGCGGGGTGCCATGGTGGGTGTCCTCCTTGGGGTGGTGAGTGGCCGGCTGGTCGCTGGGAGCCGAAACGGGGTCAGCGGGGCTCAACCAGCGGCCAGCCGGCGATGAGGGGGACGACGCCCCGCGGTCTGGGGTCCAGCCCAACTCCGTGTGCAACTCCCGCAACCGGGGGAGCCCAGGCTCGGCGGTCACAGTCAGGGCATTTCCTTTCGAGGTAGCTCGTCAATCAGCAGGTCTGGCTGCGGTCCTCGGTGGGCAGGATTACCGGCGTGGGCTGGTTGCGGGTCAGGAAACATCACGGAAGGATTTGCTCGCAACGATCAGCAAATTGGGCTTTGTGTGGGTCAGGAAGTGAGCCGTAGTGGACGAGCCGAGCGGCGGTGGGTCACCAGGAGGCGGGAAGCGGCGGCCCGGGCGTCCACCGAAGATCACCGACCCAGAAAGCTCGGCGGCTGCAGCGCTAGGCACTGAGCTGCGGCGGTTGCGGATTGACCGCGGTTTGACGTTGGGGCAGCTGGGTCGGGTCCGGCACCAGCATGAGGCGGCCAGGCGCCCGACTCGGCAGGTATGCGACCAGGATGACCTTGATTGGGCGCGGTTGGCTGATGCGACTCGTCGGCCCTCGCGGCTGAGCACCGCGGTTGTGGAGGACCTTGAGCTGATCACCGACCGGCAACGGCGGCTGTATCACGAGCTGACCTCGGCGGAGATGCTGGTGCTTGTCCAGGCCCACGTCGGGCTGTTGGTGTCGCTGTTGGACAGTGCGGCGCCGGACTCGCTGCGGCATCGGGTCGCCTCAGCGGCTGCCGAGGCGGCAGGCTTCGCGGCGTGGTTGTGGTACGACCTGGGTGATCTGTACACGATGAGCCACTACTATCGGCAGGCGGGCCTGGCTGTGGACGAGTCGTCCAACACTGGCCTGCGGTCCTACATCCTGGGCTATCAGGGTCTCGTCGCGCAGGCACAGGGCCGGCCGGAGGCGGCACTCGGGTTTCTCGACGAGGCACGGCAGAGCGCCGAGCGGTCTGCCGCTGACCCCACTCGGTCGTGGTTGACGGTGCTGGCCGCAGAAGCGCTGGCGCGGGTCGGGCGCAGTCGTGACGCGTTGGCCGCGCTGGATACCGCGCGGTCGCTGCTGGCGGGTCAGGACGGCCGGACCGATGAGTGGATGTATGACTTCGACGAGGGCAGCCTCGCTGTCCATGCGGGTACGTGCCTGCTCACGGTAGGGCGGCCGGAGAGCGCGGCGGCGGCGTTCACCGATGCGCTGCGCTTGGTGCCCGCGTGTTGTGAGCGTCGCGGCGCGGAGATCCGGGTGGGGCTTGCAGCCGCACGGTTGGCGTCGGGGGAGGTGGAGGAGGCGCAACGATTGATGCTGGTCTCCCTGGACACCTTCGCTGCTCGGGGTTCGGTGGCAGGCCTGCATCGAGTTCGGGAGTTGCGTGGGCAGTTCCGGGCCAGGGGTCACGGCGCCGCCGCTGCGGCCATCGATGAGCGGGTGCGGGCGTTGGGGGTCGTACCAGTGTGACGAGACCCGTCGCCGGCCCGGGCGTTGTCTCGGTTGATGCCGTGCAGGTCGCCGGGGAACAGGTGTACTGGATCGAGGGACGGGTGACCGGTGACGTTCTAGTCCGCTCCCGCGGGTCAGCCGATGCAGAGGACGTCCTGCCGCCTGGCGTGGCGGTAGCGTCGTCTGTCCATGAGTACGGTGGCGGCGCCTACCTGGCCACCGCTGATGCCCTCTGGTTCGTCCGTGCTGATGACCAGCAAATCTGGAGGGCCACCCCGGCTGAGCTGCGCCCGGTCACCGCAGCGCCACAGCACGGCGAGGATCGGTACGCGGACCTTCGCCTGAGCGCACCGGGGCTTCTCGTCGCTGTCCGGGAGCGTCATCACCACGGGGTGGTGACCAACGAGCTGGTGATGCTTCGGGCCGACGGATCGGCCGCCCCGTGGCCGGTGGCCCGAGGCTGGGACTTCTACTCCTTCCCCCGGCCCAGTCCGGACGGGCGCGCGCTGGCCTGGACGACATGGCGGCACCCGCTGATGCCCTGGGACGGCACGTGGCTGTGGCTGGCCGAGATCCGGAGAGACGGCACGCTCGGCGCTGCTCGGCATATGGCTGGTGGCTCGGAGGAATCGGTGTTTCAGCCGGAATGGAGTCCCGGCGGTGTCCTGCACTTCGTGTCTGATCGCAGGGGTTGGTGGGATCTGTACGCCTGCCCACCGGAGGGTGACATCGTCTCGCTGGCTCATCGTGAGTCGGCGGATCTGGGAACGGCACAATGGGAGTTCGGGTACTCCACCTACGCTTTTCTGGATCACGACCGGATCACTCTGCTCGCGCACCAGGGTGGCTCCACCCAGCTCACCATCTGGGACCCTCGCCGGCCCGAGCTGCGCGCCGTTGAGTTGCCCTATACGTCGATCAAACCGTATCTGGCGGCACACGACACCCGGGTCGCGATGATCGGGTCAGCTCCGGATCGGATGCCTGCCGTCATCGTGGTTGACATCGCTAGCGGCGAATCCCGCGAGTTGACAGCAGCGGCTGGGCGCACGCCCGGCTGGCCAGCGCCGAATCCCGAGATCGTCGATATCCTCGCTCGGGATGGCGGCCGAGTGCATGCCACGTTGTACCGTCCCCGATCAGAGAAATGCCCTGTGCCCGTGATAGTCCGGGCGCACCCAGGGCCGACCGCGAACGCACCGTTGCGGCTCGACCCGTGGGTCCAGTTCTTCCTCAGCCACGGGTTCGCGGTGCTCGACGTGGACTACCGAGGTAGCACCGGCTACGGTCGCGCCTACCGCAACGCGCTCCGCGGCCACTGGGGTGTGCTCGACGTGTCCGACTGCGTGGACGCCGTCCAGGCACTCGGCCAAGACGGGACTGTTGACCTGACCCGCGTTGTCATCAGCGGCACGAGCGCTGGTGGCTACACCGCGTTGCGGGCCGCGACGACCACCACACAATTCCGTGCGGCCACCGTACGCTCCGCCATTGTCGACCCCGTCGCATGGCGCACCGCCGCACCGAAGTTCCAATCACATCACGCCGACCTTCTCCTGGGCCCCATCAGCACGTGGCGAGGCCGGTCCCTGCTCCGCCCCGGCATCACCGCCCACTGCCCCATCCTTGCCTTCCACGGTGACCAGGACACGATCACACCACTTCGCCAAGTTCGGGAATTCGTTGCGGCGGTCGGTGAGCGGGTATCGCTCGTGGTCTACCCCGATGAGGGCCACGGACTGAGTCGGCCCAACAACATCGAACACGCGACCCACGCCGAACTGGCACACTACCGCGCAGCCCTGGAGAGCTGAGCCGCTGTACACTTTATTCCCTGTTCGTTCGTCACAAGTTGCGCGGCACCTTGATGATCTCCTCAAGCTCTTCGACCACCGCGCGCCACTCATCGATGACTGTTTGTGAGAGGTTCGCGGCGTTGGCCCGACTGTGTAGAAAATCCGATGTTCGCTCGTGTGCATATCTTCCTAGTCTGATAAGACGATAGCGTGGCATCCATTTCTCTTCGGGTAGGCCAGCCAGTGCGAAAAGCAACCGAGCTTGCGCGTTACTCTGACAACCTTGCACGGCTGGTTGGCAAGCTCGGTCGAACACCGCCGCCGCCAGCTGCTCAATTCGGATACGCAGACGTACTACTTGTTCAAGTGTGTCCCTCGCACTAACGCTCATGGTGCTGAACCCACAAGTGTCTTGCAAGCCTCACGAGCCTCAGATACTTCTTGCAAGCTTTCCTTTGATTCTGGAAGATTCCCGTGTGCCGCCCGGTTCCATCCGAGGAGGTAGTGGAACACGTGGGATTTCGCGATGTCTACGGCATTGGAGCCTGGGTCGTTCTCGTGTATGTTGCGCGCTAAATCAAAAAGTTCTGCCGTTGTTTTCGCTTCGTCGAGCGAGTTAACGCAAATTTCTGACTCGTGTCCCAGTCTGAAGCAGGCGCGGATGACGAACTGGCGAAGAGCATTTTCGAGCGCCAGGCGGCACAGGTTACGCACCATGTCGGTCCGGCCGGCGCACGAGTTCAACGACTTCTTGAGCACTTCTTCCGCATTGTCAAGCAGCACGCTCCACATCTCGTCTTGTGGGTCGGCGGTGACCACGCCGGTGCGCGGATTTCGGCTGACGGCACGCAGTTCGGTGGAGAGATCTCGCGCCACCAGGTGTTTGTGGAGTCGTTCTTCGTGGGTCAAGACGATGATGCGCCGCTCAGTCGCTAGATCATGCAAGATTTTGGCAAGACAATCCACCCGAATTTGGTCGAAGGCGTGTACTGGGTCGTCAAGCACCAGGAAGCCGAACGGACCTGCTCTGGACGCGGCCAACAGTGGTGAAAGCAACAAAGCGTTACGCTGTCCGGCGCTAAGCATTGCGAGCGTCATTTCTTTACTAGTCTCGTCAAGGATCCCGATGGACGCTTTTGTGCTCAGGTTTTTAATTGAGCTCAAGGTTAGACCGAAATCTGCGAGTAGCATTCGGACTCGTTCTTCGGTATGCGGTCGTAGCGATTCGGTGCGCTTCTCGCGTAGCATCTGCTTGAGCTCTCTGAGGCACTTATTGGCCGAGTCCCATCCTGTGGCCTCGTGTGCGTCAGTTCCCACCTCCCGCCAGACTGACACGAATCCATCCACCGCGGCCCCGCGAGCCCGTCGCCACTGTCTTTGCCGGTCGCTCTCTTGCTGCGCATCCTCAACTATGGCCAGGCATTCCCTTGACTGAATCCATGCGCACAACTTCCCCATCGCACTACGCACCTCTGGTGTCGCATTATGCCCATCGCGCTCGAGTAGTGTGAGAAATTTTTTGGACTCAATCACTCCGGGTAAGATGCCATTTTCTGGTTGAGTGTGGTCACGAAGAACTTCGTGGATAATTCCAAGATCATCATTTGTGGCCGTCCGGAGCAGTTTTAGTTTCTGCTGCATTGCTGCTGTTACGGAGGTGAGAGCTGCTAGATTTGCTAGATTATCGACGGAGTCGGTGAGCTTCGCGAACCAATTGACCTCGCTCGTTGCGCATACCGGACAAATCGATCCCTTGTCGCCAATTTCACAAGCGGCGGCTTGCAGTTGCTTGAGCGGACCGGCGAGTCGCGCGTGCAACGAATCTTCTTCCCTTGCCAGAGCCGTCAACGCCTCACTCGCCTCGTTGCCAGCAACGACGAGGCGATGATGGCACTCTTCCGTCACTTCGGGTAGTGCCGCCGCCCCGGTCTCGGTGAGCCCTTCCCTGGACAGCCATGCGTCCGGGTCCGGATCAAACTCTTCTGGCCACGTGATGGTGGCTAGGTCTTGTTGACCTTCTTGTCTGTGTTCCGTGTCGACCTCATCGACCTTCTGTTTCGCAGATTTCCACGCAGTAGACCATCTAGCTTTGGCGTCCTGTGATTTCTTGCTGTGGCGGTCCACTTCTTGCTTGAATTCGTTGAAGCATTCACCGAAAGCTAGAAATGAATCCAGGAACTCCTGTAGGTTCTGCGCGGTCTGCACCCGGCGTTCGACTGCTGCGTACTCGAATACAGGATTATGGGCGGCTAGGGCGGATTTCCACGTTGTCGATGATAGTTCGATAGGAATCGCTGTGCCATCGCGGTAAAGGATCACATTGTGCTCGACCGGTCGGCTCTCACTGTTGAGCCGACACCGAATCTTAAGCCGTTCGTGACGGCTGACAAGCTCCAGTTCAATGATCGCCTCAGTGGCGTCGCGACCGCAGTGCCTTCGTTCCCACAGTGGCTCTTTGCCGCCGGTTCCCGGCATCGGTTCCCGAGGTTTTCCTCGAAGTGCTGTTTCGATGGCGTCAGCGATGCTGGATTTTCCTGAGCCGTTAGGGCCGTGCAAGATGGTAATACCGGGGTTCGGGTCAAACTCGATTTTCAGGAGAGGCTCGGTGGCGATTCCCTGGTAGCCAGAAACGCTGATACGGACCAGCTTCCAATGCTGCCCAACGGCAGGATCTATATCGGCATCGCTGCGCCCGGCGAGGCTTTGAGCCACGTCCAGCAATTTTCCCCAGCCCGCCCTCGCGCTCCGCGTTATCGATTTTTTTATTTTCTGTTCGATCTCGCTTACCAGATCTTCGAACGTCAATAGCTCTAGCGGAGATGTCACGGCGCACCCCAGACATGCTGGCGCTGGTTTGTGTGTGAATACAGTGACGACACCCCGGAACCCCTCTCGGCGCACGACTCCACCAGAAGAGGACCAGACGGTTCTGGAGGAGGGGAGTCCACTGTACCTCTGGATGGCAACATGTCCACATACTGCCTGCTCTGGCAGATCACCCTGCACGACGTCCAGTACCCCTGCAGATTCTGATGCATATTCTTCGGCACGCGCATGTGGACGTGCCGATGGAGGTGTACGCGTCGGCGTTGTTGCGGTACTTCGCTGCTGCACAGCTAAGGGCGTGCCGGCCAGAATTCGCTAGTGCAATGTCAGGATCCGAGTGGCAGTGCTTCGTTCAGCTTCGGCCGCCATGGAGCATGAGGCGAGTGTCGAAGACGTTCCCGAAGGTCAAGCCGGTCATTGACCTCGGCGAGGAAGTCAGGCGAGAGCCTCGGCTCGTGTGCTGGCACGGCTTCAGGTTCATAACGCTCGAACCATGTTTCGACCTCCGACCAACTCCACAGCGAGTTCGATGAATGCCTGCGGGCGACGGGGGCTGGGAAGTCTCCGGGACCACGCTCGCCACGTGCCAGCAGGGCAACGCTCTGACGACTGCGACCGACCCGCGTTGTGATCTCACTGGCAGTCAGCCAGTCGTCGTCGGTCTGGACCCGGAGCACCTGAGCGCCGATGCCAGCACGCTCGACGTCGACGATGGCGGAGATCACGGCATCCTGCTCTGTCGGTGCTTCCCGGTCGAAGAAGCCCAGCACCGTGCCGTCTGGTTCCACGGAGAACGAGCCGTCGTCGCAGCCGGCCTCGTGGAGGATGTCGAGCTGTTCGTCAGTCAGTTCGATGCCTCGGAGGGTCAGTCGAAATGTCCACTCAGTCATTGCCCATCCTCATCAGCACCGTGGGTGTGCTGGTCAACCCATCTACGGATCTGTCGGCCATGGTTGAACGGGATCTTCGGCGTCGACCAGACCGAGAACATGGCTCTGCACGCGCATGTGATCCGGCCCCACTTGTGACCGGCTGCCGTTTTTTCGATCATGAAGCCCAGTTGGTCGGCGTAGTCGAGAGCGTTGTTGACTTCCTTCTTCGGGTGTTTCGGGTGCACGCAACTCCCACGGTAGGCAGGTGGTGTTACAGTTGTCAACACCGCAGCTCGGGAACGCTACACGGAGTTTCGGCGCTACAGGTGCCGGGCGAGTGCTCGAAGGCTCGGCCGAACCTGGACGAGCTGGATCTGTAGTGGACGCTGGAAGTGAAGTTGACGGCTGCGCTGCTAGCGGACATGGGGAACACAGTATTCAAGGTAGGTGGTACGGCCTGCTTGGTGCGCGTCAATGGCGGCCGCAACCCGGCGACCAAGGCGCGAGATCAGCAAGGTGGCCGCGTCTGCCGGGTCGCGGAATGCGTAGGAGGCGAGTTCGTCGGCTTGCAGCCGGATCGCATCGATGTGTTCAGTAGCCAATGTCCCACCGTCAAAGACGAGGAGGAGTTTGTCTCCCTCGTCGGGGTGCGGTGCCCAGTCCGCGATGAGCAGTGGCCTGACCGCCGCCTCGATGCCCAGCTCTTCGCGGACCTCGCGGGCAGCGGCCTGCGCTGGTGTCTCTCCCATCTCCACGTAGCCGCCGGGGATGTCCCAGTGGTCTTTGTAGGTGGGTTGGACGAGCAAGATCCGTCCAACGTCATCAAAGAACAGGACGCCAGCGGCGACGGAGGAGCGGCTGCGATCGAGGGGGTCGTCCGCCACGGGGAGAACCCTACGGGCACGTGCTCAGTGGAGAACTGACATCGCTGTGGTTGGAGTGTCACCCACTGGGTTCAGGCTGTTGCGGGCAAATGCGACACTTGCTGGGTGCTTTCGGCGGGGACGGGTGAGCGCATCGCGGTGTACCGGCGTCGACGCGGGCTGAGTCAGGCGGCTCTGGCTGGTCTGGTCGGCAGGTCGGAATCGTGGCTTTCGCAGGTCGAGCGCGGGATCTGCTCGGTGGATCGGCTGTCTGTGCTGCTTGACATGGCGCGGATCCTGCACGTTGATGTCGAGTCGCTGATCGGGCGGCCGTGGCAGCTCGCCCCGAACGGTGGGGCGGTTGCCCAGGGTCTTGACCTGGTCCGGGAGGTCATGACCCGCTATGACCACCTGCTTGGAGTCGATGCTCCTGGCATGCCGCCACGACAAGAACTGAGCGTGCAGGTCGCGAGGCTCCACCAGGACTACGGGGCGGCTCGATATGAGAGCGTGATCCGTCAGCTCCCGGATCTGATCACGGTGATCGACGGGGTTCTGCGGCTGGCCGCCGCTGATGAGCGGCGTGCTGCGCTGGGTACCTATGTGTCGGCGTATGTCGGTGTCGCGAAGCTGCTCACCAAGCTCGGTGTGACTGATCTTGCTGTGGTTGCGGCGGATCGGGCGGCGACGATCGCGGTCGAGGCTGACTCACTCAGCGCCCGGGGAATGGCTGCCTACCAGGTCGTGTGTGCACTGCTTCGCGAGGGCCACACTGAGCAGGCGGAGCGGCTGGCCGTGCGGATGGCCGAGAAGATCCACGGATCGGCGACGACGGAGACGCCGGTGCTGGTTTCGGTCGCTGGTGCGTTGTGGTTGATCGCGGCCGTGGCTGCCGCGCGTCGCACTGATCGGGGCGAGGCGTGGGCACGCTTGGACGTGGCTGAGCGTCTTGCGGGATTGCTGGGCGAGGACGCCAACCATGCATGGACCGCGTTTGGACCGACGAACGTCCGGATTCACCGGGTGTCAGTCGCAGCGGAGTTGGGGGACCCAGGCGAGGCACTGCGGGCTGCTGCGGATGTTGACCCGACCAGGCTGGCGGAGTGTCTGCGCGGCCGCCGCGCGCGGATCTACCTGGATTTGGCCTGGGCACAGGCGCAGCGCAAACGCGACGCCGAGGCGACGCTGCATTTGCTCGAAGCGGAACGTTGCGCGCCGGAAGTGATTCGGTACTACCCAAAGGTAGGCGAGCTGGTACGGGAGATGCTGGCTCGGGCGCGCCGGCCGAGCAGCGTTCTGCATGACCTGTCGGTCCGCGCTGGCGTGCTGGATGAGAGTACCGGTGCGTGAACACCTTGCGCTTGTGGTGTGTGGAGCACCACTGGCCGCCCGCTGCCACGACGTTGCCGCGCGGGCGGTCGAGGCTGGGTGGGTTGTCCGCGTGGTGGCTACGCCCTCGGCGATGAGCTGGGTCGATGCCGCCCAGGTTGAGCAGGTCACGGGGTGTGCGGTGCTGATGGAGCACCGCCAGCCCTGGCAGGCTAAGCGGTTTCCGCCACCGGCGCAGGTCATTGTGTGTCCGGCTACGTTCAACACGGTGAACAAGCTCGCCGCCGGGATCATGGACAACTACGCCACCGGTCTGTTGTGTGAAGCCCTCGCCGCACGGACTCCGATGACCATCGCGCCGATGGTCAACAACCGGCTGTGGTCCCATCCCGCCTGGCAGCACAGCCTGGGCATGCTCGCCGCGGCGGGGGTGAGATTCATCGACATCCGGACCGGCCACGCCGGCCGGCCGGCCGCTGTCCAATCCGGTACTGGAGGCGAGGTCATCGCCGCCTTCGACCCCGCCTGGGTGCTAGCCCCCGCTGGCGGCCAACCCGCACAAAAGTCCTAGTCCTCACCTCCTGGTCCGCAGCCCCCACTCGCACTGTTATGCGGGCAGTACCACGCTGCGCCCTTTCCCGCCTCATGTGCCGTTTCCTGAACACCGGCAACCCAATGGAGCGAGCGGGGAGGTGCTCAGCAGTGACAGGCGCCTTCCTTCAGGTGATGACAATCAAGGAAGTGAATCGTGACCACTGAACGTGATCCGGTTGTGCCCGACCAGGGCGGCCACCCGACTAACCGTCGCAAGGCGATCCCGGCAGCATGCGCGCTGGAGGGGGCTCCGGTGGTGCAGGTCAACCTGATGGTGAGCCAGCGTGGCGGAACGATCGTGCTCGATCCTCAGGTCGCAGGCTCCTGCGTGATCTCTCTCGATGAGGACGGGGCCACGACGCTGGGCAACCTGCTAAGTGTGTGGCTGGGGTGAACCGGGAATAACGGCCACACCCTCAAGGACCGGCATCGGGGCGGGTGCCGCCACTCAGAGCCGCCAGCCCCGATGCCTTCCACTCTTGTCCACGCAATCCACGAAATATGTGATGTCGCCTCCGAGGGCGGAGGATTCCCATGTGCCGCCTGGTTCCATCCGTGGAATAAGTCGGACACGCAGGCTTCCGTCATGCTTACGGTATTGGAGCCAGATATGTCGTTCACGTGTATTTCGCGAGCCAAAGCAAGACGGCGGGCTCATTTGCAACCACCGCACCGAGGATGACAACGGATTACTCGACTGGACCATCAAAGCCCTCGCGGGGGCTGGGCCACAGTAGAAGATGTTGCCACCTCGACGTTGCGTGCCGCAGTACCCCGTCACACCGTCGTGGCTGCGATGGTTGCGGCGATTCCATTGTCGATGGACGTAGCCGGCCACCAGGTGAGGATGGATTTGAGCCGTTGTGGATCGGCGACCAGGTGGGGGCGGTCGTGGGGGCGTACTCGGGTGGGATCGTGGTTTATCACGAGGTCGCGTGCGAGGACACGGCCCGTGTGGGCGATGATCTCGTTGCCGCTCGAGCCGCGGCCGGTGCCGATGTTCACGATGCCGCATGCCGGACTGTCGAGGAGTTCGGTCAGCGCAGCGGCGGCGTCGGCAACGAAGACATAGTCGCGGATGGTGTCGAGGTTGCCTGCCGCTATTTGGTTGCTCGCGATGGCCTGTCGGGCCACCGCCGGGATGAGATGGTCAACAGTGGTGTTCGGTCCGTACAGGTTGAACAGTCGGGTGATGAGGAAAATAATCTCCGCTTTCGGCTGTGCGGCCCGGAGGACCATAGCTTCGCAGAGTTGTTTGGTGCGACCGTAAACGGTTCGGGGGTCGATATCGTCGGTCTCTCGGTGAGGCTTGTCGCTGGTGGCGTAGACATCTGCCGTTGATGCGAGCAGGAATCTTGCTGGCTGCGTTAATGCGGCAAGGGCAAGGAGGTGGGCGGTACCGGTCACGTTCGTGTGCCACGCCCGCTCGGGGTGTGACTGGCAGTCGGGGATGAAGTGGCGCGCGGCCAGATGCACGATGCTCCATGGCCGATGGTTACGGTATGTCGAGTACAGCGCTGGCCAGTCGGTGATGTCGATGCGATGAACACTGACGTTGCTGTCGTCGCGGAAGGCCGATAGTCGCTCCCACGTCCCGGCGCTGCCGTCGTCGACTGCGATGACGGCGAACCCCCGCCTGCGCAGCTCGGCGACGAGGTTGATGCCGAGGAATCCGGCGGCGCCGGTGACGAGTACCTGTCGCATACCGTGCGTGCCCCCTTACAGCCCAAACTGCCGAGTAGACGAAGGCTATCGTCATAATCGCGTGTGCGTCAACGGGATTGTTGCTAGATACGAGTGTGGTCGAGGAAGGGTGACGTGTGGCGGGCAGCGAAGCGACGAGTATCGAGTTGACACGTAGCCGGTTTCGCGTGGTCATGGATTCCGACGCGAATCATCTGGTAATCCGATCGGACGACTTCGTTCAGGAACTCATCCCGCAAATCGCGGTCGACACGGGCGAGGGTTTCGACCGGGTTGTCCGGACGGATGCGCCGAGGGTGGAAGAACATGGTGCGTTCCAGCGGATCGTGTGGGTGGAACGCTCGACGGGCTGGTTCAAGCGCTACCGGGTCGACGTCTACGAGGGCCATGTGCTGTTCGCGGTCGATGTGGAAGGTCGCGGCGAAGTGGATGTGGTGCGGTATTTCGACACGATTCGCGCTGCGGGGTTCCGCGAGCACTTCGCGTTGACCAAGCATTTCAACGATCACGGTAGCACGACCGCTCGAGCGTATGCGACGGGCTCGCCACCTGGTTTCACCTCGGTGCTGTGCCCGGAGCCGACATCGCATGCGCGGCAGGTGTTCGCCGCTCACGAGTACGCGCAGATCAGCGCGAACGCCGACTTGGACTATCACGGCGGGAATTTCGTCGCGAACCCGCCACTGTTGGCATTCGCGGTCACAAGAACACAGCGGGAGTGGTGGGCGCTGGGCCTGGCGACTTCGCCGGGTGAGCATGTGTTCTCCGAGCTGGAGTATCACGGCGGGACCGAATTCGCGCTGCACGTCAACTACTGGGGTGCGTTTCGGGTCGAACACCGGTTCAGCCCACCGGGTATTATTCTCGTTCCCGGCCGAGACTCGTCTACAGCGTTGGCGGGCTATGTCCGGGTTCTGACCGAGTTGGGGTTGGTCAATCGTCCTGTGCGTCGTGACGCGCCGTGGTGGTCGCGACCGATTGTTTCCGGTTGGGGCCACCAGGCGTGGCAGGGGGACCTGTTCCGCATCAGATCCAGCCCCGATCGTGGCCGCGACAACATCGACCAGCCTCGAGGGCACGTTGCCACGATTTCACTAGTGTCGTCGCGGAATCGTCCCATGCCGGCGCGCGATATTCCGGCCGACGATGGTCGAGGTTGCCGCGCAGCGCGGATGCTGCCGCGTCGACCAGTGTCGTCGAGTCGAACGGCGGGTAGAACATGGCGTTGGGACCGATGGTTTCGCGAAGCGGCGGGATGTCGGTGGCGATGACCTGGCTTCCGCAGGCCAGCGCCTCCAGCGGCGGCAGGTTGTTGCCTTCGTTGAGCGACGCGGTGACCCAGGCGGAAGCGCCAGTATAGAGCGCCGCAAGCTCGTCGTCGTCGATCCGACCGGTGTAGCGCACGAAGTCGTGGGCGTCGAGGTCGTCGAGAAGGCGGTGCACGTCGGGAAGCTGGTTGGCGTGTCCACCGACCGCGACTAGCTGCGAGCCCGCTGGCAGCCGGTGGCGTGCCGTGACCAGTTGTTCGGTCAGCCACCCGAAGCGCTTGTTCGGATGAGCAAGGCCCACGAAAACCAGGTACGGCCCGTCAAGGCCCTGTCTGCGACGAGCTGCGCTCACCTCGGCGTGGCTACGGGGACAGAACACGGTGGTGTCGACGGCGCACGGCACCAGGTCGACCCGGTGGTCGGCGACACCCAGCAGAGCGGCGATGACCGGGATGGGCGTCTCGCAGAGCGGGCTGCGGTAGTCGAGCAGGTGCAGCAGCTCGGCGCGATGGTCGGCGGCGGTCTGGACGAGCCAGTCGCCTTCGTTGAGGCTGTATCGCGGTATGCGGTAAGGCCTGACTGTGGTGACCGTCACCCCGTGGTGTCGGCCCAGCTGGGTGAGAGCGGTGTGAAGCTGGTCGGTGACTCGGCCGATGCCGTCGCTGCCGGATATTCGACCGTCGAGCACAACGCTCACCAATCCTCGATGTCCCCTCTATCGTTGCGCTCAGCTGCGACCGATGCCTCCTCGGTTTCGGTGCGGCGATAGGCACTTATAGTGACGTCGACCTCGGTGTACAGGTCTTCCGTGTCGGCCAGGCGGCTGCGCGTGGTGTCGTCAACCGACCAGTAGAACGGGGTCATCAGCAGCAGATTCGCGACCTGGCCCGGCCCCTCCAAGTGCAGCGGGTAGCGGATGCGGTGCACAGCTATCGGCTCAAACCCCGGTTCATTGACGAGAAGATCCGCCGGTTCGTGTTCGGCCGGGGTTTCGTACAACAATTCCTTGAACGAGTAGAGGTGGCCCTCACCCGGTCCGCCCACAAGGACGACTCCGCCCGGTTTCACCGCGCGACGAAAGTCGGCGGCCGAAACTGGGGAGAAGTGGGTTAACAGAACGTCCGCAGCGTCGGAAATAATCGGCATTCGGTAGGTGCTGGCGGCAGCGTAGAGGCCTGCGCGGTCACGTTTGGCCGCTACTCGGACCCCGTGCTTCGAGATGTCCATGCCGACGAAAACGGTGGACCGTTCTTGGCCTTTCTCGGCGAGCAGGTGGCGCAGTCGCCGCAGGTAGTAACCCTCGCCACAGCCGGCATCAACCACCACGGCAGGATCATCCGTAGCGGGGAGGTATGAGGCGATGAGTTCCGCGACGGCGTCGGCCAGTGGCTGGTAGTGGCCAGTGGCGAAAAAGTTGCGGCGCCCGGCGATCATCTCCTTGCTGTAGCCGGGGTCCTTCGAGCGGCGGTACTGGGCGAGATGGAGGTTGATGTAGCCCTCGCGGGCGATGTCGAAGCCATGTCCGTGGGCGCAGGCGTAACTGCGGTCAGCCCGTTCCAGGGGTTCGCCGCACACCGGGCAGGCGAAAACCTGCGGTGTGCCCGGTGTGCTCAGATCCATGCCGTCCTTACCGTGGGGTGCCGTGGCCGTACTGGCGTAGACCGCGTTGGGAGCGGCGCGCCGCTCCCAACGTTCCACGATAGCCGGCACACTCCTCATCCCTGACGATCCGCCATCAGCAGTCCGGGTCACGGCCGCCCCTGAACGCTGAGTCCTGGGGTGCCCTCGTACCAGTCCGTGCCGACGACCATATCGGTCACACCACGGCTCTCGCAGTACGCGACGAGGTCGGATATGCGATTGATGAATCCGTGGCCGTTGAAATTCAAGCTGGTGTTGCATACCACGCCCAGGCCCTGACGTTCGGCGACGGCACCGAGGAGCCGGTGCAACAACGGGTTGGTGTTGCGGGCCACCGTTTGGACGCGCGCGGAACCGTCCACGTGGGTCACTGCGGCCAGTCGCCGATCGCGGACACGACGGAAGTACAACATGTACGGGTCCTCGAAATCGGCGTCGAACGCCGTCGCCAGGTCTTCGATCCGGGCAGCCGGGGCAATCGGGCGGTAGTTCTCCCGTTGTTTGATGTGGTTGAGCCGGTCCTTGCGGTGACCGAGCAGGCGCAGATGCCCAGGGTCGGGCAACGCCAGGCGATGCCGCCGACTGGCATCCAGCGCCCACACCGTCGAGCCGAACCGCACCACGGTCCCGCCTCGTTCGACGTGGTAATGGAACCACCGCCGCCAGTCGATATCGGTCTCCATCAACGGATTCGGTCCGTGGCGACGCAGGTAATAGTCGAGATTGGCTTGGTTCTGCGCCATCGCCGTATCTGGCTTGCCGTGCCAGACGTGCAACGCCCACAGCTCCGCAGTGGCAACGCAACCGATGCCGGCCGCAGCGGCCCGGGCACCGAGTTCGTTGTCCTCGTACCCGTAGCCGGTCATGGCTTCGTCGAAGCCGCCCACCCGCCAAAACCCGTCTATCGGCCACGCGATGTTGAGCGACAGGCTCCACTCAGGCCGCAGCGGAACCGGATCGGACGTGCCTGGCGCGAACAGTCCCTGGCGTAGCTCAGGCCCAACGAAGGTGCCGCCGATCCGGCGAGGTTGGGTTTCTGGAACGAGCCGCCGCAACGTCGGCAGATCGTCGAGGGACTCGGCAACCTCGGCGCGCGGTGCCGGGGGCAGCCAATCGACTGCGCCAATGATCACCGAGTCGGGATGGCGCCGATGCAGGTCGGCGAAAGTTTCCAGCGCGGTGGGCTGCACCACGAGGTCGCTGTCGAGGAAGATCACGGCTGAGGTGTCCTCGGGAAGATTCGCGACCCCGATATTGCGGGCACGCCCCGAGCGCACTGCGAAGTTCGGGCCGCAGCCTATCCAGCTAAGCCGACCCCGCCAGGGATCGCTTGCGGCGAGAGTATCCACCATCGACCTGGTTCCGTCAGTCGAGCCGTCATCGGCGACGACAACATGAAAATCTCGACCGGTCTGACGTCCCAACGACGAGAACAGCAACGCTAGGTTGTCCCGGCGGTCGCAGGTCGGAACGACCACACCCAATGGGAAACCTGTCACACCATTATCCAATCCGATTGTGCGGTCTCAACATCCGCGCCGATGTGCGGATGCAACAGTGGAAGCGTCATGATCCTGCGCGCGGTGAAGACGACCCGATGACCTCGCCCCGGCAGGTCCAACGTGTAGGTCTCACCTCGTTCGATAGCCTCGGTGAGCGCGGCACCGTCGTCGGCGCAGAGCCAGGTGTGCAGTTCGTCCCGAGCCGCCTGAGACAGGATGTGGCTCATGGCGACTGCGGTGGCACGGACGCATTCGTAGGCATCCGAGGCATCAGGAAGGACGTCCCAGGCGAAGACCCAGGGCCCCGGCAAAGTCGCGGGAACACCTGTGAACTGCGGCTATGCCCGGCAGCAAGGCGTGCAAGCTGGTGAGGGCGGGCCTGTTGATCTCTTTTTTTGTGATCAACTCTACTGTTGCCGAGTT
>JBOHFR010000073.1:0-24430 GCA_050699715.1 Pseudonocardiaceae bacterium
GTGAGCTCGGGTTCGATCGCGCCCGTCGCGCGCTGTGCGCCGGAGCGTCGTTCGTCGCTCTCGGTGACGGTGAGCAAGCCGAGATCGAGGCCACCGCTGCTTTGGCGCTGTTTGGCGAGGTGCCCGAGGCACTGTCAACTTGGTGAGGTCGTCTGCGGCTGGGATGATTGGCGGGTTGATCTCGGTGGGGAGGGGGCTGGGTTGATGGCCGCTGGTGTGCCGTCGTACAAGGGGTTTCGGTTCCCGGTGGAGGTCATCAGTCACTGTGTGTGGCTGTATCACCGGTTCCCGCTCAGTTTCCGCGAGGTCGAGGAGATGATGATGGAGCGCGGGATTGTGGTCTCCCACGAGACGATCCGGGCGTGGTGCCGCACGTTTGGGCAGATCTACGCGAACGGACTGCGCCGCCGCCAGCCACACCCGGGTGATAAATGGCACCTCGACGAGGTGTTCATCACGATCCGTGGGAAGACCCATTACCTGTGGCGGGCCGTCGATCAGGACGGTGTTGTGCTGGACATTCTGGTCACCTCCCGGCGTGACGCCAGGTCCGCCACCAGGTTCTTCCGCAAGCTGCTCACGGGATCGCGGTCCGTGCCGCGAGTGCTGATCACCGACAAACTGGCCAGCTACGGTGTGGCCCACCGACGGCTGATACCCAGCGTGGAGCACCGTCGATCGAAGTACCTCAACAATCGGGCCGAGAACTCCCAACCAACCAACCAGACAGCGAGAGCGCGCGATGAAACGCTTCCACTCGGCCGGTGGCGCACAGCGGTTCTTGTCCGCGTTCAGTGGGATATCACCGCACTTCCGACTCCGCCGCCACCGACTCACCGCGGCCCAGTACCGACACGAGATGACCACCCGATTCACCACCTGGAACCAGGTCACCGGACTGGCCTCAGCAGCCGCCTGACCACAGCGCCACAACCACCCCAGCCCGACCCAAAACTGCCCCAGAAACCCCTATCCCCCAACAACTTGACAGCGCCCACTGCGGAGGTGTTTGGCGAGCTGGCGGGCCTTATATAGGGATATAGGGATTCTTCTCAGGCTGCCAACCAGATGGCCCACTCCACGTCGTGCGAGACCGCCACGAGGCTTTCCGAGGCGGACCAAAATCCGGAGGCGGGTCCAGATGAACCCCCACGTGGCTCAGGTATTCAGAATCCGCCGATGCATCGTCAGGATGCCACCCCGTCTTGTGACCACACAAATCGCATCGGTACTGATATTGGGCCATCCCATCTCCTCCCTTGATGTCAGGGCACAAGTGCACCACCCGGCTTGCGTGGGGCGCGGGCCCGTACGACGCTCGTCCGCGAATCGATCAAATCATACCTGCCCCTGATCAAGCTCGATGTGAGTCCTCGCGAAGGTACCAGTTCAAGCTGGGTGGTGCACTCACCCTATGACATCAAGCTCTGGCCCCGAGGCGTCGGGCCTCCCAGGTGCGGGACTGCGCTGTCGTGGGTCTGCTCGGGGGGCGGGTGCCGGCCCGAGTGGCTGAGGAGCTGATGGGGATAGCGACGCCCGCGCCACCGAAGCCAGCCACACCCAGCGGCGGATCCACGAACTCGAAGACGAGCTCACCGCCGCCCGCGAAAGCCTCCGCCGCGCGATCCGGCAGGCAAACCGGTGACCCGCGCCGCGCCCCACCGGGCAGCCCGCTCAGCGTCACCCACGTCACCCACGTCGCTGAGCGACCAAAACCACCAACCGCCAGGCACTTTTCAAGATTCACTACAGATAAATTCGGGAACCCAGCTTCTGCGCAACGGCGTGGACATCGTCATCGTCGCCGACCTGATGGGACACGCTACTTTGGACACCACCCGATCCTCCAAAGCCGACCGCGCCCACGCCATCGAGAAGACCCTCATCACCGACGAGTAGCCAGTCAGCACCACCACTACCAGGCTCTATCCCGCACCGCGGCAGGTTTGACCTGTATCCCGGTCGCCCCCGTGTGTCGTTCGTGGTCACCGAGCTGTTTGTCATCACACGGCCGGGGTCGTATTTGGGGTCGTGTTTACTGGTCGTGGTCGCCGGGTGCGTAGGTCTTGGTCGGGTGGCCGGGGGGCGAAACTCCCCCCGGCCACCCGACCTCGAGCTGTCCGCACCTGTCCGCCGGTATCTACCGCTCTCGGGGGTATGCTCAGCGGTATGGCTGGGCGGAAAACCTCTGTGTCGTTTGACGACGAGACGCTGGACATCCTCGCGCGGCGAGCCGAGGAGGAAGGCATGGACCGGTCGGCGTATCTGGCGCGGCTGGTGCGCCGCGATGATCTGTGGCGGCGGATCGCGGCCGACAGTGCCACCCTGAACGCGGCCGGGTACACCCCAGACCGCGCGACCGCGGTCACCGCTGCTCTCATCGCGCGGCGCCGAGCGGTTGGCTGATGGCGATTCCCCGATTCGGCGAGGTCTGGAACGCCCCGTCAGGCTCGGTGCTGCCCGGTGAGATGCTGTGTCTGGTCGTCTCCAGCGACGGCTACAACCGCATTCGAGGCCAGTACATCATCGTTGAAGTCGTCTCCGAACGGTTGTCCGGTGACGCGATCCTGTGCGATCTCGGGCCGGTCGGCGTCGCGTTGAGCGGTGCGCCGTTCACGGTCGGGCCCGGCTGGTTCGCCGGTGCCGACGAGCCGATCGCGGTCCTCGACGAACGAGTCGCGAAGCGGGCCGCAGACCAGATTCGAGCGATCCTCGGGCCCTGACCTCCGAGACGGTCGGGTGGCCGGGGGGGGCGAAACTCCCCCCGGCCACCCGACCTCATCCGGCGTCACTGGCGCACGCGCCACCCGCAGATCTCGTACCACAGGCCTCCCCGACTGGTGAGCTCGCGTATTCAACTGTCGCCAGTTCGTGTGTGGTCACCGGGGGTGTAACGGCTCCAGGTCGCACCAACGTGGGTAGCGATCTTGGCGGCATTGTCTGACAATGCCCTACCCGCTGTGCGATGGTGGGGACCGGTGGCGGCACCGTAACCAGCGCTGGAGGTGACTCACGTGGGCACACGAGACATCAGTGGGGATGGACAGGTGAGGGTGCCGGACCCGTCCAAGTGGGAGACGCCCCACGACTACGGCGAGGGTAAGCACGCCGGTGAGTTGGAAGACGACGAGAACACCGAGGAAGAGGAGGATCCTGCTGGTGACGACGACTGAGCGTCTGGTCGTCGAGCTGGCCGGCAAGATCCCCGCCGCATGGGCTGATGTGATCAGAGCGGTGGACCGCGCGAGGTTCATCCCGGCTCGGGTCTGGGTGTACGACGAGGACAACGAACCACAGCCACTTGACCGGGACGTTGACCCGCATCGGTGGTGGCGGGTGGTCTACTCCGATACGGCGATCATGACCCAGTTCGACAACGGCGCCACGGTATGGCCGGACATCACCGGGGAGCAGCCCACGAGCTCGGCCTCCCAACCCTCTCTCGTGCTGGACATGCTCACAGCCTTGGACGTGCGCGAGGGACACCGGGTACTGGAGATCGGCACCGGCACCGGCTATCACGCCGCGCTGCTGGCCGCCCGCCTGGGCGACGACGCGGTGACCAGTATCGAGATCGACGCCACGGTGGCCCAGCAGGCCCGCTCTGATCTGGCCGCCGCCGGCTACACCCCCACCGTGATCACCGGCGACGGCACGACCGGCTACCCGGGCGGCGCACCTTATGACCGGATCATCGCCACCGCGTCGGTACGACCCAGTGAACTGCCCTACCCCTGGGTCACCCAGACTCGACCCGGCGGGGTCATCGTCACCCCCTGGGGACCGGACTACCACAACGGCGTCCTGGTGCGCCTAGTCGTGGACTCCGACGGCACCGCATCCGGGCGCCTGTCGGGCAATCTGGCCTTCATGCGCCTGCGCGCCCAGCAGGACATGGTCTGCCCGCTGGATGACGGAGAGACCGGCGACGCGCGGGAGACCACGACGAGCCTGTGGGTCTATGAGGTGGTCGGCGAGTTCTCCGGCGCGCTCACTGTCGGCCTGTTGGTCCCCCACTGTCACAAGATCGTGGAGGACGATCCCGACGACGAGTACCACCACCTCGTCCGGGTCCATGACCCGATCACGGGCTCCTGGGCCACCGTCGACGTCCACCGAGGGACCGCGGCCCACCCGGTCCGCCAGCACGGCCCCCGACGGCTCTGGGACGAGATCGAGCAGGCCCACACCTGGTGGGTCACCCACGACCGGCCGAGCTATACCCGGCTCGGCGTCACCGTGACCGACACCGAGCAGTGGACCTGGCTCGACCACCCCGACCAGCGCTTGGCAACCAACTGACCGGCACTGTCAGGTTGGTTTCCACCCTCAGCGCCCTCCTCGCCTGCTGTCGCCGTTGGGCCTGCGTTCGGATCATAAAGGTCCGGCGCGGAAAATTCGACCAATATTACGCCGCTCGCGAAACGCAGCCGGTCCTTGTCGCCGATCGGGCAGGAGGCGCCAGTGCCGATCTTCACCTGGCGTGCGGCGCTGACCAGAAATGCTGGATGGGAACCCACATGCTGATAGACGAGCGACAGGCCGACCAAGCTCAGCTTGCCGTGAAAACGGCTGTCGCGACCATCGTTCAGGTAAATTCGATTGGCCGAGCTGCGCCCCAGGGAGACGGTGAAGTCGTAGTCGAGTGATTTCGCGAAACCGCGAAGGTGAACTGGATCTCCGGGGGGCACGTTCGTGTGCGACGCGAGCGCCATCGGCTGCCAATCACCAGGCCCGGCGATGCGAACCAGTGCCACGTCGGCTGCCGGATCGGCGGGCAGGGCGGTGTCGACCGGCAGCGACAGGCCGGGCGCAGCGAGCGGCTCGAAAGCCCAGCTGGCGTCCCTGCGGGAACCGATGACGTGCTCGGCGGTGGCGGCAACCCCATCGGCGGAGACGACGAAAGCGGTTCCGACGGCGATACCGTCACGCACCAGCCGCCAGCCGCTCCCGCGTTGCGTCGGCGCCGGCTGCCCTGGTCATTTTGACCGCGGCGGCTAGCTTGTGGCCGTTGATGGCGGCGGTTTGGTTGGCGTCCGCGCGGGATTCAGCGACATCTGCCCGCACCCGCTGGTCCTCCACCCGCTGCCGCTGCACCGTTGTACCGAACAACGCGCCTGCGGCCGCGAACGCCACCGCCTCTACTGACCCCAGAACGACGAGCAGGCGCGCCCAGGTGACCTCGCTCGCGTTGACCTCAATGAGGGCCCAGATGAGAACACCAAGCCACACCGCGATCACCGTGACCGCGACGGCGAGTGCGGTCCCAGCAAGCGACGTTCCCGACTTGGCTCCGCTGCCCGCATTCTCGGTACGAGGCACCGAGCCCCCTTTTCGGATCTTCGCCGTCAGCGTCAATCACGGGTCGTGCCGGCTAGCACCAGCTGCACCGCCTCGATAGCATCGGCCAGGGACGACACGTTTGCCAACGTCTTTTTGGGACCGGCCCACCGTCGCGCTAGCAAGGGCGCAGCAGATGCCGCTGGCTCGCTTCGTCCCATCCTTTGAAACCTACGGCAAGCTGCCCCGCAGGCTGGACAGGAAGTTGCGGGTCTGTCCCGTGATTGGTCGTGGCGGGCATGGGCTCGATCGCCGGCAAGTGGGGCGGCGTTGCATCAAAGACTGAATTTAGTGTGGACCGGTCAGCTCGGCCCACTGGTATCGGTGTTCGGGTCGTCCGGTGCTGCCGTAGCGGACGGTGAGCTCGGCCAGTCCCTGGTGGTGCAGGTGATCGAGGTAGCGGCGGGCGCTGACCCGGGACAGCCCCGTGGTGTCGGCAATGTTGGTGGCTGTGATCGGCTGGTCGGCGTTGCGAAGGACACCGACGACCAGTTCGTAGGTGGTGGGTGACAGTCCCTTCGGCAGCGCGGCGGTGGTGGAGCCGCGCAGCGTGTTCAGCACCCGGTCGATCTCGGGCTGGTTGGTGATCTGGCCGCTGGGCAGGCGTTGGTGGTACGCGGCGTATCGCTGGAGCTTCTCCCGGAAGGACGCGAAGCTGTACGGCTTGATCAGGTACTGGACGACGCCGTGAGCGATCGCGGCGCGCACCGTGTCGGCGTCGCGGGCCGCGGTGACGGCGATGATGTCGACCGGTGGCGGGCGAGCGGCTCGCAGAGCACGGCAGACATCCAACCCGCTCATGTCGGGCAGGTAAAAGTCGAGCAGGACCAGGTCGAGCGAGTGGTTTTCCGCCGCCGCGACGGCCTCTGCGCCGCTGCGGGCCACGCCGACCGCGACGAAACCCGCCACCCGCTGCAGGTAGCCGCTGTTGACCTCGGCGACCACCGGATCGTCCTCGACCACGAGTGTGCGGATCATGTGCTCACCCGAGTTGGGGTGCTTGCGTTGGGGAGGTGGATGTGGAAGACGGCGCCGCCGTCGTTGCCGGCGCTGATGGTGCCGCCCATGCGTGTCACAGCTTGTCGGACCAGCGCCAGGCCCAGGCCACGGCCGCCGGGGTTCTCAGTCGTTTTGGTGGTCCAGCCGCGGGTGAACATCTCCTCGAGGTGGTCGGCTGGCAGGCCGGGGCCGTTGTCTCGCACGATCACGCGCAGCCCTCGGTCGTCGCTGCGCAGTGTCAGCTCGACCCAGCCACCGCCGATCGCTGCCGCGTCGAGCGCGTTGTCCACCAGGTTGCCGACGACGGTGAGCACCTGCTCCACGGGAAGGTGCACTGCCGTGACGGCGGTGTCGGGGCCGAGCCGCAACTCGACGCCGCGGTCGGCGGCGATCGCGGTCTTGCCCAGCAGCAACGCCACCAGCGCGGGTTCCCCCACCCGGTCGAGCAGCTGGTCACTGAGCCGCTGCGCGATCGACGAATCCCGGGTGCCCAGCCGGACCGCATCCTCGTACCGGCCGAGCTCGACTAGCCCGACCAGCGCCTGCACCCGGTTCGCGGACTCGTGCTCTTGGGCACGGAGCGCGTCAGCCAGCGCGCGAACGGTGTCCAGCTCGCGCAACACCGCCTGAAGCTCCGTGCGATCACGCAGCGTCACCACCGCCCCGACGGGTTTGCCGTCCACCTCTCCGGGGCTGCGGCTGACGAGCAGGACCCGCCCCGCCGCGACGCGCACCTGGTCCCGGACGGGTCCATCCTGGGTGAACAGCGCGGCGAGGTCGGTGTCGGCGAGCAGGTCGCTCACGGGGGTGCCCTCGCCGCCTGGGGACAACTGCAGCAAACGGCGGGCCTCGTCGTTGGCCAGCGTCAGCTTGCCCGCCTGGTCGGTGATGATCAGCCCCTCCCGCACGGCCCGCAACATCGCCTGGTGATGCTGGTATTGGCGGGCAATGACTGCGGGTTCCAAACCGAGGGTCTGCCGGTGCACCCGATCCGCGACGAGCAGCGACCCGGCGATGCCCACCGTGAGCGCGACCTCGGTCAGCGCGACGAGGCCGAGCAGCTGCTGATCCCCCGTGGTGGTGCTGTTCGCGCCGCGGTAGACCTCCACCATCGCCTCGATGCCGACGGTGAGCATGACGACACAGATCTGCAGCACGACCAACTGTCGTGCCAGGCTCCACCCATGCGCGTTCATGTTCGTCACCACCGGTCTCATCGTCGCACGGTGATCCTCCCGTGACCGCAATATTCGCTGCGACCATAAGGATCACAAGGTGGCCAGAGTGTTGGGGATCACGCACGCTGTGACGCACTGCACCGTCGTCGTTGGCGAAGGGACCACGTGATGTCGCGATCGGTAGCTGCCGTGCGAACTCGGTCGCCCCGCGCGTCGCTGACCTCGGACCAGCGCAACTCGTTCATCGCAGCCATGCTCGGCTGGACCATGGACGCCTTCGACTACGTCCTGGTCCTGGTGGTGCTCGGCGACATCGCTAAGGACAGCGCGTTCCGTGGTGGTGTGCCCGAGGCGCGGTTCGCCGTCGAGCTGGCGTTCGTCACCACTGTGACGCTGGCGATGCGACCGGTTGGTGCGCTGGTCTTCGGGTTGTGGGCCGACCGCGTCGGCCGGCGCATCCCGCTGATCGTGGACGTCCTGCTGTATTCGGTGTGCGGCGTGCTGTGCGCCATTGCACCGAATCTCACGGTGCTGCTGATCCTGCGGTTCTTCCACGGAATCGGCATGGGCGGGGAATGGGGCCTCGGCGCCGCGCTGGCGATGGAAAAGATCCCCTCCTCCCGCCGTGGTTTCTTCTCCGGCCTGCTGCAAATGGGTTACGCGTTCGGCTACCTGCTGGCCTCCCTGGCCTACCTGCTGGTCCACTCCGTGCTGCACCTGCAGTGGCGCTGGATCTTTGTGCTGTCCATCCTCCCGGCGTTGATCAGCCTGCTGGTGCGGTCCGGGGTGAAGGAGTCGGAGGTGTGGGAAGCCTCTCGGGAGACGATGCGCGCCACCCGGACCTCGATGAAAGACATCCTGCTCGAGTGGAAGGTCATCCGGCGGTTCGGCTACCTCATCCTGCTGATGACGGCCATGAACTGGATGAGCCACGGCACCCAGGACATCTACCCGAAGTTCCTCCAGGCCACCGACCAGGGCGGCGCCGCACTGTCACCCACCACGGCGACCTGGATCCTGGTGCTCTACAACATCGGCGGCATCGCTGGTGGGGTGATCTTCGGCAGCCTCTCGGAGCGGTTCGGCCGCCGGTGCATGATTATCGTGGGCGCGGCGCTCGGGTTGCCGCTGGTACCGATCTTCGCCTTCGCCGGGCACGACACCGGCATGCTGGCCCTCGGCTCGTTCCTCACGCAGGTGATGCTGCAGGGCGCCTGGGGCGTGATCCCGGCTCACCTGACCGAGATGTCACCGGACGCCATTCGTGGGTTCTACCCCGGCGTGACCTACCAGCTGGGCAACCTGCTCGCCGCGCTGAACCTGCCCATCCAGGCGACGCTCGCGCAACACCACGGCTACTCGTTCGCCCTGATGTCGACAATGATCCCGGCGCTGGTCGCGGTGATCCTCCTGACCGCAATCGGCACGGAAGCCAAGGGCATCCGCTTCGGTAGCGCACCGACCCCGACGCGACGTGAAGCGCTGGCACACCACCCGAGGACCTAGGCAGTGACAGCATGCCCACTGACGAGCAGCGGGAGACGACCATCGATCAGGTCCGCGGGCCGGCAACCACCCCGCGGGTGGCCAGGTGGCTGACCTGCGGGGTCGGGGTCGCGGGCGGGACGCTGGCCGCCACCGGGCAGCTCGGCATGTTCGCGCTGGTCGCGGGGGTGCTGACCAGCCTACCCATGTTATTGATCGTCATGCTGGTGGTGGTGGCGGTGTTCTCGCCGCATCCGGTCCGGCGAAAGACCGCCGAGCGAATCCTCAGTCAGTTGCTGAACGCGCTGACCGGAACTCAGCAGCAGTAGCGGGCATCGGCGGGCTGATGCCGGCCACATCCCGTACCGATGTCACTGTCAGTGAGGTCCGGGGAAGGACTGTCGCAGCGTGCGGATGTGCCGCAGGTGGCAACTTTGGGCGAAAAGTTGCCACCTGCGGCACATCCGCAACAGATTCCCCCGCCTCCCCGTGGGGCGCCACGACCAGGGCCGGGCCGGTCACGGCGGGGTTTGAACCGCGTGGTGTCCGGGCTTCTGATCGCCGGGCCCTACGGGATCCCGGGTGAAAAATCCTTCCAACCCGAGGTGGACGGTGTACCACACCTCGCAGGGAAATGAACGGCGGCGCCAGAGCTGTCGCCAACTGCCGTGTCGCCGCCGGCAGCCGCAACATCGCCCAGTGCGGGTGCGGATCTGGTGTTCGAACAGCAGGTACCGCACGGTGGCGAGGACGTCGGGGTGGTTCCCGGCCCGCTCCAGTTCGGCGATCTCGTCCCAGATTGAGCCGACCAGCTTGTGGGTCTGGGGTCGGCCGGCCAGCCAGGCCCGCGTCCGAGCCGAGAGCTGCAAGGGCACCGTGACCCCGGACCGGATGGGCAGCTGTCCCGACGCTTCTGCTGGCCGACTCGCGGAAGCGCGACTCTGCCACGAGATCACCCGCAGGCCCGCACAGAACACGCCAAGCGCGGCACACTCAGCGGATTTTGCAGCTCGCCCAGTCAGCGCGACCTCGACCATGACGAGGCATGTTCAGCCCGCCGACCTGCGGGATTACCTCCACCACGCGCTGCTGACGCGGTGTGGATCATCGACACGCTCGACACCGCCGGACACCCGAGCAGATCACGGGCATCTTCTCGCGCTATGGCTTCGCCCGCGCGGAGCAACCGGGCGAAACCCGAAGTGCGCCCATCACAGTGTGGCGAGACGTCCGAGCGGCTTTGGTAGCCTCGGCGCGATGATCAGATCGGTGATGGCGCTGGGTGTGGCGGCGACCACGGCGGCGGTTGCCGGCTGGGCCGCTCCGGCGTTGCTCCGGGCCCGGGTGCTGCGCGCTGCGGTCTGCCCTGAGCTGGCCGGCATCGGCCGGCCGGGCCACGTGGCGTTGACCTTCGATGATGGACCCGACCCCGATGGCACCCCCGCGGTGCTTGACGCGCTGGGTCAACTTGGCTGGACCGCTACGTTCTTCATGCTTGGTGCGCAAGTACAGCGGTATCCGGACGTGGCGGCGGCGGTGGTGGCCGCCGGGCATGAGGCCGCGGTACACGGGTTCAGCCACCGCAACCACCTGGCCCGCGGGCCAGGTGAGGTGCGCGACGACGTGGCGCGTGCCGCAGCGGTGGTCACTACGGCGACCGGAGTGCGGCCGAGGTGGTTTCGGCCACCCTATGGCGTGCTCACGCTAGGGTCGCTGATCGCGGCCCGCCGCGCCGGGCTGGCGCCGGTGCTGTGGACGGCGTGGGGCCGGGACTGGGAAGCTCGCAGCCCGGCCCAGGTGGCCGACACCGTCGGCGGCCAGCTCAGGCCGGGCGGCACGGTGCTGCTGCACGATTCGGACTGCGTCGCCCGGGTGGCCGGTAGTTGGCAGAGCACGGTGCGGGTGCTACCCCGGCTGGCCGAGCTCGTCGATCAGCTGGGCTGCACCGTCGGGCCGCTGCGCGACCACCTCGCCAATAGGCCCAGGTCACGCTGGTCGTGAGTCCTGACCGGGAACAGCAGGCTGAGCGCGTTCGGCAAGCAGAGCCAGCACCACTGACGCGGTGTCCGGGCTGCGCACCACGTGGCTGGGGTCGCCCCGGCGCAGCGCCTGCTGGCGTATCGCGGCGACCAACCCGGCCTCATCTCGCGGCCACGGCGCCAGCCCGGCTTCGGCGAGCACTTCGGAGTTGGCTATCCCGTGCCCCGGAATCGGGCGGTAGGTCACTGCGGGCAGTCCGGCGGTCAAGGCCTCGGTCAGGGACAGGCCGCCCGCGTTGTGCACCAGCACGTCGACGGCTGCCATCAGCTCCGGAACGTCGTCCCGCCAGCCAAGGGCGACCACGCCGGGCTGGCGTGACAACTGCTTGCGCAGGCGATCATTGCGCCCGCAGAGCACCACCACCTCAGCGACACCCGAAGCGCGGATCGTCTGGACCACATGGGGGACGTCGCCCATCCCGAGCGATCCGGTCGCCAAGAGCACCACCAGGCCCTCGGGTGACAACCCTAGCTCGGCGCGCAACTGCTGCCGACCGGCAGGGTCGGGCCGATGGGCGAACCGGGGTGATACCAGCCCGCCGACGGCCCGCATCGGCGTGCGGTAGACCAGGTGTCCCATCCGCGCGGTGGCCTCGGTCACCGTCACGTGGTGGTCGACGGCGGAGTGCACCCACAGGCGGTGCACCGCCGGGTCGGTGAGGAAGGTCACCAAAGTCGCGTCTACCAACCCGGCTTCCTTGAGCTGGCCCAACGTTTGGCTGGCCAACATGTAGGTGGACACCACGACGTCATGATCGCCAACCCAGCGCAACACGTGACGCTGCGCCATCCGGCACAGCCCGAGGGCGACCTGTTGCACCCAACCGGTGTGCTCCAGATGGGCGAACATCCAGTCGAAAAACGCCGGCGCGTACCCGACGCTCAACCGGTAGCCATCCCGCAGCATGTACCGGAATATTCGCGGCAGCGCGTCTAGGTAGTCCCGGCGGTCTGCGGCAACGCCTACCTTGGCCAGCCGACTGATCAGTTCGTCGGCGGCGCCGTCGTGACCCGCGCCGACGCTACCCGAGATGACCAGCACCCGTGCTGCCGTGCCCGCCGTCCGTCCGCTCATTGGTCCCTACCTATCCCACGCGCCGCCTGGCCATGTCAGGACTGTCTCCTACAGCGTGTAAGAGACTAGCGGATGTTGCGTGGCGTGACGATTCCCCCTGAAAAGTTACACTCAGAGTTAAATCGGGAGTAACGTGGTGGACGGCTGAACTGCCTGTCAGTTCGGCCACAACCAGTAGATGAGCTGGTAGAACGCAAGAGTGGCCTGCACTGCGGCTATCGCGGTGGTCACACCCAGGGCCAGCACGCTGCTGGGCACCAAGGGCTCGGGCCGGGGCGGGTCTGAGCGCAACGCGGCGACCCGAGCCGACACCCCGCATCCGGCGAAGGGCAACGCAGCCGGCCAGAGGCGCACCTGGCCAGCGGCCTCGCTGGCTAAGGCCGCCTTGGTCAGCGCTCGAGCGACCAGCTCCCGGCTCCCGGTCACCACCGCGGCGTGCTCATCGGCGCCGCGTTCGACGAGGAAAGCCACCGCTTCCCGCACCGGGATCAGCACCGGATTGACGGCGGCGCAGACCTCCGTTGCGGCCCGAAGCCAATGATGCCTGCTGCGCAGGTGCGCCCGCTCGTGAGCCAGGACAACCCGTCGCTCATCACCATCCAACACCGCCAGCAGGCCACGAGTGACCAGGATTCGGCCTGGATGGCCCGGCACGGCGAAAGCGTGTGGCGCGTCTAAAGCCACCACGGCCAGCTCACCGGTGCCGCATGAGCTGCACACTGCCCGCAGCTCCCGGGTCGTGGCCCAGCGGGCCCGCAGCACCCTCGCCACCCGGACTGCGCCAAAGATCAATGAGATCACGGCGGTGACCCCGATCAGCTTGGGCACCGGATCCTGCAGCTGCACTCCGCGCTCAAGAGCTTCATCGGCGACCAGCGAGGTATAGCCCAACAAGGTGGCTGACAGCAGGACCAGGCCCCAGGTCGCCGCCGCAGCGCACAACATCGCGGCGACCACGAACGCGGCGGCTCGGGTCGGCGCGGTCCGGGCGACGACGATCCAGCTTATCGCGGCCAACAGCAGCGACAGCACCGCCGGTACATACACGCTGATCGTCATGGGCGTCGCCGCAGCATCGCCCGCAGCAACCGGGCATCCTCCACCGACAGCGAGGTGGCGAACCGCTGCAGCACCGCCTGCCGGTCCTGGCCGCGGCTCAGCAACGCCTGCATCTGCTCGGCGGCGAGCTCCTCGGCACCCTTGACCGGGAAATACTCGTGGCGACGGCCGTCGGCCACCCGGCCGATCAGCTCCTTCTCATACAACCGGACCAAGATGGTCTGCACGGTGTTGTAGGCCAGCCCACCGCCGACCGCCCGCCGCACGTGGGCCGCCGTGAGTGGCCCGTCGGCGGCCCACAAAGCGGCCAGCACCTCGGCCTCCAGCTCGCCGGCCGCCCGCCGCGACGGTGTCCGGCTTGACCGGGCTACTCGACCAGTCACCCTGCCCTCCTCCTGGGACTCTCCCAGTGTGGTTCATCTGTCCTTGAGCCTAGCCAGCTCAGCCAGCCGATCCCCGGGGTATCACCCACCGCGTGTCCTGGCCGGTCACTGCGGCAATGTCGTCGAAGTCGCTGTCGTAATGCAGGATGATCGCCTGATAGTGCTCCGCTGTTGACGCGGTGAGCAGGTCGACGATCCCGGCGGCGCGATGCTGACCGCGGATGGCGAGCATTGCCTGCACGGCCCTGGCGCGAGCGCCAATCTCCGGGTTCAGTTGAAGTTCGATGAACCCAGCGGCGCGGCGGGCGGCCGTCGTCGCGTACTCGGCGGGGGTGCGTGCCGAGTACAGCACCTCGAGGTCGACTGTTACGCAGGTTGCCAGCAGGCCTAGGCGTCCGAGCCGGGTGAGTTCCTGGTGGACGGCGGGATTGGCCACCCGGGCAATGGCGCTGGTGTCGGCCAGGTAAAGGCCGCCCGGGATCACCGCCGGGCCTGAGCCCGGATCTCCGGATCGGCGAGGTCCGGGCTACCCCAGATCAGCGGATCATCGAACGCTTTCGCCCGCTGTCGCCGGGCGGCGACATACGCCAAAGCGGCGTTGACGGTCTCGACCTTGGACGTGGTTCCGAGCTCGCGGGCAGCGGCCGCAACCTTATCGTCATCGAGATCGATGGTTGTCCTGGTCACGCCGCCATGATAGCAAGCCAGGCGCGGATGATGCCACATAGTATGCCTGCCCGAAATTGTCGGTCTCTGATGCCACGATGAGCCCGTTCCATCCACGAGGTTCCGCACACGGAGGTGCACCACATGCCTGGACTCGTTGCGCCGGTCGCTGATGAGCGCGAGGGGCTGCTGGCTTACCTCGCCCAGCAGCGCCTGGTGCTCCGCCTCACCGCGCACGGGCTGACAGATGATCAGGCTCGGGCAACTCCGACCGTGAGCTCACTGAGCATCGGAGGGCTGATCAAGCATGTCGCGACCGCGGAGCGCGGGTGGATGGACGCTATCCAGCAGCGCAAGCGGGAGTGGTCGATAGACGACCACCACGCCGGTTTCCGCCTCACGCCGAGCGAGACCTTGGCTGACGCGCTCGAGCTGTACGACCAGGCGGCCAAGGAAACCGACGCGGTCATCGCCGAGATCCCCGACCTCGGGCAGATAGTGCCGGTCCCGCAGGAAGTGCCCTGGGTGCCGGGCGACATCACCGCGTGGTCGGTGCGGTGGGTTCTGCTTCATCTGATCGAGGAGACCGCCCGGCACGCCGGCCATGCCGACATCATCCGAGAGTCACTGGACAGTGCCACGGCCCTTCCGCTGATGGCCGCTGCGGAGGGGTGGCCCGCCGACTCGTGGGTGCAACCCTGGGTGGCTCCACCAGAGAAAACATGAGAAAACATGACAGCCCAGCATCACCCTTTCGGGTAACGTGGCTTTCGTGTCTGCTCTGTCGCTCAGGCTCGTGGCTCGCCGCCACATCGACTACGGGCGTACCCGCAGCATGATCTGTATGTCGGCCTGACCCTGCCCTCCATCAGCCGGGCATGCGGTCGTGCCGTCCCGCTGCCCCGTGCCGCTGCGACGTCACCTCGCGCGCCCCCGCACGCCGAGGACGCACTCGTCATGCCAGTTTGTCCCAGAACCACCTGTCCCAGAACCACCGGATATTCCCAACCCGCCGTGGTCCGTGTTCCGGCCATCCTGATCGTCCTCTGGGCTCTCGTGCTCGCGGCAGGGTGCGGGGGCAGTGTCGGCGCGGCGCCGGGCCCAGCGCCTAGCGTGCGCCTGGGTTACTTCGCCAACATCACGCACGCCGCCGCCATCATTGGCGTCAACCAGGGTTTCATCGCCAAGGAACTCGGCGCCACCAGGTTGGAAACACAGGTCTTCGACGCCGGACCCGCAGTGGTCGAGGCGTTGTTCAGCGGTGACCTCGACGCGGCATACATCGGGCCAAACCCAGCGATCAACGCCTTCACCAGGAGCGACGGCAAGGCTATCCGGATCATCGCCGGAGCGACGTCCGGCGGCGCGCAGTTGGTCGTCCGCCAGGGCATCAACACGGCGCGGGACCTGCGGGGCAAGACGTTAGCCAGCCCGGAGCTTGGTAACACCCAGGATGTGGCGCTGCGCGCGTGGCTGACCAAGCAAGGCCTGCGCAACAGCATCCAGGGTGGCGGGGACGTCACCATCACACCCACCACGAACGCTGACACGCTCCAGCTGTTCCGGTCAGGCAAGCTCGACGGCGCCTGGGTGCCCGAGCCGTGGGCGTCCCGGTTGGTGCTGGAGGCCGGTGCCAAAGTGCTGGTCAACGAGCGGGACCTGTGGCCCGATGGCCAGTTCGTCACCACGCAGCTGATCGTCCGCACCGAGTTTCTGGAGCGCTACCCGCAGACGGTCGAGGTTTTGCTACGGGGACACGTCGAGGCGGTGCAGTGGGCGAATCAACACTCCGCCGAGGCCAAGACCGTCGTGAACAACGGCATCAACGCCCTCACCGGCACGCCCGTGACACCGGAGGTGCTCGACCGCGCCTGGGGCAACCTGACGGTCACCGACGACCCCATCGCCGCGTCCCTGGAACGCAGCGCAGCGAACGCGGTGACGGCCGGGGTGGCCACCAAGCAGATCGACCTGCACGGCATCTACGACCTGTCGATCCTCAACCGAATCCTCGCCCAACGGAGCCTGCCGACCGTGTCGGCTGACGGGCTCGGGAAAGAGTAGCGAACATGACACATCCGACGCTCCAGCCAGCATCCACCAGCCCAGCACCGGCAATGCACCAACAGACGGCGGCGCCAAGCGTCAGCGTCACGCAACTTACCCAGATTTTCGAGCGCGACCGCCCACCGGTGCTGGACCGGATCGACCTGGACGTCGGGCCCGGTGAGTTCGTCTGCCTGCTCGGCGCCTCCGGGTGCGGGAAGTCCACCCTGCTCGCGCTCATCGCTGGCCTGGGCGCACCCACCTCCGGCAGCATCGAGGTCAGGGTGGGTGCTCCGGCACTGATGTTTCAGGAGCCGGCTCTGCTGCCGTGGCTGACTGCGGCCGGCAATGTTGAGCTGGCGCTCAAGGCGCGGAGGGTGGGCCGGCGCGAGCGGCGCACCGAAGCCGAGCGGCTGCTCACGCTGGTGAACCTCGCCGGGCAGGGCCACAAGCGGGTGCACGAGCTCTCTGGGGGGATGCGTCAGCGAGTGGCGCTGGCCCGCGCGTTGGCCCAGGACAGTCAACTGTTGCTGATGGACGAGCCATTCGCCGCGCTGGACGCCATCACCCGCGATGCGTTGCACGAGGAGCTCACCCGGCTGTGGTCGGCGCAAGGACTGTCCATCGTCTTCGTCACGCACAACGTGCGCGAGGCAGTCCGGCTGGGGCAGCGGGTCTTGCTGATGAGCTCCCGGCCCGGTCGAATCGTCCGGGAGTGGCAGATTGAGCTGAGCCAGCCCAGGGCGATCGAGTCTCCGGGAGTGAGTGCCCTGGCCACCGAGATCACCCATCACCTCCGAGCGGAGATCAGCCGCCATGGCCGTTGACGACACGACGCTCACGACCCCGGACAGCCAGGCCGACAGCCGGGCCTTCGAGGCCGGGCTGGATGCCTTGGAGACGCCCGCGCTGCTACCGCGTCCCGGACCTGGCTCGGTGTTCACGCGATCGGTGCTGCCCCCTCTCGTCGCGGTGGTGGTGTTTGTCGTGCTCTGGCAGCTGGCTTACAGCGCTGGGCTCAAACCGAGCTACGCCCTACCCAGCCCGCGTGAGGTGCTGGCGGTCTTCGATCAGACGGTGCGCGATGGTCGGGCCGCCAACGCCATCTCGATCAGTGTGTCCCGGGGGGTTTGGGGATTCTTGGCGTCTTTGGTGGTGGGCACCGTGCTTCGACCAGGTACCACCATTGCTCGACAAGGTTGGCAGGGTGCTCGGACTGGGCACCATCGGGCGGATTGGGCACGTGCTGCTGCCGGCGGCGCTGCCGGGTTATCTGGCCGGTCTCAAGCAAGGCTGGGCGTTTTCGTGGCGATCGCTGATGGCCGCCGAGCTCATCACCTACTCGCCCGCGCTGGGCATCGGGCTGGGACAGCAGCTCAACATCGGGCGGGAACTGAACGCGATGGATCTCGTGATCGCCTCGATCTTTCTGATCCTGGTGGTTGGAGTCGCCATCGAGCTCCTCGTTTTTGCTCCCCTGGAGCGCCGGGTGCTCCGAGCGCGGGGCCTCACCGTCGCCCGCAGCCACTGACAATTGCCCGGGTTGCCCGGCTAGCTATGCTGACACATGGTGTCACACTTGTTGAATCTCAGGGACCTGGACCCGAACACAGTGGCGGACATCCTGCGCCAGGCGGTGGAGATCAAGGCCGATCCGGCGCGCTTCCGGCGCGCCGCTGACGGCCGTGGCCTGCTCATGCTGTTTGAGAAGACCTCAACCAGGACGGCACTGTCCTACCAGGCGGCGATCGCCCGAATGGGCGGCTACTCCGTGGTGCTCGACTGGCACAAGTCGAACTTCTCGATCACCCCGATCGAGTACGAGACCCAGTACGTCTCGCGGAACTCCGACATCATCGTGGCCAGGCTCCGCTCCCATACCACGCTGCGTAAGCTCGCCAGCAGCAGCCAGGTGCCGGTGATCAACGGCTGCGACGACCGTTATCACCCCTCGCAGGCCCTCGCTGACTTCATGACGATCCTGGAGGTCAGCGGCCGGTTCGATGGGGTGACCTTGTGCTATGTGGGGGTGCACAACAATGTGGCGAACAGCCTGGTCGAAGGCTGCATCGCGCTCGGCGTACGGCTGCTGCTGGTGACGCCACTGACCCAGGAGAGCGCAGTCGACCACGAGCTCGAGCGTCAAGCGCTGGCCAGTGGCCTGGTCGAGCGCAGGGACGATCTAGCCTCCGCCGCGCATGAGGCCGACTTCGTCTACACCGACACGTGGATTGACATGGAGTATTTCAATGACCCGGCGTACGCGGAGGAAAAAGAACAGCGGATCAAGCTGATGACTCCGTTCCAAGTGAATCAACGGAATTTGGGCGGGGCGGATCCGTGGATCATGCACGACATGCCAATTCACCCGGATTATGAGATTTCCGCCGACATGGTAGAAAGCAAACGCTCCGTCATCTACCAGCAAGCCGAGAACAGGATGCACGCGCAACAGGCGTTGCTGCTACACCTGTTGGGGTAGCTAACACGTGGTGAGCAGGCGCACGGAGTGGAGTCGTGCTCTGGTGGGGCGCCGCGTTCGGGCTGGTGACCGGAGCGTCTACGTCTGGTGCGCAGCGCTGGCGTGGACTGAGCATGCCTGGTTTCTCGGGCCCAGAGATGGACCGCTCGTTGTGTTCGGTGTGTGGGAGGGTAAACCGGCCCAGCAACGACCACCCCGCCGCCCCTGTTGTCACGTATGGTATCCTTCCGCCTACTTAGCGTAATAAGATATCCGCTGGTCTGGGGGAGGGCCACTTCCACGTGACGTGTGCAACTCCACCTACCACGCTCAAAGGGAGACGCGCGATGTACCGATCGACCACGCTAATAGCCGCTACCGGGCTAGGGCTGGGACTCTTTTTCGGAACGGCTGGACTGGCTGCTGCCCAATCCGCTCCGGCGATCACCGGCAAGCAATGCCGTGAGGGCGGTGGTACGGTCTCCAACGCCGGACATAGCCTACACTGTGCCGGTGGTAGTTATCGTGATAAGCCTATCACAAGTGTCACCTACGAGCAATGCGCGAACGGTAAAGGTAAGGTCGTAGATAACAAGAAAGAACCCAGGCACTGTCAAGGCGGTACGAAGAATAACGAGTATATCCGGGGTTAAGGGTACGGAGATCAGTCGTCCCGCGCGGCGTGTCTGCGACTTGACACGCCGCGTTACGGACACAGTGCCGCTGGCACGGTCAGGTGGGCACTGCCACGTTGTCGAGTGCCGCCAGGTTCCGGTTCCCGCCTGAGTTCGCCAGTGCCCGTGACCCAGTTCATGCGAACTCAGTCCGCGCAGCTTCTGGTGATCTTTTCGATCTCGGCGTCGATGTCGACGGCCATGCCCTCGCTGCCCAGCGGGACGATGTCGATGGTGGCGTCCACGAACTGCCGCAGCAGGTCGCGGTCTACCTCCAGCACGGCGCTCCCGTCAGGTGAGCGGATCTCGACCAGCACCACTTCCCACTCGCCCATGGTGGCGGGACGCACTCGCACGTCACCGATCCCAGCGGGAGCGCGCAGCCCCACCACGAGCAGGTCGCGGGCCAGCACCCAGTCGACGAAGCGATTGCCTCGGGTCTGGATCTCGACAGTCACCGCGAAGGGGTCATCGGTGCAGTAGGTCCAGCGGGTCACCACGGGTGCCGCGGCCTCGTGCAACAGCGCGAACATGTCGTGGGCAACCGCCTCACCGCCGTAGCTGGTCATCCCGCCGTAGCTGGTCATTGTGGGCCGCCTCTCCGTGTTGGTTCGGACTTGATGTCCGCCGAGCAGGTGTGCTCGCCAGTTGATCAGTGTGAGTTGGTGTACTCAGTAAAGACATCGTCGAGCAGGGCTCTTGCGTACCGCTGGACCCCCACATTCACTCCAAGTGATGTACCTGGGGCAGTGATGTACGTGGGGGAGGGCGTACGGGCCCGCCGGATGCCAATGCCGGGTGTCGCCGGCGGATCACAGGCCCAGTGACCGGCCGATGACCTCTTTCATGATCTCGGTGGTGCCGCCGTAGATCCGGGTGACGCGAGCGTCAGCGAAGGCCCGGGCGATGGGGTATTCGAGCATGTAGCCGTAGCCGCCGTGCAGTTGCAGGCACGCATCGAGCACCCGGCCCTGCAGCTCGGTGCACCACCACTTGGCCTTGGCGGCGTCGGCGACGGTCAGCTCGCCGTCGTTGAGGGCCTCGATGCAGCGGTCGGTGAAGGCCTGGGCGATGTCGATCTCGGTGGCCATCTCGGCCAACCGGAACTTGGTGTTCTGAAACGATCCGATCGGCTGGCCGAATGCCGTGCGGTCTTTGACGTAGGCCAGCGTCAGATCCAGCGCCGCCCGCGCCCCGGCCACCGCGGAGACGGCCATCGACAGCCGTTCCTGGGGCAGCCGATCCACCAAGGAGGTGAATCCGGCGCCTGGCGTACCGAGCAGGTTGGCGGCCGGCACGTGGACGTCACGGAAGAACAACTCAGCGGTGTCCTGAGCGTGCTGCCCCAGCTTGGCGAGATTGCGACCGCGCTCGAAGCCTGCCATCCCGCGCTCCACCACGAGCAGGCTCATCCCCTGGTGGCGTTGCCCCGGGTCGGTCTTCACCGCGGTGATGACCAGATCGGCGTTGATCCCACTGCTGACGAACGTCTTCGATCCGTTGACCAGGTAATGATCAGACTGGTACACCGCCGTGGTCGCCATGCCCGCCAGGTCTGAGCCCATCCCCGGCTCGGTCATCGCGATAGCTGTGATCAGCTCTCCGGAGGCGATCCCGGGTAGCCAGCGCCGCCGCTGCTCGTCGGTGGCCAGGTCCAGGAAGTACGGCAGGCAGATGTCGTTGTGCAGGCTCAGCCCCAGCCCCGCGCCCGCGGCCCCAGCGCGCATGACCTCCTCGCCCAACACCGCGTTGAACCGGAAGTCCGACACCCCACCGCCACCGAACTCCTCCGGGATCGCCATGCCGAGCAAGCCGGCCGCACCGGCGGCGGTGTACAGCTCCCGGGGCACGATGCCCTGGGCGTCCCAGGCTTGCAGGTGCGGGGTGACTTCCTTGCGCAGGAAGGCGCGAACGCTCTCCCGGAAGGCCTCGTGCTCGGCCTCGAACAACCGACGGCGCATGCGCCTGATGGTCCTCCTTGCTTGGGGTGCTCCGCTGCGGCGCCCGCTCGCTGATCCGTAGACAAGCCCCGTCAAGCCCCGTCAAGCCCCGTCAAGCCCCGTCAAGCCCCGTCAAGCCCCGTCAAGCCCCGTCAAGCCCCGTCAAGCCCCGTCAAGCCCCGTCAAGCCCCGACACCGCCCCCATGTGATGACTTTGTGCGTACCCTTGCCCACTCACAGGCGTGGTGGCCCGCAGAAAAATCCACGTTTGGGTGGATTTTATGTACATGTCAGCCACGAAGAGTTGTATTCTCTGCGCACCAGAGGTGGACGCCGGCGTAAGAGGTGATCTGCGTGAGTCTGCTTGCCGAAGCTGGGCAAGGTCGGCCCATGAGTGCAACGCAACCCGGCCATGCCGGGCTGGTGCACGAGGCGTTGTTCTACCGCGACGCGGAGGACTACGCCATCGGCGTCGCGCGGTTCCTCGGAGCGGGGCTGGAGTTGGCCGAGCCGGCGCTGGTCGCGGTGCCGGGTTCGCATCTTGACGCGCTGCGATCGGTCCTGGGCCCCGAACTGGGTCCCACAATGGGCAGCGGCGGTGCGGGCGTCGAGTTCCTGGACATGGCCGAGGTGGGCCGCAACCCTGGCCGGATCATCCCCGCTGTGCTCTACGCGTTCACCCAGACGCACCCGGGGCGCCGGGTGCGCATCGTCGGCGAGCCGATCTGGCCGGAGCGCTCCGCTGCGGAGTACCGCGCCGCGCTGCAGCACGAGGCCCTCATCAACATCGCCCTGGCGGACCACGAGGCGACCATCCTGTGTGCCTACGACTGCGACGGGCTGGATGCCACCGCTCTGGCGCAGGCCCGGCAGACCCATCCGGTGCTGCTCGAGGGGTCGCAGCGGACCCGCAGCGCTGATTACCGAGACCCTCGCGCCGTCGCCGATGAGAGCCTGCGGTTGTTGCCTGACCCTCCAGAGTGGTGGGGCGACATGCTGGTCTTCAAATCCGCGAATGACCTGCCTGGCATCGGTGAGTTCGTCGCGGGTCGGGCGCTGCGGGCTGGCCTATGGGCGGATCGAGTGACCGATCTGTGCCAGGCGGTCTACGAGGTCGCCACCAACACTCTGATGCACACCCATGGGGCGGGCGTCCTGTCGCTGTGGCAAGACCCGTGGACCTGCACCCTGATCTGCGAGATCAGCGACAGCGGCCAGCTGAGCGACCGGTTGGTCGGCCGCATCCCGCCGCCCCCATCCCAGCCGCACGGACGCGGGTTGATCCGGGTCAACGAGCTCTGCGACCTGGTGGAGATGCCTACCGGAGGCATCGGCACCGGAACCACGGTCCGGCTGCATATGAGGCTGCGGTGAGATACCCGCGACGGACTGTAGGGCCACCACCGGGTGCGCTCAGGACGTTCTCGCTGGTCATACTCGATTCCCCCCAAGTCCGTGTCTGTCTACTCACAGTGAACGCTCCTGGCGAGCGGTGATCTTGCACATGGTGTGTACAACCCGCTGCACACGCGTGGACACGAAGGGCGACGCACCCTCGGCATGGGACACTCGGAGCCATGGGTGCTGCTGACAATGGCGGCTCGCGGATCGCGCAGCTGCGCAAGGAGCGCGATGTGACTCAGGTGGCCTTGGCCCGCCGGGCCAAAGTGTCGCTGAGCTTGCTGTCGAAGATCGAGGTCGGGGACCGGACGCTCACCCCGGCGGTCGCCGCCGCCATCGCCCGCGCCCTGCACATCTCCCTTGACACGCTCTACGGAGAAGCCGAGGTCGCCCCGGAGCAGAGCACGTTGCTGGCGGACCTGCGCACCGCGGTGCGCCGCTACGACATCCCCGACCAAGCCCCCGCGCCCGACCCCGCCCAGCTGCGCATCGATCTGGACCAGGCCATCACCCTGCGGCAGCAAACTGACCTGGCGAGGCTGCTCCGGATGCTGCCCGGCCTGCTCACTCGGGCCACCACCTACGCGCACGCCGCGGCCAGCCAGCCGGGGTGGGCGTTGCTGGCCGACGTGTACAGCGTCGTTTTCTGCCTGGCTGAGCGGAACCGGTGGATGGACCTGGTCGAGATCGCCCCGATCCGGCAGGCCTGGGCCGCCGACCAGCAGCCCACCCCACTGCTGACCGCCCTCGCCGCCCGCGGCCGCGCCGGCACCTTCCTCCGCTGCGGGGACTGCGAAGGTGGGCTCACGGTGGTGGACCGGGCCATCGTGACCGCCTAAGCGGCACTGTCCGGTCCGGAGCAGGCCTTCGCGACGGGCTCACTGCACCTGTGCGGCATGATGCTGGCCGGACAGCTCCGCGACCGGGTCGAGGCGCAGCGGCACATGGACGCGGCGTGGCGGGCGGCCGAGGAGTTCCCGACCGACCTGCAGCTCCATAACCACACCGTCGGTCCGGCTAACACCGTCAACCACGTGATGGCCACCGAGGCAGACCTCGGCCGGCCCCGCGAGGTGATCCGCCTCGCCGACACGCTGAACCGCAACGACACCGGGCTGTCGCCCGCCCGGCTCGTCGACGTCCACACCAACACCGCCCGCGCCCACCTCGACCTGGGCGACCGGGACGGCGCCCTGGCTTCGCTGCTCAAGGCCTGGGACGTCGGTCCGCAGAAGGCGAAGGTCGAGCCGATGACCCGGGAAGTGCTACGAGTGCTGATCTGTTTGCACCAGCGCAGCAACCCCCGGCTCGTCCGGCTCGCTCGGCGGGCCGGATAGCGACGTGCCGATGCAGGAGGGTGCCTCGGTGCAGTCGTTACGGCGCGGCATCACGCAGCTTTCACTGCGATTGCGATCGGTGGCTGACCAGCAGCGGCCGGCCGAGCCATGGGTTCGTCGCCTACGACACGCTGCGGCTGGCCGATAGGCTACCGGACACGTCAACTCCCGTCATGACCGAACTGTTTGCCTGATAGACAGACCATCCAAGGACTCCACACAGGGCCCCGGCAAAGTCCTGTTTCGGCAGATAGATGCCCATAGATCACTGAACGAGAGGGGCGATCATGATCTCGTGTGCTCTCAGTGTGCCGAGTTCGACAGGAGAGCTGCTCGGCCGGCCTCTA
>JBOHFR010000074.1:0-24309 GCA_050699715.1 Pseudonocardiaceae bacterium
CAACACGCGCCTCACGGGCACCACCCGGTCTTTCGCGGGCCTAAGATATTCACAAGATTTTCCTGCGAACGCCTTACCGGCACCCCAGGTCAGAGCTTGATCAAGAAGCTACTCCAGGAGGTCTGTGCCATTGTCCCCCGCCTCCCGCCAGGTCGGCTGAGCGCGGTTGTGCGCATGCCTGGCTTTTCGGGTCCAGAGATGAACCACTCGGTGTGTTCGGTGCGTTGGAGGATAAACCGGCTCAGCAACGGCTCTCCCGCTGGCCGGATCTCGCGGGATGCGAGGCGTCGTCGTGATCCTGTCGCGGCGCCGGGACACCAGTGGCCGATGGCGCACCTACGCGGCCTGTGCCGTAGCGGATCGGTGTCTGGTTGCTGCCACGGTTGGATGCAACCAGTATGGGGTTATGGATATCTGGGATCCAACCGGCAGGACTGTGATCGTCACGGGGGCTTCCTCGGGGATCGGTGCGGCGACAGCACGGCTGCTGCATCAGGCGGGTGCGCATCCTGTCCTGGCGGCACGGCGCGGTGATCGGCTCGAGAGCCTGGGCGAGGAACTCGACGGTGAGCTGGCTGTTGCCACTGATGTCACCGACCGTGAGGCAATCCGGCGGCTTGTTGAGGTGACGCTGGCCCGATACGGTCGGATCGACGGGCTGGTCAACAATGCCGGCGTCGGCCTGCACGGGCATCTGGACGAGCTGGATCTCGATGAGTTCACTGGAATGCTGGCCCTCAACGTGGTCAGCGTCGTGGCCATGACGCAGGCGGTCCTGCCGGCGATGCGTGCTCAACGGTCCGGTCGGATCGTCAACATCAGCTCCGGCACCACGCGAATGGTGCTGCCCGGTCTTGGCGGGTATGCCGCGACGAAGTCCGCGCTGAACATGCTCACGTCCGTCTCCCGCAAGGAACTCGAGGCCGATGCCATCGCGGTGTCGCTGGTGTTGCCCTCGCTCACGGCGACCGAGTTCGGCGGCGGCCGTTACCGGCCAGGTCAGCAGGCCTGGCCGGGGATGGTCGCGCACAGCCCCGAGTACGTCGCACAGGTGATCCTGCGTGCGTTGCGTACAGGCGAAGAGTGTATCGACATACCCCACGGCGCAGAACAACCCGAGCTCACCACGGTGCCCTCAAGCTGAGCTGTCCGAGGGATGGGACGTCACCGCGGGCAGGAGCGCACATGAAGATCGGCATCATCGGTGCTGGCAACATCGGCGGCACACTGACGCGGCGTCTCACCGCGCTAGAGCACGCGGTTTGGGTGGCGAACTCGCGCGGCCCCGAAACGCTGCGTGACCTGGCCGTGCAGACCGGCGCCAGCAGCCCGGCCGCCCCCTCACCGTTACCTGGCGCTTGGTGGTTTCTTACGTTACCAACGGGCCTGGCCGGCAGAGATCGCGGCGGTGGTTAACAAGTCGGCCAGGGCGTGCTCGGCAGTGCTGGGTTCGGGACACAGGGTGACCAGGAGATCGCCGAAACGGGCTCCGTCATCGGCGTCGACCAGGCGGGTGACCTCTGACAGGGTCGTGGGAAGCGTCGGCGCATCGGGTCCGCTGGCATCGCTGCGGAGCTCGCTGGCCAGGATCACGAGCGTCCTGGTGAGTTCGCGGGTGTTGCCGGTGAGGTGGTTGAGGAGCGTGGCGGTGAGGCGGTGGGCGCGTTGCTCGGCGGGGTTCCCGGAGGCGCGGGACAGGTAGTTGGCGAGGTGATGGTGCGCCGTGGGGATCTCGCGGGGGTCGGGGTGGACATAGCGGAGGCGCAGCGAGGTGCGCTGGAGGTCCACAGCGTCCACCGGGTGGTCACGCTTACCTTCCAGGTCGGCGCGGGCGCCATAGACCACAGCGAGCTGCGTCATGTCACCGACGGTGTCGAAGACGTCTTGGCAGTCGCGTAGTAGTTGGTCAACATCGGCGAGCCGACCAAGGTGAAGCAAGGGAACGTGGTCGTTGAACCGGGTGCGGGCGATCTCGTGGGGGCTGGCGCCGCGCCGCCGCTTGGTGGTGGTGATCTCGTCGTTGAGGTTGAGCGCGTCCTCCCAGCGCTCCAGGGCCACTGCGGACAAGCGGCCGATGCCGAGAATGCCCTCCCGGGCGTTCCAGGGGTTGACGCGGTCGTTGTCGGCACGCTGGTCGGGCAAGTCGGCTATCTGGGCCCGCAACGCGGGCAGGTCGCGGAGGACCTGCTCATGGTGGCCGAGCAGATTGAGTATCTGCAGCCGTCGGCCTTGGTCGCTCAGTTGGGTCCAGAACCCGAACCCAGCCCGGTTGGTGTGCTCGATCTTCTGGCCGACCAGGGTGAGAGCCTCGCGAAGCCTACCCTGGTCACGCAGCAGCGTGACCAGATCACCGGCGGCGGTGGAGGCAAACTGGTATTCGCCGTCGGTGCTGGCTTGGTCGTAGGCGCGACGCAGCAGGGTTTCGGCCTCACCGGGATCCACTTTCCGGAGAGCGGCGCCGAGCACGATGAGGTCTTTGAGAGCACCGGTGGCCTCGGCGATGCGCCGTAGCAGGGGAAGGACGGCAAGCGCGGTGACCGGGGAATAGCTGTTCCGGATCAGGGCGCGTTGGAGTAGGCAACTGGCGGCGTTCCAGTCGTGTTGACGCAGGAGGTAGCGGGCGGCGGCCACGCTGGCCTGCACCATGAGTTCGCGGGTGTCCTTGCCGGCTTGCGGCTGCTCGATCGCACAGCCGACGACGACGGCGGTCCACCAGGCGGCGAGTTGTGCGTCGACCGCAGCAGTGACCGGCTTCGGGGTCGCTGCGTGGATGGCCTCGACGACGCCGGGGTGGATCCGGTAGCGCACGGGCTCGTTCGGATCGGCAGGGTCCTCGATCGGGTCAGTGGCGATCAGCGCGGCGGTGACCAGCGTAGCGACCCCGCAGGCAAGCGGTGGCGGTTCACCGGGCCGATCCCAGCGCCGCCACAGGGCAGTCCAGTTCGCGCCGATGACGGTCGTGTTCCGGTCGGTCTCCTCGATCCGGCACAGTGCTTGCAGCAGCAGCCGCGCCGGGGTGGGCAGCGTCGCGGCGACGGTGGTGGTCCACGCGGTGAAGGTCTGCAGCAACTGCTCGGCGTCCAGCTTGGTGTCGCCTTCGGTGAGAAACGCCGCCAGCGCCGCCCCGTCCACCGCTTCTTCGATCTCCGCCAGCTGGAAGGCCAGCCGGGGCGGGTCGACGGCGGCTGCGGCGGCGAGCTCCAGCAGCGTGGGATGGCCCTGGGCCAGGGTGAGCACACAGCGGCCCAGCGCCACAGTGTGCAGCAATGGGCGCAGGTTGGGCAGCCTCCGGACCAGCCGTACGGACTCGTCCCGGGACAGCGCGTGCACCGACCGGATGCACACCGTGTCGGGGTTCAGCCCGGCCGGCACGATCCGGCTGGTCAGGATCACCCGCGATGGCCCCTGATGACCGGTGAGCGCGCTGATCAGCGGCGCCCAGCGACGATCGCGCCATTGGCCATCCGAGGTGAGCAAGGTGTCGAGATTGTCCAGGACCAGCAGCAGGCCTGCGTCGGCGAAGACGGCAGTGAGGGTGGGCAGGAAATTCTCCAGACGCTCCAGGGTGGCAATCTCCTCGAGCATCGCGAACCCGTAATCGGCCAGTTGCGCCTCCAACGCCACCGCCAGCAGGCGCAACGCGTCACCGAACTGGTCCGGATCGGTGGGCGCGGACCAGAACGTCAACGCGACGAAGGCACGCTGGCGGCGGTAGGCGAGCTCCACCGCGCAGGTGGTCTTGCCCACACCAACCATCCCATGGAACACCACCGCGGCATACCCGGAGTCCGGGACCAGCGCGGTACCGGCGGCAGCCATCACCTCGACACGACCGACGAACCGCGTTGGCTCAGCCGGGAACTGGGCTATCGCCTCGACAGTGGGGTTGAGGACCGGCTGCCCAACCGGAGGGGCCGGCGACAGCTCGACCGCCAAGGCCTGCGGCCTGTTCAGCCGAGTCACCAGGGCAACGAATAACGCAAGCGGGATCGCTATCAGGAACCAGGTAAGGATCCCGAGCACGACCACTACGGTCGTGGTCACCAGAGCCTCCAAAAAAATGGCTGAGAGCCACCGATAGCCCGTCCGAGCAGCCCAGCGTAACCCATCTGTTAGATCCGAGCCGTAGGGCGAGATTACACACCTCACGAACACCGCCCTCAACGTCCACCCGTCAGAATCACTATCTCGGGGGTTGAGCCCGTCACAGGAACAAATCGTGACGGATCACCATACGTGACAAGGACCCACTCGAATGGCCTAGTACGTTCGTGATGGTGATGGTCCGCAGACTTTTCGGACGACGCTCGTGCTACTGCTCGCCCTGCTCCGCAGCGTAGGCGTCACCATGCTGGCCGACCTTCCCCCTGCCGAAGCCGTACTCGCCGGATGGGAAACTGCCCGTGTCCGGCTGATGACAGTCACCTTCACATCACCCCGGGCCCTGCGGTCAACTCACCTGCCAGCGCAGCCTGAGCTTCGGATCCTCGTCCTCTTTGCCAGGTTCGCGGATCTCAAGCTCATAGTCACCGATCCAGCTTTCACCACGATCGGTATCTATCGGACACTCGATCCTGGCGATCGCAAGCAAGTGCGCCCGGAGCGAGTCGGGCCGGTTGATATCCTCACATACATGCCGCGCCGGATAACGCTGGATAACGGCGACCATCGGGGCCGCGAACGGTGATCGCCCACAGCTGCGGCGCCACCGCTATCTCCTCGATGCCGCAGTGCGGTCGACGCGACGAGAGAGCTGGTCGGGCAAGGTGTCGGCGAGCTCGCGTTCCAGCCAGTACCGGAGAGCCTGCCGGGCCGCTTCGGTGACCGGAGCTGGTGGTGGCTGGAGCCACCACCAGCCGAGCCGCTTGCGGCGATGCCGCCCTCTCCGCTGGTCCTGTGGTGACCGGTCCACAACGCCTCCCGCTCTTGATGAGTGGAAGGCGGTGGCCCCGCTGGGTTGGGTGTCAGGAGCGAGGCCACCGCCACGCACCGCCACCTGGGTGATCGAGGCACCAGAGTGGCGGCGTGGAGATGACCTTTCCGGCTTCAGACACGCCCGAGAAGCACGTGATCACGTTCCTGTCAAGGGCATAGGGAGGGAGGGTTCTCATTCCTCTCCTCCGTGCTCCCTATGGACTGTCCGTGCTCACGAGAAGGGTGCTGATCCGGTGTTGCAGGTGCGCGACCTCATCAAGGTTGTGGTGTGCGGTGGCGTGGCGGAACAGCTCCCGCAGATCGTCGGTGGCTGCACGGGAGCGGATCATGCCGACGGCGTCGACGGCCTCATGTCCGATGGCCACGGCCTGGGCCGGGTCGCCGGTGGCCATCGTCAGGCTTGCTAGCCTGGTCAGGTCCAATGCCCGGGGACGGGCGTGGTCGACGGTGTGCTCGGCCACTGCCGTCGTAAGCCGGTTGGTGGCCTCGTCGGGGTCGCGGCCCAGGATCGCCAGGTCGAGCAGCGCTCGCCCGGTGCCTCCGGCGTGCATGGCTGCGGTGTGGTAGGCCAGGAATGGCGGGTCGTTGGCTGAGGTGGACTGGGCGAAGTGGTCATCGGCGGCGCCGATCGCGGTCAGGGCCTCCTGAACCCGGCACATCGTGGCCAGCGCGCGGGCCCGGTCGGTGTGTAGCAGTGACCGCTGGGTTGCGGTGAGTCGGTCAGCGCGGACCAGGGCCTGCTCAGCCAGCGTGAGCCCTTCGTCGGGCTGCCCCGTCCGAATCGCGTGCACCGCCATGCTTCCCAGGACATCGGCGCGCAGGGGCCAGTCCTTGGCCTTCTCGGCGCAGTCCAGCGCGAAGCGAAACGCCCGGCGGGCCTCCTCATCCGCGCCGGCATCCATGGCGATGTATCCGGCGGTTTCGGCGAGATCACCAACCGCAGAGTGCAGCTCATCGTGTAGCTCCTCCGGGTAGATGGCCTTCAGTAGGCCGGCTGACCAGCGCAGCTGAGCCATCGCGGTGTCCCGGACCACTACTCCACCGGAGGTGAGGCTCCAGGACTGGAACACCTGCATGGTGTTGCGAGTGTGTGCGATATCGGTTGCGCCGACTCGCTTGGGGACTGGGGTGGGCTCGCTGCTTCCTAGGCATTCCAGCAGCGCGGCCAGCGGCCCCTGGACGAGCGCTCCCACACCCAGAGCGGCGGCACCGCGGATGAGGTTTTGACGGTCCACCTTCTCCAGTTTGACCGCAGCGCGCTCCGAGCGCACGTTGATGAATCCCAGATCGGAGTCTCTGGGCACGCTCAAGATCGCCCGAAGCGCCTCTCGGCGCGCCTGATCAGGCCAGCGGATGAGACCAATTTCCAGTTTGCCCACGTAACTTGCTGTAGCGAACACGGTCTTGTTGTGGTGCTTCCACACCCAGATGTTCACCAGATCGGCGAGTTCCTGCCGGGACAGGCACATCTCCGGGTTGCTGGGTGAAGCGGTGCGTTCCCGCGCCGCGCTGAATCCTTCAACGCCGCCGTGAAAGTCGAACGAGTCAACCGCACCTTCTACCCTGCTCGCAAACACGCCCGAAAATATATTGCCCGGTACATCGAATTCCGCTACAATACTCAACGTCTCCACTCAGCACTCGGGTACCGGACCCCACAAGAAGTCTACGACGAGCACCCGGACCGGAAGTCCGCAGCATGAAATAAACAATTAAATAGGTGTCCGGAAAAAACAAGGCAGCCCAGTGTTGTCTGGCTCTGCCCCGGGCATGCCGTGTGGTAGCTGTCGGGGAAATCGAGGGGATGTCACACCCCGCCCAACGCGGTCTAGCCACAGCAGTTCTCGTTAGCAGAGTTCATGCCGGCCTATGGGAGGAATCGGGCCATGATCGACGCCGCCAAAGAGCAATCCGCTCGGCTAACAGCAGTAATTCCCTGGTGGCAGGATAACTATGACGAACCACTGGATCGACGTGAGCTGCTTAAGCAATGCATTGAGTCCTTATGTGGACAGGAGGTAATAGGTCCGAATATTATTTTGGTACTCAACGCCTCTCCAATCGAGCCACCACCTCTAGCCGGAGTCCAGATCATCCGAACAAAAGATCGCCTCACGGTAGGAGAAGCCCGGAACCTGGGCCTTCAGGAGGTGCAGACCCCATTCGTTATCTTCTGTGATGCTGACGATTTGACAGCGGACAATTCACTCTCCTGGCTGCTGGCAAAACTCGAACAGCACCCTGAATTATCCGGGGTTGCAGGCGGAAATGCATATATACTTGAACCGGGAGGAACTGTCACCCGCCACCCACATCCTCCAAACTGGGTCTATAGAATCTCCCGATCACGATGGCTGCTGGCCGCCGCCAATGCCGCCCGCTGCTGCGTTCCGATTGCCAATACTACTGTCTTTCGTACCGGTGCCGTCCGGCTTGCGGGAGGTTTCGGAGCGTCCAACCGAGGTGAAGACTGGGAGGCAGGGGTAGCCCTGCTGATGCTCGGCCGCATCCTCATGGTTCAAACTCCGATCACACACATATATCGCCCGTGGGGAGAACCAAGACTTTCGCAGGCCCCTCGCCCGTTTAACGAAGTATGGGCAATGACTGCTCGAGTGCGTCGTCGGATACGGTATAACCCTAACTCCGTTTGCTGGCTGCGATGGGCTACAATACTACCCATACTGTGGTGCGCGCATGCCTTCTACGCTGTCCAGCTATTCCGCAGACAACGGCGCCAAGCCAGCACGAGCGGCGTACAATCAGAAGCCAGCCCTTCGCCCCGGAACTCGAAACCAACCTAACAGCGACCTTGACGAACAAAACCTCATCAGCAAGGTGATGGGTTAGCCACGTACTTCCGTACCTGCACCGGCTGATCACTGCGATTGCGAATGGAGGGAGAGGGAGGCGCGCGTCAATTTACGGCAGGCCCTGGCCCAATGCCACGTAGCTTAATTTGATCACGGACTGACCTGGGGTTTCGGCTACGTCAGTTGGGTTGGGGCATTGCGACGCGGTGGTTGAGGGCGCGGATGTTGATGGTGGGCGGGCCGGTGTGGTGGGTGCCGGTGTCGCCGGGTCTTTTCACGCGGTAGCTGTTGTGGCGGGCGCGTTTGACGACGCGGGGGTAGCTGCGGTCGCGCCGTTGCGGGTTGGTCTTGCGGGTGATCTCGGCCAGGACGTGGGGCGGGACGCGGTCCCAGTCCTCAGGGGGGAACCCGCCGTACCGGTGGCGGTTCGGCGGTCGATGCGCAGGACCCGGGTGAAGGAGACCTGGTCGGGGTCGAGGTCGGCGGCCTGGGCGGCGCGGGCAGCCAGGCCGCTGATCGCGTGGTGGACCAGCAGCCACGCCCATATCTCCTGGTAGACCAGCTCGGGTAGTCGTGAGCGCAGGATCTTGCCCGGCCCGCGCGGGTGGGTCTTGAGCTGGTCGTTGCCGGTCTCCTCCTCCCACCGCTGGTGGTAGGCCGCGGCGAGCTCGTCGGCGCGGGCGCGGGCGCGGGCCGGGTCGAATTCGGTGCCCGCCTCGCCGTCGGCGATCTCACAGGCGGCGGCCAGGATCGCCGCCCGGCGCCGCGCACCCCGGATCGCCGGGTTGATCAGCACCGACAGGTAGGTCCCGTCGGGTAGGACCCTCACGACAGGCAGGCCCAGCCCAGTCGGGGCCCGCCACAGCAGCGCCGCCCCTGATCCGGCGGCCAGGGCCCAGGCGTCGAAGGCGTAGAAGTTGCGGTCACCGGTGAGCGGCTCGTCGGGCCGCAGCCGCGGGTAGAGCCGCTTGGCCAGGGTCTTCTCCCCCTCGGCCATGGGGCCGATCGCCGCGGCCACCAACGCGTGGGTGCCGCACTCCGCCAGCGCCACCACCCGCGCCTTCGGGAACGCCGAGGCACCCTCCCCGGACCCTGACCGGCCGAACTCAGCGGCGTTGCGCGACGTGTCCGCCACGTCGACCTCGAACCCATCGATGGCCAGCAGCCGCCACCCCCGCAGCCACGCTCCCCGCGTCAGGATGCCCACCACCGGCCCAGCGACCCGCTCGAACACCTCCTCCATCACCTTGGCACCCAGCCGCTTCCGGGCCTGGGTGATCCCACTCGCGGTCGGCACCGACCAGTCCGCGCCCCAGCACCCCCACGCCGTCAGCGCCCCCGTGACCTTGGTCGCGACCTCCTCGTAATCGTCCTCGGCGAACATGCACAGCGCCATCGTCAGGTACGCCGTCACGTGCGCCGGCAGCTTCCCGCCCGAGCGCCGGTCCCCGGCCCCCCGCGCCGCCACCGCGTTGTCCACAGCGTCCCGCGGCACCGCCGTGACCAGCACCCCCAACGACACCAGCTCCGGCCGCACCACCACACCCTCGTCCATGATCGCGGACCGTGCCACCCACGCTGGCCAACATCACGACGCCACGCCGAGCGCACCAAAAAACCCACCTCAGAGCCATGATCTACTTAAGCTACGTGGCATTGGGCCCTGGCCTGCCGGCGTTAGCCGGCCGAGGAGCCGTAGGGGCCCCAGGGTCAAGCCGTTTACTCCCGATCCCCCCGGCCCCTCCGAACCTGACCCACTTGCCACCGTGACGATCACTACTCAACGATCGACGCGCGGAGGGGCCGGGGGGATCGGGACGCGCAGCGGGCTTGACGCTGGAGGGGGCGGCTCCGCACAATGGCGCGCCTCCCTCTCCCGGACGTGACCACTGGTGGGTTGAAAGACGTACAGAAAGTTCTCACTGATCCTACTGAGCTGCCACTCGATGGGCTCGGTGCTTACGCTCACTTGACCAGACCACTTGCGGTACGACAGCCCGACATCATGATGGAAGTACCAGGTGTGAGGACGCTCGTGGCGGCAAGCATGCGATGTCAAACGATGGACCGCCTGTTCCCCACCGGAGACCAGGACCGGGCGGCACAGTCACTCAGTTAGTCACCCCAAGATCCGTCAGGCCCCGTCCGTACCACGGTGAACGGGGCCTGACGTGCGAGCCGCCTCGGGGAATCGAACCCCGGACCTGCTCATTACGAGTGAGCCGCTCTGGCCGACTGAGCTAAGGCGGCGACGCTGCTTGGCAGCGGCAACTAGTCTAACGAGCGTTCGAACCGCACACCTCGCCGGCCTACGTGCTCTGCAACGCGCTGGTCAGCGCCTCGAGGGCGATCCGTGGCTTGACGTTGCGCTCCAGCGCCGCACGGCAACGCAGCACCGCCTCCAGCATCCGGAGCAATGATTCGGGACTGGACTGGGTGGCGACAGCGGTGATGTCGGCGGCCCGGTCGGGGTGGGTCAGGGCCACCGCAGCGCCCCAGCTGGTGACCAGGGTGTCGCGGTAGAAGCCGGCCAGGTCGACCAGGGCGCGGTCCAGCGCATCGCGCTGGCTACGGGTGGCCCGGGACTTCTGCCGGCGTTCCAGCTCCCGGATGGCGCCCTTGGTGCCTCGGGTGGCTGCCGCAGCACCCTTCCCGGTTCCGCCGGCCCCCAGCGCCGTCTCCAGTTCCTCGGTCTCGGCCGCATTGCGAGCCGCAGTCAGGCCGCCCGCTTCCGACTCAGCGGCTCCGACCAGCTCATCAGCCAGCGTGAACACGTCCGCTGGCGAGCGCAGCGCGGTCGGCACCCGCAGCACCGCCTCTCGGCGGGCCCGGGCCTGCGGGTCGGTGGCCAGCCGGCGGGCGCGGCCAACGTGGCCGCCGCACACCGAGGCGGCCCATCGCGCGGTGTCGGCGTCCAGCCCGTCGCGCGCCACCAGCACACTGGCGACCGCCACTGCTGGCGGAGTCCGCAACCCCACCAGCCGGCAACGTGAGCGCAGCGTCACCGCAATGTCATCGGGGTGGTCCGACGGCGCGCAGAGCAGGAACACAGTCCGTGGCGGGGGCTCCTCCACGGCCTTGAGCAGGGCGTTGGCCGCGCCCTCGGTGAGCCGGTCGGCGTCTTCGATGAGCAGCACCTGCCACCGGCCCGCCGAGGGCCGCCGGGACGCGCCGGCGACCAGCGCGCGCATGTCCGCCACCGAGATGGACAGGCCCTCAGGGATGACCTGGCGGACATCGGGGTGGGTGCCGGCCAGCGCGCTGCGGCAACCCTGACAGCTGCCACACCCCGGCCCGGCCTGCGCATCGGTGCACTGCAGCGCGGCGGCGAAGGCCCGCGCCGCGACGGAACGACCGCTGCCCGGGGGACCGGTGAACAGCCAGGCGTGCGTCATCGCCCCCGCTGATCGCATCGATCCGCCCGATCGAGCACCGGCTGCCGACCGGGCGGCCTCGACCAGGGTGGCAACCGCCGGATCCTGTCCGACCAGGCCGGCCCACACGCTCATCCCTGATCTCCCGGATCTCCCGGAGAGCCAGGCGGGGACCACTTACGCAGCGCGGTGCGCAGGTCAGCCAGCGGCGACCCATCGAGCCGGTCATCCATCTGGCGGTGCGCGACCAGGCCGACGGCGGCGGCCAGCAGCCCGGCGCACAGCAGCACCGGGCGGGTGCCGTCGATGGTCACCTGCTCACTGAACAGGGTGATAGTGCGTTGCTGGACCAGCCCGACCGCGAACGGGACGACAGCCATCGAGACCAGCAGGTCCAGCCGGACCAGCGACTGGACGAACGCGATGGTGCGGCCCCGCATCTCATCAGCGACCTGGGCGCCGATGATGGTCAGGCCGGTCAGAAACGCCACACCTGCGGCGGCGCCGACCAGGATGACGGCAGCCAGGGCGACGATCAGGTGCGGCGCCAGCGCGACGGCGACCAGCGCCAGCCCGGCTGCCACGATCGCGAGCCCGAACAAGCCGCGGTGCCGGATCCGGCGGGCCGCCAGTGGCGAGAGCGCCATGCCCAGACCGAGACCGACGAACAGCGACGCGAACAGCAGCCCGTAGGCGGCGTCGCCACCGCCCAGGCTGGTGGAGTAGAGCTTCGCGCACGCGATGACGGCCCCGCCCGCGGCAAAGGCGCCGAGAATCCCGGTGACCAGGCCGCGGACCACCGGTGTGCCACGGACAAACACCACACCGTCGCGCAGCATCGCGAGCAGGCCAGGTTGGGCGCCGCGCCGGGTCACGGCCCGGCCCGAGATCTCCGGTATCCGGGTGCCGACCACCAACGCACAGCAGGCGTAGGCGATGCCGTTGAGGCTCAGTGCCAGATAGGCCGATCCCTCAGCGCTAGAGACCAGCTCCGGGCCGAGCTTGGACAGGGCACTGAACACCCCGGAGGCGACCAGCACGGCCACCCCGTAAGTCATGATTAGTGAGAGTTGGTTGGCGGTCTCCACTTGGACGGGGCGGCGCAGCAGATTGGGGATCGAGGCGTCCTTGGCCGGAATCCAGAACAGCGCGCAGAGCTCGATGAGGAAAGTCGCCGCGAACAGCCAGGCCAGCTCGCCGACCAACGGGATGGACAGGAACAGGGCGGCCCGCAGCACATCGCAGACCACCATCACGTGCCGGCGGTCCAGCTTGTCGGCCAGCGCCCCGGCCAGCGGACCGAGCAGCATCGCGGGCAGCAGCTTGGTGGCGACCACCCCGCCGAGCGCAAAGCTTTGCGCTCGGTAGCCGCTGGTCAGCTGGGTGGCCAGGGCGGAGAGCGCGAGCAGGGACTGCCACTCTGCAGTCGCGGTGATCGCCGTGACTCCCCAGAGCCGGCGGAACGCCGGAATGGCCAGCACCCCGCGCACCCGCTGCGCGGTGGACCCCGCCAGGTCATGCTCGGCTTGGCGGTCCATGCTGCTCCACGTGGCTAGCGGTGATGACGCATTACCGTTATATCCGAGTTGAGTCAAGCAGGTGAGCGAGGCGCTGCGCGAGTTGCGGGCGCGACGCCGGGGCCAACGTGTACCAGCGACGACGGTCAAGCCCGCGTTTCTGCTCGATCGTGTAACCGCCGCGCTCGGTGTCGTAGTAGGTGACCACAAACTCCGCGACGCGTCTGGCGCCCTGCCGGTCGCGCCGGGCCGCGCCGAACTTGCCCCCGCCGAGCTTGGGACCTCGCAGCATGGCGCGGAAGCGGTGCGCGTCATCCGGGCGCAGCCCGCCACGCAGCAAGGCGCGCTCCACCTCGGCCCCGGTCATCCCCTGGTGATCAGCAAGGAGCTCGGCGGGTACTGACACCGCCGTCCCGCTGCCCATCGGCCGGTCGGGGATGACCTCGGCCACCGCAGCGGGCAGAGCAGTGCTGCGGGCACCCCGGATGCGCATCCCGAGCTCACTGAGCTCGGCGACGGCAGCGTGCTCACCCCGCGCGCATCCGACGACGGTGCGCTTGCCGGTAGGCAGGTCGAGCCGGGCGTTGAGCTCCGCCGCCGGTCGGGCGATGAGGTGCAGGGCATCCTCAAGCTCCGGAGCGAGCTGCCGGGTGCCAGCCAGCCCGCGGGCCCGCAACGCTTCCCAGGCCTGCCGTTGGGCAGCCGTGTGCTCCTCGACGGTGTGCTGCTTCCCGGAGGGTTTCTCGGCCTGCTCCCCGGCAGGCGCAGACGGTTGGAGGTTCCAGTGCACCAAGCCTAGCCGGAGATGGTGCCACGCCAGCAGGTACTCCTCGGTGGTGAGCTCCAGCTCTCCGCTAATCGCATCGGCGATCGACAGTGCTGAGGTCATCGATAGTCCTCGTCGGCACCGATGACCGGTGGGGCGACCCGGGGCAGCTCACCGACGATGGCGCTGGTGTCCTGCTCGATCAGGTAACTCGGCCGCCGGTGCTCAGTGCCGCCGGCCCGGCCGCAGCCACCGGTGGCGCCGAGCGCAGCGTCCGCCCATCCGGCGCCACCGCGGCCCGCTCGCCCAGCGCTGCCCTGCTCGGCACTGAGTTGCTCGGTGTCGCCATGCTTGGCGCTGCTCTGGCCGGTGCTGTTCTGGCCGGGAGAGCCGCCCAGCCGGGACTCGCCCAGCGGGGAGTCAAACGCGGCACTGGGACGTGGTCCGAAGCCGCCGTTTGAGCTCACCCCGCCACCACCGGGGAATCGCGATCCGCCGCGGCTCCGGTCCCCACCAGCCACGCTCGACCCGGCGAGAATCGGGGATGGCCCCCATGGTGCCGCCGCAAGCGGCCGGACTGGGCCTGATCCGGCTGGGCCTGATCCGGCCATCAGCTCCTCCCCTGAGCTGGGGTAGCCGCCAGCGAGCTGCGCCACGGTGGGCGCCGGGGCTGGTGCCTGGTGCACACCGGATACGAGCTGCGGCGCGGTGTCCGCCGGTGGGGTGCTGACACCGTACCCGCTGGAGAGCGGACCCGGGTGTACCGAAGCCGAGTGCGCCAGATCCGAGTGCGCCAGATCCGAGTGCGCCAGAAACGGCTGCGCCGGCCTCTGCTGGGTGCGCCAACCGCCATTCGCGCCGCCGACTCCGGCACCACCCAGGGCCGGCGGTACGACGTCGAAGACCACCTCCGGTGCCGTGGGGAAGTACGGGGGGACCGCCAGATTCTCATTCGAGGTGCCCTGGTAGCCGTTCATCAGCTCCCGGGCGCGTTGCTCGGCCTGCTGGGCTGCCACCAGATCTCGCTCGTGCTCGGTTTGGATCCCCGGCAGCCATTCCACGGCGTGGTCGGCTATCCAGGTTTTTGGATCCTGGTTGAAGGACACGTCGGGGATCTCGCGTGGCTCGGGCATGTTGTCCCGGGTGTAGGCAAAGAAGGCGGCCTGCTCGGAGACTTGGGCGACTGCCTCGTTCGCCGCGGTGATGAGGTCGCCGAGCCACGGGATCAGCGCCATCGTCGCTTGGGTAGCCGCATCGGCCGCTGCGCCTTGCTGCGTCACGCCAATCCCGCGCACCGCCTCATCCACGAGGTCTTGGAGCGCTTGCAGGTTCGTCGCGACCCCCTGACAGTCCGAACTCACGCCCTCCAGCGCGGCGCTGCCCGGTCCCCCGGTGATGTGCTGGTAGATCGTCTCGTGCGGGACGGTGTCGTAGTCGATGCTCGTGGCCATGGACGTTGCCCTCCTCAGCTCGTCAACGGTGGCAGATTGGCCATGACGGTCTCCGCGAGAGCCTTAGCCGGTGCACACGGCTCTTCCAGCCCCTGCCGCAACGACGTGAACATGAGGTTCAGCGTCTGCGTCTGGGTGGCGGCGACCCGGAAAAAGCAGCTGGTGCCGTCCACGAGGTTCTTGGTCCGGATCGCCGGGTACCCGGCGACCTGGGTGACCTCAAAGACCGCGAAGGTCCTCCGCTTGGCATAGATGTTGTGCAGCACGTCCGGGCCGGTATCGACGAAGATACTGATCTCACGGGTGTGTGCGTTGTTGTTCCACTCACACCCGGGGGCGTCCCGGACATTTTTGGGCTGGCCGGGTTGGTCGATCCGGTTGGCCGCCAGCTGCGCCGGGGTGAGCAGCTGGCACGGCGGAGTGCCCGCCAGGTTTTTGGGATCCCGCACCGCAGGGATCGGGTCGGCCGGTGCGCTGGCCGATGCTGCCGGCGCCGCGCTCGCTCCGGTGGGCTGCGCGCCACCCGCCGAGCAGCCAGCCAGCAGGGCGGCGAGCACCAGCGCAACCGGGACGCGGCGCATTACAGCTCCAGCCGGCTCAGGTGAGCGGCGCTGGCCTCATCGGTGTCCCGGTGCAGGGCCAGTGACCGCTCCAAGACGTCAGCCGCCTTCTCCAGCTGGATCGCGCCGGACTCCAGCGCCAGATACAGCGAGCCCGGCTCCCCACTGGCCGTCCACTGCCCGATCTCGCTCGCCGCGTTCATGCTGACCGCGTCGCGGCCCGGCGGCGTAACGTTGGCTAGCTGGGCGGCCTCGAGCATAAGATCCTGCATCTCCTGGACGGCGCGCCGGAAAGTAGCGATCGTCTGCGGGGCCTGGTCCAGGTCGATCCGGAAGTGTTGCGCGGAGCCGTCCAGGATCGGGTCCAGATCCTGGACGGACGCCGACCCGCCGGTCGGCGGATAGAGCAACGCGGTGAGGCTCTCGGTCAGCCCGCCCGAGGGCGTGGGACCACCAAACCCGCCATGCTCACTCATCGTGGTGTTCCTCTCACGTGCCGTTAGCAGCTCGCGCAGATTCTGCCACACGGCTCACCTACGGCGGCGTCCTTAGCCCTTCAGCGAGCCCTTCAGCGGTGGCAAGTTGCCGATGACGGTCTCGGCGAACGCCTTCGCCGGGCCACACGGATCCCCGCGATCCTGGCGCAGCGAGGTGAACCGGACGATCAGGGTCTGGGTGTCGGCCGCGGCGACCCGGAAATAGCAGCTGGTGCCATGCACGTCGTCCTTGGTGCGGATCGCCGGCTGCCCCGCCACCTGGGTCACCTCCAGAACCGGGATCGTGTCTCGCTGGCTGTAGACATTGCGCAGCACGTCGTTGCCGATGTCCACGAACAGCGCGAACTCCCGGGTGCGCGCCTTGTCGCTCCACTGGCATCCGGTGCTGCCAAGGACATCCTTGGGCTGGCCAGGCTGGTCGATCCGATTGGCCTCAAGCTGCGCCGCAGTGAGCAACAGACACGGCTGGATGGCGGCCAGGTCTTTAGGATTTCGCACCGGCTGGATCGGATCGTCCGGTGCGCTGGCCGATGCCCCTGACGCCGCGTCGGCATCGGCGGGCCGCCTGCTGCCCGCCGAACAACTGGACAGCACAGCGACCAGCGCCAGCACAGCCACGACGGCACGCATGACAGCTCCCCCGAGCACAGGTGAGTAAGGCCCGAAGTCTGCCATGCACCCGCATCCAGGTGCCGCCCCGGTGCACACTGGCGAAATGGCACGTTCCCGACCCAGGCGTTATGACCCTCGCTACGATTATCCTTACCAACCTCGGCGGGTAGGCGGATCATGTCTTCGAGACGCGTGCCTACTCGACGCTGGATGCTGTCTCGGAGAAAGCCTCAGCGGCAACTGCCTGGTCCTGACCTTGCTGGCCTGGCCGCAACTGATCACAACGCTGATCGCCGAGGCCCGAACCCGCCGACGTAAGGATGCCCCGGCAGGCTCGACGCTCACCACACTGCTGGTTGCCGGCATCCGCACGTACCAACGTGAGATCAGCCCGCGTCGAGCACCGTGTTGTCATTTCACTCCCACCTGCTCGGAGTACGCGGCACAGGCGCTACAGACCCACGGCGCCCGGCGAGGCAGCTGGCTCACCATCAAGCGGCTAGGCCGCTGCCGACCCCGCAGACCCACCGCTCACGATCCAGTGCCACCACCCCTGCGCTAGCGCCGCTTGCCGTCATCGCGCCGCCGTGATGTGTCACCCGGGCGACCTCGCCGAGCTTCACGGGGTGCGGTCGTACGCTTGGGTGCATGGTGACTCTCAACCACCCTGCCGTGAAGGCACTGCTGGACGCTCCCAACCATGCCGTGATCTCGACCGTCAACCCGGACGGATCCATCCACAGCACCGTCGTGTGGCAAGAGGTCGTTGACGGCGCTCTCAACGTCAACAGCGCCGTCGGGCGGCGCTGGCCGACCAATCTCGACAGTGACCCGCAGGTCACTGTCGTCGTTCTCGCGCAGGACAACCCCTACGAGTACGTCGAGGTTCGCGGCACCGCGACCAGCACCACCGACGGTGCCGACGAGCAGATCGACCGGCTAGCCAAGAAGTACATCGGCCAGGATCGGTACCCCTTCCGCAGCGAAGGCGAGCAGCGGGTGCGTTACGTGGTCACAGCTGACCGTGTGCGCCATCAGAAACAACGCTGACATATTGTCCCTGGGAGGCGCTGATGTCTGCGGATCCGACTGAGGAACATCCCACCGCCGCGTCCCCGGTGTCCGGGCGGGGGTCGTTGGTGGCACCGGGCGGCGAGTCAGCGTTCTGGTGCTGTCTGGGTCGCTGCGTGGCGACTCGCTGAACACCCGCCTCGCCAGGCTGGCCGCCGAGACGATCGAGCGACACGGCGGTCTGAAGAATGCGATCGATTGGGTGTCGCGGTACCGTAGCTGGCTGAGTTCTTCGAGACCACCATCGTCGGATTCCTGGACCTTGCGGAGGCGAGCAAGCACTACCCGTGCATGAGGACCGCCTGGATCGAGTATCTCGGCGAGCGGCTCGAGCCAGAAACAACTCGGATCGACTCATGATGGTGCCAGGCTCAGCCGACGTCCATCGGCAACTGTCCGTTTTTCGGCGGTATCGGACCGGACTCCAGCGACGAGCAGCTACGCGCCATCGCAGCCGACCATCCCACCTTCGAAGTCCTGCCCATGGCCTGACCGCTCCGCCCGTCGCAGGCAGCACCAGCGGGGCTGTAGTGGTGGGCGCACGTGCTCAGCCGGGCTGTGGTGTGACGATCGGCGGTGGTCATCGTAGCCCCCGGGTTCCCAGCTGGGTGGTCAGTGACGCGGCGCTGGGGCGAGTTCGGTGAGGAGGTCATCGGTGTCGGCGAGGTGGTCGAGCAGGGTGCTGGCGGTGCGGTGGCGCAGGAACCAGAATTCGTCGAGGTCGTCCGGGAACAGTCCCGGTTTGAGGTAGTGCTGTGTGACCCCGTACAGGCTGCCCAGCAGTTGCAGAAGGGCAACGCGGGCGCAGGCGCGGAGGTCGATGGCCGACACCGGTCGTCACCGCCGAACAGGATGTTCACCGGACTGTAGTCCCCGTGCAGGACCTGCGCGGTGAGTTCCGGCAGTTCGGACAGCAGCGAAGGGATGCGCTCCAGCATGGTCCGGCGCTCGAGGAGGGTCTGTTCGGCAGTCGTGTCGAACTCATCCCTCGCGCCGTGGGCTGTGCGCTCGGCGATGATGGCCAGTAAGCGATCGATGGTGACGCAGCGCCCTGTGACATCGACATCGCGCCAGGACGCCACCTGCGGAGCGGGCCCTGAACTGGCGGGCAGCACGGCGAATGCCGCGTGGATCCGGCCGAGCGCGGCACCGGCGCCGTGATGCTGGGCAGTGGTGAGCCCGCTGGTCATGATGCGTCCCTGGACCCACTCCCACACCGAGATCGCGAGGCCCTCACGGGTACTGATCGGCTCGCCAGCGCCGGTCGGCACGACGGCGCTTCGGTACGGCTGGGATCGGGCATGTGCCCGACGCTGAACCCAACACCCAAGGACTCGGGGCCGGCCCAGCCCAAGGCCTTCTCGATCTGCTGAACAAGCCGGTGGCGCATGTCTGCTCCTTATCTGTTGCTCTGGGCGGCATGACCGTGGCGGACCTCGAGGTGGAAGGCCCGCCACGGCGTTGAGCGCAGCCGCACTCGGCGTGGGTTGGCTTAGCCGTCCTTGTTCTCACCGAAGTCACCGGTCGGTCCGTCACCATCGAGGGCGTTGCGGCCGCGGACGGTTGTCAGCTCCTCAACGGTGATGTCCAGTTCCCTGTGCTCAGTCATCTGATCACCCCCTCTTGTTGCTAGCGCAAGTCTTTGACGAGCTGCTCAGCAGCGGCGCGGGCCGGTTCGGCGAGCCGGTGGGCGTCGGCACGGTGGTCGCCCAAGCGCAGGATGTTGGCGCAGATCCACAGCTGAGCGATCTTCCCGGAGCGGCAGTCCAGCTCGTCGCGGAACTCGGCATGCACCCGCTGCGCCGTCTCGGGGACGGCCAGCGCGGTGGCCCATAAACAAGCTTGGTCGTTGCCCCGTGGCGCCAGGCCCCAGTCGGCCCAGTCGAGCAGGTACAGGCGCGGGGCGGTGATGTTGCCCCAGTGCAGGTCACCGTGCGAGGTGGTCCATTCGGTGACGGTGGTGTCCACCGCGCCGCCGAGCACCTGACTGATCCGGCGGGTGATCAGTTCTCAGCGGCCGGCGACCCGCAGGGTCCGGAATCCAGCCAGCGCCGCCAGGGCGGCGCGCAACTCGGTCCACCAGGTCTGCCCTAGCGGCGGTGAGCATGGTGCCGGTTGCGGTCACCACGGGCTCGGTGATCAGTTCCATCTCCTCTGCCCGCCAGACCCGTTCGCGGCTGGTGTCGAGCCAGGTGGCCGACTGGAACCAGACGGGTTTGGGGATGCTGGGGATCACCGAGGCGGCCTCCGCGCCGACCCAGGACTGCGGCTGAATCACCGTCGGCGACCGCGAGTCCACCCGCACCCACGGGCCCCGGTGCCCGGCCGAGGTCGCCCACGCCCCGGTCCTGGGAGAAGAGTAGTCCAGCCGGACGTCCAACCGGCGTTCGACCTGGGCGATCACGTCATCGGGTAGCTGCACCACGGTGTCCTGATTCTTCTCGTCGCCTCGTATCGGCCGAGGCCACGTAGACACTGTCTGTCCCAGGACAGAATCCTTCGTTTGGAGGAACTCATCTATGCCAGCCCGCTACCTCGACATCGCCAACGACCTCCAGCGACGCATCGACCACGGCGAATGGGCACCCGGACAACGTCTGCCGGGAACGGCGGCTCTGGCCCGGCACTACGACGCCGGCAAGCCCATCATCGCCGAGGCCATCGGCGTGCTGGAGCTCAACGGCAGGGTCCGGGTGCGACCGCGCAGCGGAACCTACGTCCTGCCCCACCGAGGTGGCGGCCATCCTTGAGGTGCAGCCAGGACAACAGGTATTCACCCGCCGCCGTGCTGTCGGCCCCCACGGGCGGTCGGTACAGCTCACCACCAGCTACTACCCGCCCGACATCGCCTCGGGCACACCGGTGGAACAGGCCGACACCGGCCCCGGAGGCGTCTATGACCGCATCGAGCAGGACCTCGGCCACGGCCCGCTGACCTGGACAACTCAAACCTCAGCACGCCTGCCCACACGTGATCACGGCAATGTACTCATCTGCCGATGAGCGCACCTTCGATCCCACGACAGCCCAGCACACCCGGGCACCAAACAACCTGACAATGCCGCCAGCAGGGCTACACTCCGTGTCAGGACGGGGGAGGACCTGTGCCGGAGGCGAAGCGGCTGCTGCTCATGAGACGGTGCCCGAATGGGTGGCACCGTTCGACGCGGCTTCGCTGCCCGTCCAGCAGCACTGCGTCTGGCCGTCCGATCCGTACGGTGGCGGCTGGTCCATATCCGGAATTATGGGCCATAAATGGTCCTGCATCTTACGGAGGAATCATGTTCGGCTCACTGTTTGGTGTCGCGTATTTCATTATCGGTTTAGTGGTAGCGTTCACGCACGGATACGCGCTCGCTAGTGTTGGCGAATTACTGTCCTTCATCTTGGCCGTGCTCCTCTGGCCTCTCGTGTTGTTTGGCTTTAACCTCCATATCGCTATTTAGGGCGCTGTTGCGTTGTGCGAACTGGTGGCAAGCTGGATCCCGTTCGTGTGGTCTGATCAGATCGCCAGGGCCAGCTCGGTGAAGGCCGCCGCCACCCGCAGTGTCGTGGGTTCTTCGACTCCGAGTTCGTAGTGGCCGCGGCGGAGGTTCTGCACGAACGCGTGCCCGGCGCTGATCACCCGTGCGCAGTGGAGCTGTTTCAGGCCGCGCATCGGCCGCAGTCGGGACTTCAGGCGGCCGTGGTCGGCTTCGATCGGGTTATTCGCGTACTTGTCCATGACATGGCATGCGGTGGGCACCAGGTCATCCAGCGCCCGTGGGTAGGCGGGCGCGCGGTCGGTGGTCACCTCAGTGGGAGGTGTGCCATGCTGCAGTGCGCGGGTGAAGAACCGATGGGTGGCCGCCATGTCCCGCTTCTGCGACACCAGCACGTCGATAACCTGCCCGAGAATTGGTCGATCGCGCGGTACAGGTAGACCCACCGCCCAGCGACCTTGACGTAGGTTTCATCAGCGAACCATCGATCACCTGGCGCATGTCGACACGGTCGTGCCTCGTCGATCAACAGTCGACCCCGACGAACAGACTAAACGTACGTTCCCGCTCCGTTGTTGTCCCAGGCCCTAAACCGTCCGGACCACTCGCCCTTCGCCTTGCCCATCGCTACCTCGCCGAGCCGCAGTCGCTGGATGTCGGAGGTGCCAGCAGGAGCGAAGATGTGGTGGGCGTCGCGCAGATACCGTTCGATAGGACGGTCGGTGAACAGCCCCGAGGCGGCATGGATCTCCATGGCGTTGCGCGCCGAGTCTAGGGCGTACTCCACATTGACCAGCTTGGCGTTCATCAGTTCCGCATCGCATGACAGGCCGCAGTCCAGCAGATGCACTGCGTGGTACGCGGTCAGCCGCGCGGTCATCAGTCGAGACTGCATCTGGCCCAGCTTCAGCTTGACAGGGCCGAGTTCGCCGAGCGGGGCGCCGTACCGTTGCCGCTCGGCGCAGAACGTCGTGGTTTCCTCCAGGATCGCCTGGTGGATGCCGAGCGAGACCGCAGTGAGGTTGGCGCGCCCGTAGAGCACGCTGGAGGAGTACGCGATCGACAGACCGTCCCCCTCCTCGCCGAGCCGGTTGGCCGCCGGGACCCGGCAGCGGTCGAAGATCAGCTCTCCGAAGCTGAACCCGTGTAGCCCCAGCGCGGGTTTCTGTGGGCCCAGGGAGAAACCGGGGCGGTCAGACTCCACCAGGAACGCGGACAGTCCCGTGGATCCCGGACCAGTGCGCACGACGACTCCATGCAGGTCGCCAACATGACTGTTGCCGACAAAGACCTTGCGGCCGTTGAGCAGGTAGTCGTCGCCGTCCCGTATGGCGCTGCTGGTCATGCCCAGGACGTGCCCGCCCGACTCCGGCTCGGTGACCGCGATCGTCGGCAGGCAGTCGCCCGAGGCGATGGCGGGCAACCACTGCTTCTTCTGCTCCTCGGTGCCGAAGTGGACGATCTTGGCGACGCCGAGCTGTGACGCCTGGACCATGGCACCCATGGCACCACTCACCCGGGCCAGTTCCTCGATGATCACTGTCTTGGCGAGATGGCCCATCCCCATGCCGCCGTACCTGTCCGGGAGAGTCACTCCGATCCACCCCTGATGGGCTATCAGCCGGGACAGCCTGCGGCAGACGGAACGGGACGCCTCCATGTCCGGTATTCGTGGCCTGATCTCGCACTCCGCGAACGCTCTTACCCGTCGGCGCAGTTCCTTGTGCCGATGGTCGCCGAAGTAACGATCCATGACGAGCCTTCTTCCGCAGTCCGCCCCCGCTTGCATACCAGGCGGGGGTCGAGCGTCAGCAGCGGTCCCGTCCCCGTCCCGCATCGACACCACCGTTCGGGGCCAGCCGACGATCGGGCCGGCCCCCGAACTCACTTCACCACTCGATAACGCAAAACCGCTTTACTAGCCACAGCCAGTAAAGCGGTCGAGCACCCAACCGGTTTTACCGGTACGATGATCGGTGATGTTGTGACCACAGGAATTCCCCCTCCGCCCAGCACTAAAGAAGAGGACAAGCCACGGCCGGTAAATACGTCACGGGATCACACGATCGCGTGATCCCGTCGATCTTCGTCCGGGGAGGCTCCTGTGAACGAGACTGCGGATTTCCTGCTGGGCATCGTCAACTTGGGCGACGGCCTGGTGACTGGGATGGTCGGCGGATCGTCTGCGTGGAGGCTCGCAGGTCCAGGGTGCCGCGTAGCGGCATCGCGTTCCCGGTGCCGGAGTCCCCGATCAGGCACAACGGCTCGCCCGCGCGGACCCACCCGCAAGACGCAAGCATGTTGATCATCACAGGGTTGATGTTCGGGTTGGCCGTGTAGTCGAAGTCGGCCAGCCATTTCTGGCGCGGGAACCCTGCACCCCGGATGCGACGCTCGGAGCGTCGCCGATCCCGGTCGTCGCACTCGACCATCAACAATTCGGCCAGGAACCCTCGGTAGGTCATCTGTTCGCGTTCCGCGGCGTCGGCGAGCTGGGTGAACTGGGCTCGGATCGAGGGCAGGCGCAGTCCTCGGCATGCTTGGTCGACGGCGGCGTCGGCGGCTTGGTCGGTCATGGTGCGACGTGCTGGACTCACGAAACTTCTCCCTGCGATGGCAGTGCATGGGGTGACGCCTGGAGTGGTTGTCGGTTCTGGGCCGCCCGAAGGGGCAGGAGCTGGTCGTAGGCGGCGACCGAGGGCAACGGCCGGCGGTCCACCGGCAGCTGGGCGCCGGTAAGGCGACGCTCGGTCAGGCTGATCACCCGGACCGTGCCGAACAGAGGATCGGGGCCGACGTCAGCGTCAATATCACCCTCACGGCGCAGCCGGCCAGCTTTGCGGGCCTCTAGTGCGACAGTGATCCCGGCGATCACGTCGGCCGCAGGCAGGTGCCGGTGCAGCAGGAACACCTCGAACTGTAGTGCTCAGCTGCGCGCGGCGGCGAGGGCGAGATTGACTGCGTGTTGCGCAGTGGCGGCGGGGGTGGTCGGGTCTGGTAGTGGGGTGCCGTTGTGGGTGAGGATGGTCCAGCCGCCCAGGGTGATGACGGGGATGGTGCCGCGTTGTTTGGCGAGGGCGATTTCGGTCAGGGTGCCCCAGGATCCGCCGATGGCGATGACGGCGTCGGCGGACCAGACGATGACCGCGTTGCGGGCTTCGCCCAGGTTGGTCACGATCACCGCGGAGAGGTTTGGGCAGGCGTCCTCGGCGGTGTTGTGGGGGCGGATGC
>JBOHFR010000075.1:0-24184 GCA_050699715.1 Pseudonocardiaceae bacterium
CTTGCGGTAGTTTGCGACCTCCCCCTGCACGGGCGGTCGCGGAGGGCCCACCTCCATCACCGGTGCAGCACCGCATCAAAGCTCCCGTCTTCTACACCGGAACCTCCTTCAGCGTTCGTGGCACACAATCGTCCGCATAGCGGACCAATTCGCCGGTGCCCTGCTCGGCCCAGGCCCGATCGAACGCGTGCAGGTAGATGTTGGCCAGCAGCGGCGAGATCACCCCGCCCTGCGGCGCCCCGGAGACCGTCTCGGTGCGCACCCCATCGACCATCACCCCTGCACCCAGCCACGACCGCACCAGCATGGGCACCCGCCGATCCGACACCCGCCGCTCAACCTCGACCATGAGCCGGTCGTGATCGATCGAGCCGAAGAAATCCGCGATGTCGGCCTCGAAGACGAACTGCCGCCCCCGCGGGAACGCCACCCGGATCGTCTCCAGCGCACCGGTAGTGCTGCGCTTCGGGCGGAACCCGAAGCTGACCGGCAGGAAGTCCGCCTCGAAAATCGGTTCGAGGACGATCCTCGCCGCCTGCTGCGCCACCCGGTCGCGCACCGTCGGAATGCCCAGCGGCCGCGTACGGCCGTCCGGTTTGGGGTCGGGTAGGCCGCTGGCGAGGTACCCGTAATGCGGGTCCTTTTCCAACGGCCCCCCGCCGAACCGGACGTGCTCACTTTCTGAGCATCCGGCTCTCCAGTGACTACGCCGTCGTTGTCGCGGTAGGTCGTCCAGCGTGGATGGCGTCGTGGCAGTCAGTACACGTGACCAGGGTCTTGCGTCTGCGCTTTGCCATGATCTGTACCCAGGCTGGTTTTTCGTTCCGTCCTGGTTTGGTGAGGTCGGCAAGCTTGCGGATGTGGTGGACCTCCAATCTTTCGGTTGACCCGCAGACCTCGCAGCGGCCTGTGAGGAGCCGGTGAATCAGCTCGTTGCCGCTGGTGGTGAACAGGACGGGTGAGCGGTCTATGAGCGCCGCTTTCTTCCGCCGTCTCAGTGGTATGCCACCGAATCGCGCGACCAGTGGTTTCTTGCCCTCACCACGTTCCACCGTGGTCTGGAAGCACACCCGTGACCCATACGGCGTGTCGATGGTGGCCTTGTACTTCCGGGCCATCTTCGCGACCGAGGAGCGGTGCTTTCCAGCGAGGGTTTTGAGCAGCGAGGTCTCCATGACCCAGTGCAACCTGTTCAGATGGCACACATCAGCGGCCAGGAGATAATACTGGACGACGCCCCGGTACTCGGCCTGATACTGTGAGATGATCGAATAGTCGCGATCACTGAGCATCTGTGACCGGTGCCACGGTTTCCCGTGGCGCAGGTACGGGGCGCACCTGCGCGTGATCGCTTCCTCGGGGACCCGTAACCCGATCGCACCGTTGATCGACCGCTTACCATGGGTGAGCTTGTCGTCAGAGTGCTGGGCCACGATGTCGTATCCAAGGAAACGGGCCTTGCCCGTACGGGCGTGAGTGATCAGCGTCTTGTCCTCGGACAGTTCCAGTGTGAGTTCGTCGCGCAGGAACCGCCCCAGGAGATGCTTGATCTCCCGTGCTTCGGTCTTCGGACCACTGAATCCGAGGAGAACGTCATCGGCGTACCTTACGTAGCGTAGCCGCCGGTAGTGAGGATCCTGGGGATCCTTGCTGGGGAGCGTGCGGCGGCGCAGACGCAGTGTCCGTACCGCTGTCCGATCTCCCTGCTGGCGGGCACGTCGTATGGCAGCTGAGACGTGTGCATACGCCGGGTTTTCCACCCTGCGTTTCCCTCGGTTGAACATCGGCAGTAGCTGTGTTTCGACATACGTGTCCAGTCGGTCGAGATAAATATTCGAGAGGACAGGAGAGGCGACGCCGCCCTGCGGCGCGCCGCTGAGTGTCGCACCCCACTTCCAGTCCTCCAGATACCCCGCCGACAACATACCGCCCACCAGTCGAAGGAACCGGTTATCGTGGATCTTCTCACCCAGCGTCTCGAGCATGACTTGATGATCAAGGGACTCGAAACACCGCGCTATGTCGCCCTCGATGAACCAGTGTGTCCCGTTCCAGACGTCCACGACCTCCTGTAAAGCGGTGTGGCAGCCCCGTCCGGGACGGAAACCGTGAGAGCGCTCGGAGAACTGGACGTCATAGTACGCGTTCAGCAACATGCGCACCACCTCAGCCAACAGTTTATCCGACCACGTTGGCAGCCCCAGCGGTCGTCGCTTCCCACTTTTCTTCGGGATGAAGACGCGGCGTACCGGGCTCCATCTCCACCGCTCGCACCGAACGGTGTCGATGATCTGCCCGATTTTCACCAGGGACATACCGTCCACGGTTTCCCCGGTGACCCCCGGCGTCATCGCACCCGCATTCGAGTACAACTTGCGGTAGGCCACCAAATACAACTGGGGGTTGAACAGTTGCCGATACAGCCGTTCCAGCGGCAGACCACGCCTGCCGCGCTCACGGAGGACACCCAACACCGTTTCGGTACTTTGCATTTCGCATCCCTCCCAGTCTTGGAGTGTCCGAATCACCTGAGCCACTTCGCCCTGCAGGCGGCTTTCCCGCCCTCCCTGGCGGGTCGTTACTCCCGCGACTATTATTGGCTCTCCGTGACCCTAGGGCTCGCGCCCCTTAGGCCATCCCGTGGTACGTCTTTGTTGTACGTATCGAGCGTGACGTAGGCAGTCCACTCATCTTCTTGAATGCCCTCGCTGGGCATCGCCCACACTCTGGAGGTTGCCTCGACCTACATCCCATGTCGAAGCAGGGTGCGGCACCGGTTTCACGCGTCGTTCCGATGGGTGCGGGTGTTCACCGTCTGAAGATTGGACTTCAAGCAATCCAGCCTTTACCGATATCACGCGGGTCCCACAACACCCCACCTGTGACGCTTTCAGTGGTCGTTGATTTCCTGGCATGCTACTGTTCCCATACACCTTTCGGATCAAGGTTAGCCATTGGACCCAGAAACATTCCTCCAAGTTCCTCCCAACTGTATTGGGGATACAACAAAGCGCCTCACGGCGCACGATCTCCACCCGCCGCACCGGCGACGGACGATAAACCCCCGCACGGAGGTCTCGGGCCAACTCCTCGAGCATCCGCCCGACCCCGTAGTCCTCCACCACCGCCAAGGTCACCCGATCGACCCCAGCCGCGCCACGATTCGCTCGTACCCGCTCCCACGCCTCCCACAGCACGTCACTCCTACAGATCCGGTCATACAGGGCGTGGAAACACCGACCCTCAGACTGCTTGGCCGCAGCCCATAGCTTGCGCCTGAGTTCTCGCACCGTGCCCACCGGTCCTAACCGATGCAACACGACAGGCCTAGACTGCCCGCCAGGGTGATTGGACCGGGCGATCCCGGCCATGCCCCCATGCTTACCCCCTCCACTCGCGTGACCGAAGTCGGGGCCCTTCCCACGCACCGCGTTGCTCACGGCGACCTGCGGTACTACGACCCCGTCGGACTCCCGCTGCGCTCCACCAGATTTCACCATTGGCTCATACCGGTGGTCTTCGCTGACAAAGCTGCACAGACGGGTCTCTCCTGTTCCGACCCAGACCGTGCGCACGTACCGCTCCCCATACCCCGGAAGGACCCACCAGACTGACCCCGGAACAGGGCCTGGCGGACATGGCCTTCACCGTGACATGAGCGGCTCGGCTCCCCCGTTGTGAGTTTGACGAGGCTGCAGGACTCACACCTGGTGGTGCTACGGCCCGCGCGCTTGCTCCCTCCGAAGAGGCTCTCGACACCCCGCTCAGCCCACCGCATCTCCACGACGAACCGGGGCCTGCTACCCAGCGCTCCAGTACCTACCGGGACGGGACTCACACCCGCTGGCCTGATCCAGCTTCCAGGACGCACCATGAGTCTGGACCCTACAGGGAAGGGACAGCAACGCCGGCCTAACCGGTGGAAGGCCGCTTTGAACGCTTTCGAGATCACCTTCGACGGGCGCCTGTCCGCCGGAGGCAAGTAAACCAACAAGATCCAGTTACACCGTTCAATCGACAGTCCCGACTTGGTGGGTGGCGAGATTAAGGATGAAGCTGTCTGCCTGGCTGGATTCGACTCTGGCGCCGCGTCGCCAGGACATTTGGGAGCTGGGCACGGTGATGTAATCACCTCGGATCTCCGTAGCCTTGCCGGCCTCGGATGACACGGTTAGGCGGAGGTAGCCGTGTTTGTCATCGACGTGTGTTATGGGTTTGACATCAGGGTGGGGTGATGTTGGCTCGTTGACGGGGTCGAGCAACCAGTGGCCACCGCCGCCGGCGACAAGATAGGGGATCTGTTGGTTATTCGGTAAGGTCCGGGTGAACCGTTGGTAGTTGTGGTCGTGCCCGGCTACTACCATGTCGGGTCTTTTCCCGGTTTCCTTGGTGGCGTCTTCGAGGATCTGGTACATGCGCTCGCTGCCACCATGGAGGCGACCGTACGAATACACTGGTTGGTGCATGGTCAGGATTAATGACTTGTCGTCGTTTTTCTTCGCCTCGGCCAGTTCATTGTGCAGCCATGTGATTTGGTTATTATCGAGCTCGCCGCCTTCGACGACGTTGGTGTAGAGCCCAATCAGGATGGCATACGGGGTGGTCAGGGTCCAGTAGCAGTGAGGTTGTGTCATGGTGTCGCGCCCGGTATCCACCGATTCTTTGGTTAGATGCGGGCGGGATGCGCAGAAGTTATCCATAAACGCCTTCAACGATGGTTCCGAAGAACCAGGAGCGACCATCCCGTCATGGTTACCGGGAATCGCGAAAATCGGCCCAGGATAGGTTGTATACGGCTCATAGAACTGGGAATAGTATTCTTTAGACTCACCGAAGTTATAGACGATATCCCCAACGATATACAGAAATTTCGGTGTTGGGTCTCCTGGGGGTATTATGTAATCTTGCTCCATGGCCGTCGCCACGGCGTGCTGATGCTCAGGATACGTTATCCCACCCACATCCCCGGTTAGGTGAAACACCAGCTTGCCCTGTCCCTTGATCCTATCCATGTCATCCTTGGCGAGCACAGTGGCCAAGTCCAGGCGATAAGGGTAGGGACCGGTGGGTTGAGGCAGCTCTTGATATTCTATTTCGAAGCGAGGCGAGGCCTTTTCCTCCCAATAGCTCGTGCCGTCGAGTAGCCGCTTGCCGAAGTACCGGCCTTCCTGACCGCGGAAGTACCGTTTGTCCGGATCAGGAGATGGAGGTTTCCCCTGAGTCTGGTTCTCTTGAGACATAGTGATCTCCTTGGAGTTTCAGTGTTAGAAAACGGAATGAAACAACAAATCCATTGGATGTGACCAACGAATATGCGGGTCAGCGGCTACGCCACGCCACGCATCCGAGGCCGCTCCATCGAGGCTGTGACCAGGCAATCCGTCTACATCGGTCTGAGATCTGCTATGCCTGGTTGGTGGGAACCGCCTTCCTCCGGCTACCAGTCTCGGTGGAGATTGGGTGATGCGATCCACCGGTTACCGGGACGCCGGGATGGAGGGGACGTCGTCCCTAACTTGGTAGTGCCCTGATGAATACTGTCTCGGTCAGCTTGATGTCGCGGGAGGATGAGCCGACGTATACGGGACGGGAGCCGATTGCGAGTACCCAGTCGTGCTTGTGGGTGGACCAGTAGGATAGTTGGCGTGCCTCGACGCGGATGGTTACTGACTGTTCCTTATCCGGGTCCACCTTGATCCGCTGGAAACCGGCGAGCACCTGTGGTGCCATCAACTGTGATGCCGCCGGATAGGGTGGTGGTCCGACGTAGACCTGGGCCACTTCCGTGCCAGCGTGAGTCCCGGTGTTGCGAACGGTGAAGCGCACCTCCAGCCCGTTATTGTCCTGGGACTGGGACACTGTCAGATCCGAATACTCAAAGCTCGTGTAGGACAGACCGTGCCCGAAGGGGAACAACGGCTGGATCTTCTGCTGGTCATACCACCGGTAACCCACGAAGATGCCCTCAGAGTAGGTGACGACGCCATCCACACCCCAGTACCGTTCCGGGTGGGGGGCGTGCTCTGGTGTGTCCGTGGGTCCTGCTGGCGTATCCGAGTCACTGCGAGGGAAGGTCACGGGCAGCTTGCCGGACGGCGACACGGTGCCCAGCAACAAATCTGCGGTGGCCCCGCCGCCTTCCTGACCCGGATACCACATCTGCAGCACGGACCGGACCTGAGACAGCCAGGGCATGGTGACTGGCCACCCCGTGTTGAGCACGACCACCGTGTTCGGGTTGGCCTCCGCCACGGCGCTGATCAGCTCGTCCTGCTGGTTGGGCAAGCTGAGCGTCGTTCGGTCCTTGCCGGCACCCGCAAGGTTCCCGCCGTGTCCGTCGAAGGCGAACACGACAACTTTTCCTGTCTCTTTTCTCTCGCTGGCGAGCTGAACCGCCTCGTCCTTGTTGGCCGCCCGCTGTTCCGGCGTCACCCACGCGAACCGAATCTGCAACAGGGTGTCGGGGGGGACCTCACGAGCGGTGATGCAGATCGTGTGCGGTTTGTTCGCACCGAAATGCGTGGTCACCTGAGCGTTGTCCAGACCGTCTGTCGTGGGCAGCAGACTGGTCCACGGCCGGGTGAAGCCGTCTCGGGGAACGGCTGAACTCGCCACCGTCACCCCGTCCACCTCAAGGGTTCCGGTGCCACCCCAACTTTGGATCTTCAGGTCGTAGTCTCCGTCGGCGGGTACGGTGATTGTGCCAGTCCAGGTGTAGTCCCTGCCGCCCGGCAACGCATTCGGGCCCGTGAAATCCACTGCCGCGTCCACTGTGGTACTGCCATCTGAGATTGTGCGGGTCAGGCCCGGTTCGCCCTGCTCGGTCCTGAGCACGGTCGAGGGCACCGCGTGGCCGGTGAGGTCCACCCCGACGGCGTACTTGATATCGTTGCCTGTTCCTGCCGCGTCGCGTAGCGCCTCGAGCGGGCTGATGAGTCGATCCGGGAAACCGTAGGCGCGCTCGCCGCCTGAGCCCGCGGCCAGCTGCGCCGCGGTTGGGCCGATCACCGTCAGTGAGGGGAGGTCCTCCCGTATTGTCAGGGGCAGCGCGCCGTCGTTGCTCAGCAGCACCGCGCCGGCTACCGCAACCTCACGAGCCGTCCTCGCCCCCGCCGCAACGTCGACCGGGAAGGGTCCTGGCAAGCGGCTCTTGTCAAACAGCCTAAAAACCTCCATCTGCTTCAGTACCCGGCGCACCGCTTGGTCCACCGTGGCCCTCGGGATCTCGCCGGAGTTGACGGCCTGCTCCAGTGGTTCATCGAAGTACGACGGTATATCGAACGTCGAGCCGCTGCCGGGCATCTCGACGTCCAGGCCCTTGGTGATGGCCTGCGTGCTATGGGTGCCTCCCCAGTCTGAGCACACGAAGCCGGCGAAGCCCAGCTCCTTGCGGAGCAATCCGAGGAGAGTGGCCGGGTTCTCGGAGTTCCAGAAACCGTTAATGTGGTTGTAGGCAGCCATGATCCCGGCTACCCTCGAACGGACCGCCTGCTCGAATCCCACAAGATAGATTTCGTGCAGGGCCGGATCGCAGACCCGGAAGTCCAGCACCGTCGAACCCCCCCGTGCCTGCTCGCCATAGTTTTGGTTGTTCGCGATGAAGTGCTTGGCTACGGCCATCACCCCTTGGTCTTGGATTCCCTTGATGTACGCGGCGGCGATCTGCCCGATGAGGAAAGGATCCTCGCCCGGCATGTCCTTGCTCCGGGTGAACTGCGGTACCCGGATGACATTGATCTGCGGTACCAGCACCACGTCCTGCTCGAGCGCTCGTGCCTCACGTCCCAGCACGATCCCATACTCCTGGGCCAGCTCAGGGCTGAACGTAGCCGCCGTCGAGATCGATACGGGCAGGCAGGTAGCATCACGGATCACGTTTACGCCGGCAGAAGCGTCGCACAGGCGTAGCCCGGGGATGCAGAGGCGCCCCACACCGGCCAGATACCCCGCTTCTCCAAGACTCCTCGGGTCCCGGGAACCGTGCAGCAGCGATACCTTCTCGCCGAGCGTCAGCTTCTTGAGCAGCCCATCCACCATGGACGAACTAGCAGAATCAGGAACTTCTTGGCCACTATCAGAAATATTTTGGTCGTTGTCAGGGAAAATGGACATCGCATCAACCCCTCACACGTCTCGATCACGCCAAACGGTGTCCACGCGTCAACCATAGTCCCGCAAAACCCGCCGCACACATATTATCGCAACCATTCTTCGACGCTGTCAAGTTAGCGCAGGTGAGTGCCAAAGAAGATTAAGCACACTTTTTTGATCACAAGGGATAATGGTGATTTATAGCTCTTATGGGCTCTTTTGGACTCCTCGCTGTAACAAGTGGATCTACGTCCCGTCCGAGGCCGCGCTCGGAAGGGGTGGCCTCTGACGGGGCAGCGTTGGCCGCCGGTGTGATCGCGGTGTGGTCGGTACCCATAGTGTGCCGCGGTGGTTGATGGGTTCAGTGAGCCTGGTGGCCCGTTGCGCGGCAACGGTCTGGGATGTGCATCGCTCCACAGAGGTTATCGGCAACATCGCCAAGAAGAGACTCTCCTGACGTTACTGTGGGTACTGTTGATGTTGCTGCGGGTAACTGTTCATGGTCGTCCGGGGAGTGGTGGGCAGAGGCCGCCGCGGGTGAGGTCGGCCATGGCGATGAGAGAGTCGGGGCTGTGGTAGCCGTAGGCGCGTCGGGTTAGTAACCGCAGGTGGGTATTGGTGGCCTCGGATCTGGCGTTGGAGAGGTTGTGTTCGACGGCGTTGAGGATGAGGTCCTGGAAGCGGGTGATGGTCTTGGCGAGGCGGGCGAAGGCGGGCGAAGGCGGGGATTTGGCTGCGGTGGGCCCAGGAGATCCATCCGGTCAGCAGTGTCGTGGCCTCGGGTAGCTCGGCGTGGAAGATCATGCGGAGTTTGAGCTTGACCCCGTAGCACGGACACCCACGGTGTGGGGTCAGTGATCGTCCTGTGTGGACGTCTGGTCGTGGTAGCGGGCTTCGTACTCGACCGGTCGGAGCATTCCGATGCTGGAGTGCCGGCGTTCGGTGTTGTACCAGCATTCTATCCATTCGAAGATGGCGTTGGCAAGTTCGGTTCGTGTTTCCCAGGTACGGGAATCGAGGACTTCGAGTTGCAGGGTCCCCCAGAACGACTCCATCATTGAGTTGTCGTAGCAATCACCGATCGTGCCCATGGACGGGAGCAGTCCGGCGTCGCGGAGGCGTTGCCCGAACGCCCATGAAGTATATGGTGTGCCGTGGTCGGAGTGCATGATGGTGCCATCGCTGGCGGGGCGGCGCCGGAGGATCGCCATACCGAGCGCGTCGAGGACGAGTTCGGTGCGCATGTGGTGAGCGATTGACCAGCCGATGATTCGGCGAGAATAGGCGTCCATCACGGCGGCGCAATACAGCTTCCCTTCCTTGGTGGAGTGTTCGGTGATGTCGGTCAGCCACAACCGGTCGGGGGCCTCGACGGTGAACGTGCGGTGCACCAGGTCGTCCTCGGTCGCGGGAGCGGTCGGGCCGCGGCGGGCCCGGCGCCGGTAGAGGCCTTGCAGGCCCGCCTCGCGCAGGAGCCGGGCGACCCGCTTGTGGTTCACCACCACGCCCAGACCGAGGGTCAGCTCGGCGTGCACGCGAGGCCAGCCGTAGGTTTCCCGGGATTGCTGGTGGACCTCGGTGATGTGTTTGAGCAGCACTGTGTTCGCCTCGGCTCGCGCCGATGGTGGCCGGCCGAGCCAGTCGTCATAGCCCGACCTCGACACCCCCAGTACTCGAGGGGCCACCGCGACATCGATATCGACATCCGTGTCATCGGCCATGTCACGGACCCATCGATACGCTAGCGTGGGAGGATATTCTCCCGAGCGAAGTACGCCGCCGCGCGCTTGAGGATCCCGTTTTCCCTCTCCAGGCGCCGTTTGTCCCGACGGAGCTGGGCAAGTTCCTTCTTCTCACCGGTGGTCAGTCGAGAACCGTCCGTGGCGTCGTCGGCTTCGGCCTGCGCCAGCCAGTTCCGCAAACACGACTCGCTAATCGAGAGCTGTTTCGCCAGCGCGGCGATCGGTTGCTCGCCCAGACGAGCGAGCTCAACCGCTCGACGACGGAACTCAGGGGGGTGAGGTGCGGGCACGGTGGCATCCTTCCCGGTGGCCGTGGCCACCTCAGGTCGGGTGTCCGTGCCAGGGGGTCAAGCTCAGTTGTTCTTTGAGCAGGTAGGCGCGGTAGAGTGCGCCGTTGTCCTTGGCGATGGCGGCCAGAGTGGTGCGCTGCTCACCGGTGAGCTGGGGTGGGTTTTTCAGCAGTGCCCACCGGGTTTTCTTGATCGTGGTGGCTTGGTCGGGGTGTCCGGTGCGGCGCAGCTCGGCGGCCAGGGCGCGGCGGACCTCGTCGAGGGCTTTCGTGGCCCAGGCCACGACATGGAACGGGTCGAGGCACAGCATGGCGCCCGGGGCGCGTTCGGTGACCACGGTGTGGATGAACTCCGCGCCATCGGCGCTGACATGGGTCAATGCCGCCGCCCGGTCCGGGCCGAGCTCGTCGAAGAACCGGCGCAGGGTCGCAGCGGTGCGGTCTTTGCCCGCCCACACCAGCCGACCGGTGTCGTGGTCGGTCACGACCAGCAGATACCGCTGACCCTTGCGGTAGGAGATTTCATCAATGCCGATCCAGCGCAGCCCGGCCAACCGGTCACCGGCCTCGGCGCGGGCGGCGACCACCCGGGCCACGATGTCGGACACGCTGCGCCACGCCACCCGCAGCAACACCGCCACCACCGACAGCGTGGCGTGACAAACCAGCCACGCGCAGGTGTCCTCAAACGCTGTCGTGAACCGTGACCCGGGCCGGGCCCAGGGCACCGCGGCGACCACCACCCCATGCTCGGCACAGGTGACCCGGCACGTCGTGGCCTGGAGGAACACCCGGGTGGTCCCCAGATCCAGACCCCGCCACCGACGCGGCTTGCCGCTGGTGTCATAGCCTGGGCAACGCCGCCCGCACCGTGAGCACCGACAGGCCACCCCCGCCTTGGGCCGGACCTGGGCGACTAGCACCTCACCGCCTCGCCCGTCGGCCTCCAGATCCACCGACTCGATCACCGTGTGCTCGACTCCGAGCACACACCGCCATACCCTCGTCGTGCGCACGCCGTTCCCGTCTTGATCATTTCTGACTGTGGTAAGCCAGAAACCCTAGATGGGACACGGCATGCGCCCTTATCGATCATGAACAGTACCCACAGGAACGTCAGTAGTGCCCAAGAAGACCGCCTTTGTCAACCACTACTCGTTTCACATCATGGATCCGCAGTGGGGCCATGTGACAATCAAGATGTCCGGGCTTCCCCCGTTCGCCGCACAGATCATCCTCAATGGTCACGAGCATGTCGCCGCCCAGGCGCGGGCGGCTGGTGTCGGGTTCACTAAACAGGGCAACTGCTTCACCTGGGTTGCCGACCCCGCGGGCCTGGCTCAGATCGCAGACACCTTGTCGCACCCCGCGACTGCAGGGCGTCTGAGCCAGGTCTGCGATCGGTGGATCTATTCGGCGTGCCTGTGTTTCGGGTGGGACGTTGATGACCAGGTGCGCAGCGGGTTCCCTCTTTTGTCGTTCCCGTGGGTGACGTGATCGTTGAGGGCGCAACGCCGTCGGCTGGCAGGGTTCTTAGCTGTCCAAGGCCACGTTCCCGCTTCAGGAAGGGATGGCGGTGCGCGCTATTGAGAGCGGAACTTTTTCCACGTAGCTGTCCTTGAGTAGCCCGCCCAGTCCGCCAGCCGGAGTTCCAGCCGGGGAACTTCACGGTGAACACGTCGAGCTCGAGGATGTATGGTCGCTACCCGACGAGCACACCCCCGACCGCACGCCGGACCGGACCGTTGGCGGCCGCCCCGAGCAGGGCCCGTCGCTTGGTGAGCACCAGGCTCCACCCGATTCCGCTGAGTGGGGCCGCCGCCTTCCCGACAAGAAGGTCAACAACCGGTCGCGGATGAACGCGGCAGATTGCTCGGGTGGCCACTGATTGCAGTTCAAGCGCAGCACATCGAAACCGGCTTGAATCAAGCGGGTGGTTAGAAAAGGGCCGGAGCTTCATCGTCGCCCTATCGCGGTGCGTCGCCCCGGAGTTCTTCGAGCGACAACGGCCGGGTGTCAGGCAGCGTCGCGAGTCGCACGAACAACCGTGCCGTGCCCAGTACGTCATAGATCGCCCGATGCGGTGACAGGCCATCAGGTAGCCCCTCGGCCAATGTGAACGCTTCGGTGAGCGCTCCGAGTGTGTAGCTCACCTGATTCGGCAGCAGCCGACGAGCGAGCTTGAGCGTGTCGAAGACCTCGGGGCATTCCCAGGCGCCGAGGTGGCGCCGCAGCACGCCAACGTCAACGTGCGCGTCGGCAACGTCGTCGTTCGTCAGGCCGTGAATCCGGGTAGCGAAATACTTGATCGACCGCTCGGGCTTCACGAGCCAGCTCGCTGGCTCACCGACTTCACCACCGACGATCGGTACCACGGACACCTCTCTCTACCAGGTCAGGCGGTTGCTGTCCGTTGCCTTCGACATCGACCACGACGTACCGGAGGCTCGTCCAGGCAGTCATCGTGTCGTCCCGTCTTTCCATCCGATGTCCGCGCGGCCGTGCCGGTTCGCGTGATGTGGGTGGCGTTGGGGAGCTCAGCCGCCCACGCCGAGCCATCCGGCGACGCTGATTCCCATGGCTGCCACGGCCATCACAGCGATGATCCCGATGAGGGCGCCCCCGACCGCGCGCAGGACCGGACCGTTGGCGGCCGTGCCGAGCAGGGCACGCCGGTTGGTGAGCACCAGGATGCAGGTGAGCAGGATCGGGGCGATCACGCCGTTGAGAATCTGAGTCCTGATCAGCAGGTTGATCAGGTTGCCGGGCAGCAGCGCGACCGCGGCCCCGACCACGATCTGCACGGTGAACAGCCACAGGAACAGGGGCGCCTCGCGGAAGGACTTGCCCACCGAGCGCTCGGTGCCGATCGCCTCGCTCACCACGTAGGCGGTGGACAGCGGCACCACCGCCGCGGCCAGCGCGGAGGCGCCGAGCAGGCCGATGGCGAACAGCTCGGCGGCGAACGGCCCGGCCACCGGACGCAACGCCTGCCCAGCATCCTGGGCTGACTGCAGTGGCGCGCGCGTGGTGATCGCCGCCGCAGCGGCGATGATGATGAACATGTTGATGACGTTGGCGAAGACCGCGCCCAGGATCGCGTCCAGGCGCTGGCGGGGGTAGTCGAGGGGACGAACGCCTTTGTCCGCGACCGCGCTGGCCACGTAGAACTGGACGTACGGGCTGATCGTGGCTCCGACCAGACCCACCGAGAGAAGCAGGAACTCCTGGCTGGGCACAAAGCTGGGCAGCGCCGTTTGGCTGAGCACCTCCCGCACGTTGGGGTGCGCGAGGATGGCGGCGATCGGATAGACGAGGAAAACCAGGGCCAAGCCGAGGAAGACGCGTTCAGCGTGCTGGTAGGAGCCGAAGACCACCAGCGCCCAGATGATGCCCGCCGCGATGGGGACCGACACGAACCGGCCCACCCCCACCAGCTCGAACGCGACACCGATGCCCCCGAACTCCGAGACCATCGCCCCGAGATTGGCCACCAGGAACGCCACCAGCACCACCGCGGTCACCCGGAGCGGGAACTGCTCGCGGAACAGTGAACCCAGGCCCTCCCCGGTGTAGGCGCCAAGCCGGGCGCACATCTCCTGCACAATGGCCAGGACCACGGTGATGAACACCATCAGGAACAGGGTGTGGTAACCGAACTGGGCACCGGCCGAGGCGTAGGTGGCGATGCCCCCCGCGTCGTTGCCAGCCGCCGCGGACACCAGCCCGGGGCCAGTGATCGCCAACAGGGCAAGCAGGCGGACCCGCCAACCGCGAGGAACCGGCGCGGGGCCCACTCAGACAGGCCAGCGGGGACGCGGCAGGCGCCGCAGGCCCAGACCGGGCAACAACGCTTGCAGGACGTCGTCGGCGAGGATCCGCCCGATCGGGCGACGCTGGTCGTCAACGACCACGGCGGACAGCCGGTGGGCGTCGAGCATTCGGTCGGCCACCAGCCGCACCGGGGTGCTCGGGGTGACCCACACCGGCCAGGGCGGACCGATGAGCTCCTCCAGGGGCGTGGCGACCTCCGCGAGAAGCAACTCCTCCAAGGACACGTCGTCCACCAGCTGGCCCAGCTCGTCCACGACCACGACGGCGTCCAGGTCCGCGACATGACGCTTGGCCCGCAGCAGGATGCGCACGTGCTCCACCGTGTCGGTCACCGAGGCGATGACCAGTGCGGTGTTCATCACCCCACCGGCGGTGTCTGGGCGCGAAGCCATCACGCTGCGCAGCGCGTCGGCCTTGTCGTCGAACATCGCTCCCAGCAGCCGGTCGCGTTGCTGGCGGCTGAGCCCACGCAAGGCCCTGGCCGCCTCGTCGGGTTCCATCAGTGCGACCAGGCCAGCGGCGCGGGGTGGCCCGGTTTCCCGCAGCAGCTGCCGCTGCTTGTCCGGGTGCATGCTTTCCAGGGCGTCGGCCGCGGCGGCGGGGTCGACCACGTCCAGCAGCTCGCGCCGCTCCTGGCGGCCCAGGTCCGCCAGGAGGGCGGCCAGGTCGGCGGGAAGGAGCCGGTTCAACTCGTTGCGGTGGCGGTCCAACCGGATCGCGCCCCGCCCTGAGCTCTCGGTGAGAGCCACAGAGCCGAAAGAATGAACCGAAGCCCAGTCGATGACCGCATCCGGGCGGGCCCTGCCCCGCCACCGCGCCGGACCCAGCCGGCGCAGCAGGGTGGCCAGGCCCACATCCACCCCGACCAGACGTACTCGACCACAGACGTCGACCAGGTACAGGTCAGCGGCGCGCACCACCCGGACCCCGTCCACATCGAGGAGCTGCCGGTCGAGGATGTCGCGCACCAGGCGCACCTCGCCCTCGCGTGGCGCGAACTCCCGCAGCGTCAAGCGTGCCGTCGTCAGGGTCACCGTGTCTGGCCGCACCTCGGCCAGCTGGTCGACCGGGACGAACGCCCGACGCGACCCCACCCGAACCACCAGCCCGGCCAACGGTGGATGCGGCTCACCGGTATCCCACCGGGCCACCACGTCGCTGACCTGCCCGACCACCTCGTCTCCCGGGTTGCGCACCGGACGCCGGACCAACCCAGCGACGGAGACCACGCGGTCCCGCTGGCTCCGGGTCAGGTCCAGGTGCCGGGTGCGGTGCTGGCGCATTCCTCGGCGCGGTGCTGGCACAGGTCACCTCCTACCCTGCGTCAGAGAGAGCGGGGATGCGGCCAACGTACGTCCAGAACCCGCCATCAGTCGATCGTGTATCAGAATTCACTCAACTGCGGTCACGCTCGACGCGCTCGTCGTCGCGCTCCGTACCGAGATGGACCTCTGAACCCGCCCTTCGATGCCGGCACTCCTCACCTCGATCTTCGCCGGTGGCGGTGAGTGGCGGCGGAGGCGCACAGTGGAGAGATCTAGCACCCAAGAGTCGAACACAGTACGACACCCCCATGACTCAGTGGAATGGGTACGTTGAGCTCCACAACATGGACGATGCTGACCGAAAGCTGAATGGCCAACACGCGCGCCTCACTCGCGAACCGGAGATCACACTCTTCTCTCCCGAGGAAGTAAGCAATTGGATTAGCCGGAAGCTTGTCGAGCTTGCGAAGTCGGCGGACACGGACGCCCAAACGAAGAACAAGCTTATGACCCATCCTAGCAACGTGTACCGCTCTACCGCGAAACAGGGGCGCAGCGTCTACGCTTCCGTTCACTCCACGCGGACGGAGGTAATTGACGTCTGCGTTGAGCTTCAGGAGCCCGCTAATGTCTGACCCACCGGCATATCCCTGGCCGGCCGGTGGCACCCGCACCCCGAGGTAACCGTTGCCGGTGAAGGTCGGCGCGTAGTCACCACCAGTATCAGTGGCTGTCAGCTACGCGGGGGAGGTGCTCCTGGTGACGTCCCATGATGGCGCAGCGTTGAGCGTCGTGACCTCGAACCCGGCCGTCTTCTGGTATTGCCGTGCGATCGAGTCGAGCTCGTCGTTGGTGATGACGTCCTCGATTCGGGTGAAGCCGTGGGGTGCGCGTTGCTCGACCAGTTGCAATATCCGCTCGGGACCTCCCCGCCGGTTGGACACCACCAGCGCGTTCATTCGCTCCCGGCGGGCGTCCTCGTAGGCGGCGAGCCCCGCCACTGGATTGTCGGCGCGGGCTAACTCCCAGGCCAAGACCCGACCGTCGATGATCGCTTGGGTGCCCCCGTTGGAGCCGTGCGGGTACATCGGATGCGCGGCGTCGCCGAGCAGGCTGACCCGACCTGTGCCCCAGTGTGGCAACGGATTTCGGTCCACCATCGGATATTCCCAGATCCGCGGAGCGGCGCGCACCAGTGCCGGCACGTCGAGCCAGTCAAAACGTCGGTCGGCCACGTGCGGCAGCACGTCGGCCAACCCACCCAGATGGTGCCAGTCCCCGAGCGGGGCCTGGGTGGGTTGCGCTAGCCGCGCCGCGACTCCCCAGTTCACCGCGGATAGGCCGTGTTGTTCGGCGATCCTGGAGACCGGGTAGGCGATCACGATCGGGTTGGCCCCGGACAGGATCATGGTGCGACCGTCGAGGAACGGCTCCGTGTCGGTCAGGCCCCGCCACAGATGGATGCCGTTCCAGATCGGCGGGCCCTCGGTGGGGTGCAGTTGCGCGCGGACCGTGGAGTTGATGCCATCGGCGCCGACCAGCACGTCGGCCGACTCAATCACGAGACGACCGGTTCGCCGGTCCCGCAGCTCAACCGACACCTGAGCGCCACTGTTCTCAAAGCGCTCCACGGCCAGACCGGTCCGGACCGCCTCAGCGCCGAGGCGTTGCCGCACGGCGTGCAGCAACATCATCTGCAACTCGCCTCGGTGGATCGAGTACTGCGGCCAGCGGTAGCCGGCGGCCAGGCCCCGGGGCTCACCGCAGATCCGGCTGCCGAAGCGGTCGTAAGAGATCAGCTCTCTGGTCGGGATACCGGTGGCGCTCAGTTCGTCGGCCAATCCCAGTTCGACCAGCTCACGGGTGGCGTGCGGGAGGATGTTGATGCCGACACCTATCGCGCGCAGCTCACGAGCCGCGTCGATCACGCGCACCTCGATGCCCGCCGCGTGCAGGCTCAACGCCGCAGACAACCCACCAAGGCCCGCCCCTGCGATCAAGACATCCACGCAAACTCCTCCAACCACCCACCCCAGACATTCTGCACGACAACCACCGACCCTGACGGACGCGCGAGGCTCATTCTCGATGGCGCTGGGCGTGGTCTTGCTGCCGCCGGAGGCTCCGGTGTGCTCGTCGACGTCGAACAGCAGGACCAGGCTGCCGTGCAGATGGTCGGCCATGGCGGCGAGGCGGGTGGCGATGTGGCAGAAGATCGCGGCGCCGGATTTGGAGTCGGCGCTGCCGCGCCCGTAGAGCCAGCCGTCGGCGATAACCGCAGAGGTCGGCGGGTGGGTCCAGGCGTGCTCGTCGCCGAAGGGCGCAGTGTCCAGACAGGCGTCGAGCACCCAGCGGGGACCGGGACACGCCCCGCGGATCTCGCAGGTCAGGCCGACGGTGGCACCGGTCTTGTCCCTGAGCACCGTGGCCGACAGGGTGCGCTGTTCCAGCCAGCTGCTCAGCCGGTTGAGCACCGGCTCGTAGGGGTCGATACCGCCTCGGCTGGGGATGGCGACCAGCTCGCGAGTCAGGGCGATGACCGAATCGCGGTCCTCGCTGGCCGCGGCCAGCACACCGTGCTCACCGCCGTGGTTGATCGCGTTCACGACCGGCACCTTCCTGCACCCACGCTCTGCTGGGCATCGTCTCTGGCGTCTAGCTTCGCACGGTCGGCAGGTCACCCAGGGCCTGGTCACTCTCTACCCGACGGGCTCCGGCGTAGACCTTCGGATTCTTTGAATGCCTTGGTGACGAGCGCTTCCCATCGGTCACGCCGTTGCGCCGTCGCCGACGTGGGTCGCTTTCGCCAGTCGAAGAACCCAGACGATGAAACAGAGAGCCACGCGCACATTTTCTTCACGGGGTAGGCGTACTTCGTGTCGTCGAGTCGGCACGAGTCGATGAACTCGTATTTCTCGGCTACCGGGGATCCCGGGCGAAGTACGCTGCCGCTTTTTTAGGAATTCGTTCTCCATTCGGAGTTCTCGAAGCAGTCCCTCGGCCTCGCTCGCTCGCTGACGGTCAACGGTGGCTCGTCCCTATCGGGTCGTGGTCCGAGAACCTCGGGGCACCCCAGATTGCCAACGCTGCTCTACCTGGCACCGTATGTGAACCGGGCTCTGAGATTGCTACGGTTGAAGGTACCACCTCGCAACCCATCTTCGCCGAATGCGGCACTAACCTTTCTCCCGCTGCAATGCTTGCTGTCACCGCTGCACGCGCCGCAATGGGCAGGCCGTGATGTTCATAGGTGACGGGATACGCGGCCTGCACGGCGTACGCCGTGCAGGCGCAGCAGTCGCTTGAAGCTACTGAGGCTGACACTGAACTTTTCGGCTACTTGCTTGGCCATGGTGCCTGACCTGTAGAGGTCGATCATGCTGTGAAGGTCTTTGGGTTGAGAAGCGGTCACGCAGACTCCAGCAGCGTGAGACACTGCGCACTTCACCGCCCTCGCTAGATTCCGGCCCGTCGTAGGAGATCCCCGCCGAGGCCGCCATCTCGGCCAGGTTCATGTTCGTGGCCTCGGCGATGATCACATACAGCAGGTTGCGCTTGAGCTCCGGCGGGCGGGCGACTTTGCCGCCGGCGTGGGTGAGATGGTCGGTGAACCCGGTGCGGGCGTCGATCTCCACCAGCACCGAGGCCAGCGGTACCCGGGGCAGCATCGCCGCCAGCTCATCGCGCAGCGCCTCGGCCTCGGTGGGCACGTCCTCGGCGGTCAACGGTGGGATGATCAGCTCTCCGTCGTCGTTGAGCCGGACCTGCCCGGGCACACCGGCGGCGAGTTGGGCGTCCAGGTCGGCCAGCGCGGTGTGCAGCTCGGCGGTGGCCACCGCGATCGCGGTCGACGCGTCCGGAGGTTTGCTTACCAGCTGGCAGTACTCGGCCCGGCGGGGCGCCCACTGCCCTTCGGTGAGCAGAAACAAGGTCGGGTCGGCATAACGGCGGGATCCGGGCACGAACACATCTCCCGAGCGCAGCCCGTCACGCAGCGAAAGCAGCACGCACAGTTCCCAGTAGTGCCGGTAGCCGGTGACGTCCTCGGCCTCGGCGGCGGTCCGGGGTGCAGAGAGTTTTGGACCGGGATCCGGCGCTAGAGACTATTCCTGCTGGTCAAAGGGTCGCTAGCCAACTTTAAGCATGACGAGCGACTGGACCGCGTGCCCACCTAGACAACGCCGTGACCTGCACAAACACGTGCTGCCGCCGGATCCCGGTCCAAAACTCTCTGCACCCCGGCTCATAGGCGGCCTGTTGCCAGCACAACCGGCAATGGCCCCTTTTCAACGCGAGGAACCGACCGCATCCGGCGCAGTCGCCATCACCGCCGGGGTAATCGTGGCGGAGCATGGTGCACGACGAGCAGCGACGGGCTCCCACCACTCCCCAGGCCAGACAGTCCACGCAGCTGCCGACGCCGGGAAGGACCGCGCGCGGGGGCATGTCAGACCGGTGGCAGCGAGCGCCCGTCGCGGCGCTTGGGCGTCACCGCCGCCGTTGCCGCCGCGGAAGCCGCGGCGGGCTGGGTCATGCCGCTCGTCGATCCGTGTCACTGTCTTCGGCTGCGGGATCAACAGTTCCTCGACTCCGCAGCCGAGCACGACGCAGATGACGTCGAGGTCGGTGAGCTTGATGCTGGCCGGCTCGCCCGACCACAACCCCGACATCTTCCCAGCGGACACGACCAGGCCGCGCTCGGCGAGCATCCGCTGCAGCTCACTGGCCTTCCAGATACCACGGTTGGCCGCGGTCAGCCGCAGGTTCCACCTCATCTCATCAATCCCTTCAGCCGGGCAGCGCAGCGTTGCTGACCCGCGATCCAGGCGTCCTCAATATGGGTTCCCGGGACATGCACATAAGAAAGCGTGGTGGCAATCCAGGCATGGCCGAGCGTGGCTTGGATAGCGAGCAGATCCATACCGCCCAGATACAGCTGGGAGGCGGGGGTGGACCTGCAACGGAACCGGAACGCACTCTAAGCCGGTTCGGGGAGGTCAGGATGGGTGCTCAGGGGTGGGGTTGCACGGGTCGTGAGCGTTCGTTCCGGTTCGATCCTAGCCCGTCTATGATCTTGAACTTCATCGCGCGTTCCCGCTGCCGGGTGGGTTGGTGGGAGTTCTCGGCCCTGTTGTTCAGGTACTTGGATCGACGGTGTTCCACACCGTAGCTGGCCAGCTTGTCGGTGATCAGGACCCGTGGCACGGACCGCCACCCCGTGAGCAGCTTGCGGAAGAACCTGGTAGCGGCCGTGGCGTCACGCCGAGAGGTGACCAGGATGTCCAGAACATTCCCGTCCTGGTCGACCGCCCGCCACAGGTAGCGAGCCTTCCTGTTGATCTTGATGAACACCTCGTCAAGGGGCATGAACACCTCGTCAAGGGGCACTGTCAAGTTGACAGTGCCCCCGCAGCAGCCTGGACGCCACGCCACCTACATCCTCAACCACCTACCTCGCCTGACGGTCTGGTTCATGGGCCGCTCAGAGGTGCTGACCAATCCACTTACTGTAGTTGCTTACCCGGCTGTAGGTTCCGGGCTTTCCTTTCTGGGCGCAATCGCCGTTGGTGCCACCGCCGGAGACGATTCCGGCGAGCTTGCCATTGATCAGCAAAGGGCCGCCGCTATCCCCGCTGCAGGCGTCGTGCATGGTGTCACCCGCGCAGAAAAGGGACCGCTTCATCGCGGCCGGTGATTGTTTGTCGTTTTTGTACGGCCCGCCCATGTCGAAGCAGGAGTCCGAAACCACCGGCACGGTCGCCTTAGCCAGGTGCCCGTCACTGTGCGCGCCCCAGCCGAAGACTGTGCCGGTGTTGCCTGGCTGGTACAGACCGCCGTCATCAGGGCCGGCGAAGTTGACCGGGGTGACCCCAGAGACCGCCTTGTCCAGCGTTAGCACCGCGACGTCGTCAAAGTGCAGGTCCGGGCTTTCCGAAATGGTCTGGAAGTGCGGGGCCTTCGAGCGAGCGGTCACAGTGAACTGCCGACCACCCGAACCGTGATTCTTGTCCCGCCCCACAATAATTGTGGTTGCTTTGTCGGCGCAATGGCCTGCGGTGAGCACCTTCGTTGGTGCGATGAGCGCACCGCCGCAGCCCTTGCCGACGATCACCACCCAGGGATACGTATTCGTCGATGCTGGCGAGCCACCGATGATTCGGGGCGAAACTTTGTCATCCGGTGCAACGTTGGTCTCTGATATGTGGTCGCCGCTGCCGTTGTTGAACGAGCTGATGACGAGACCGTCTGTGCGGATTTCGGCGGTAGCCGAGCCAAAAGCCATGCTGTTGGTGGTGGCGAGAACTGCGGCGAGGATGAGCAGGCGCCGTGAGTGGTGAGACAAGGGACTATTCCTCTCCAGTTATGGGCGGCAGGATCCGCCGGGCGTTTATCCGACAGTCTGATCAGCTTGTGGGATGCGCTTTGGGGACCGGGCATGGGATCGACACCACACCCGGCCGGACACTCGGGTGTGGGTTGGAGCACCAAGGAACGAGACTGCCGGGCTACCGGCGGTGTCCGGATCTGTTCTTCCTCTGTTGTCAGTTCCGGCTTAGGCGTGTTTTTCTAGCACGTCTTTGAGGAAGGTTTTGAAGCTGCTGGTTAGCGGGTCGCCCAGGCTGAACTCGCCGCCGGGGCCGGCGCCGCCCTCGTTGTCGCCGCCGAGCGCGGCAACCACGGTGCCTTGGTGTGTCTGCGGGTTGTAGTTAATCATGTATGCGCTGCCGCTGGTGCCGTCGTTGAAGTTCTTCCCGCAGTCGGTCTGCCACTCGTTGTGGTGGCCACCTTTCCAGGCATGCACCGTGGCGTCGGCACCGCAGTAGTACGGGCGACCATGACCGTCGGAGGAAGGGTAGCCAATGACGCTGACACGGCCGCCGATGGGAACGTTGATCTCGTAATTCTGGCCGCCGACCACGTCTTGGATGTTCTTGCCGTTGTTCTTGTCCATTACTAGCACCTCGAGGTCACCCGGCCCGTCGTAGGCGCCCTTGACCTTCCATTCGCCGTGCTTGGCGCTGGTGTCGTACCCGGGAGCGAAGTACGCCAAGTTCCATTTTCCGATTCCTGCCGTGCAGTGCTTCGCGGTGAGGACGATGTCGTGTTTCGGGGTGTTGAGCACAGTACCGGTACAGTTCCACCCATCGCGTACTCCGTGTTCGTGGGTGAACAGTTTTCCGACTGATGGGATAGGGTTGGTCGGCGTGGAAGCCACGGCCGCATTGGCTGTGACGGCCGCCCAGGGGAGCAGCGCGAGGGTGGCGAGGGTGGCGAGCCCATGTCGGGCAAGGCGGAGCCTGTTAGTCAGCACGCGTCGATTCCTTTCTGTTCAGCATAGTGATTTTTTGTGTTGGTGGACCCGACGATTGCTGACGTGCGTGCGGGTCTCTCGCGTAGTGAAGCGCAGACCTGTGCTTAACGAATGAGATTGTTGTCGGGTACGCCTGCTGTTGGGGATGCCTCTTTTCCATCGGCTGCATGAGCCCCCGCCGCACGCCATTAGTGCAGCAGGCGGCGGAAGTATCCGGCCCAGTACGGCGGCCATCCACGGATGACGACTCACCATCATGGAGGATGTGACCAAGGGTTATCCGGTGGGAGCAGAGCGTGCTCTAGACACTCCGGCAGACTCCGGCGGACGGCAGGAGCCGCAGCTAGACGCCCCCTCAAGGAGGAGAGCCCTATGGGCACCGAGGAGTCGGCGACCGAGATGGAGACCGACCAAAACTGTGGGAGATCAACTTTTTAACTTTCGCCGCGTGTCGGATGAGTTGCTGTTGGGCGACGTCGATGTCGATGAGGACGACGGTCCGGCGGTGAGGATCGTCGAGGAACGCCCGCCGCTGCGTGAGGGCAAGGTCTTTCTCGATTACGGTGAGCGGGCCACGATCAGCGAGAACCTGGAGGCCGCCTACGTCGCGCTGAATCAGGCCTTCGGGTAGTAGCATTAGTGGACTAAAAATCAAGATGATCGTCGGGTGAGTGGCTCCACGGTGCGGTTGCAGGGTCGGCAGAGTGCCGGTCCGTTCCTGTCGAATGCGCAGGGTGAGCAGCTGTTGGGGTTCCCGGCGGAGATCGACGACGAGGCCTTGGATCGTTTCTTCATACTCAGTCGCGCCGACTGGGCCAAGGCTCGCAAACGCCGTGGCACCGGGAACCGACTGGACTGGCGTTGCGGCTGTGCGGGCTGCGTACGCTGGGGTTTTGCCCTGATGACGGACCATGACTCCGGCCCGCAGACCCGACACGTTGGTTTCTAGTCCGCTAATACTGCTACCCGAAGAAGGGCATCTTCCTGAAGATGGTCAATGCCGTGTTGGGGCACCCGGACGAGCGGGTGCGCACGGCGGTGTGGACGGTGGTGCCCGGCGGGGAGAAGACCCTGCGCCAGTTGAAGAAGGAGTTGATGGCGTCCAACCGCGTGGTCCGCGAACGGGTCCGCTACCAGTTGCGTGGCTCGTAGTCGCATCACTACCGGCGGATGCTGGGGCCGGTGCTGGCGGCGTTGACGTTCCAGTGCAACAACACCACCTACCGGCCGGTGATGAACGCGATCGACCTGCTGGCCCGCTACGTCGAGGCGGATGCCGAAGCGGAGAAGAACTCGCCGAAGAAGGCCAAGGTCGGCGCCTACGCCCCCGGCGAGCAGGTGCCGATCGAGGGTGTGGTGCCCAAGGAGTGGCGGGACGCGATCACCGACGAGCAGGGCCGCATCGAGCGCATCCCCTACGGGTCGTGGAGGTTGCTGTCACCAGGTGCCATCTGGCTCAGAGTGTGTGAGTGACCTGCCCCGTTGATTGGTGTGGGGGTAGTTCTCTATCCGGGGTCCCGGTAGTGTGCGACATCCCGTGAGTTCCCCTGAGCCCCGATGAGGGTCTGTACTCCTGGCCAGGGGTTCTTCTTCCATCGGGTGCTTTGCTGCCCGGTGACGTAACTTCGGGATTTTTGAAGCGTTCTCACCT
>JBOHFR010000076.1:0-23395 GCA_050699715.1 Pseudonocardiaceae bacterium
GCCGAAAGTGACATGACATGTCACTTTCGGCACCGAAACCGTGATCATGAGTCCTAGGCCGGCCCTTCGCGGGCTTAGGATATTCACAAGATTTTCCTGCGAACGCCTCACGGGTGCCCCAAGTCAGAGCTTGATCAAGAAGCTACTTCAGGAGGTCTGAGGTTGCACATGGGACAAGGGCGCGAACGCATGGGCACGCTCAGGACGACTCATCGTTGCGCTTGTTCCGTATCGCGTTGATGATCTCGACGAGCGGGTTCGGCCGCTCCTTCTTCACCTCGGTGAGCGTCCACTTGGCGACCTTCTTCTTGGTGACGCCGCGCTTGCGGAGCACCCACGCTTTCGTATCGATCTTGAGGACTGGACTGGCGGTCGTGCTCCCAGGCTAGGATCCGGTCAGCGACCCGATTCGCCAGTTCCCCGCTGCCGGGACCGTACGCGCAGACCCCCAGCTCATACCGGGGCCACTGGGAAGCGTCTGTTTCACCGGTCGGGCTTAGGGTGAGGTAGGCGAACGTGCCCTGGTCGAACACCCCCATGCTTCCCCACCCGAACGCTGGTGCGACGAGCCTGCGGTCGACGGCCTGGCTCCCCGCGAGGAGTCGGCAGAACCCGGTCATGCCGGCCAGCCAGAAATCCAGATGACCGGTCACCGAGATCGTCACACCCGTCGACAACAGCGTTGGGGGATGGTCAAGGGCAGCGCCGAGGGCCGTCGCATCGGCTGGTTGCCCGTCGTCGATCCGCACGATGACGCCGGAGTCGCTTCGTCTTCCGCACCGGTCGGAGTCACTGGGCAGGATAAAGCGGAGGTCGTCAGCGTCGTCGTAAGTTGTTTCGGCGGCGGCGAGCAGATCGAGCAGGGCACGGACTCGGGGATGGGGTGTCTGGCGAGCGCGGTCGATGACATCTGGCTGGCAGAGCATGGCGATGCACTGCGCCGCGAGATTCCTGCCGGAGCGTTGGGCCTCGGCGAGGTTCTCGATCACGGGCGTACCGGACGTGACAACGTCGTCGAACTCGTGATCGACGGTTGTGTGGAGCAGCAGCAGATCCTTGGACATGCTGATCTAGCCAACACGCGCGATCAGTGTGCGGATGCCTCCCAGCGTCAGTGTTGGGGTCGAATACGTGCGCCCCAACGGCACCACTCCACCCGGGGCGCAGTGCTGTCGCGGTGCGCGACACTCCGACGATGGTGACAGGCATATACGTGCGAAGACGAGACCGGCGTAGCCGACCAGCGACGTGAGAGTGAGAGCGTGGGCGCTTGTCGCAATACGACCGGCGTAGCAGATCACGTGCATGGCGCCATCGCGGCGGCCTGGGCATGGGTCAGGCGCTGCGCGGAGAGCGGCGGACGACTTGGGAGACCCGGCCGGGACTGATGCCCAGCAGGTCGGCCACGTCTCGCACTGATACACCTTCGGCGACCAGCCCGCGTGCCGCCTCGTCGACCCTGGCCCGCACTTCGGTGAGCCGACGGGTCAGTTCCTCGCGGGCCTTCGCGAGATCACGCGCCTGCGCGGCGCCAGTGATCCGCACCTCATCACGGACATCGAGGTTGTCGTGCGATTCGACGCCGAGCTCATCGAGCCAGAGCTCGGCGGCATCGATGATCTCGCGACGCGCGGAGGCATAGGAACGTGCCCAGGTATGGCAGCGTGGCTCTCGAGCTCATCCGGCTGAGCACGATGTGCGGATGGGTCACCAGTTCCTCGACCATGGCATCAGCGTGGGGTCGCAGGGTTCGCGCTTCGGTGACGGCCAGCTCTGGCAGCAGAAACGTCAATCCCAGGCCGGGTGCGACCGCCAACCAGGACTGGATCGCTAACTCGCCGGCCGTCCAGGACGCGACCGCCCCAGCATCAAGGATCCGCCCGCCGACCAGCAGCGATGGTGACTGCTCGGTCAGGAGGCATCCGCCACGGGGAACCGGCGACGGATCTCCTCGTCGCCCGGCCACGGTTGACCGCAGGACTCATACACCCGCCGGTAATGTGCCAGAGTGGGCGCCCCAAACCGGTCAGCCATCCGCGCAGTGATTGCCCTCGCGGCGTGCTGAGCCTGCGCCACGCGTGAGTCCGCACCGGCGGGCACCAGATCAGCAACCGGTCGGCCGTCCCGCACTAGATGCACGACCTCACCGCGAGCCACCCGGTCGATCGCCCGGGCCAGGGCGGCCGGATCGTCCACCGGCAGTTCCTCAGCATCCACGCCCAGAAGCGTAGCGAACAGATTCCCCAGCGGCTTAGGCCGCCCGATGCTGGGCCAACTCCGCCATCGGACCGACGCTGCTTACCGGGTGCGACGAGGGGGTGGTGGTTTGCCACGGCCACCCCCCTAAACTGGGCGCGAGGTTGACGACGCGGTAGCCGGTGCTGCCTCGGTGCGCTGGAGTGCTACCAGATCTGCTTGCTCATACCGACGAACGGAGTACCCGGCATGACCGAGGTCTTGCCCCCTGTGGGTACGGCCGTGGGCATCGCGCACTATGCCTGGCTGCTCGTCGCGTTGCCGGCTTTCGGCGCGTTGGTGCTGCTGGTCGGTGGCCGTCGCACCAACGCCTGGGGGCACCTGGTGGGCTGCGCGACGGTGCTCGCGGCCTTCGGCTACGGGGTGGCGCTCTACTCCCAGACGCTGGGTTTCGACGCGGCGCAGCGGTCCCGGGAGCTGGGGGTGGGCACCTGGTTCGCAGTCAACTCGCTGCAGGTCAACTACGGTCTGCGGCTCGATCCGCTGTCGCTGACCTTCGTGCTGCTCATCACCGGCGTCGGCGGGCTGATCCACCTCTACGCGATCGGCTACATGGCGGGTGATCCCGGGCGACGCCGGTTCTTCGGGTACTTCAACCTGTTCGTCGCGGCGATGCTGGTGCTCGTCCTGAGCAACAACTTCGTCACCCTCTACCTTGGGTGGGAAGGTGTGGGCCTGGCCTCCTACCTGCTCATTGGCTGGTACCAGGATCGCCCGAGCGCGGCGACGGCGGCGAAGAAGGCCTTCCTGATGAACCGGGTCGGTGACGTCGGCCTCGCGCTGGCGATCTTCCTGATCTGGCGCTCCCTGGGCACCGTGGCGTTCTCCGAGGTGTTCGCCCGCGCCGGGCAGATCGGCGCGCCGACCCTGCTGGCGATCACCCTGTTGCTGTTGCTGGGGGCCTGCGGCAAGTCCGGCCAGTTCCCGCTGCAGGCCTGGTTGCCCGACGCGATGGAGGGCCCGACCCCGGTCTCGGCGCTGATCCACGCCGCGACGATGGTGACCGCCGGGGTGTACCTCATCGCCCGATGCAACCCGCTGTATGACCTCAGCCCCACCGGACGGCTGGCCGTCGCGGCGGTGGGGGTGATCACCCTGCTGATCGGGTCGGTCATCGGTTGCGCCTACGACGACATCAAGAAGGTGCTGGCCTACTCCACGGTCAGCCAGATCGGGTACATGATCCTCGCTGTCGGGTTGGGTCCGGCCGGTTACGCGCTAGGCATTGTGCACCTGCTCACCCACGGCTTCTTCAAGGCCGGGCTGTTCCTGGGAGCGGGCTCGGTGATGCACGGGATGCATGACGAGATCGACATGCGCCGGATGGGCGGGCTCGCGCGGCATCTGCCGATCACCTTCGGCATCTTCACCTGCGGCTATCTGGCGATTATCGGGTTCCCGTTCCTGTCCGGCTACTACTCCAAGGACGCGATCATCGAAGCGGCGTTCGGCGCGGGCGGTTGGCGGGGCTGGGTCTTCGGCGGTGTCGCGCTGCTGGCGGCGGGGCTTACCGCCTTCTACATGACCCGCCTGATGCTCATGACGTTCTTCGGCGCGGAGCGCTGGCGCACCCTGCGTACCGCGCAAGGCCAGGAATACCACCCGCACGAGTCACCGCCGGTGATGTGGGTGCCGATGCTGCCACTGGCGCTCGGCTCCCTGGTCGCCGGCTACTTTCTGGCCTCGGGGGAGCGGTTGGCGCGCTGGTTGGAGCCCTCGGTGGGCCCGCTGGCGGCCGTGGTCGCCCCGTTCCCGGTCGTGTTGGTGCCGGTGTTCACCGTGCTGGTCTCTGCGGTGGGGGTGCTGGTTGCCTGGCTGGTCATCGGCCGCAACCCGGTGCCGGTGGGCAAGCCCGCGCGGGTGTCCCTGCCGGTGGCCGCCGCTAGGGCCGATCTCTACGCCAACGCGATCAACGAGGTGCTCATCGTCCGTCCTGGTACCTGGCTCACCCGGGCACTGGTGTTCGTGGACAACAAAGGTGTCGACGGCCTGGTCAATGGCACCGCGGCGCTGCTGGGTGGCACCTCAGGCCGGCTTCGCCGACTACAGACCGGTTTTGTCCGAAGCTACGCGCTGGGCATGCTTGGCGGCTCCATCGTGGTGATCGCTCTGCTGCTGGCGGTGAGTTACTACTCATGAGCGAGATCTCCACGGGCGGTGCCCTGCTGCTGGCGATGCTGCTGCTGCCGCTGGTGGGCGCCGCGCTGCTGGCCCCAATGCGCTCGGTGCCGACCGCGGCCAAGGCCACCGGGCTGGTGTTCGCGCTGGGGGAGCTGGTGCTGGCCGCGCTGGCTTGGTTGGCGTACCACCCCGGCGGCGGGCGAATTCAGCTGACCCTGTCCACCCCGTGGATCCCGGCCTTCGGGACCCGCTTCGCGCTGGGCATAGACGGCATCGCGCTGGTGATGATTGCGCTGGTCAGCGTGCTGGTGCCGATCGTGATGGGCTTCTCCTGGGCGGAGCATCTGCCCGAGGGCCGCACCCCGGCGGGCTTCTTCGCCCTGTTGCTGGCTCTGGAGTCGATGCTCATCGGCGTCTTCGCCGCCACCGATGTGTTCCTGTTCTACCTGTTCTTCGAGGTCATGCTGGTTCCGATGTACTTCCTGATCGGCCGTTTCGGCGGCCCGCGACGGCAGTACGCGGCGGTGAAGTTCTTCCTGTATTCGCTGCTCGGTGGGCTGGTCATGCTGGCCAGCGTGATCGGTCTGTTCGTGGTGAGCGCCAACCGGCTGGGCCAGGGCACCTTTGACTGGGCAACCTTGGTGCGCCTTGCCGGCAGCGTCCCGCAGGGCATCCAGATCTGGCTGTTCCTCGGGTTCTTCGTCGCTTTCGCGATCAAGGCCCCGCTGGTGCCGTTTCACACCTGGCTGCCCGACGCCGGTGCGGAGGCCCCGGTGGGCGCCGGTGTGCTGCTGGTCGGTGTGATGGACAAGGTCGGCATCTACGGCTTCCTGCGCTACTGCCTGCCGTTGTTTCCCAGTGCGTCGCGCGTGCTGGCTCCGCTGGTGTTGGTGCTCGCCGTCGTCGGAGTTCTGTACGGCGCGCTGCTCGCCGTCGGCCAGTCGGACATGAAGCGGTTCGTGTCCTACACCTCGGTGGCGCACTTCGGCTTCATCGCCCTCGGGGTCTTCGCTTTCTCCACCCAAGCGCAGGCCGGCGCGGTGCTCTACATGGTCAATCACGGCATCTCCACCGGGATGCTGTTCATCGTGGTCGGCATGCTGATGGTCCGCGGCCGCTCCCGGTTGATCAGCGACTACGGCGGTGTGTCGAAGCTGGCTCCGGTGCTGGCTGGGACGACCCTGCTGGCCGGGCTGTCCTCACTGGCGCTGCCGGGCACCAACTCGTTCGTCTCGGAGTTCATGGTCCTCGTCGGCTCCTACCCACGGGCACCCATCTACACGATCCTGGCCACCACGGGGATGATTCTGGCCGCGCTGTATGTGTTGTGGTTCTACCAACGCGTCATGCAGGGTCCCGTGCGGGGCGCGGCCGTGCTTGGCGGTGCACTGGATGGGCCGGGGACTGCGACGGCCCCACAGCGCCAGCGCGCCCCGTTCCCCGACCTGTCACTTCGCGAGGTCGCCGTCCTGGCGCCGCTGGTGGCCCTCATCCTCCTGCTGGGGCTCTATCCGCAGCCGGTGTTGACTGTGATCACCCCGTCGGTTGGGGCCACGCTCACCGAGGTCGGCCTGTCCGACCCGGTGCTCGGGCAGGGAGGCAGCTGAAGTGCTCGGCGCTGAATTTGTGGCGGCATTTCTCGTGCAGGTGCCACACGTGCACGTGCCCTCGGTCGACTACGGGGCGATCGCTCCAGTCCTGGTGGTGCTCGGGGCTGGATGTCTCTCCGTGCTGGTGGAGGCGTTCGTGGCCCGCTCCGCGCGGTGGTCGGTCCAGGTCGCGCTGACACTGCTCACCCTGGGGGCAGCGGGTGCGGCGCTGGGCGTGCACCTGTACTCGTTCTCTCGTGACGCGCGCACCGTGGTGACGCTGGCCGGGACGGTGGCCGTCGATGGCCCCGCGCTGTTCTTGTGGGGGACCCTGCTGTCCTTGGGCTTGGCGGCGGTGCTGCTCATCGCGGATCGGTCGGTGGAGCCCGGAGGCGCGTTCACCGCTGACGCCGCGGTGCGCCCAGGCACCGCCGCAGACCGCGCCCAGATGGTGGGGACCGCGACCGAGACAGTGGGGACCGCGACCGAGACAGTGGGCACCACCGAGACCGTCATGCAGACCGAGGTCTTCCCGCTGTTTTTGTTCTCCCTTGGTGGGATGATGGTCTTCCTCGCCGCCAACGACCTGCTCACCATGTTCGTCGCGCTGGAGGTGCTCAGCCTGCCGCTGTACCTGATGTGCGGGATGGCCCGGCGGCGCCGGCTGCTGTCCCAGGAGGCGGCGCTGAAGTATTTCCTCCTAGGAGCGTTCTCGTCGGCGTTTTTCCTGTACGGGGTCGCGCTGCTGTATGGCTACGCGGGCTCGGTCACGCTGTCCCGGATCGCTGCGGCATCGGCGGGCACCGACCGGTCGGACACGCTGCTATTCGGCGGCCTGGCGTTGCTGGTGATCGGGCTGCTGTTCAAGGGCTCGGTGGGGCCCTTCCACACCTGGACCCCGGACGTCTACCAGGGCGCGCCGACGCCGGTGACGGCATTCATGGCGGCCTGCACCAAAGTGGCGGCTTTCGGGGCCATTCTGCGGGTGCTGACGGTGGCGTTTGCGGCCACCCGCTGGGAGTGGCGCGGCCTGCTGTGGGGGATTGCGATCGTGTCGATGGTGATCGGCGCGGTGCTCGGCCTGACCCAGACCGACGTCAAACGCATGATCGCCTACTCGTCGGTGGCGCACGCCGGGTTCCTGCTGGTCGGGGCGATCGCGCTGACCGCCCAGGGCCTGTCCGGCACGATGTTCTACCTGCTTGCCTACGGCTTCACCACGCTGGCGGCGTTCGGGGTGGTCACCCTGGTGCGCAACGCTGACGGTGAGGCCACCCATCTGTCCCAGTGGGCCGGGCTGGCCAAGCGCTCACCGTTGACCGCCGCGGTGTTCGCCTTCCTGCTCTTCGCGCTTGCTGGCATCCCCCTGACCAGTGGTTTCACCGGAAAGTTCGCGGTGTTCAGCGCCGCTCTGGCAGACGGGATGGCGCCGTTGGTGGTGGTGGCGCTGGTGGCCAGCGCGGTGGCCGCGTTTTTCTACCTGCGGGTGGTCGTGCTGATGTACTTCAGCGAGCCCGCCGCTGACGGTCCGACGGTGAGTGTGCCTGGGGCGTTCACCACGGCCGCGATCACGCTCGGCGTGGTGGTCACCTTGCTACTCGGGGTGTTACCCACCTTCGCCTTGCACTGGGCCGCGCTCGGCGCGTTCGCCTCCTGAGCTGGTGATGAGCAGGTCGACATCCGAGCAGCTCGCTGGCGTGGAGCTGGCCGACCCGCACCTGCGCGCTACCTTGGAGCGCGGCTTGACGCAGGTGGAGGAGCTGTTGCACCGGGAGGTGCGAAGCGAGTTCCGCTTCCTCACCGAGGCCTCGCTGCACCTGGTAGACGCCGGTGGCAAGCGGTTTCGGCCGCTGCTCACCCTGCTCGCCGCCCAGTTCGGGCCCGAAGGGTTGGACCAGGGGGGCCGGATGGCCGACGTGGTGCGCGCCGCTGCCGTGGTGGAGCTGGTCCATCTCGCCACGCTCTACCACGACGATGTGATGGACGAGGCCACCATGCGCCGGGGGGCGGTGAGCGCCAACGCCCGCTGGGACAACACCGTCGCGATCCTCACCGGCGATTTCCTCTTCGCGCACGCCTCCCGCCTGGTCGCTGATCTCGGGCCGGAGGCGGTGCGGATCATCGCCTGCACCTTCGCCGAGCTGGTCACTGGCCAGATGCGGGAGACCCTGGGTCCCGATGAGGGCGCTGACCCGGTGGCGCACTACCTGGCGGTGGTGGCGGAGAAGACCGGCTCGCTGATCGCCACCTCGGGCCGCTACGGCGCGATGTTCTCCGGTGCCCCCCCGGAGCGCATCGACGCGCTGCGCCGGTTCGGCGAGAAGATCGGCACCGCGTTCCAGATCTCCGACGACATCATCGACATCGCCTCACCAGCGACCCAGTCCGGCAAGACGCCGGGGACGGATCTGCGCGAGGGGGTCCGCACCCTGCCGATGCTCTACGCGCTGGCCGAACCAGGCTTCGACCGGCTCCGCGTGCTGCTGGCTGGCCCGCTCACCGATGACCGGCTGATCGCCGAGGCGTTGCACCTGCTGCGCGGCTCGCCTGGTCTGGGCCGTGCGGTGCAGGCCTTGCGTTCCTACACCGACTCAGCTCGCGCCGAGCTCGCCGTGCTCCCCCCCGGCCCAGCCCGCGACGCCCTGGCCTCGGTCACCGACTACCTAGCCGCCCGCACCGGCTGACCGCCCCAGCACCCGCCCGCGCACGGTCTCGCACCGTGCGCGTACCAGTTCACACGCACCACCTCGACACGAGCTTGATCAGGTCGTATAGCTCGATGGTGAACACGCAGGTCCCGTTGAGGTGTGGATCGAACCGGATCTGGTCATCGGCCAGTCTGGTTAGCCCCACTTTGGTGACTCCTGTCGCGGTTCTGCCCTTCAGCGCGACCTTGTCGGGCCATGGTGGCGGGGCGGCTGGTCCGCCCGGTGGTGGCTTGGCGGCGTTCATGCCCAGGCTGCCAACACCTGGCAGGGCCGGCAGTAGCGGTTCGCTCGAGCGGCCATGCTGCCCACCGTGATCCGGCGCCCGCACACCATTCGGTAGTGGCCGGTGCGTTCGCGCAGACCGGTCTCGTACGCGTCGCTGGTCACCAGGTGCGCCACGTCGTCACCGTTGACCATCTCGGGCAGGGACCACCGCGGTCTCGGTGCCTCCTGTCTCGCGCTGCGGCCGCGACGCCACCGTGACGGCTTGTGATGCTTCCCACTCATCCTCATTCACTCTTTCGGATTTGTCCTGTGTGCTGGGCGGATCCCCGCTGCGGAGTCCATGGCGCGGAGCGTGGAGAAGCCCCCTTGTTAGTCGGGGGCGGTGCGGGGTCGGGACACGACGGTGACACGCCGGGCGTTGCTGGCGTGTTCGCGCCGGTGCAGCACCTGCTGGTACTGGAGGTCCTGGTTGAGGGCGCGGACCAGATGCGCCCGAAGGACGACGAACGCGTGGTCGGGCTCGAAGCACACGTGCAGCCAGGTGGTATCCCACCCGACGACGTGGCCCCGCTGGTGCAGCCGGGAGGGCGTCGCGCCCGCTTGGGGGCAGGCCTTGATCTGCTCCACGCGACACAGCAGGGGCAGGGCGGCGCCGTCCGCGTCTGTCCACCGGTAGGGGGTGGCGGCCCGGTGGGCGCTCACGGCAGCCACATCCCCCTCGCGAGGACTTTGAGCAGCGCGCTCAGGGCGAGCTTGTCGAGGGGGTTGGTGTCCTGGCTGCTCGTGCTCACCAGCAGGGTGATCTCACCCTGGTCCGGGTGAGGCCGTCGCGGCGTGCGCGGGGCCCGGGTCGGTCTGGGGTTGTCGCGAGCTGTCCTCGCGGTCGGGTCATCAGTCATGGGTGACCTCATTTCTCACGCGCGGGGTTGGGATCGTGTCCCGCCCGGCTGATTGAACCGGTGGCCGCAGGCCCACCGGTGGGTTTGTTGGCCGGGGGATAGGGGCCGGCTGGCCGCCGGGAGCGTGGGGTCGGGGGCAGCTTCACCGGCGGCCAGCCGGGAATCGGGTCGCCAGCTCTCGGGTGGTGTCCGTACACGGCGGACACGCCCGGCGACCCGGATGATCGGCCGCTGCGCAGCACAGCGACCGTGGACGGCACGTCGCCATCGCGCCGCGGGTGAGCAAGGCCGGGTGGGTGATCCCCCGTCAGCGCCCACGCCGTGGTGCTTGTCATGTGACCTCCCCAGCTCCGGTGTCTCGATCACATCGCAGTGCCCGCCCTCCAATCAAGGGCATGTGGCCAGGGCGCACGGACAGGGAAATCAGCCTGGCGGGGGTCGGGGGTGACAGCGCGGCTACAGTGATCAGATGTCTGCTCTGGGGGACTGGTGCTGCCCGAGCTGTGGGGCGGGGCTGCGCCGCACCCGCGCCGAGGCCGGAGAGTGTGATCCGTGCCGGCGCGCGGCGCCGGCCCTGACTCTGGATCCCGCGCTGTGGGACGAGCCGGCATTGAGCGCGGCGCTGGCTCGACTGGACTTCGGCCCGGTGTTCCTGCGGGTGCGCGCTGAGACAGGCTGGAGCCAGCACCGGCTGGGCGAGGTGCTCAGCATCGACCAGAGCACCCTGTCCAAGATTGAGAAGGGCAAGCGGTCACTGACCGACGCGGCGAGCGTCATCCGGTGCGCGAACGCGCTCGCGATCCCCGCAGGCAAGCTCGGGCTCCGCCACGGGGTTATGGTGGAATCGCGCGTGGTGACCGGGCGGGAGGGCAGTTGGGTGGACCGTAGAGGCTTTGTGGGGGAGGTCGCTGGGCTCACCCTCGGCGCCGCCGGGCTCACCGGGCTGGACCTCGACCGCCTGATCGCCCTGCTGCCTCAGGCTGAGCCCACCGGCACCCGCCACGTGGGGACCACTGATGTCGAGGCCATCGAGGCGGCCACCGCCGCGTTTAAATGTCAGGACTTCGCGCAGGGCAGTGGGATGGCCTGGGATACCGCCGTTGCCCGGCTCCGCGTCACTCTGCCGCTGCTGGGTGCTCAGATGGCCCCCGAGGTGCGGCCCCGGCTGTATCTCGCCACCGCTCACCTCGCGCTCCAGGTGGGCTACATGAGCTTTGATGTCAACCACGACGACGGCGCCCGGCGGCTGTGGATGATCGGCCTGGACATCGCCCGCCACACCGAGGACCCCCGCAGCAGCGACCTCACCGCGTACCTGCTGTACGACATGGCGATTCAGGCGGTGAGCCTGGGCCGCCCGGACGAGGCGCTCAAGCTGGTCCACCTCGGCCACGCCGCCGCGATCGGATCACACCCGGTCTCCGCGTCCACCACCAGCGCCCTGTCCAGCATCGAGGCCCGAGCCCACGCCGCCCAAGGCAACACACCAGCCTGCGACCGCGCGTTGAGCCACGCCGCCGAGTGGCTCACCACCCTTGACCCGGCGACCCGTCCACCGTGGGGTGCGTGGATCAGTGAGGCTAGCATCTCCGGCTCCCAGGGCCGCGCCTACTACGCGCTCGCCCTGGCCAGTAGCGACCCGCGCGCCGCGAGCCGTGCGGTGCCGCTGCTGCGCCACGACGTGGACCAGCTCGGACCTGACCACGCCCGACACCAGGCGGTGTGCCTGCTGACTCTGGCCGGGGCGCACGCCCTGGCCGGGGACATCGACACCGCGGTCAGCGTCGGTCACCAGGCCGTGGACGCGGTCACCGCGGTGCGCTCCCCCCGGGCCCACGGCGGGCTCCACCGGTTGCGCACCGTGCTGGAACCCTGCCACACCAGCCCCGGCGTCGCCGAGCTGCGCGAGCGCCTGACCACCACCGCCTAACAGCGCAGCCCCTCACTCGGGGCTGGGCCCGGAGCTGGGGCAGCCCGGCGCGGGTGTGGTCGGTTCAGGGCGCGCCGTGTGTCGTCGCTGGGGCTGGGTCTCCGCAGGTCTCAAGGGGTGGTGGGGTGTCTCCGAGGGCGTGCTCGGGGGTGTGTTGGTGGGGGCCGCAGCGGGCGAAGGGGCCGGTCTCGAAGGTGGGCACGGCCAGCACCCGGTCGCGGTAGTCGAAGTTAGGTCACCAGGCCGGTGCCCTCCACCCCGGACAGGACGACCCACGCCCTGCGCAGCGTCTCCAGGCGGGCGATCGCCTCGGCGTGGTCCCACCAGCATGGGCACCATTTGGGTGCGCCGTCGGTGGTGGGGACCTTGCGGGCGATCAGGGTGGTGATGTTGTTCTGGACCCGGCCCGGAGCTCCCGAGAGATGTTTTCCCGTTCCTCGGCAACGATTTCCGTACCCCGCACCGACGATGGCTCAACTTCCGAAACCGGTCTGGGCCGACTTCGTGAGGGTAGTCACAGGCCAGCCAGGATGCGCGCCACTCAGCACAAGGCCAGGCTACCCATATACGACGTTGTCGAACCGGTAACCGCCTCCGGTGACTTACCCACTACTGAGTGACGAGAACCCTGCAAGATCCCGCGCTAGCCGCGCAACGAGGGTGCGGGTCGTGAACTCGACGCCACCGACGTTCGTCGTGACTCAAAACGTCCGTAGCGTCGAGTTCACGACACCCGACGCTGACCACTGAAGCTTCACCGACGCTGTGACGCGCTTCTTAACGCAGCCTCGTTACATGAAGCGCGTCTTGGGATCAGCTGGTTAGGGCGCGCAGCCGGCGCAGCACTTCTGCAGCGCCGAGCACTTGGATGATAGCGTGGAGGTCAGGGCTGCGGGTGGAGCCGGTGAGGGCGACGCGGATGAGTTGGGATGCTTCGCGGATCGAGCCCGGGTAGGAGCCGGGATTTTTCTTGTATTCCTTGGCGTTGAGCGCGAAGCCGTGTTTCGCGGCGAGCTCGCGGATCTGATTGAACCATTCCTGGGGATCGTCCAGGTGCTGGTAGCCCTCGGCGAAGTCATGAGCGAGGCTCGCGATGATGATGGCATCCACACCGAGTGGAATGAGGCGTTCGTCTGTGGGGCCGGACAACGGAATGAACAGTTGCGGGAAGAAGAAACCGTAGGCGGGTCGGAAGTCCGACCACTTGCGCAGGTCCTTGCGAGGATTGTCGACACCGTCGCGTTCCACGGCGAGGGCACGCAGGGCGAGATCGTGCTCAGCGTCCAGGACGGTGGCCAGGTCAGGGTCGAATTGGGCTGCCCAGGTACGGAGGGCGGTAAAGATCTGGTGTCCGGATAGGGTGGCGATATGGTCGGCGCTGATGTCGTCGAGCTTGACGAGGTCGACCAGCGGGCCGGCGACGCCGCACTGGTCCAGCCGGATAGGGGTGGCGAGCGCCTCGCGGAGTGGGAGCTCGGCGAGCCGCCCGTTGGCCAGGCCCCGCAGGTAGTACAGGATGGCCTCGGCGGGGTAGCCGGCCTCGATGTAGAAGTCGACGTTGGCTTCGGGGTCTGTGCGCTTGGATAGTTTGCGTTTCCCGCCGGGGATCTGTTTCATCAGCGGTGCGATGTGCGCGTAAGTGACCGACTCGAAGCCCAGCGCGTCGAACAATTGCAGGTGCAGCGGGACCGAGGAAATCCACTCCTCGGCACGGATGACCAGCGTGACGCGCATCAAGTGGTCGTCCACGGCGTGCGCGAAATGATAGGTCGGCAGCTGCGGGGATTGGTCGGAAGATTTCAGGACGACCGTGTCGTTGCGATTGGCCTCGTGCTCCAGCTCGCCCCGGATTGCGTCGGTGAAGCGGACTCGCTGCCCGGCAGCGTTGTCGGGGGCGCGGAAGCGCACCACGTACGGGGCGCCTTCAGCGAGCTTGGCCTGCACTGCGGCAGGGTCGGCGTCGCGCCATATGGCCCATGGTCCGTAGTAGCCGGTGGGGATCTTCGCGGCTTGCTGGCGTGCGGTGATGTCGGCGAGTTCGTCTTTGGTGGCGAAGCACAGGTACGCCTTGCCCTGGCGCAGCAGTTCTCGCGCATAGGTGAGGTAAATGCATGCGCGAACCGACTGCTGGTAGGGGCCGTAGCTACCGTGCTCGTCCTCCTCGTCCGAAGGGATACCGAAGTAGTCGAACGCGCGGGCGAACTGGGTGAGAGCACCTTCGACCTCGCGCGACTGGTCGGTGTCCTCTACCCGCACCATGTAGACGCCCTCCGAGTGCGCCGCGATGTCGCGGTTGATGGTGGCCACGTAGACGCCACCGATGTGCACGAACCCGGTCGGCGAGGGGCCAAACCGGGTAACCTCAGCGCCTTCGGTGAGCTGCCGCGGTGGGTAGTGCTGTTCCCAGTACTTAGATTCAGGCAGATCAGCGGGAAATAGGGCATCGATGACCGCACAGTCCAGCATCGGTACGTCAGTCTCGCTTCCAGGGCCGAACCCGATCAGGGAATGGGACGTCTTGGCAGGCGCCCCAGGCTACCAGGGGTCGCCGTAGTACTGGCCGAAGATCGGGCGGATGTGGGCAGACGGCTTGCTGACCAGGGGTGATCCGGCTGGCCGAGCCGATCAGGTGCTCGACTGGAGTGTGGCGAAGTCGGCGTGGGCCTGCTCGATTGCCTCGGGATACGCCTGCGCTCGCTCGTGTTCAGCCAGCGCCCGACAGATACTGGCGAGGCTGGGGTTCTGCCCCTTGCACTTGCCAGCGGGGATGATCAAATTCGGACGGATCGACTCTACCAACTCCCCACCAACTCCCCGTTCACGCGCCCGAGCAGCACCGTGTGCAGCATATCCTCGGTGATCACCGACTGCCGACCACCGTGATTTCCCTTACGGGCAGCGACATTGAGCCCCGCCAGGGTGGCCTCGCGGATGTTCTCCCGCTCGGTCTCGGCCATCGCGGCGAAGAACGCGAACAGCACACGCCCAGTGCCGGTCGGGCTCGTACATGCTCGTCAGCGGCCCGGCGAGCATCTCCAGGACGATGCCGTGCGCGGCCATCGCTTCCCAATTGGGACTGGAGTTCCTGGGTGAGGCGGGAGCAGCGGGCGTAGCCGACCCGGATGTCCGCACGTGGCGTGTCGGCGGGGATCGGCGCCGGCGGCGGGGTGCCCGGCCGCCACAGCCGGCCCAGACCGCGGTTGGCCGGGTCGGCACACGCAGCAGCTTCTCCACCCCACCCACCTTGGTAAAACGGCCAGTGCGGTAAGGCCCGGCCACTGCGAAGACGACCAGGTGCCATGCACCCCACCTATGCGGCACTGAGAGAACTTGACCGCACGGTGCACACGATCTTCGCCTGCGACTACGTCGTTGACGGAAGCTGCTACAAGAAATCCACGACGCCTCCAGATGGTAGATAACTTGAACTCCGGCAACACCGTTATCTTCTACGGAATTCGGTTCCACTCAAGTAGATACGTAAGATCGGAGCAACGCAGTTTCGTCCCAGAGTACGACCCACGGCCGTTCCAAGATCGTGGTGGGTTGGGCTAGGACTGCCAGGAAAGTTGCTGCGGTTTGATCACGTGCGGCGTGTCTGGGTGGTGATGGGACGAAACTCCGGTATGGACAGTGATCATCTCACCGATCGTGTCCCCGGAGCTTCGTCGTGGTTCAGTCTGTCAGTGACCCCGCCGTGCCCGCGCCAGCTGGGCCGGTGGTTTCGATACCGGTCGCCCGTGTGTGCGCTGACCTGCTGGAGCTGCTGGGCGGGGTGACTGATGGTCGGTCAGGTCAAGGTCGTGATCATCCGGTGTCGGTGGTGCTGGCCCTGGCCGCCGCGGCGGTAGTGGCCGGAATGAGTGGCTACACGGCCATCACCGGCTGGGTCAGCGATGTCCCGGCCGAAGTCTTGGCGGATCTGTACCTCCGGGCCGGTGCGCTGCCTGCCGGGCCGCCGTCGAAGACCACGATCTGGCGGGTGCTGACCGACGCCGACGCTGAGGCCTTCGACGCCGTCATGGGTCAGTGGCTGAGCGGCCTGGCCGGGTTCACCACGGAGTCCGCCGCTGGTGATGGCGGCGATGTCCCCGGGTTTGTTCAGGTCAGACTCGATGGCAAGACGATCCGTGGCGCGAAAGACGCCCAGGGGAATCAAACGCACCTGCTCGCGGCCCTGGTTGGTCCGCACGCCGCCACCTCGGTGGTCGCCGCCCAGGCCGAAGTCGGCGCGAAGACCAATGAGGTGCCGATGGCGGCGGACGTGCTCGGCCAGATCGATCTGAACGGCAAGATCGTGACCGCTGACGCGGTGCACACGGTGAAAGCCACCGCGGAGCACATCCACGAGCGCGGCGGACAGTTCGTGCTCCCGGTCAAGGAGAACCGGCGGGCCCTCTTCGACGCCCTGGCCTGGAAAGAGGCCCCCATCGCACACTGCGGCACCGACAAAGGTCACGGCCGGGTCACCACCCGGACCATTCAGGTCCTTCCCGCCCCGCCGGATCTGCCGTTCCCGAACGTCAATCAAGTATTCTTGGTCGAACGGTATGTCAGCGACCTCCGTGGCCGGCCGATCTCAGCCCTCGCCGCTCTCGGTGTCGCCAGCCCGGAACCCAGCCAGGCAAGCCCCGCCGAGCTGGCCAGATACGTCCGGGAACAGTGGTCGATCGAGTCGCTGCACTGGATCCGCGACACCCTCTACCAAGAAGACAAATCCCAGATCAGAACCCGATCCGGGCCCAGAATCATGGCCGCACTCCGTAATCTCGCCATCGGCGCCCTCCGGCTAGCCGGACGCACTGATATCACCGAAGCCACCCGATGGGCCGCACGCCGCATGGACCGGCCCTTCACCATCCTCGGACTCACGCCATGATCTTGGAACAGCCGTGGAGTACGACCAGAGGTACGCATCACATGTTGCCCCTCCAGTAGCGCCCGGCGATCATGAATCGGTCACGGCTTTCACACGTTCGGGCGCTCGACTGCCAGCCTTGCTACCAGTAGCTTTTACTCATCTGATTTGCCGAGCTACGCAGCGTTACCACGTAATGTCACCTCACATACCAGGCGCATAGACAACCGGAGGGTCAAATGGCGCTAGCAATCCAGGATCAGAGGAGATCCACTACCTATCTCATCCCGAACGAAGAACTAGATCGACTCACTCCTGTGAACGCCGCCGAGACTGCAGCTGATATTGTCTTTGTCATCCCATCGGAATCGCTCATCCAGAGGACCGTTGACTATCCAGCAATTTTTAAGAACACCCCAACCGAAAGTATCATGATCATTGATTCCGACACCGATAAAGCCTGGCTTTTTGCTATGGACGACCTGCAGCGCTTCAAGGCTACAGAAGGTTTCGCCAACAATGTCGATATTTGGTTTGCCATTCCAGACGGAGAGAGCATAATCTCTGCGACACCCATTCTCCGCCGCGCACTTGAGCAGTACGGTAGCAGATGAGATGAAGTACGACCCACAAGCAGACATCGGCCGCCGAGCGTGGCTGCCCTGCGCATATTGAAGGCACAAATATGTCGACCGAGATTGAGAACGCAAGTTCTGCAGTGCGCTTCTTTCTCGCTAAGGCGTTAGCGCCACACCTGCAGGCGAATGCACGATGGGTAGCGGTCAATGCCTTAACCAAGCAGACTTTTACCCTGTCCGGAAAAGACCGCGCAAATCTCCTACTGGGAGAACTTGCCTCTGGCGGCTTGCGAGCTGCCGAGTGTACCGCGTCAATGAAATGTGCTATCGCTGAGCTCGGCGCCAGAGAGAGGCTCAGCGATAGCACATATTTGAGCTGGTACAGAGCTCTCAACTTCGACTATCCATTTCTTGACTACTCGGAGGTCTCAGGCAGGTCCGTAGATCGCAAGCTGATGCGTTCATACGCAATTTCCGACTCGCCGCCCAGTTACGATCCATTCGCGTGCACTCAACCGGTCTTCGCGGCCAGCGACGAACCACACATTCGACTTCACATCGATCGCGACAGATCGGTGGAAAATCTCGCCGCCACCTGGATACGCGCTGCGTTAGGGATCAAAGCTCGCCGGGTCGGCGAGCAAGGACCACTTGCACACAAGACAAGTCCATCAGGCGGCGCGCGACATCCAACTGAGGCCGTCCTTGCCATTAGGCAACCTGCTGCAAGTGCGCACGACTGGATATACAACCCGGAAGAAAACCGCTTCCTCGATGCACGTCGCATACCACACTGGGTCGGCCGTTCCGATGGTCCTGTAGTTGCAATAACGCTCTTCAGCAACATCGATCGGGTCTCCTGGCGATATCGGGATCCTCGTGCGCTTCGTCCAGCCCTGATCGATGCTGGTCACATCGTCGAAACCATCAAAGAGCTCGTTGCACATGCAGGATGGGCGACAACCTGGCAACCTCTCTTGCAACTCAGGTGGGATGCCGCTGCTATGGCGGTGCCTATTCTTGGAGTCATCCTCGCGACGCCGACACCAAGTCGCGTCGCCGGGTATTTTCAGCAAGGAACGGACCGGCAGCAAGAACAGGATGCATATTGTACCAACCCGCTAATTAGTCTCGCTGTACACGATACGGGCATAACCGCTCACAATCACCTACACCGCACCGAATTATCTCTGAAACCTGGCCATGTGGATGCTCTTGCTTATGGCGTGCCTTCAACCCGGGGCGATAGGCGGGGAACCCCCGCCGAAATTGTCGAATTCTCTGGCATTAGCATGGTCCAGCTTGGCCAACTGATAGATTCGCGACTACTCATACCCGAGACACTTAGCCTCCAGCTTTGGAAAAAGAGCAAAATTTGGTCGGACCGCTCATGGTATCTCTCTCTTCTAACCTTGGCCGACAAAGCCAGCAATCAATTTAAATTTAAGACTTACACCGCTTCAGCCCAGGCTCCCATTGACCTTGGCGCTAGGCTTGAGCGGCGATGCACACGTCGAAGCTTCCAAAGAAGTTCACTACCGCACCATCATGCTAATAAACTCTGGTCACTGCTTCAGGATACCGCATGCGATTCTTACGTAGTCGTGATGACCGGCAGCGATTCTGTCGAGGTTGGAATATACTCAGTGACGAAAAAAGGTCGCACGAAGATCAGCGACGAAATTGTCTCCGACGAGTTTATTGTCAAATGTGCGATTGGCCAACCCTGGGCCGCCGGATTCGCATACGTCATCTATTTGATGCCGCCGATCAGAGACCCATGGCACAACGGACTTATAGAATTAGGTGCCGTGGGTCAACGAATCGCACTCTTGTTCGCAACCGATCCCTCCATTGGAGTATTTCAAAGCCCGGCCGTCGTGGACGAACTCTGGGAGCGAAACTTTGGCCTTGGCCAATCCATGGATGGCTGTTATATGGTCGGCATTGGCCTAATCAAGGACGATTCCGACCTCCTTCCATGGAGCCCTGTATTTTCGATAAACTAAAACTGGAAGCTCCAGGGTGAATTCAATGACGAGACCAAACAGGCCTCTCTGGTCGGTCCAAGAGATAGATACGGGGAAGTTCATTGCGTTTGACGAGTCCACATTTGTTCAATATGAGATGAACTCCAATGTTGGAAATTCTCTATGCATGGCGCATGACTTGCTTGATCTTCCACTCGTCAACGCGCTCGAACAGGCTCGCCACATCAGAACTCGGTACGATCCGTCAGTCGATTTTGAGTTCTGTGGAATTCGCGTGAGATATGTATGTTGTAATTCAAAGGTGATCACACGGCTCGGCGACAGCTATCCTCGGCTACTCGCACCATTACGTGGATCACCGGATGCAGTCGTCCAGCTCTCTCCAGACTTCGATGTGCTGCGGGCACATCGAGCGCACACGTCACAGTGCGACCGCGGTGCTGTCCTTATCGGACCACAGACCGGCGCGCGCTCGTCGATCCCACCCGAACTCCCCATCGTGCCTCACTTATGGCACCCTTCGCTGTCGTCTCGGTTCTGGGCACTACATTCAGCACTTCTGATAACAGACGCTGGCCGGACAGTAGCAGTTTGCGGCAATCGACGGGCCGGAAAGACCACTGCCGCGCTGACGTGGATTGGAGCCGGGCTGGGCGACATCCTCACAGACGAGCTGGTGTTAGTGGACTCAGTGACGGCGCAGGCGACCCCTGTACCGGTTCCAGTCGCCATCCGGAAAGGACCAGGTCGCGAAAAAATTCGTTCAGCCCTATCACATTCACAGCGGAAGACAGGACGGTTTTTTACTCCTGATGTGTTTCTAGTCCTTCAGGACAGTGGCTCATCAAAATTCTCGCCAGAGCCCTTCCGTAAATCATCCGAAAACCTTTTAACCCCACACGTCCGCCCACTCCGCGTACGCGATTCGGACGTCTACAGATGTCTCACTCGACTGCTTGACGAATCCGTAGACATAATTTCGCTAAAAATCGCTCCTTGGCCCGATCTTCGCACGCAGCTCGCCGACGAGTTGACAAAAATTGTAAAGGTAGTGTTCGCATGAGTCGCGGCTATTTGATCAAGTCATATGTTGACGCGGGAGTGCGCAAATCAATTTAGTAAGGCGGTAATATCACTCTAAATAACCCTCTTCCAACACTGCGATTTCAACGCCAACCGGGAAACGGCGCACTGACCCGCCCCCGGTGCGTCACTGACAACCTCGTGACGCCTTCACGCTGACATTCTGATGACGACTTACATATCGCGAAAATTGCCGAATCCGAGGGAGAATGTGGGACGGACACGCCAGTTGGCCGGGTGTGATCCCAAGACGGTGCGCAACCATGTGGAGCGCCGGGATCGGGGGTTGGTGGTGGCGGGCCCGGTGAGGCGGGCACGGTTGATCGACCCGTTTTTGGGAAAGGTCGAGGAGTGGGTGGACCGCTCCCAGGGGCATGTTCGTGCGGTGGGGTGCACGAGCGACTGGTCGCGGTCGGGTTCGACGGCGATGAGCGCACTACCCGGCGCGCGGTCGCGGAGGTGAAGGCCCGCTTGGGGGCAATGCCGCTAACTTAAGCGTTTGTCCAGCTCAGGGTGGGTGTGTATGCGCCAAGCAGGGACGATGGCGCCCCGGGTCGACAGCTTGAGTCGACCATCGTTTGCAAAGCCCCAGGTAGCGCTTGCGCGAAGCGCGCCACGGCAGACCCACAGCCTGTGGTCCCGATATCCTCAAAACAGCCTCTGACCTGCGGAAACTTACCTTAAGTTAGTGGCATTGCGCTTGGGGGGCTGGGCATCGGCGGATGTATCGGCCGTGGACCTGTTGACTGAACTACGGAGGTAGCTCCCGCTCTGTGAGGGGATAGAGGGGTGTGTGGGTGGTTACGGTCCCTGCCCATGATCGAACAGGAAGATCGGCCTCGGGATCTCAGCTCGGTGGTCGTGCCGCGGGTTGGTTCGTTGGTGGCCACGGGCGATCCGTTTGAGCTGTATCGGTTGGTTGATCTCTCTGGTTTGTCGGTGTGACCGTCGTTCCGGATGACGACGTAGGGGTTGCTGTCCGTCATTGAGGTTGCGGGCGTTGCTGGGGGTTCTGGTTGGTGTGGTGATTTGTCTGGTCGTCACCGTCACTGTGCCGAGCAAGTTGAGTGGAGACGACGACGGCCCTCCCGCTTGTGTCGTGGAGGGCCGCTGCGGGAGGGCCGTGCTGGATGCACGGAGGCACCCGCTGGTGACGGTAGAGGCTGATCAGGTTCGGGTCGAGTCGTGGTTGGTGTCTGGGCAGGTGGTCTGTCCGGATTGTCTGGGCGCGTTGCGTCCGTGGGGGTGGGCGCGCCCACGCAGTGTCCAGGGTCTTGCGGGGGTGTTGCACCCGAGGCGGGCCTGTTGCCCTGTGTGTCTGGTCACTCATGTCTTGTTGCCGGTCACGGTGTTGCTGCGGCGTGCGTATGGGGTCGAGGTGATTGGTGCGGCCCTGGTTGCCCGGGCGGGCGGGTCGGGGCATCGGGTGATCGGGGCGAGGTTGAGGGTTCCGGTGGCGACGGTGCGGGGGTGGCTGAGGGTGATGGGCGCCCGGTTGGAGGCGGTGCGGACATGGTTGCTGCAGGTAGCCCACCGGGCCGGGGTGGACGGGTGGTGTCCAAGGCTCTGGGGTCGCCGTGGCGCGATGTGCTCGCCGCGTTGGGGGCGGCGACCACCGCGGTGACTGGTCGGTTCGGTGTGTTCGGGGTGCTGGGCTCGGTGACGGCCTGGCAGGTCGCTGCGGCTTGCTCGGTTGGTCGGCTTCTTTCGCCGGGCTGGCCGCCACGGCATCTGGGAGGCACGCCACACCGCCCGCCTGGGCCAACCGGGGCGACAGTGTTGTTTCTGGGTCGGCCTTGGTGATGGCCAGCAGTCGGGACTGGGATGTCACCACGACTGTTGACCGCCGCTGAAGGTGACGATGAACGCGTCATTGACGGTGCCGACAGTTCGGCTAGCTTCGTCGGCATAGTGGCGGTTTCGACGTCAACCTGCCGTAGCCCATATGAGCGTGGCCACCCGCAGGTGGTCAATCCGGGCAGTGCTGCCGCACCGCTTCCGCTCCTCGGCGCTGCGCTGCGCGCCTGCGGTGCGGGTCGGCTTGCCCCCCGATCGTTCCGGGCGCCTCGCGCGCCACGCCGTCGCTGGCTGTCGTCACGGTGGCGGCGCCGATCACCGAGTTCGGCATCGGCAGTTGTCCACAGTCGTCGTCATGGCCGCTGTCGCACCGTCGTCATTGGGAGTGGCGGTGAACAAGTCACCACCCTCACCGGCCAGCGGCCTCTGCTGCTCTCGGGTGGTCGGTGCGGGGGACATCAGTGATGCCAGTGGCGCGAAACTCCCCTGCATGGGAGAGATCGTGTGGTCTGTTTCGGTGTTGTGGTGCACGTGTGGTGCACCGTGGCTGACCTCACCCGATCTGGGCGACTCCCAGGCGGGAGGCGAGGCCGCGAAGCTCCCGGCCACCGGCGTCACGTCGGGCCTGGCGCAGCACATCGGCGACGGTCTCGCGGACGAACACGTCGTGGTAGATCCGCTGCGGGGCGAGCTGTTCAGCGTGGCGCAGCACGCGCACGCCCTTCTCGCGGGTCTTCTTCTCCACGACCAGAGCCCGGCCGAGCTCAGCCCAGAACACGGCCTGGCGGGCGGTGCTGGGCAGCAGTTCGGGACGCACTGCGGCCGCGGCCTGCACGGCCTGGCCGTACTCGCCGAGCTCCACGGCGAGACTGGTGCGCCAGATGCCGACGTTGGTGACGCCGAAGAACAGGTGCGCCCAGGTGCCCGCGTCGGTGTCCATCCGGGCCGCCAGCGCCGAGGCCTCGTCGAGGTGGGTGGCGGAGCTGTCGTGGTCACCACGGGCCCCGGCGGCCGTCGCCGCCATCAGGTGCAGCATCCCGCAGGTCTGCAACGCCTCGCTGGAATCCAGCCTGCCGCTCAGACTCTCCGCTGCGGCGACCGAGCGGCGGTACTGTCCGGCCCGATCCAACTCACCCCCGGCGGCACCCCGCACAAATGCCGCGCATCCCAGCCACACCGGGTCCTCCAGTGCCTCGGCGCACTGCTGCACCGCTTGGGCCGCCTGCCTGGGCAGCCCGTGGCCGCCAAGGTCCTTGTGGGGTGCCCCGAGGTTCTCGGACCACGACCCGATAGGGTTGTATCCGAAAGGCGCCATCGAAAATGTCTCGGAAGTATCGGAAGTTCAGTCTCGAATTTCGGG
>JBOHFR010000077.1:0-23349 GCA_050699715.1 Pseudonocardiaceae bacterium
AGGCCGGCCGAGCAGCTCTCCTGTCGAACTCGGCGCACTGAGAGCACACGAGATCATGATCGCCCCTCTCGTTCAGTGATCTATGGGCATCTATCTGCCGAAACAGGACTTTGCCGGGGCCCTGAGGGGAGGGCGGCGAGGGGGTGGTTGTGGGCGTTGTGGCACATGAGTGTGAACACCCACCCAGCCACCGCAGACCCCGGCTGTCCAGCCCCGGTCTCCCCGCACGTCCGCCGGGGCGGGGCAGCCGGCCCCCTACCCACGGCGGGACCAGGGATGATCCTCTGCGGCCTCCGGTCCCGCGCCAAAATAATACGGGCACGATCAATGTTCAATGATTTCCCGCTGGCCTGATTGGTCAAGGATGTTACCTGCAAACTCACGCCCGGAACGGGCCTCCCGCCAAGGGTGTCGGGGACTCATAAGTCATGAAACGGCGCGGTGGACGACGTGATCCGGGAAAGCCGCCCGGTGTCGTGGTCTAGAACTCCCCGCGTTTTCAGGTCATTGACGATCTGCTGAGCCTCCTGCCGGGATGGAAGCACGCCGTACACGATGATTTCCCAATGATCGCGCTCTGTCGCAATCGGTTCATCGGTGCACGCCGTGATGATCCACGGCCGTTGCCACGCCCACCACACCGGCACCAGCAGCAAAACCAGCAGGACCAACAGCACAAACCAGGCTGGTATGACCACACCTACTGGGGTCCAGAACACCACGAAGAGTGTCAGCGCGAGGACGACCCCCACCATCGCGACGCCGGACACATAACCGGCGGTCATGTCGTGCTCGAACTGAGCTGCCCGCTCCGGCTTGGTCCAGCTGATCCTGCTATGGACCGTCCAGGTGTGTCCGTTGGCAACCCGCACTGTCCGCTTCATGATCTGACCCCATCCTGTCAACCCCAGCGCCTATCGCGTGAGACGACCTAGCGTAACGCTGAGCTGAGGGAGTAGGACACAGGTTGACGTCCATCCAGGCCCGACCGGGCTGTTGAGTGTGGAGGATCCGCCAGTTGGCTACCAACTGGCTACCAACGCTGGGCAGCGTGCCGGCTATGTGGGGGCCGGCGAGGCAAGCTACGACGAGGGTCACCACGGTGCTGGGGGCGAGCACCGGTCTGCCGAACCCGCCAGCCAGTGGTCCCCAGCAGGCCGAGGGCGACTAGCAGCGCGGCGATCAAGACCAAGGCCGCGGCCATGGCGTTGACGTCGTTGCCGGCGCTGGAGCCGGTCGCCGAGCCTCGCGTGGCGTTGACCACCTGGTCGACTTGGTCGATGTGCTGTTGTTGGCCAGCGGGTGACATGCCCGCTACGGGGGGCAGCGGCTCGGGCAGTCTGGAATAGTCAACTAGCCCGGTGCGCTCCAGGTACTCCATGTGCCGGTTGACGAGTACTGCGGCGTTGGCCGCAAACGACCGGATCAACTCGTTTCGGGTGCCAGCCCGCACGCCGGTGATGACCGGAAGCACGTCGCCGTCGGTGAGTCGCAGCCGTTGGGCGAACATGCGGTCGAAGTCCGGGCCGGAGCGTCCGGATAGCTCCCTCATCCAGCTCTGCTGCTGCGCAGTGGGTTGGTCGGGCAGCGGCACGCCGAGCTTGCCGGCGACCGAGCGAACCTGGTTGTCGAGGTCGCCGTAGTCGCCCTCGATGCGCTTGGCGATGGTACGGATCGCGGTGCTGCTGCCCTGTTGCTGGGCTTGGCGCCCGCTCGACCCCCCGCACAGGTCAGCTTGACGGACCATGACCAGCAGGTCTCGATCTGTGGGTCCCAGCGGGCCCCACTGCGTTTGCGCCCATCCAGTGTCGTGCGCATTGCTGTGCGCACTTGCCGTTCCGTACTGCGACGTACCCCAGTACTGGAACACCGCGACCGTCAGCGCGACAATCACGGCCAGGGTGACGGCCCATCGGACGAATCGGGGTACCGGGGGACGCACAGAAAAGCCTCTCTTGGTTGGGGGTCAGTGGCGCGCCAATATCGGGGTCAATATTGGGATCAGACGAGGTCGAACTGCTCGGTATGGATCCGCGGCTGCGGGACGTCCAGCCCGTCGAGCACGGTCAGGACATCGGCGACCAGCGCCGGCGGCCCGCAGAGGTAGTAGTCGAGCTGGTCGCGCCGGAACTTGCCGGGTAGCAGTGTCGTGAGCAGGCTCTCGTCGACGGTGCCGGACGCGCCGGTCCAGTTCGGTGGCGGCTGGCGGAGCAGCTCGATGACGGTGAGGTCTAGCTGTCGCTGAAGTTGCTTGATCTCTGCGCGGAACAGCAGGTCCTCGACGGTCCGGGCGATGATGAGCAGCCGGTGCGGGCGCCGGTCGCGTCGGTGCGCCAGCGTCCGCAGCATGCTCATCATCGGGGTGATGCCGACCCCACCGGCGATCATCACCAGGCCGGTGGTGCGCTGCAGGTCGATGGTGAAGGCGCCGTGCGGGCCATCGACCCACACTGAGTTGCCTGGTCGCAGCAGGCGAAGCTCGCGGGTGAAATCACCGCTGTGCCGGATCGTGAACTCGGTCCACAGTCCGAGGTGAGCGCTGGAAGCGATGGTGAAGGGATGCTCCTGCGCCCACATCGACGGGTTCAGGCGCAGCCAGGCGAACTGGCCAGGCGCAAACGTGAGAGTCCGGTAGCCGCGCCGGGATCTGTTCCGGCGCGGCTCGAGGACCAGGGTGCTCACGGTGCTGGTCTCCGGCCGGACCTCGCGGACCACATATTCGCGGCGGGCGCCGAAGACCGGCAGCCATAGCCACCGGTACGCCAGCACCACCAGCACACCCAGCCCAAGAACGGTGAGCAAGGCCCGCATCGCGGCATCCCGAACCAGGTGGTTGAGCCACCAGATGTGCAGCCCACTGAGCACCAGCACCGCGCTGGCCAGCACCACATGCACCCAACGCCACACTTCGTAGCGCTGTCGCAGTCGCCTGCGCAGCATCGTCAGTGTGACCAGCGCACCCAGCGCCACACCGGCGCCGAGCCCCGCGCGAGCACGATTGGGCGCGTGCAGGACGTCGAGCAGGGCCACGTTTGCCGGGTTCGCCACCAGCACCAGAACGATGTGCAAACCCACCAGCAAGGTGACGGTCAACCCGACAAACCGGTGGATGCCGAGCACCCCGTCAATGCCGAACGTGCGGGTCAGCGAGCGCAGCCGAGACGGCAGCACAACCGTACAGACCAGCATGGAGGTGGCGAGCAGGCCCATCCCGACCGAGAGCTCGGAGAGCAGTGACGAGCCGGCCGCTGCCGGTCGAGCCGGCAGAGCCGACTGAGCCGGCGACAAGATGCCGGCACTTCGGCTGTGCCGCACGGGCGCCAGGAGCACAGGTGCTAGGAGCACGGCGAGGAAGGCCGTTGCCCACAGTGTTCGTTCCAGCTGGCGTCGCACGCCACGAACCGTATGGAGAAGTGGGTACCTAGCCGGCCCAATCTGAGAGCGTTACTGGCCCATGGTCGCTCACCCGGCCGTGCGGCGCGACGAGCGCCCACCGATTACTCCGAACGGCGCATCCATTGCTCCGAATGCCAGGCAAGACGCTCAACGACACGCTGTGACGCGTTGGGCCGGTTGGGTAATTCTGCCGCTCATCGATTGCCCAACGCCGCACGGCGCGGCAACCTTGCCGCCGATGCAACCCAACCAGAACTCAACAGTCCCGTCCCATGGGCCCGCCCGTGGATCTTTCCATGGGCTCCGGGATCCGGTTCTTCTCATGGTCCCCCTGCGCCCCACAACGAGCCGGGTGCTTCAAGCGTTACGGTCCACCGGGTTCGAGACCCGGACCTTGGACGCTGTCCCAGAGGTGCTGGACGTCGTCCGCGCGCATACCCTCGCGGCGATCGTGCTCGATGTCGCGCTGGCCGGCCCGGATCCCCGAATTTTCCTTGACGAGCTCCGCGGGATCGCTCCTGCGCTTCCGGTCATCGCGCTGACCTCCCGCGAGCAGCGGGAGCAGACCGTGTCGCTGTTGCGCAGCAGCTTGGACGACTACCTAACCACCCCGTTCCCGGTGGAGGAGCTGGTCAGCCGGTTGCGGCTGCGGGTCTCCGATCAGCTGTCGGTGGACCGGACCGTGCTACGCGCTGGGGTGGTCACCGTCGACACCGCCCTCGGGCTGGTCAGCGTCGCCGGCCGGTTGGTGACGCTGTCACCAACCGAGTACGCCCTGCTGGTCGCCTTGGCCAGCCGGCCAGGCGAGCCAATATCACAGGACCGGCTCACCACGGCGGTCTGGGGCCAGCCGAAATCCTCCAACATCGTCGAAGTCTACGTCGGGTATCTGCGCCGCAAGCTGGGTCCCGAACGGATCCGCACGGTGCGCGGCGCTGGCTACGTGCTCGACGGTTGAGGTGCGGCGTTCGCTCACGGCCCTGGGATTACATGGCCCTGGGGTTACACGCTGACCTCCGTGTCGGCTTGCTGCGCCTGGTCACTCAGGATGAGCCCGTCGCGCAGCCGCACGACCCGCTTGGCGAACCGGGCGACCTCCTCTTCGTGTGTGATGAGCACCACCGTGCGGCCGGCATCGTTCAGCACACCGAGCAACTTCATGATCTCGACGCTGGCGACGGTGTCGAGGTTGCCCGTGGGCTCGTCGGCCAGCAGCAGCGCGGGATCGTTGATCAATGCTCGGGCGATCGCCACCCGCTGTTGCTGGCCACCGGATAACTCGTTGGGCATGTGCTTCTGTCGGTCGTTCAGCCCGACCTGCTCCAGCGCGTGCTGAGCCGGGTTGCGCCGATCCCGCACCCCGGCGTAGACCAAGGGCAGCTCGACGTTGCGGATTGCGCTGGTGCGCGAGACCAGGTTGAACGACTGGAACACGAACCCGATCTTGTGGCTGCGGATCTTGGCCAGCTGGTTGTCGGATAGCCGGCTGACGTCGGTGCCATCAAGCAGGTAGCGCCCGCTGGTGGGGATGTCCAGACAGCCCAGGATGTTCATCAGCGTGCTCTTGCCCGATCCAGATGGGCCCATGATGGCGACCATCTCACCGTCGTCGATAGTCAGATTGATACCGTGAAGTACTGGTACCTCGACCTTGCCCATCTGGTACGCCTTGGTGACATCCTCAAGCTGGATCATTCCACTTCCTTCGTCTGAGTATCGATCGCTCTGGGGCTCCCCAGCGCAGGGGAGCAGGAGTATCCCGGTGGTTACTTGGCCGGTCCGCCGTCGTGGATGCGCGTGGCGGTGGCGGTGCCGTTGGTCTTGGTGGCCACAACGGTCACCCGGTCATTGGCGAGCACCTGGCTGATGTCGCTGGACTCCCGGCCCTTGCGGATCTTGGTGGCGTTATTGGTCATGTAGGTGGCGGTGAATCCATCGGCGGAGCGGACGGTCAGCTGCCCAGAGTTTACCGAGTCCACGATGCCTCGCTGGAGGTCGACAACCTGGTAGCCGTGATCCTTGGTGGTCAGGGTGGCCTCGCCGTGCACGATTCGGGACAGCGGCCCTCCGTGCCTGCCGTGCCCGTGCTCCATGTCGTCCGGTGCCGGTGCGGCGCTGGACGAGGTGGGTGGGGCAGGAGACGGTGGGTCAGAGCTTTGCGCGAAGGCGATGCCGGTTCCCACCCCGGCGATCGCCAGGACCGCTATCCCCGCGAGCAGCGTCATCTTGGTCCGGCTGATCATTGTCCTGCGCCTTCCTCGAACCGCACTTTTCGGTCGTTGGTAGCAACTGTGCGGTCAAGCCCATGTTCCCCCTTGTTCCTGTGAGGAGGCTGAAAATCCACCCGACTCCTGGTCGAGCCCCGCTGTGCCCCGCAGGTCAGCTGCCACGGTCGTTTCACGATCGCATAAATGGGCCAGGAATCCGCAGCCAGCCGCCACCCAAAGATGCCGGGGTGTCTGGTTTGCGCTGGGGTTCCCGAACTCGACAGCAGGGTTGGCCACCGTCGCGCGAAGAGCTCTCCTAATGGGATCTAGCGGGTCGGTCATCCGGCAGACTCGCGTCGGTAGCCGTCGGCGGGTGAGCGCTCTGCTCTCCTGGACGTTGAGTCCTGAGGACAGATCGTGCCCCTGCTGGTGGGTCGGGAGAGTTGATCGCTGATGGGATGTCGTGCCCGCTGTGGTGTGGTGTGAGTACTGGTTCATGAGGTCGCTGATGGTTCTCCCGCGGGCTGCGTGATGTGATCGATGACGAGGATGGGAGATGCGTTGTTGTTCGTGGGGGATGACGGGGCTGAGGCCCATCATGATGTGGAGGTGATGGACGCCGTGGGGCGGCGGTTGGTGAAGGTCCGGTTGCCCGAGGGGGTGGCGGGGATGTGAACCACTCCGGGTTCACGCTACGAGTGAGCATGAACGTGAGCTGGTACTTGCCGGTCGCGGTGTAGCCGGCGAGGTTGTCCGGGATCTCACCGGGGGTGTAGTTGCCGAAGTTGGCCGGGCTCTCCTTCACCGCGGCCTTCAACAGATTGAGGGAGAACACCACCTACCGGTGGTCCACCGGCTCGCCGTCGGACCACCGGTAGGTGGTGTTCATGTTGACGGTCACGACGGTGTTGTTCTGCGAATAGATCGGCTCGTCGGCCAGGCTCAGCGCGTCGTCGATGACCGGCTGGTCCCCTTGAGGCGCGAAGTACAGCGGCCGGTACATCAGGTACTGGAACTCCTGCACGGTGGGAACGCTGAACTGTTGGGTCGGCGTGATCGGGAAGATGTAGTTCGGCGCCGCCCCGGGGCCCTCCGCGAACGTCACCGTGTCGCGCTGGCCCGGCGTGGTGCCCGACCCCTGGGCGCTGGAGCACGCCCCGGTCAGGATCTCGGTCAGGATGAGGACGCCGACCAGCAGCACCGCCGTCAAGCCCGCCCCCCGGCGACCATGGCCGCGCATCACCCACTGGCCTCCCGGATCAGACAATGTCGGCGGGTGCGCCGACCCAGTGCTACTTTGCCATCCGATCGTGGCAGGCTCGCGAGGCCGCCCGCTAGCCGCTGTTGCTGTGGCGTGCGGGCCCGCCCCCGCCCACCCCGCCCGCCGGACACTTGGTGTCCGTGGGCGCTCTGCGTGCGCCGAGTTCGACTGGAGAGCTGCTCGGGGGGCTCCGGCAGCGCTCCTGTCGAACTCGGCGACAATAGGGCTGGTCACAAACCACGAGATCTCACGGGACCCTCCCGAGATCTACGGGACGTTCCCTGGACCGGTTGGCCTTGTGGGGGACGAGTCCAAGGCGGGTATCTTCGCCGTGACCTCCGATGCGGTAGGGGTGCGGGCGTTCACCTGCTCCATGGCGGTGACCAGCAACGGCTCGGCGTCCAGGATGCGGAAGCCGGGCTGGGTGCCGGGTTGGGCGTCGGGTCGAAGCCACACGCCAGCGGACGCTTAAGACACCAGCCACCTAGGCGGCCACATCAGGGGTGGGTATGATCCTTCGACCTGCGGTTGGAAGGTTGCGGGCGAGCGCGCTGGACGGCGGTGGCTTACACAGCGGCGCGCTGAACGCGACCGGGATACGGATACGGATACGGACAGATCGGACTAGCGGATGAACGCGGGACAAGCCGCTGATTTTCCTGTTACGGGAAGGATCAATCGGGTCATCTTTCAGCAGTTCCCTGCCCCCCCCCGCGAGTTCTACCGTGCAGCAGTTGTCGAACGTAATCTCGCGTCGCGCCATGCGAAGCTTTGCAAACTCGGTGAGTCTGCGCTTTCTTATATGGCCTCTCTGGCATTGTCTGACTATCGTAACCGACGTCATACTGATCCCGAGCCCAAGGTCGAGGCGCTGCTGTCGGGACTGAATCGGATTTCGATGGGCCAATATCTCCAGATATTTCGCGTGGCGACCGACGCTATTCAGCCGGCACTGTTCGATTACAAGCTTAGCCGTCCAGACGCGTGTGTGGCTATCCGCCGGTTCTTCTCGGCATGTTCGGCGGTCGAGGATGCCATAGAGCTTGAGGCCCAAAATCTCAGACGCATCGTGTCACAGCGACTGGAGACTCCCGTGCGGGCTAACTGGCTAGGCTTCTGGGAGAAACTCGTGGAGTATCGCAACCGATCAGAAGGCCATCCCGCTACGTATAACTGGCCGATCGCCCACGCTGACTACTATGCGATAATGTCACCTCTCTTGGAGGACGCTCTGGTCGAAGCGTTGACCGGCCCGCACGTTGAGCGAGTCTTCGCCGACCACCCGATAGCCACGCTAAGTCATATCGCATACGCTGATGACAGCTATGTCCATGAGGTCTACGGCGAGGATCTCGGGTTTCCGTTTGAGTCCGAAATAACACTGGACAGGAGTATTGCCGACGTCTGGTCGCAGGAGGGATGGAGGGCGGAAGCCGGCTGCCAATTGATATTGGAAAAGCTTCCCAGTGGGGCGTACGAGATCAACGGACTCATGCATGATCTAGTTTCGTCGGGGCCTCCTTCTTCGCTAGCGGCCAGCACTACCATCGAACCGCGAGTAGTAGTGTCCAGCGCAGGTTCAACGAGCCCTTGGCGGGCGGCGACTGAAACCGCATCAGGCACTTGCGGGGAAATGGTCCAGGGGTTCACCTCGGAGGGGCAGCCGTTTCACGTGACCTGCCCAATTGCCAAGACGGCGACAGTGACTGTGACCGTACGTCCAGCGCCTGATTTCATGATTACGCAGATCGATCCGGGCCTGAGTAAGCTGGCTCAATCTCTGCGACAAACAGCGCTGTTCCTTGAACTTGAGCCTCTTGAGATCCGTGTAGAGCATTGGAGTGATCTTGACGTCGGCAAAGGAATGGGGTCGAGTACTGCCGACATCGTGGCAGGCGCGCGTGCACTCGCGGCGGTCGCGGACCGCACTCTGACGCCTCAGCAGCTCGCTGAAATCGCGACCTCGATAGAGTCATCCGACGGAAGCATGTATCCTGGCATTGTTGCATTCAATCAAAAAAAGGGTAACGTACTCCATGAATTCTCGTGGTGGCCACAATTCGTGATCTTGATGGTCACACCCCCACAGGTATTCAATACTGAATCCGCGAACTTTGGGGGGAAGGAGAGATTAGGAAAGGAGTTCGATCAGATCCTGGACGATCTGTCGGCTGGATCGTCTCGGCGCGAAGCAAAAGCCTTCGCCGATGCGGCAACTCACTCGGCTCGGTTGAATCAAAGATTCGTGCCTAATCCTTATCACGCCCTGTTGGCGGATCGTCTTGGTGAGTTCGGTGCCTTGGGAATCAACGTCGGTCACACGGGCACCGTCCTGGGCCTTCTTTTCGATGCGGCTGATGACTCAGCGATGAAGGCGGCCACAGCGGCTTCGATCGACCTCCAAAAGTTGCTACCTAATACTGTCAAGATCGATATAACGCTGACCCCTACGGCTCCAGAATGAACGATTCGAGCCTTGGTCGCCAGGGTGGTGACCAAGGAAATCGTGGCGGTGTCAAGCTGGATTTGAGCACTTGTGTTAATCCGTATGGCCCACCGCCACGGGTTATGTCCGTGCTCAGAAATCTACCCGAGAGCCTTGTGCGGGCTCACCCGTACAAGGCCGCCGCAGACGTTGAACGATCATATGCTGAACACCTTGGCAGGCCCATTGAGGAATTTTTGGCCGCTCGCGGCACCAGTGAGCTGATCTGGATACTTGCACGGGAGATGCAGGGGCATAAGGTTGGTCTTCCGATGCCCACTTACTCGGAATTTCTCCAGGCTTTCGAGGGGGCACATGCGTACGGAGGCGGTTCATCAACGCATCCGGTAGAGAACCTTGACGAGGCAATGAGGGATAGTGACGTCGTGATCTTGTCAAACCCTCATAATCCTACTGGTCAGATCATCGACCGCCAATCTCTCGTCGATCTTGCGATCAATTACGCTTCAACGATCCTAGTAGTGGATGAATCGTACATCGACTTCTTGTCAAATGGTGATGATGTGACGCTAGTCGGCTGTGAGGCCGACAACGTTGTGGTGCTTCGATCCCCTAGTAAGTTTTACGGCTTGGCCGGAATAAGATCGGGAGTTGCGTGGTCACGTCGGTCGATACGGTCCCGGGCTGAAGCATGGCGGACTCCGTGGCCGATCTCCGCTCTGGCGGCGGAAGCACTGAGGCAAGCGTTGCGCGAACGGTCATGGGCGACGGAGACTCGGGGTTTTCTAGCCTCGGACGCCGCATGGCTTGAAGACGTGCTTGCGGAGTCGGAGCTAGAGATAACGGCAGGTCTCCTTCACTTCCGATTGACTACCGGATCGGCCAGTTACGTGGCCAAGTTCGCTGACTCGCTGCAAACGCATGGGATCCTGGTGAGAGTACTGACGGACAGGCACGGTGTTGGGAGGCCGGCCCTGAGGATCGCCGCGCCTCGCCAGAACGATAGGTGGGTTCTCGCTGCCGCATTGGGTTTCTTGACCTAGCCTACTGTGGCTGTTCTTGGTTTTGTCTATTTTGACTCAAGAGTGGAGTGGGTCCGAGAGGGTCCGTACAGGCCGTAAGGGGATCATTGCATGGACAGTTCAAGAGAGTCGTCTCGTAGTAAACTTCTCACTGCGGATGCGCCCCGGATGGGGCAGGAAAGGGGCCAGGAGAAGGAGCCGCCAGGCTCCCACCTTGCAGGAGAAGGCGGTCGAGACAGCGACGCGCCTTGGGTACGGACTATCGCCTGCTTGTGTTTTGAAGTGAATGGCCCGGAGTTGGGGCCGCAAGGGTGGCGGACAGGACCTTTGCCAGTACGGCTGCCGAACGGACGCCAGGCGGATCGCGAAGCCCGGGCTTCTTATTTCCAAACTCGTGCAGCCAACTCTCTGTATGGTCGGCCTGATGGATCTGCTCCAACTCGCTGGCATCGAATCGATGGAGAATGGCCTGAACGGGCCGGATCAATACACGGGATTGAGTTGTTGAGGTTTCCGCGCTATGTCTCTGCACTGCAGGTCGAGAGTAGGCGACAAGGCCAAGATGACCATACAATCCGGTATCTGGCGGTAATTCATCTATCACTTCCGGCGGATGAGCTGTTGAGTGAGCTCGCCGCTGCGGTAACTCTCGATCCATGGGATAGCGCAGGCGCGGTACGCCGACAGCTTTATGCTGAGCTTATAGGAACTGGATTTGAGATTCCCCCGCAATTCCGGCGTGCGTTTTCTGTCGTCATGCTTACATGGAAAGACGGGCTTCTTTCGCCCGAAGGCGCTCCGGCTGAGTGGACTCCTGTAACGAGCTGGCTGTGGTGTGCAGCCTCCGCTACCCCTCTGCGAGATTTCTGCCCGGATACCGATGACCCCCACTTGCTGGACGGCACCGTATATCTCTCAGCCTCATGGCGGGCACTCGCCCTGCGCGATGGGGTAGCCTTCCTCGGGCTCGTGGCCGACGCGCAGGCTGACGGTGATGAGTTTTTATCGTGGGGCGAGTCCTATGTGCGTTCTCTGTACACGGATGTAGCTTTGCTCGCGGCGCTTGAGCGTGATGCTTTGGATGATTTCTCCGATCGGTTGGCACGGATTGGGAACCGATTTGAAAAGTCAGTCGAATTCCGTAGACTCGTTAACGAGGTCACCGAGTTTCGCAACGTCTTCTGGCAGGAACACGTGACGTGTCACGGTTTAGCGAACAATGTTTTGAAGCAACTTCATGCCGCTCATGGGACGCCACAAGTATTCGCTCGTGTCATCGCAGATCTCGACGCTTTCAGGCAGCAAGTCGAGGCGCAGGCTCTGGAAGATTCTCTCAAGCTGCAAATCGCGGACGAACGAAGGTCGCGGATGTTTGAACATGCTGTTTCCGTAGCCGCCTTCGCCTTCGGGCTGCCAGTGCTGATTTTCACGGCACTGGCAGTACCTATTCGAGGGGTTACATCAGGCGGGCGTGACATCGCGGAATGGGTGATGATCACGATAACGGTGGCGTCCGTGGCGTTTGGTGGTATTGTTGGAGCCGTCGGCAGCTGGTGGCTGGGCAGAAGAAAGGTATGAGGGCGGTAAGTCTCCTACCCGCCATCAAGCCCGTCCCACGGCGAACACGGCCTCGCGTCGCACCACCCGTCACTGCAACGCCTGTCATGGGGCTGGTCAGAAGATGCTCTGGATGATCTCGTCGCCGATGCCGAAGCCAGCGCCGGTGGCGATCGCCCGCCCGAAGCCGCCGCCCAGGAAGCGTTGCAGCATGCCACCGCCGCTGGGGTAGCCGCCTTGCGCGGGGTACGGCTGCTGGTAGCTGGGCTGCTGGTATTCCGGCTGTGGGTAGCTCGGCTGCTGGTAACTTGGCGCGGGCGCGGCGGCGACCTGCTGGACGTGGTTGTCGACCATCGCGTGGATCGAGCCCAGCAGCGTCGAGGTCTGCCCCTCCTCATCGCGCACCGCGATCGCGATCTCCTTGAGGTCAAGCTGCCACTCGCGGGCGTTCTGGTCCCCCGCGGCTGCGGCGGCCTGGAGTTTGCCGGCTAGAGTCTGGATCAACTGCATGGTCTGGCGGCCCTGTTGTTGCAGCTGGGCGTAGTTCTGATCAATGGTCTGAACGTCCATCACTCACTGGCCTCCCGGATCGGACAATGTCGGCGGGTGCGCCGACCCAGTGCTACCTTGCCTCATCCGATCGCGACCGGCTCGCGAGGCCGCCCGATGTCCGATTGTTGCCGCGATGTGAGGTCCGTGAGACCCCGATCCCGCTCACCCCGCCCGCCGGGCAACCCAGCGCCGCCCTCGGCATTGACGGGTGTGGGGCTATGGGGGTCCCGAGCCCCGCCCGCGCTGGGGTTCCCGAACTCGACAGCAGAGCTGTCGAGTTCGACCTAAACAGCTCTGCTGTCGAGCTCGGGAACTCAGGAGCGGGCGGGACGTCGGTTCGCGAAGATCACCGATGTGGGCGAGGGCCTTCGATTTCGCATGTCTTGTCCCAGCATTGGTGGCAGGTGGGCCAGAGCCATTCCTCGTCACCGCCGGCACCTCGGGGATGGGTCACACCACAGAGGCACAGCATGGGTGTGCCTCTGTGGATGTAGTGGTCTTGCCGATAGACGGCGTGGCGTTGTCCGGCGAGGGGGAACCAGCCGAATGTGCGTGGATTCGAGTACGAGCTGGGCATGGCCGGTACCTGTGCTACCTCTCCGGTATTTTCGCAGCTGACATGGACGAGGGCCGGATGGGCCCGTTGATGTGCTCGTGTGGCTGGGTGGCACCCCAGGACCGAGGGACGGCCTTGTCCGAGACACGGTCGGGAGGGGCGTCTGCCTTCGTGGGTGTTGTGTCGGGGGTCAGGCAGGCGCCGCGACCGTGCGGATGGCTCAACACATCCCGGCCCTGGGTGCCAGGGCGTCACGCTAGGGCCGCCAGCGATGCCGCGCCAAGGAGTTTGCTTGAGTTTGCTTGAAGTCAGATGAGGTGCCTTGGCCGGCTTGCCCGCTTGGCTGGGTGGCCGGAGCATCGGGTAGGCTCAAGCAAACCTGAGCAACTATCTACGGGAGGCGATGGTTGTGCAGCTGACGTTCCTGGGCAAGAACACGCAGGGTGGAGGGTCACCTACCCTGTTCGCGACCGACCGCGACACCTACGTAGTGCAGGGCTGGCGCGTGCCCGGCCAGGAGACCAGCGTCGAAATCCCCATGAGTCTGTTGGAGTACTTGGAGACCGACACCACGCTTGCGGTGGCGTTGCACACCACGGGCCACGGCACCTATGTCCTGTCAGGGGCGGCGGTGCGCGATGCCCAGGCGTTGGCGCAGATGGACATTCCCGGTCACGAGACGTGCGTCGAAGTCGGCAAGGTTCGAGAAGGTGGTGTTGATGGCACTGCTGCAGGGCCAGGAGTTTGACAATCTCTTTCGTACTTTCCACCACACAGCGTTTCACTTGGAGCTACGGGATTCCTACCACATCGCCGAAGAGGCCGGTCCCTTCGAACTGTTCATGAAGGGACAGCCGGATGATTTCTCCTGGCATCAACCCTGGCTCGGGCTGGTCCGGGAGGCAACACGGGCGGGCAAGAGTATCACCCGCGTTCGGGTGGTGACGGTTCCACACTGCGATTACACGCGCTGGGGTGTGAGTGTGGCACCGTTGAACATCGAAGCCGGAGAGGATCTTCGCTGGTTGCCGCGCCATCGTGCCACCGGAATTGACTTCCCGCCGCTGGATTACTGGCTCTTCGATGACAACCGGGTCGTGTTAACGATCTTCGCCGATGATGGCCGCTTCGCGGGCGGCGTGGAGGTATCTGACGCGGAGCTCATAGAACAGTGTCGCAAGGTCCACCAACAGGTGTGGGCTCTGGCGATCCTGCATGAGCAGTACGTTTCAGGGTAGCACGGTATCTGTTGTCCAGCTCGGTTATCCAGGCCAGGGAGGTTCTTGGTCACAGACTCCGCGACATGCGTAAAGACGCTGGACTGACCGGGCGGGCGCTGGCCACGCTCGCCGGGTGGGACAGCTCCAAGGTATCCAAGATCGAGTACGGTAAGCAGACGCCAACGGAAGACGATATCCGGGCCTGGTGCCGCCACTGCCAGGCAACTGATCAGATACCGGATCTGATCGCCACCGTTCGTAATATTGAATCGATGTACACTGAGTGGCGTCGCGTGCTTCGAGCGGGTACCCGCAGGCGCCAACAGGCGTCACTCTCACTGGAAGCGCAGACGGGGTTGTTTCGCTGGTACGAGCCAGTCTTGGTACCCGGTATTCTGCACACTGTCGAGTACGCGACAGCCGTGATGGCTCAGGTCATCGCCTTCTATGAGATCCCCGACGACCTGGCGGACGGTGTTGCCGAGCGCATGCAACGCCAACACATCCTCTACCAAGGAAATCACCGATTCCACTTCATCCTCGCGCACCAGGCCCTCCTCACCACCGTGGGTGACACCGACGTGATGCTCGGCCAGCTCGACCGTCTGCTCACGTTCATTGCGCTGCCCCGTATACGGCTGGGCATCATCCCGGCCACCGCCGCCTACCAGGTGCCAACCAACCAATTCATCATGTTCGACGAGCGTCTGGTCCACGTCGAAACCATCTCCGCAGAGCTAGCGATCACACAACCACGAGAAATAGCCCTCTACGCCAAAAACTTCCACCAGCTGTCCGCGCAAGCGGTCTACGGCCAAGCGGCCAAAGAAATGATCAACACCAGGCTGGCCACCCTGCGTCACGACCCAGGAGCCGGAACGACGTAATATTTCGTCGCGCGCACCCGCCACGAAGGGATGAGCATGGCCGCAGTCGCCGAGGTGACGATCACGCCGGGAACCGGCAAGTTCGATCCGGAGGACCAGCGGTGGGCCGATCAGGTCACCTTGCTGGCCGACGACCTGCGCGAGGCCGCCGGCTCCGTGTCGCGCCGCCGCATCCCCGAGCCGGGCGCCAAGGGCGCCGTCGGCGAGGTGATCCTGGCGCTGGGCTCGGCCGGGGCGGTCACCGCGGCCGTGGAGTGCTTCCGCGCCTGGCTGAGGCGGGACAAGACCCGGAGTCTGACAGTCACCTGGGCCGACGGTGAAGGGGCCGCGCGGACCACGACGGTCACCGGCGAGAACATCGACCAGGCGTCGTTCCAGGCCCTGGCCGAGGCCATCGGCGAAGCCCTGGGCGGCTGAGCGTGGCTGGGCTGCGCTACCGGGGGCTGCTGCTCGGCAACTCCACTTTCCCCCGCGACCCGCACGGCCTGGCCGAGCTGGAAGGCCCGCGGGCCGACATCGAGGCGCTCCGGCAGGCGCTGACCGACCCCGAGGTCGGGCTGTTCGACCCCGGCGACGTCGTCCCGCTGCCCGACCGCACTGTGCAGCAGTTACGGGAGCGGCTCGACGAGTTCTTCTCCACCGCCGTCCGTGATGAGGTGCTGCTGCTGTACTACAGCGGCCACGGCGAGCTCGACACCCGCAACACCCTCTACCTCTGTGCCCAGGACACCAGGTCCGACATCCTCCCGGCCACCGCCCTGAGCGCACTGGAGATCAACAACATGGTCGAGGGATCGGCGGCGGGCACCATCGTCATCGTGCTCGACTGCTGCCACAGCGGCGCGTTCAGAGGCGGGAAGCTGACCATCCCAGTCGCGGGCCGGGGCAGGTACGTGCTGACCAGTAACCGGTCCAGTCAGCTCGCGCGCGACGCCGCGCGACCGGGCCAGCCCAGCCCGTTCACCGGCCTGCTCGTGCACGGCCTGCGGCACGCCCCGGCCCAGGGCCACCTGACCGTCACCGAGCTCTACCGGCAGGTGCACCGCTGGATGACCGCCGGCACCACCCTGGCCCCGCAACTGAGGATCACCGGGGAGGGTGAGGTCATCATCGCCCGCCGCGCGAACCTGCCGCCTCCCCAGCCGCCCGAACCACCGATCGAGCCGATCCCGGTGCCGGGGAGCCTCTGGCGGGCGCAGCGGGTCCGGACCGGGGGCGCGGAGTGCGTCCTGCGGGTGGGCGACGGCACCGAGGAGCACATCGTCGAGTACCGCGCCCGCGCGGACCACACCGCCGTGGTCCTCCTCGACGGCAAGCGCGTCCACCGCGGCCACTACCACGTGGACTGTGAGTTCCGGCTGGGCCGGCGCGGCCCCCTGGCGCGGCTGACGGTCACCGGCGAGCCCGACGTCCAGCTGTGGGCCGACGGCAGGCGGCTCTACACCCTCCACCACGCCGATCCCGGCTCGGACAGCTTCCTGGAGCACCGGGCCCACACGATCCGCAACGCACTCCTCACGCACCAGAACCTCGGCGCATGGCTGTGGGTCACGCCCGAGATCCGTGGTCGGGTGGCGCGGGCCGTGCGTGAGCCTGCCCGCCAGGGCATGCCGCCCGACCAGGTCATCGGCGTACTGACCCTCGAGGGGGACCGAATAGGGTTCACCGACACCGCGCTCAGCATCCGCGGACAGGACAGCTGGACCATCGTCCCCTACGACGAGCTGCTGGCGGCCGCCGTGACAGTGGAATACTCCAAGGACTACTCCACCTCTACCGTGCGCATCGGCGACAGACAGTTCACTATCAAATACGACTCCCTTGTCGTGGAGATGATCAACCACGTCAAAGACGCTGTCGTCTACGAGGAGACAGGTCTCGGCAAGCCCCTGCCGGCCCACCCACTGAGCCTCGTCCACACCACCCGCGACCAAATCGTTGCGGAGCGAAACCTGGGACGGGCCATGGTGGGCGTCACCGTTGTGTTGTTTGCCGCAGCGGAAATAGTCGGCGGCTTCAGCGGGTTCCTAGACCAACAGAATGCCCAGAGAACACTGTTCTCAATCCTCGGCGTCTGCTTCGCCAGCGGTCTTCTCCTACTACCGCTGCCTGACCTGCCTGACGGGATCACGAGGTTCACGCGTGTCTCGACCGAGCGGTTCTCGTGGTTACTGGCCCGCGTCGCGACCTACGCCACAGCCGCGAGCACCTGGATCACCTGGCTCTGGCTCTGGTGGCTTCACAATCGTCCTCCTTATCCCGACCTCCAGTATGGCTGGAGCACGCGGCTGGGCGGCTGGATGACGATTGCGATCGGGAACAACACTGAGGTCATGGCGCTGGGCGCAGGAGCCCGGGTCCTCGGCACCCTGCTCGTCGCGGCGGCCGCGTTCCTCCCTGTCGCCGTCGTGCTGGTGGCGATCCGCTGGGCAGATAGACCGCCCCGACCCAAGGCCAATAATCGAGCATACCGGACAAGACGCAACCCGGAGAAACAGCTTGCAGTCCGAGCAGACCGACACCAGCCGGGTGGGTGATCAGGGTTTCCATCGCGTCGACGGCCATGCGGATGTCGGCGGCGTTCTTCCGCGAGGGCCCGCAGCTGAGCTGGAGCTGGTCGACGCCGTTGTGTTCCAGAGCTTCGTGGTAACGGCCGAAGCGGGCGTCAGCCCAGTCGGCGTAGGCGCGGCGGATAGAGGCGTTGCCGTAGGCACGGCACAATCACGTCCAGGGCCTTGGCCAGCACCGGCTCAGCCCGGCCAGGCAGGCTCCCGACGCCCCCGAGCACCAAGTTCTCGAAATCGAGCAACAGGTCAGCATCGCCGACGCCCTGAGCGTAGTGCCCGGTCGGCGCTGTCCGTGAACTCGACGTTACGGACGTTTTCGGGCGCTTGGGTTCAGGGAGTCCTCGCAACACCGTTGGTTGGTGGGGTTGACGGTAGTGGTTGGGGGTGGGTGTTGTGGAGACTGTGGGTGGGTGGGGTCGTGTGGGGGTGGTGGTTGGGTGGGTGTGCCGCGCGTGGGCTGGGGCAGGCTCTTCTGCCTGCCCTTGTTCACGGCGTGCCCAGGGGTCGCAGAGGTCTCCGGGGTCAAGGGCGGCCCGGTAGGGCCGTCGCGTCAGCGATCGCGTCAGCGACCCTTGAGGCTGGAGGGGCGGCCCCGTAGCGTGCGCGGCACACCCACCCGAGCGCCGGCCCCGCACGAGCTGGTGAGTCCGCGGGTTCGTGGACCGGCTCAGCGGGAGAGGGCTAGCTGGTCAGGAGTCGGGCCAGGGCCTGGGCGGGGGTGTCCCAGTTGAGGGTTTTGCGGGGTCGGGTGTTGAGTTCGTGGGCGACGGCGGCGAGGTGTTCAGCGGTGTGCACGGACAGGTCGGTGCCTTTGGGGAAGTACTGGCGGAGCAGCCCGTTGGTGTTCTCGTTGCTGCCGCGTTGCCAGGGTGAGTGCGGGTCGCAGAAGAAGATCGGGAGCTCGGTGGCCAGGGTGATCTCGGTGTGGCGGGCCATCTCGATGCCCTGGTCCCAGGTCAGCGAGCGGCGCAGCGCGTCGGGCAGGGACTGGGCTGCGGTGATCATGGCGTCGCGGACCTCGTCGGCGCCGTGTCGGCCGGGCAGGTGCAGCAGCATCACGAACCGGGTGCTCCGCTCGACCAGGGTCCCGATCGCTGAGGCATTGTCCTTGCCGGTGATCAGGTCACCTTCCCCGTGCCCGGGGACCGCGCGGTCCTCAGCTTCGGCGGGCCGCTCACTGATCATGACCTTGCCCGGGATACCGCGGCGACCACGCTGATCGGGTATCCGCCGGGACCGGCGCAGCGCTCGCCCGGTACGCAAACACCGGGTCAGTTCCCGGCGCAGCTCACCACGGCCCTGCACATACAGTTCCTGGTAGATCGTCTCGTGGCTCACCCACATCTCCGGCCGGTCGGCAAAGTCTCGGCGTAGCACCCGCGAGATCTGCTCCGGGCTCCACCGCTTGGCCAACCCAGCCTTCACCACCGCGAGCACCGGCGCGCACGTGGCCAGCTTGCGCGGCTTGGGACGCCGGGCCCGCTCCTCGGCTTTGGCCTGAGCCAACCCCGCCCGATACCGGATCCCCGAACACGACCCCTTCCCACGACCGGTCTGGCGAACGGTGCGGTTACGCCGCAACTCCCGACTGACCGTCGAGGGCGCCCGACCCAACCGAGCCGCGATCACCCGGATACTCAAATCCCCAGCCCGACCCAGCGCGATCTCCTCCCGCTCCTCCAACGACAGATACCGACCACACCCACCATCCAGATCACCAGGAACCATCCCCCCAGCCTCAACCACCCACCTACGCCCCGCCGTCACCGACACCCCAGCCCGAACCACCGCCTCCTCGAACGACACACCCTCCAACCGCGCCCGCCAAAACACCCGAACCCGATCACGAGGAACCCTCGGACACGTACCCATCACGACACCCCACTTCAGACAGGGTGTTGCGAGCGCTCCTTGAATCCACCGAGCCTGAAATGGTTCTGCTGGCACAGCAACGTCTTCCGCGCCCTCCAGATCACCGGGGACCTGATGGTCGACCTCGACGTTGAGGAGCCCAGCGTCTCCCAGGCCAAGCTACTCAAGGCGGTGGGTGAGTTTGACGGCTACCTGCGCGCCAACGCCGGGCGCATCCCTAACTACGGGGAACGCCGCCGGGCCGGCGAGGCCATCTCGGCCCAGTGCTCGGGTCCGTGTCACCAGCCCCAAACTGGGCTGTTGTTCCTGGTCAGCGGTGCACCGGAGATTAGTCCAGAGACTGGTCATGCGACGGAGAACGGCGTTAAGCAAAACCTCCTGACCTGCGAGGATGCTCTACTTTGGGGCTGGTGACACGGACCCGAGCACTGGGCCGACAATGCCCTCCCAGCCACGAAGCAGGCAACCAAGTTGACAGTGCCTTAACGACACCCCAACTCCCCACGCTGCAGCGCACGCGTGTACGTTCGCGTGTATGCAGAAAGAGCGGCTGACAGTGAGCCTCGATACCGGCGTGGCTGCGCGGGTCCGGCAGTGCGGAGCACGTACGCGGGGTGGTGCCAGCGGATACCTGGAGTGGTTGGTCCGCCGAGATGCACTTCGCGAGGCCGTCAGCTCCGCGGCCGACTGGTACGAGCGTCACCCTAGCTACGCCGAGGACGCCATCGCTGAGAACCAGGCAGCGCTCAGCGAGACGGCCTGATGCGCCGAGGCGAGATCTACCGCTTCGAGCCAGTCATCCAGCGAGCCGGACAGTCGACCACACGCCTCGTGGTGAGTTCCGACGTCGTGAACGACAACGAGCGCATCCCGTACTGCTTCGCCATGCACGTCGTGGCCGATCCCCCCGATTCGCTGCTCGCCGTCTCACTGGGCGACCATGGGTGGGCCTTCGCACTCGAGGTCGACCGGCCGCTCAAGCGGCAACTTACCGAGCAACTCGGCACCGCGTCCCCCGAGCAGATGGAGCAGGTGGAAAACGCGATGCGCGCGGTGTTCGAACTCTGAACGCGAGCGCTACCGCCAGCTGCTTCGCGGTCAGGAAGCCCTTCTCATCCCCGTCCCCGGACACAACCACTCAACATGGGGTGTCGTTAAGGAGGCTGCCGCCAGCCGCAATCGATGGTATATCGCCTGGTCAGCGCACCGTCGACGGCGCTAATGAGAGCTAGCGGGTCAGCCGGGCCAACACAGCCATCCGGCAGACTCGCGCCAGGCCGCTGGCAGGTGAGCACTTCATGGCGCTGGATCTGGAGTCCTGTTGACAGATCGTGCCCCTGCTGGTGGGTCGGGAGAGTTGATCGCTGATGGGATGTCGTGCCCGCTGTGGTGGGGCGTGAGCACTGGTTCATGAGGTCGCTGATGGTTCTCCCGCTGGCTGTACAGGGTGATCGAGGACGAGGAGGAGACAGGGTGCTGTTCGTGGGGGATGGCTGGGCTGAGGCCCATCATGATGTGGAGGTGATGGACGCCACGGGGCGGCGGTTGGCCAAGGCCCGGCTGCCCGAGGGGGTGGCGGGGATGGCCCGGTTGCACGCGATGATCGCCGAGCAGCTCGGCGAGAACGCCGAGGAGACCGAGGTGGCGGTGGGGATCGAAACCGACCGGGGCCCGTGGGTGGAGGCGTTGGTCGCGCCCGGGTACACGGTGTACGCGATCAACCCGTTGCCGGTGGCCCGCTACCGGCAACGGCATAGCGTCTCGGGTGCTCAGAGTGACGCCGCTGATGCGCACACCCTGGCGGAGATGGTGCGCACCGACTCTCACCAGTTGCGCCCGGTGGCCGCGGACAGCGTGGCGGCCGGGGCGGTGAAGGTGGTGACGCGGGCGCACAAGACGTTGATCGGGGAACGTACCCGCCATACCCAGTGGCTGCGGCATGCGCTGCGCGAGTATTTCCCGGCCGCGCTGGAGACGTGTGAGGATCTGGATGCCCCCGATGTCTTGGAGCTGCTGGCCACGGCGCCGGAGGCGGCCTCGGCGGCGAGGCTGACCATCGCTTGAGATCAGTGCCGCGCTCACCCGCGCTCGCCGCCGCAACGTCGCGGAGAAGGCCACGCGGATCCAGGCGGTGCTGCGCGCTGAGCATCGGGGCCAGCCCGAGGTGCTCACCGCGGCCTACGCGGCCACGACCCGTGCCGCCGTGGCGGTACTGCGGACTCTCGATGAGCAGGTCACGGTTCTGCAGGGGCAGGTCGATGCGCATTGTGGCCGGCACCGTCGACGCTGAGATCATTTTGTCCCAGCCCGGTCTGGGACCCATCCTCGGTGCCCGGGTGCTCGCCGAGTTCGGGGACGACCCCGACCGCTACACCGACGCCCGGGCGGGTAAGAACTACGCCGGTACCACCCCCGATCACCCGCGCCTCCGGCAAAAAGAAGGTCGTGATCGCCCGATGTGTGCACCATGACCGGCTCATTGACGCCCTCATGACCCAGGCCTCATGACCCAGGCCTTCAGTGCACTGAACGCCTCGCCGGGCGCTCGTGCCTACTACGACGAGCTCAAAGCCCGGGGCACCGAACACAATGCCGCGCTGCGGCAACTCGCCAACCGGCTCGTGGGCATCCTGCACGGCTGCCTCAAGACCCGTACCTGCTACGACGAAGCGACCGCATGGCCGCATCGCGTCGAGGAGGCTGCGGCTTGACATTCAAGCTCCTGGGATGTCTGTCGAGTTCGGGAAGCGCGGAGCGGTCGGGAAGCGCCGAGCGGTCGGGAGGCGTGGAGCGGTGGGGAGGTGCGGGGCGGTGGGTTAGGCGGCGCGCTGGTGGAGCACGGCGTGGACTTGGGTGGCGAAGGCGTCGGGATTGCGCAGCACGTCGGCGGCGCTGGCCCGCAGTACCGTCCAGCCCAGCGCGGCGAGCCGGTTGTGTCGCGCCAGATCGGCCCGGAACACCGGCGCTTCCTGGTGATACTCCCCGTCGAACTCCACGCCGGTTCTCGCGGCTGGGTAGGCCATGGCTAACCGGGCCACGTGATCTCCGATCTCGTCGTGGACCTGGTATTGCAGCTCGGGTCGCGGTAGTCCGCGCAGCACCAACGACACCCGGCACCGGGTCTCCATCGCAGACTCCGCGCGCGCGTCCATCAGCTCGGCCACCAGCGGCACCCGGCTGCGCCACCGTGCCCCGGGGTGGCGAGCGGCCATTCCGAGCAGCGCGCCCGGTCCGAAGCGCCCGATCCTGCCCAGCGCGTCGGCCGCCACGACACCCTCGAGCTGGGTCGACCACCGCGCCAGGTCATATGCCGTGCGGATCGTCGAGGTCACCACCAGCCCGGCCACCGTCTGGACCTCGTCGTCAGCGAGGCGCTCCCGGTGCACCCGCAGTCCACGGCACTCGCGGAAATCGCCACCGGGCACCACCACTTCGGCTCAGTACCCCGGTAGCCACGGCGAGCGATCCTCGAAAAGGCGCAGTGAACTCCCCCATGCCACACAGCCTGCCCCCGCCAGGGAACTTCGCCCACTCACTCCCAACCCAAACACTTAACCCAAACACTTAACCCACACCCCCAGCGCGCTATACTTCCCGAACTCGACACCAGAGCTGTCAGACAAACAGCGGCCAGCCCTGCTGTCGAGTTCGGGAGGTATAGCCTGGCCAGACACCCGGGCTGGGGTGCCCCGAGGTTCTCGGACCACGACCCGATAGGGTTGTATCCGAAAGGCGCCATCGAAAATGTCTCGGAAGTATCGGAAGTTCAGTCTCGAATTTCGGGACGAAGCCGTTCGACTGGTGAT
>JBOHFR010000078.1:0-23259 GCA_050699715.1 Pseudonocardiaceae bacterium
ACGTACATCCCGACCTGGGAAGGATGGCTCTATCTGGCAACGGTCATCGACTGCCACACTAAGATGATCATCGGATACTGTATGGGTGAGGATTATAAGACCCCCCTCATCCAGGCCGCTCTTCACCGCGCCGCTAGCCGGATCGCGCTCGAGCCAGGCGTGATCTTCCACTCCGACCGCGGGAGCAACTACACCTCATACGACTTCGCCGCCACCATCGCCGAACTCGACCTGCGCCACTCAGTCGGCCGTACCGGTATCTGCTACGAGGTGAGTCAGCGGCGGGAATTTCACCCGCCGCTGCTCTCAGAACCCGGCGTGACAGTCTCCCGTCACCGGGCTCCCACCGTCGAACCAGTAGGCATCGCGCCGTGCTTCCAATGAGCGAACATCCCCGGAAACGCCGACGCTATCTCGGCCAGCTTCCGGCGAGTTTTCCCCTTGGCGCGACGCAATCGCTTGTATTTCCGCATCGCCCACTTCACAAGGAAGGGGTTGATCTGTTGCTCTAGAAAGTTCATCAACTTGGACTTGTAGAAGCGTCCATAATAGTTGATCCACCCTGACACGATGGGATTGATCACCGTGGCGAGGCCCCGAAAGCCCAGACTGGTCCGGCGGCCCAGCTTCCACTGCCGGATCGCCCGCGCCATCGACCGCAACGCCGCCCTGCCGACCAACGGGACGAACCCACACATCAGCACGCCGTCACGTCGGCGGACGGGGGCGCGACGAAAATCGAAGCCCAGGAACGTGAACTCCGTGACTGGATACTTCTCTTCGCGCCCGTGTTGTTTGCAGTAGACGATGCGAGTCTTATCGGGGTGGCAGTGCAACCCGAACTCCAGCAACCGTTCCTCCACGACATGGCGGATGTACTTCGCCTGCCGCTGGCTGAAACAGTGCAGGACAACGTCGTCACAGTACCTCTCGAACTGCACCACCGGAAAACTCCGGGCAAGCCAGGAGTCCAACGCGTAGTGCAGGAAGAGATTCGACAACAACGGTGAGATCGCCGAGCCCTGCGGAGTTCCCTTGGCAGGGACAACACGACTACCGTTCGTGTGCTGAACCGGAGCGACAAGCCACCGTCTCACGTACAGCACCACCCATGGCAGGTCTGTGTGTTTCTCCACCGCGGCAATGATCTGCGCATGCGGAACGTTGTCGAAGAAACCTTGGATGTCCAGATCGACCACCCATGGGCGCCTCCAGCACCGCTGCTTGCACACTTCCACCGCATCCAGCGCGGACCTCCCCGGACGATAACCGTAGGAATCGGCGTGGAACAGTGGGTCCACCTCCGGCTCCAGGATCATAGCCACGGCTGTCTGCGCTATCCGGTCGGCGATGGTAGGCACACCTAGAATTCTTGTGCCACCACCAGACTTCGGGATGGGGACGGCCTTCACCGGCCCTGGGAAATAACTCCCCGACGACATCCTGTTCCACAGTTTGAACAAGTTGTTCCGAAGATCCCGCTCAAACTCCGCCAGGGACTGCCCGTCGACCCCTGCCGCACCCTTGTTGCCGCTGACCTTCAGGTATGCTTCCCATATCAACGTCTTCGGAATGTCAAACGACTTCCCCGCTGATTTTGTCTCGCCCACGCAATTCCTCCCGTTCCTGGTTGATCGCTGGACGACACTCGACGGCACGTCCCCTTCGCTCCGAGCCCATTACAGGCACTTCATCACTACTACAGGACATTCCGCCCTCCTAGCGCGTGCCCGGTACTCTGCGACTCGCGGATTAGCCGCTTGCCGGTCTCCCGGTGGGTTCCGTGTCAATCCACTGGAACCCGTGTCGCGCTGAGGAGTTCTCCTGTTCCGTTGCGGAGCCCAAGCCAAGCTCGCGCCATCTTCATGCCGGGCACCGCCAGAGCAGTAGACAGGTTTCCCTCTGACTCGTCCCAGGACAGCATTAAGGCCCTGGTTTTGATGCCATCTAGGCTTAACGACACGTCGTCGATGGTTCACTTTCGTTCGCCTTCTTGGCTCATACCTGCCGCCTCTCACGACGGCTTTTCCACGGACGTTCACCACCATGGCTCATTCACCACAGCAGCTCGTGGCGGTTTGACACCAGCACCTGCATGCCGATGCCGAAGGACCTACCTTCATCTCCGCAACAGCATGGTTGCTGTTGATCATTCTGTCTTCCGCATCAGAACAACCTAGCTCCCTTCAGGACACACTAACGCCATGGCCGAATCGTTCTTCGCGGCCCTGAAGAACGAGCGCGTCCACCGCACCGTCTACCCGACCCGGGAACACGCCCGGCGTGACATCACTCGGTACATCGAATTCTGGTACAATTCCAACAGACTCCACTCCGGTCTCGACTACAGGACACCGCAAGAGGTCCTTAAAGAGTGGGTAGACTCGCAGGAAGCAGCGTAAGAAGCACACAATCCGACGGTCCGAAAAACGCGGGGCAGATCAGTCGCAGCGGCCAACACGCTCAGCGACACTCCCGCAGACTCCCGTCGCCGTCTCAATTCGGCTCCGAAATCGCACCGACGCTCCTGCATAGTTCCATGATCTCGTATTCGGTGAAATATCCTGGCTCCGGCCGGCGGAGATCACCCGTCGGCCGGAGTCGGCCGGTCATCCCAGCAGCGTGGTCAGCACTTGAACCACGGCGATGAGGACGGAGTGGGTGTGCATCGGACATCTCTCCCCTCGGCGTACGCCCGCGAAAGCGAGTGAACATCGCCGAGACAGTCTACAGTGACACCAGACCAGGTAGTGGCGACCCCGACCCACTACCCCGACACCCACCACCAGACCGAGTGCGAATCCGAGAGCCACCAGCCAGAAACCGATCCGCACCACGAGCAGAAGCGAACAAAGCACCTTCACAGCCACCCCCTCCGGACAATTGCTCGACTCGTCGCGAGAAAATTTCTGTCCATTCGTCGAGGAACCTCGACGTCACAATCGTGCCCCCAGTACTCCAGGTGAGGTAGGTGTTTCCTGTTGCCAGCCCAGCAGGAAACACTGAAACAGTCCCAACCAGGAACTTTTTTGTATGTGGAAACCGTGGTATGTTCCTGCCCATAGAAGTAATAGCCTTACATTAAGTGATCATCGTACGGAGTGATCGTCGCACGACGGGACCGAGGGATTGTCCCCGGATAGCTGGTTGCCTGATCGGATGTCGGTGGGAGTGTTGACCAAGGTGTTCCCGCCGGATCTGGTAGAACAGATCGGGGAGATCATCGACACGCGGAGGCGTGCCAGGCGGTTGTTGCCGGCCCGGCTGATGGTACTTCATGCTGGCGTTGTGGCTGTCCCAGGGCCGTAACTGTGGCTACGGCGAGGTGATGGGCAAGCTGGTAGACGCCTTGCATTGGCGCTGTCGAGTTATTGGGTGACAAGGGTGCCGTGGGGTGCGAGGTGGCCTGATCGAGGGTTGTGTCAGCTAGTGATCTTTGGTCTCTAGCCTCTCTACTGAACCGCCCCGTCCACCGGGCGACTGGCGTACATCGGTGAGTTAGCAGGTGTCGCGGTGCGTAGGGGTGTCCAACAGACTGTCCAATAACTGTGGTCTATGAGCTCATGATCCTGTCGGCCGGCGCATAGCTGAAAACGAGAAGAAACACCTGGTCAAAGCGTTCCAGACGGACCGGAACCTGCCCCGGAACCCAATGGGTTACCCCACAGTCCTGCCGAGGGTAGGTCACGGGGCTGGCCGGAGGCCGTGTAGGCAGACTCGGACGCTGCTCGATCACCATCACTGCGGACACCTACGCCTACGTCCTGCCCGAACTAGCCCGCGAAACCCCCGAAGCAGCCGCCCACATCGTCCCCCGTACCCGGCGCGCAACACGGGAGCCCGAATTGAGCCCGGTGCCGCACACAACGACCGACAACACTGGGTCCGCCGCTGAGAACCAGCAGGTGAACATCACCGAAGCCCAGATTCCTGGCATGCCTGACGAGACGATGCAGGGGGTTAAAAGTCCGATGCTGGGAGGTACCAATCGTCTACGCCTCGGCGGGGGCGTACTCGGCGACGGTCGCTGCGGAGGGGTTGGCCGCGACGGTGGCGCGGCGGCCACGGGTCACCTCGATGAGGCCTTCGTCCTTCAGTAGCGTCATCGCGCGGTGTGCGGTGCCGACCGCCACGGTGTGGGCTGCGGCTAGTTCCGCGACGGTGGGCAGCTGATCGCCGGGCTTGAGGTGGCCGAGCCGGATCTCCTCTCGCAGGGCAGTTGCGATAGTTTCGTACGGTCCGCGCGGAGGCTTCACGACAACCGGCTTAGGGAGAATGTTGGCCATTGTGGTGGCGGCCCGGCGGTCGGCTTCGTCGACCCAGGCCGCATACACCTTGAGAGTGGTCGCCCCGCCGCTGCCGTGTCCCAGCCGGCCGGCGACGGTGCGGAGGTCGACTCCGGCGGCCACCAGCTCAGTCGCCGAGTTCCTGCGCAGGGAATGAAGGCGTGTGCTGCGTAGCTTGAGCTTGATCGCCATTCGGCGGTATCGCTGCGTGAGCGACCTAGGGGCGTATGGGGCCGACCCGTCGGGAGCCGGGGAGAACACGAACGTGTCGGGGTCGAGTGCACATCCAAGGTCGGAGCAGCGCTGCTCCCACAGTTCCCCATGTTGGCTCAGCAACCCGAGTGTGTGGGGATCGAGCGCGACCTTCCGCCGCTGCCCGGTCTTGGTCTCCTTCTCCTTGATCCCTGCCTTGGTCTGGGCGTTGCTGCGGTGGACCCAGAGGATTGATCGGTCAAAGTCGACATGGCGCCACCGCAGTGCGGATACTTCGCCGCGACGAGATCCAGTGATCATCGTGAGCCACAGCAGCAGACCCCACTCCGGGTCGGCCCAGGCGGCGTTGAGCAGCGCGGCGGCTTCCGTGGCGCTCGGCGGATCTGGCTCGGTGTGGTTCGGTGATGGCGCCTCGGCCATCGCGGCTTTGTTCACGCCGAGGTGTTGCCAGCGGACGGCGCGTTCGAGTGCGCCGCGGATAATGTAGTGAATCTTGCGGGTGGTGCTGGTGCTCAGCGGTCGGCAGACGTGCCCCGCGCGGGGTCGTCCCGTGCACAGCTCGCGGCAGCGGTGCAGTCGCGCATAGAGGCGCTCCAGCAGCTCGGCATCAAGCTTGCTCGCCAGCATCTCGCCCAGGGCCGGCAGGATGTACAGGCGGGCCAGGTCGTCATACCGCTCGCGGGTGGTGTCCTCCAGCTCGGCGACGCCGAGCCACTGCGTGAGTGCCTGGCGAACGGTGATGGCCGTCTTCGGGTGCCGGTCCTCGTCGACCTGGCGCTGGAGCTTGGTCAGCGCGATCTTAGCTGCGCCTTCGCTCGGAGCGGTTTCAACCAGGTACCGCCGCTTGTGGGTCAGAGGGTCGATCCCGGCGTACACCTTTGCCCGGAAGCTCCCGGACGGGAGGGTCTCGATGTGGCCGCGAGGGCGGCTTTGACGACCAGCCATGAACGCAGAGTAGCGCGACTGAATCCACGAATGATTCCACGAAACGCCCAGATTCGAACCACGCTAACCGTTCCGGCTGGTCAGACGTGGTGCCCCCGGCAGGATTCGAACCTGCGCTCCCGCCTCCGGAGGGCGGTGCTCTATCCCCTGAGCTACGGGGGCCTACCACGGCAGAGCGTACCGTACTGAACAGACCGCGCGCGCTCAGCTCAGCGGCGGTGGCGACGGGCCAGTGAACCCGGGCGTCCACACTGGTTCGCTGACCGGGTCCGAGACCTCCCTAGACTTCCAAGGGTGACTCCCGCCGCGCTCGCCGAGCTGGTCCGATCCCTTGCCCACGACATGCTGAGCAGCCGCGGCCTTGACCCCGCCGCGCTTCCGGCCACGGTAACCGTCCGACGTCCACGCGACCCCGCGCACGGGGACTACGCGACCAACGTGGCATTGCAGGCCGGGAAGAGAGCAGGAGTGGCACCGAGGGAGTTCGCTGGCGCGCTGGCGCGAGCGCTGGTGCGTCAGCGGGGGGTGCGCTGCGCCGAGGTCGCCGGTCCGGGTTTCCTCAACCTGTGGTTGGCGGCGCAGGCCCAGGGCGAGATCGTCGCGCAGGTCCTTAAGGACGGGGAGCGTTTCGGTGCTCTTCAAGACAGGCCTACCCCCCGGTTGGCCGGTCTGCAAGAGCCACTACTGGCGCAGGAGGCGCACGCCCGGTTGGCCGCGCTGGCCCGCCACGCCGCCGACCTCGGGGTCAGCTGTGCGGGTGCCCGGCTTGAGCTGCTGGAGCACGAGCGGGAAGGCGAGTTGATCCGCACGCTAGGCGAGTTTCCGCGCGTCGTGGCCGCGTCGGCAGTACCTGGAGCAGTGCAACTGCGCCGGCTGACGCGCTACCTGGAGCAGCTGACCAGCGCCTACCACCGATTCGATCGTAGCTGTCGGGTGCTGCCGATGGGCGATGAGCAGCCGAGCCCTCGGCACGCCGCCCGCCTGGCGTTGTGTCAGGCGACCCGGCAGGTGCTGGCCAATGGTCTGGGCTTGCTCGGCCTGCGCGCACCGGAGCGGATGTGAGGGCGCATCCGGCCGGGCCGCGCCATGCCGACGTGCTGGCCCGCTCCTTCACTGCGGGCTCGTGCCCGACCGGCTCAGCCGACGGTGTCCGGGACGAGCTGCACGCGCTGCATCCGGCGGTCTGGCCGCGTGGGGCGCACCGCGGCGAGGACGGCACGGTGCGGCTGGCCGGGGTGGAGGTCGGCGAGCTCGCCGAGACCTACGGCACCCCGCTGTTCGTGGTGGATGAGGCGGACTTCCGGGCCCGCTGCGCCGAGCATGCGGCCGCCTTCGGCGCCCCGCAGCGGGTGCACTACGCGGCCAAGGCCTTCCTGTGCTCCGAGATCGCTCGCTGGGTGGCCGAGCAGGGCCTGAGCCTGGACGTGTGCACCGGCCCCGAGCTCGCGCTCGCCCTGCACGCCGGTTTCCCCGCGCACCGGATCGCGATGCACGGCAACAACAAGTCCACCGACGAGCTGAGTGCCGCCGTCACGGCCGGAGTCGGTGCGGTGGTGCTCGACTCCTTCCTGGAGATCGCCCGGCTGGACGACATCGCCCGCCGGCACGGCGTGGTACAGCCAGTGCTGGTCCGGGTGACCGTCGGCGTCGAGGCGCACACCCACGAGTTCATCGCCACCGCGCACGAAGACCAGAAGTTCGGGTTCTCGCTGGCCGGTGGGGATGCTACGGAGGCCGTCCGTCGAGTGCTCAAATCCGAAGGGCTGGCCCTGGTGGGTCTGCACAGCCACATCGGCTCGCAGATCTTCGACGCCGACGGCTTCGAGGTCGCCGCGCACCGGATGGTCGGTCTGTTCGCGGCGATCCGGGACGAGCACGGGCCCGACGCCATTGCCGGGGTGTCCACGCTCGACCTCGGCGGTGGACTGGGGATCGCTTATACTGCGGAGGACGACCCCCCGCCGCTGCCAGAACTGGCCGCGCAGTTGCGGTCCATTGTGGATTACCAGTGTCAGCTGGCCGGCCTGCCCACCCCGGAGCTGGTGGTGGAGCCGGGCCGGGCGATCGTCGGGCCCGGCACAGTGACCCTGTACCAGGTGGGCACCATTAAAGACGTCACTGTTGCCCCGTCCAAGCAGCGGCGTTACGTCTCGGTGGACGGCGGGATGAGCGACAACGTGCGCACCGCGCTCTACGATGCCAGCTACGACTGCCGGTTGGTCTCGCGCCGCTCCGATGCGCCGCCCGCGCTATCCAGGGTGGTCGGCAAGCACTGCGAGTCCGGTGATGTGGTGGTCCGGGACTGTTGGCTGCCCGACGACATAGCTCCCGGGGATCTGGTCGCTGTTGCCACTACCGGCGCGTACTGCTACTCGATGTCCAGCCGGTACAACTTGCTGCCCCGCCCGGCGGTGGTCGCGGTGCGTGACGGCACGCACCGGCTGCTGCTGCGTCGGGAGACGTTGGCCGACCTGCTGTCTCTGGAGGTCTCGTGAGGGAGGTCTCGTGAGGGAGGTCTCGTGAGGGAGGTCTCGTGAGCAGGCCTATGGGTGTTGCCCCCATCGGTGTGGCACTGTTGGGCTGCGGCACCGTCGGCCGTGAGGTGCTGCGGCTGCTCACCGATCAGTCCGCTGAACTCGCCGCACGGGTCGGTGCGGTGGTGCGGCTGGTCGGGGTGGCGGTGCGACGCCCTCGGCGGCATCCCGAGGTCCCCGCGGAGCTGCTCACCACCGACATGGCCGAGCTGATCAGCCGGGACGGCGTGGACATCGTGATCGAGGTGATCGGTGGCATCGAGCCGGCCCGGTCACTGTTGCTGGCCGCGCTGCGTACCGGGCGGGGTGTGGTCACCGCCAACAAGGCGCTGCTCGCCGAGTGCGGACCTGAGTTGTACGCCGCCGCCGATGCCGCCGGTGCCGACCTGTATTTTGAGGCGTCGGTAGCCGGGGCGATCCCGCTGCTGCGCCCGCTGCGGGAGTCGCTGGCCGGGGACCGGATCACCCGCGTCACCGGCATCGTCAACGGCACGACCAACTTCATCCTGTCCGCGATGGATTCCTCCGGGGCCAGCTACGGCGAGACCCTGGAGGAGGCCAGCAGGTTGGGCTACGCTGAGGCGGACCCCACCGTCGACGTGGATGGCTACGACGCTGCCTCCAAGGCCGCCATCCTCGCGTCACTGGCCTTCCACACCCGAGTGACCAGCGCCGACGTCTACCGCGAGGGCATCGCTGAGGTGTCCGCCGCCGACATCCTCGCGGCCCGGCAGCTCGGTCGCACGGTGAAGCTGCTGGCGATCTGCGAGCGAGTAGCCGACACCGAGGGCACCGAGTGGGTCTCGGCCAGAGTGTACCCGGCGATGATCCCCCGCTCGCATCCGCTGGCCACGGTCGGTGGGGCCTACAATGCGGTGTTCGTCGAGGCGGACGCCGCCGGAGCGCTGATGTTCTATGGTCAGGGCGCCGGTGGGGCACCGACGGCCAGCGCGGTGCTCGGGGACCTGGTGGCCGTTGCCCGAAACCGAGTGGCAGGCGGCTACGGGCCGCGCGAGTCCGCCTACGCGGACCTGCCGATCCGGCCGATGGGGGACACCCCGACCAGCTACCACGTCAGTCTCGAGGTCCTCGACCGTCCCGGTGTGCTGGCGCAGGTAGCGCAGGTTTTCGCCGAGCACGAGGTGTCCATCATGGTGGTGCGCCAGACCGGCCGCACCCCTGAGCACGCTGCGCCCGGTAACGCTGGTGGTGCCGGAGCGAATCTGGTGATCGTCACGCACTCAGCGCCCGACGCCGCGCTGCGCTCCACAGTGGACAAGCTGGCTAATCTGGACGTGGTCCGCGAGGTGCTCAGCGTGATGCGGGTGGAAGGTGAGGTCAAGTGACCGTGACACCCGCGCCGCAGGTGGCGGCGCGCCAACCCTGGCCTGGGGTTATCGCGGCCTACCCAGACCGGATCCGGGTCTGTCCGGGTTGCCAGGTGGTGACCCTGCAGGAGGGCGGCACTCCGCTGCTGCCCGCTCCCGTGCTGTCCAGGCGCACTGGCTGCGAGGTGCTGCTCAAGGTTGAAGGAGCCAACCCCACCGGCTCCTTCAAAGACCGCGGGATGACGTTGGCGGTGACCGAGGCACTGGCCCGGGGCGCGGAGGCGGTGTTGTGCGCCTCCACCGGCAACACCGCCGCCTCAGCCGCCGCCTACGCGGCTCGGGCCGGAATTCCCAGCGCCGTGCTGGTGCCCCGGGGCAAGATCGCGCTGGGCAAGCTCGCGCAGGCCACCGCCTACGGCGCGCGGATCCTGGCCGTGGATGGCAACTTCGACGACTGCCTGGAGCTGGCCCGCAAGACCGCCGCTAACTACCCGGTGACCGCGTTGGTGAACTCGGTGAACCCGGTGCGGTTGCAGGGGCAGAAAAGCGCCGCGTTCGAGGTCTGCGACGTGCTGGGGCGGGCCCCGGACGTGCACTGCCTGCCGGTCGGCAATGCCGGCAACATCACCTCCTACTGGATGGGCTATACCGAGTACCACACCGACGCCTTAGTGGCTGGCCGACCGCGGATGTTCGGCTTCCAGGCCGCTGGTGCCGCGCCATTGGTGCACGGCGCGCCGGTGTTGGCGCCGGATACCATCGCCACCGCTATCCGGGTCGGCAACCCGGCGTCCTGGGATAGGGCGATGCGGGCCCGAGATGAGTCCGGCGGGCTGTTCGAAGCGGTCACTGACGAGCAGATTCTCGCTGCGTACCGGTTGCTGGCTGGGCAGGAAGGGGTGTTTGTTGAGCCGTCCTCGGCCACCGCCGTGGCGGGCATGTTGCTGGTCGCGGGCGACGGTCGGTTGCCTCGTGGTTCCCTGGTGGTTTGCACGGTCACTGGGCACGGGCTCAAGGACCCCGACGCCGCCTTGCGCGGCGTTCCTGAGCCCGAGCTCATTTCAGGAGCGCCGGACGCCGTCGCGGTCGCTCTGGGTCTTTCGTGACCCCTGACGCACGTCGTCCCTCGCCAGGCGCACCAGTGACCGTTGCTGCGGTGCGCGTTCGGGTACCCGCGTCCACGGCCAATCTTGGACCGGGCTTCGATGCTCTTGGACTGGCGCTGGCGCTGTATGACGAGGTCGAGGTGACGCCGGTGGCGTCCGGCCTGCGAGTCGAGGTGTACGGCGAGGGCGCCGGGCAGGTGCCGACCGACGAAGAGCATCTGGTGGTCCGTGCGCTGCGGGCAGCGTGCGCGTGGCTCGGCTGGCGGCCCGACGGTCTGGTGCTGCGTTGTCACAACAGCATCCCGCACGCCCGGGGACTGGGCTCGTCAGCGGCGGCCGCCGTCGCCGGGGTGCTAGCCGGTTATGCGCTCGTGGGAAGAGAACCGGACGAGGCGGCGTTGGACCTGGCGGCTGGGTTTGACGGGCATGCCGACAACGCCGGCGCCAGCCTGCTGGGCGGTCTGGTGATCTCGTGGCGAGACGAGCAGTCCTTCCGGGCCATTCGCCTGGAGCCCCATCCGGACCTGGCACCGGTGTTGCTGGTGCCGAAGGTGACTTCTGCCACAGAGGTCACTCGTGGGCTGTTACCTGCCGAGGTGCCCCACGCCGATGCGGCATTCACCGCCGGGCGGGCCGCGCTGCTCGTCCACGCGTTGACAGCGGCCCCTCGGCTGCTGCTGGCCGCCACCGAGGACCGGCTGCACCAGCCCTACCGGCGTGCGGCCTATCCGCCGACGGGGCGGTTGGTGGACGCGCTGCGCGCGGCCGGGGTGCCCGCCGCGGTATCAGGCGCCGGGCCGACGGTGCTCGCGTTGCCGGTCAGCGGTGAGTTACCGACCGTAGTGGATACCGCTGGCTTCACCCGGTACCGACTTGACGTCGCCCACGACGGTGCCACTGTCGTCGCTCGCGGCGGTGGAAACGTCCTCGCCTGGGAGGGCGGAAATGTCCTTGAGCGGGGGTGATCCACCCATCAGCGGGTCAGTTGTTGCCGTGATGGCGCCGGAGCGATACTCTTAAGGTAGTTCAGACACTGTGTGCACGGGCGCCGGTGCCGAGTTCGGGGCCCTCTCACCCGGACGATCAATCTCCCGCTCTCCAGTTTTGTGGTAGCGGGAAGGCTGGCACCCACACCCTGGCCACAGCTGAGCATGTCCCGTGCCGGTCGGCTTGTCACCGATAGTTTTGGGGTACGCCGAGCCTTCCGCACCGGATTTGGCGCCGTCCGCATACCGTCGGACGGCGAACAGGCTGGCCTGAGCTGTGTCTCGGGCCGGTTAGGAAGGACCTGTGTGAGCGACATCAACCTGTTGGGCAGTGATGTTCCCGCTGCGGCATCTTCGGACCTGCCCCCGGCCGACCAAGCGGGGATGGCGGTGTCTTCCCTGTCTTCTCCGTCCTCTTCGGAGTCTTCTTCGGACAGCGCTACGGCGCTGCGTCGCCGTAGCGGGCTGTCCGCAATGGTGATGGCCGACCTGCGTAAGCTGGCCGGCCAGATGGGCATTCCGCACATTTCCGGGATGCGCAAGAACGATCTGATCTCCGCTATCAAGGAGCGGGAGGGTCCTCCCCGTGGGCAGCGGCGGGCCACTGCGGAGCAGCTCCCGCTGGATGGAGCTGATACCCCGACGGGGGCCCGAACAGATACCCACGTAGGGGTCCCAACGACCCAGACAGCGGCCCCAACGGCCCCCACAGAGGTCGGCGGGGAGGCCCCAGCAGCTGAGCAGCAGGTTGCCCCCATCGTCGATCCGGTTCGCGTCGAGCCGCTGCTGACTCCAGATCATCAGGACCGGGATCATCAGGACCGAGACCAGCAAGATGGGGATCAGCAAGACCGAGACCAGCACGAGGGTGACACCGACGGCGTGGACCGGTCTCGCAACCGGCGGCGGCGACCGTTGCGCAGCGGTGAGGCACCTCGCTCCCAGAATGATCAGAACCAGAATCATCAGAACCAGAGTGATCAGGCCCTGGCCGGCCAGAACGGTAGTCAGAACGGCAGTCAGAACGTGGCTGGCCAGGCTGGTCTGCGCGACGATGACGACGAGGCCGGTCGCCGTCGGGGCCGGCGTTTCCGCGATCGCAACCGCCGTACTCGGAGTGACCGCCCCGGCGACCGCACTAACGACCGTGGGAGCGACCGCCGAGACGGTGGTGAGCTGGAAGTCCGCGAGGACGACGTGTTGCTGCCCGTCGCCGGGATCCTCGATGTGTTGGACAATTACGCGTTCGTCCGCACCTCGGGCTACCTCTCCGGGCCCAACGATGTGTACGTGTCACTGGCGCTGGTCCGCAAGTATTGGCTGCGCCGAGGTGACGCGATCACTGGAGCAGTGCGCCAGCCTCGTGACAACGAGCAGCAGCGCCAGAAGTTCAACCCACTGGTTCGGGTCGATAGCATCAACGGCCTGAACGTCGAGCAGGCCAAACAGCGCCCGGAGTTCACCAAGCTCACCCCGTTGTACCCCAACGATCGGTTGCGGCTGGAAACTGAGCAGGGCGTGATGACGACCCGGGTGATCGACCTGATCGCGCCGATCGGCAAGGGTCAGCGGGCGCTCATCGTCTCGCCGCCCAAAGCGGGTAAGACGATGATCCTGCAGGCGATCGCCAACGCGATCACTACCAACAACCCGGAATGCCACCTCATGGTCGTGCTCGTCGACGAGCGGCCCGAGGAGGTCACCGACATGCAGCGCTCGGTGAAGGGCGAGGTCATCGCCTCGACCTTCGACCGCCCGCCCTCGGATCACACCACGATCTCCGAGTTGGCCATCGAGCGGGCCAAACGGCTGGTGGAGCTGGGCCACGACGTGGTCGTGCTGCTGGATTCCATCACCCGGCTGGGCCGGGCCTACAACCTGGCGGCACCGGCATCCGGCCGGATCCTGTCCGGTGGGGTGGACTCCACCGCGCTCTACCCGCCGAAGCGGTTCCTGGGCGCGGCCCGCAACATTGAGGATGGCGGCTCGCTGACCATCTTCGCGACCGCGTTGGTGGAAACCGGGTCGACGATGGACACCGTGATCTTCGAGGAGTTCAAGGGAACCGGGAACGCCGAGCTCAAGCTCGACCGCAAGATCGCCGACAAGCGAACCTTCCCCGCCGTCGACATCAACCAGTCCGGTACCCGCAAAGAGGAGCTGCTGCTGTCGCCAGACGAGCTGGCTATCCATCACAAGCTGCGGCGAGTGCTCTCTGGGCTGGAGTCTCAGCAGGCCATCGACCTGGTGCTGGACCGCCTGCGCAAGACCCGGACCAACATCGAGTTCCTGATGCAGGTCTCGAAGTCCACCGCCGGCAACGGCACCGACTGACCGGTTCCCGGGGTCCGGCGTGTCGTGCTCCGGGCCCCGGGATAGCGGTCAGTTCAGCACCCCGAGTTCGGTGAGTTTCTCCAGGCAGGTGTTGGCTTGGGTGGCACTCAACCGCTTGCGGGCGGCTTCCTCGGGTGATTCGGTGGCGGCGCCGTGCGGTCACCGAGTGGATCATGGTGTGATGCAGGGTGTAGAAGCCGCCGGTTGATTCGGTGCGCACCATCCGGGGCAGGAGGGCTGCGACTGACATGGTGGTGTTTCTTTCAGGTGTGAGTGTCGGGTCCGTGGCGGTCGTCTGGCGGGGTCAGTCCCAGTTACGCTCGGCGTAGACCTCGCCCTTGGTGTAGTGCGTCAGGGCTTGAGCGGCGTAGGGGATCATGTCGGTGGGCAGTTCGGTCAGCGTGAACCAGTCCCAGCGGGCGCATTTGTCCGGCTCGCGGTTGTCCGGTTCGCCGTCCCAGCGGGTCACCTCGAAGAACAGGGCGATGCGGCCGGAGTCGGTGCGGTGGTGCATCAGATGCACGAACCGGAACTCGGCCGGGTCGATGCGGACGCCGATCTCTTCTTCGGCTTCCCGGATCAGCGCTGCGGTCGCTGACTCGCCGTCCTCGGTATGGCCGCTGGGCAGGTGCCAGCTGCCGTCGGCGAAGCCGGTGTTCTGCCGCTGGCCGAGCAGGATGTCCTCGCCGTGGCGCAGGATCAGGTGGACATCGACGCAGGCTCGGTAGCGCATGCGTGCTCTCCTTACGGTCGTTCGTTCACTGATTGTCGACGGCGCATATACCGTCGCGGTGGGTAATGGTGTGGTCTAGCAGGTCAGGAACTCACGGCAGTGGTCGCGGTGCGGATGTCGGCTTTCCAGAGTCGGCAGACTGGCACGATGTTGGGCTCGCTGGCGCAGGAAGCCGACCCCATGACGAGTTCTTCGGCGGGGCAGCCGCCCATGCAGGTGCCGGGGACCTTGCACCCGCCGCAGCTGGCCTGGGTGAGGACGCGGGTGAACAGGTCGAACTCGTTGTCGTTCTTGTTGACCACGATCTGTCCGTCGATCATGTTCGCGAAATGCAGGTCGGTGTCGAACAAGAACGAGCAGACGTAGGCCCGGCCGTCGGGGAAGGAGGTGCCTACGCCAGCACCGGATCCCCGCTCTCAACGGCCGCACAGCAGCACTGCGGCAACTCGTCCTGCAAGCACCAGCCCCTGTCGTCGCCACGATGCTCGGCTACAACCCCGACCACACCGCCCGACTGCCCACCGAGGTCGGCGGAACCTGGACCCGCTACGCAGCAGGTGATCACACCAGATGAACCCACCCTGCCGACGGCACAGAACACGCGACACTCGATTACGCGAGGTCACCAGTGCGTGGACCCCCGAACGATTTGGCAAAGGTTGACGAGAGCCCTGCTGGTGCATTGCTCTGGACCAGGCACTGGTGGTTGCCGGGCTTGCGGCTCGGTCTGACCGAGCTATTTCACTTTGAGGGGCACGCCGGGTACGACGGCGTGATACTTGGCTTGCCCGGAACTGACTACCAACTCGAGTTCACCCAGCACGCCGACGGCAGCCCCTGCCCCGCGCCGACCCGGGACAACCTGATGGCGCTCTACTTCGCCAGCTTGGCCGAGGCTGAGGCGACCGCGGCGAGGCTGGCGGCGCGGGGCGCCTGCCCGTGCAGCCGGAGAACCCCTCTGGTGGACGGTCGGCGCTTCGCCGTCCACGCTGGTGGCCCTGGCCCATGACCCGTCGGAGTGCAGCATCCACGCCGCCCGCCGCCCGTCACCGTCCTGCTGGTAGTGGTGCTCGATGCCAGGGGCGACGATCCCCAGCATGGACCAGATCTCCCACAGCGCGGCAAGCCAGCTCGCCGGGATCGGCCGGACCGCCACCGTGGACACGATCCGGTCATAACTACCACTCAGCGGGCCGGTCGCATCACCCGTCGTCACCTGCGGGCGCAACCCGACGCCGGCTAAGCGCTCAACGGTGACCTCGGTCAGATACCTATCGACATCGATGTTCGTGATGTGCCGGCTGCCCAGCCGTTGCGCCAGGACCGCGCACCCGTACCCCGAACCGGTGCCGACATCCAGGATGTCGACACCGTCATGGATGTGCGCGTGGCGCAGCAACTGCACGATGAGCCCGGGCATGGTTGCCGACGACGTCGGCAACCCCACTGGCCGGTCCTCCGACCCCGCATGGCCGGCGTGCAGCGGACCGACCCGCGTGACCAGCGACTGGTCGCCGTAAGCGGTGCGCAACCAGCCGGCTTCGTCGGCTGAACCATCACGCAGCTCCCAGACATCGGAACCGAGACCAGGCCTGGCAGCCGACCTGGACCACCAGCGGGGGACAAACAGATGCCGCGGGATCGCCGCGATGACCGGCCGCCACCGCGACACCGCGTGAGTGACCTCGCCCGCCAACCGCTCAGCGTGCGACGTCCAGTCCACTGGCTTCCCTCGACGGATCACAATCGTTGCTGTCAGACGGTGTGCAGACGCCCTGCGCCGGGATCGAGTCAACGATCTCACGCCACCGTGCCCCGCCCACGATGTCACCCACGGGCTCGTCTTTGACGTTGCCCGCTGCGATAATCCCGGCCCGGACCGCCAATGCCGCGCCGTAACGCTTCGACGATGTTCGCTCTAGTCCGGGCGTGACTACCCTTGCTTCCGGTGATGTCCGCGTGCCGGTCGAGGTCTGCCGAGTACCACGAGGTGCCCAGCGAAACTCCCGGCAGGGAGGACACCTCCCACGGGTCCGGCGTGACGTGGACGAGGTTGGTGTAGACGTCGCCCTTGAGTCCCTTGCCAAGTGCGTGACAGACGAGCCGGGGTAGCTCAGGGTGCAGAGTCGGCTCCCCGCCGATGAACTGAACGGTGTCCACCGCCAGCACGCAAGCGTCATCAATATCGTCAACCCCGGCAAGTGGAACGCGTTCCTCGCCGAGGCGAGGGACGGAGAGTTCAGCCGGCCGTAGTGCGCCAGACGCCAGGAAGCCCTGCCTTCAGCAACCTGAGAGGGCGGGGCTTCTAATCTGGTCTTCATGCGCCTGCACACCCCGCCAGCCACCCACCCACGTCCATGGTAATAGAGCGCCTTCAGAAAGTGGGTGATCGTGTTCTGGCTTGGATGATGCGGAGGCTGCGGTTCGATCCGCGGACCGTAGCCTACGTCGGGCACGATGTCGCCCGGCTGGCGGCACGCCTCAGGCTGCGAGGACGGCCAGTCCGGGAGCACGCCCGCAGGCTGCACCTCGGCTGCGGCAACCGTCGGGTCGACGGGTGGCTGAATTGCGATGTGTCCGGCTCGGAATTCGACCTGGATCTGGCGGTGGGTCAGTTACCTTTTCCTGACAGTTCGACTGATGTTATCGTGATGCAACACGTCATCGAGCATCTTGATCTGCATGACCAGCTCATTCCACTCTTCCGCGAGTTGTACCGGATGTTTGCCGAGGACGGACGGTTGTGGCTGTCGTGTCCTGACCTCGCCAAGGTGTGCGCCGCATACCTGGACGACAGAGGCCGTGCACTGAGGGAAGACCGGAGCAGGCGTTGGCCGGACTATTCGCTCCGCGGGGCACCAATTCAGCACTTCGTCAATGACCTGTTCCACCAGAACGGCGAACACCGAAACCTATTCGATATCGAACTGCTCACCTGGGCCCTCAACAGGGCGGGTTTCCTGTCCGTACAGCGCGTCACCGAGGCGGACCTCCTTGCAGCCCACCCGGAATTTCCACCGCGATGTGATGACTTCGAGTCCCTTTACGTGGTCGCGAGCAAGGAGCCAGATGCTGACGGCAGGAGCGCTGCGCGGCGTCCTGCCAGCGGGCGTGCTCAGCGTTTCGGATCGTGATGCGGAAATGGAGTGTGGAGGCTCAGCTCACGAGCTTGGCTAACGCGGTGGCGAACGCGTCCAGGTCGGGCAGTCCGGCGGCGAGCGACGCGTGCACGCGGGTGTCGTCGATCTCGTCATAGACGTGCACGAGTCGATTCAGCAGCCCGGCGAGGCCACGGAGCCGGCCCGCCAGCGCGTCGTCGATGACGCCGTGCGCACCGAGGATGGTGAAGCTGTCTTTCGAAGTCACGCGAGGCCCGCCAGCCCTCGGAGGCGTCGCAGCTCGCACAGGTAGCCGCCGAGCAGCTCCAAGCGCTGGTGAATTCGATCGAGATCAACCATCGAGCCCCTTTGTCGCCACCCGGCGCAGGAATTCGTCGCGGTGTGCTCGCTGAGTGGGGAGAAAATCGAAGTACTCGCTGCGGGTGCGGACCTCGAAGGCGACCCGGCCGGGCTCGTCTGAGCTGTACAGCAGCCGGCCCTCCTCCAGTACCCGTCCGCGCAGCCGCAGCGGCGCTCGCCGCAGGTCGACAAGGTCGACCGCAGGCACCTGCAGAGCCTGTGCCAACTGGTCGGCCACAGCAGCCTCCGCCAGCAGATCCAGCGGTGCTCCAGGCATGATAGCGATGTCGGCGTCGCTGTCAGGGCGGTGTCGGCCGGTTGCCCGGGAGCCGAACAGGTAGGCGAACCGGATACCTGCAGTGGCGAGCACTCGATCCACGGCAGACGAACTCATGATTATCGAGCGTACGCGCCCACGTCTTCGGTGGAGTCCTGTCGCCACCATCCAGTGGCCGGTGGCGGGCCCGGCCGGGAGCTGCTCGAACTGTTCTCGATGGTTACCGTCCCCGCGCCCACCGGTGCCCCAGCGACCGAATCTCAGCAAGATCAGTCCAGCCGGCCGGCAACACTGGGATGGTTCCCAGGACGTCAGCCATCCCGTGATCGCCTACCCGTTGACCGTCCAACACGTAAGCCACCCGATCACCCCGCCGCCACCGAACCGTGATCCCGCCTTCACGGTAGCGATCAAGGAACACCCACCCGACCGGCGATGCACGGGGTGTGGCTCCACCCGGACGGCGGCTCATGTGAGGTTTCCCGGCTAGCCGACGGCCAGGGGTTTCACGGCTTGGTTCCTCTGTGCTGTGTGGAAGGCCAGACCGGCGACGGGATCGGGGCCAGGCGTCGCCGGTCCGGCCAGCTTGGGGAAGCGTTCAACGGAGCGATCTACCCCACGGGTGCTGCTCTGCTCGGCTCCTAGAGTGAACTCCTAATCTGAACTCCTGTTCAGCTACAGCGTAACACAGGGCGACTATTTTAGGAACCTGTTTTAGGTGGTCTACTCTGGCTCACGAGCTCATCGCCTGGTAGTCCACGATGAGCGTCCTGGCTGATGGGGGAGGAGGCACTGACCGATGGCAACCCCGACGATCCAGCGCCGGAGGCTGGGCAAGGCGCTGAAACGCGCTCGTGATCAAGCGGGCAAGACGCAAGAGGAGGCAGCGGCCATCGTCGACGGGGCGTCCAGCAAGATCAGCCGGATCGAGCTGGGCCAGAGCGGTGTCAAGCAGACCGACCTGACGCTGCTGCTCGACTTCTACGGCGTGCGTGGCGAGCACGTCGAGGGGTTGCGTGGTCTCGCCCGGGCCGGCCGGCAACGTGGCCGCTGGTCAGGCTACCGCAACGTCGTCCCGGACTGGTTCCGTGCCTACGTCGACTTGGAAGCCGACGCCAGCGAGATCCGCTGGTACCAGCCCGAGGTCGTCCCCGGCATCCTGCAGACCGAGGCGTACATCCACGCGATGCACGCCACGGCCAGGCCGCGGATCACCGACGACGAGGTGAGCCGGCACGTCAAGGTGCGCCTGGACCGCCAAGCCATCCTCGACCAGCCAGACACCACGCTGCACTTCATCCTCAGCGAGTCTGCGCTGCGGCGCACCGTCGGGGACGCCGCGATCATGCATCAGCAGCTGCGCCACCTGGCGGAGGTGGCCGAGCGGCCGAACGTCGAGCTCCAGGTGCTGCCCTTCGATGCCCAGACCTTCGGAACGGCCTGGATCGACTTCATCATTCTCCGGTTCGATCATGACGCCACCTCGGATGTGATCTATCTGGAGGACTACACCGACGCTGTCTACCTCGATGCTCTGGAGGCGGTCCAGGCGTATAGTGGGCTGTGGAACCGCCTGAGTGCAGCAGCGATGGGTCAGGTGGAGTCTCGAAACCTGATCATCCTCCTGGCTGACGAGAAGAAAGTATGATTATGACCACCCCGGATTTCACCCACGCGGTGTGGCGCAAGAGCACCCGCAGCGGGTCCAACGGTGGTCACTGTGTGGAACTGGCGTTCCTGGGTACGGCCGTGGGGCTCCGCGACTCCAAGGACCAGGCCACCGGCCCCATCCTCATCGTCACCCCCGGCGAGTGGGCCGCGTTCCTCGCCGAGACGAGAGACGGAGAGTTCAGCCGGCTGTAGCGCAGCACCAGATGTCGGGAAGCCCCGCCTTCAACACCTGGGAGGGCGGGGTGTCGCTTTGTCATGTCACGGCATGGTGAGGCTGCTGCAGCCGACGCAGGTTACCGATGCTGATCGGCATTGTGGGCATCGAGGGTCTCCAGGCACGCCCGAACCTGGGTTGCTTCCGGGGCACCCAGATCATCGAAGATACTCAGGGCTTCAAGCCAGGACTCACGTGCTTCAGTCAGCTGGCCCATGCCCCGTAGAGTCTCGCCTAGGTAACGGAGAGTTCGGGCGGCTGCGTGTCGGTCGCTAAGTTCCCGATAGATAGCTAGAGCTTGCTGGAAGTGATCAGTAGCCTCGTGCCATCGACGGAGGTCGAGATAGATCAGCCCGAAGATGTATAGAGTGTCTGCTTCGCCCCTCGTGTCGTTAATCTCCCGAGCTATCGCTTGACAGTCTCGGGCATAAACAATAGCCTGTTCAAAGTGCTGCTGGGCTCGGGCCAGTTCGGCGAGGTTGATCATTGCGCTGGATTCGTTTCGTCGGTGATTGACTTCGCGGTAGATGGTCAGTGCCCGCCGATAATGATCGGCGGCCTCACCGAATCGCCCAAAATGCAAGTGTACCTTCCCGAGTGAAAGCAGTGAATTACCTTCGGCCCACCGGTCCCCAATCTCTCGTGCGACGCTCAGTCCTCGCAGAGCGAGGGGAAGAGCCTCCTCGAAGCGCTCAATTTCCAAGTATGCCTCATTAAGGTGACCGAGTGCCCATCTTTCGCCCAGCTGATTGTTGATGTGGACGGCGGCGGCGAGACCGAGTTGGTGAACGGTGATCCGGTCAGCCCAGTGGTAGCGCCACCCTAAGAATGCGTCCATGGCATTCGGGAGTTGCCAGGCGATGGTGTGCTGGCCAGTGTCAGTGGCGAGCCGGATGGCGGCCATGAGGTTGGCGTGTTCCGCGTCGAACCACTGCAATGCCTGATCGCGGTGGGTGAAGGTCAGTGGCTGGCAGGTCACCGTCAGCGGGTCAAGCGGGATCTCCGGGTGTTGTGGGTACAGGACGTAGAGCGCAGCGTGGGCCGTGTGCAGGTACCACGCCAGGACCCGATGCGTTGCGTTGGCGCAGTCGTCCGGGAACTCGTCTAGTGCGGCGCGCTCGGTGGCGTAGGCGCGCAGCAGGTCATGGAACTGGTAGCGATCGCGCCGGGTCTCCGTCAGCAGATGCGCGCTGGTCAGCGCAGCTAACTGGCGTCGCACGGAGGTCGTGGTGTTCCCGGTGAGCGCGGCGGCGGACGCCACGCCGACATCGGGGCCGGGGTGGCGGCCCAGCAGCCGGAACACCCGGGCGGCCTCGGGTGCCAGCGTGCGGTAAGACCAGGAGAACACCGTCCGCACCCCGGTGATCTCGTCGTCATCCGCCGTGAGCACATCCAGCCGGTCGTGCTCCACGGCGAGTTCCTCGGCGAGATCAGCCAACCTCACATAAGAGCGTGCGGCCGCTCGTTCGGCGGCGATCCGCAACGCCAACGGCAGATAGTCACAGTGCCGGGCCACCTCGGCCGCCGCCTCCGGCTCGGCATCGACCCGGTCGGGCCCAACAGCGCAGCGCAGCAACATGACCGCGTCCTCCGGGGGTAGCACATCGAGCGTGAGACGGTGCGCCCCGTCGCGGGCGACCAGCCCGGACAGCCGGCTGCGGCTGGTCACGACCACCGCACAGGTCGGGGAGCCGGGCAGTAGCGGCCGCACCTGGTCGGGGGTGGCGGCGTTGTCCAATACCACCACCATCCGCCGCCCGGCCAGCAGTGACCGGTACAGCCCGGCCTGGGCGTCCACGTCATGGGGGATCTTTTCGGCCGGCACGTCCAGCGCCCGCAGGAATCCGTCCAAGGCCTGCTCCGGGGTGACCGGTGGGCCAGGGTCATAACCCCGCAGGTTCACATACAGCTCCCCCTCCGGGAAGCGCTCCCGGACCCGGTGCGCCCAGTGCACCGCCAGCGAGGTCTTGCCCATCCCCCCGGTGCCCGCGATCGCGGAGATCACCACCGCAGCGGGCTCACCACCATCCAGCAGGGCATCAAGCCTACCCAACTCAGCGTCCCGGCCGGTGAAGAACGCGACATCAGCCGGCAACTGTCGCGGCACCGGCAGGGATGACGCCCTCGGCTGGTGAACGTGGACACCGCCCTGGATCTCCCGCGCCTGCACGACGTTATCCGCGTTACCGGACAGCGCGTTGCGCGTCCCGCCCTCCGGCGGCTGCTCCCGGCCAGTCGCAAGCTTGTTGTCCGTGCAGTCCGCGCTGGCTGGCTCAGTCAACGTACCCCCCAGCATGCAAGCAGGTGATGCTGCTCATAGTTCGTTGATCCACCATAGCCGATTATGCCCGGTCGCCCCATCGACTTCTGACGATGTGTCAGGAGCCTGTAGAGTGGTCCCACTGGCGCGTGACGTCTTCCAAGCTGGATAAACGCTGGACTGGGGGGATTCGTATGCTTGATCCGATTCTCGTGTCTATCGCCGCCGCGCTCGCTGGTAAAGGCGCTACCGGATTGTACGAACTGGTCAAGAAGAAGTTCGCCGCGGACTTGCGCGCGATATGGGGCCACGTGTTGACACAGCAGCGCGCCGACAATGGTGGTGTTGTCAATGGGATCACTGGTACCGTCACCGGGAATGTTCTCCAAGCTCGCGATATCGAGGGCGGCGTGAGCTTCTGACACCGCATGCCGGACAGAAGGAGCATGCGCGTGTTGGTGTCTCGGCAGCTGGGCCAGATGCTGACTGCGCGGCGTCCTGCCAGCGGGCGTGCTCAGTGTTGATGACGCCGACCGGCTCTCCCAAGCATCGCCCACCCCTGCCAGGACATCGAGTAATTCCGTACCGCCGTTCGTCGGGGATCGTGAACTCGACGGTACCGACATCTCTACGCAGGAGAAACTTCTGTGGCGTCGAGTTCATGACGCGCACCCACCCCGCGCACCTTCTCCCATGGATCGCGGTGGGGGCCTGCCGTTATTGGCGGTTTCGGATTAGGGCGGGGGCGAGGTGGAGTGGGTTGCGGCGTGGTAGGCCGCCCAGCCATGCTGGTGGGTGGAATTCTGGGATGCCGCTGGTCATGTCGATGCGCCAGTCGGAGTGGTGGAGGAGCCGGTGGTGGCGGCCGCACAAGGCGACACAGTTTCCGACGCTGGTGGGGCCATGGTCGGCCC
>JBOHFR010000079.1:0-2136 GCA_050699715.1 Pseudonocardiaceae bacterium
GTCTACCGTCTCCTTGATGTCGAGGACGGTGTAGCTGATTGCGGTGATGTCTTCCTCGGCGCGCATAAGGCGTTCAGTGCTGGCCACCGGGAAAGCCTACCGCCGCCGTCTGACCTAAGGTCGGGTACCGCTTCCTGCTTACCCTGCTCGGGTGGTCCATCCGAGCAGCAGAAATTCACCTCATGACCAACGCTGCAGGTGCGGTAGCAGCAACGCCGCCAGCTCGCTGGTCGCCGCCTCGGGAATCCAGTGGCTCACCCCGCGCAGCGTCTCGAATTGATACGGCGCGTCCACGTACAGCGCGGTCAGGCTGCGCACCTTGTCTGGCCGGCCTGCGGTCAGCGCCCAGGCCACCGCCGCGCCCCAGTCGTGCCCGACGACGTGTGCCGGGCCGCCGCCGTGGGCGTCGATCAGCGCCACCACGTCGGCAACCAGCTCGGGAATCCGGTAGGCCCGCCGCCCTGGTGGCCGGGCGCCCACCGAGTAGCCGCGCTGGTCCATCGCCAGGGTGCGGTACCCGTGCTGGGTGAGCAGCGGCACCAGCGCGTCCCAGCTGTCGGAGAACTGCGGGAAGCCGTGTAACAGGACCACCGGCTCGCCCTCCGGTGGTCCCGCCTCGGTCACATCGAACACCAGCTTGCCGCGAGCGAACTGAGTCGTGGTAGCCCGGTGCGGGTCGCCGTGTTCGATGGTGTGATCGGTCCGGTCACCGTCTGGCCGCGTGGTCATCGTGATCCTCCCTGGGGCGGCGTCGCGCTGGGCCACGGTATCGAACTGGGGGTCGAAGCTGGGCAGGACTGCCGTGAGCCCCACCCGGGGTGTCGCTGGACTCTGCTGTGTTCGCGGGCCGCGCTCGTGGACCCCGCCCTGGAAGAAGTGGGGTCCTGAGGTATGAACATGGTCGATGCGAACACCCCAGATAACGGATCAGGTAACGGAGAAGCCAACGGTGCCGGGACTCGGTGGCCGGCTTGCCGCGCTGCACTTGCCGGACCGGCGCGGCAAGCGGGTCGCGGTGGTCGCCGCCGTTCTGCTGCTCGCGGTGGTCGCCGGGATCGGCGTGGGGCTCGGCGTCACAGTGTTGGACGTAGCAGGGTTAGCCAAGCTCGTCATGACGGGTGCGGTCGCGGCGACCGTGCCACCACCGGCGCCTGTTATACCGCATCCGGCGCTGCGCCCAGCTGTCGTCGATGGCCCAGCGCCGACCCGCACCGGGGTTGGTGCCGTCCTCAACCCGCTGGTCACGGCGGGTGGGTTGGGGACACTGTCCGGCCAGGTGCTTGACCCGGTGACCGGCACAGTGCTCTGGCAGCGGAACCCGGAAGCGGCGCTGGTGCCCGGATCGACCGCCAAGCTGCTCACCGCATCGGCCGCGCTGCTGGCGCTGGACCACCAGGCACGGTTGCACACCAGAGTGCTGGCCGGTGCGGAGCCTGGCACCGTCGTGTTGCTCGGCGGCGGCGACCCGACGCTGTCCGCGGCGGGCCCCGGCACGGCGACTGGCTACCCGGGTGCCGCCCGGCTGGACGACCTGGTCAGCCAGGTACGAGCGGCAGCACCCGGCCCGGTGCGTCGCGTCCTGGTCGATGTGGGCCGTTACGCCGGTGACGCGTTGGCGCCGGGCTGGTTCGCCGCCGACGTGGCTGGCGGAGACATTGCGCCGATCGAGCCAGTGATGCTCGATGGAGGCCGCGAGGATCCCACCCAGGAAGTCTCCCCGCGAGCCGCGAAGCCCGCAACTGCCGCAGCGAGGGAACTGGCTCGCCGGCTGGGGGCCGACCCCGACACCGTCTCACTCGGCACCGCTCCGCCCGGCGCCGCGGTGCTCGGCGAGGTGTCCTCCCCGCCAATCCAGGACCTGGTCGCCACCGCACTGCGACGATCAGACAACGTGCTCGCCGAGGCGCTGGCCCGGGAGGTGGCGCGCGCAACCGGCGCCCAGGCGTCGTTTTCTGGGGCTTCCCAGGCGGTGCTCACCGTGTTGCGCAGCCACGGCTTCGACGTCAGCCGCGCCACCCTGGTCGATGGCAGCGGGCTGTCGGTCAGCGACGCTGTGCCCGCGACGCTGCTCACCGAGCTGCTGGGCGCCGCCGCCGCCCCCGATGAGTCCCCCGCCAAGTCCCCTGACAAGTCCCC
>JBOHFR010000079.1:2236-22606 GCA_050699715.1 Pseudonocardiaceae bacterium
CAAGTCCCCTGACAAGTCCCCCGCCGATGAGGCCTACCAACAGCGGACCGTCGCACTGCGACCGCTGCTGGTGGGGCTCCCGGTGGCTGGCGGCAGCGGCACGCTCGCCGACCGTTACCACGGTCCGGCGGCCGGCGGCCGGGGCTGGGTACGGGCTAAGACCGGCACCTTGACCGGCGTCAACAGCCTGGCCGGCATCGTGCTGGACGCCGAAGGCAGGGTGCTGGTGTTCGCGCTGCTGTCCAATGGCCCCAATCCCGTGTCGGTTCGCCCTCGGCTCGACACGCTGGCGGCCGGGTTAAGGTCATGCGGCTGTCGCTAGTCCGCGTTACCGTCGTCATATGGGACATCCCGCGCTTGATACCCCGCAGGCAGCCCGGACGGGCCTGGCCGGCTCCTCGATCGACTGGTCGGTGGCGGCGGTCACCGCGCAACGCCTGCTGCCGACCAGTCCCGTGGTGCCCGCCGACGAGGCGGCCGCTGCGGTGCGCCAGTTGCGCGCCCTGTCCGTGACCGCCGAGCAGCACGTGCGGAAGCTGACCGGGCTGGACGACGGCCAGCCCCCGCGCCCCGCCGAGGTGGTGGACCGGCCCGGGTGGGTGGATGCGGCGGCTGAGGGCTTGTGCCGGCTGCTCGCCGACTACCGGATTCCGGAGGGAAGGGCCCGCCGCATGCTGGCCACCACCGCGGGCATGCAGGTGGGGGTCGCGCTGGCGTTTCTGGCGTCCCGGGTGCTCGGGCAGTACGACCCGTTCGGTGGGCCATCCGAAGACCCTGGGCGGCTGCTGCTGGTTGCTCCCAACGTGGTTACCGTGGGGCGGACGCTGGACGTTCCGGCCGAGGAGTTCCAGATGTGGGTGTGCCTGCATGAGGCCACCCACCGGTTGCAGTTCAACGCGGTGCCGTGGCTGCGCGAGTATTTCGCCAACCAGGTGCAGTCCTTCGTCGCCGCCACCGAGGACCCGGACACCATGGCCAAGATGATCGGCCGGCTGCCCTCGGCGCTGCGTGGGGCCCGGCGCGGAGCGGCGCCGGACGCGCTCAGCGTGCTGACCTTGCTCCAGGACCCCGAGCAGCGGGCGGTGCTCGACCGGCTGCTCGCCCTGGCCACCCTGCTGGAGGGGCACGCCGACCACGTCATGGACGCGGTCGGACCGTCGGTGGTGCCCTCGGTACGGCTGATCCGCCAACGGTTCACCGCCCGCCGGCAGGGCGGTGGTCTCGCCGAGCGGGTGCTGCGGGCCGTTCTGGGCATCGATGCCAAGCTGCGCCAGTACGCTGAGGGCGCGGCGTTCACCCGGCACGTGGTGGATGCCGTCGGCATGGACGGGTTCAATGCAGTGTGGACCTCACCGGAAACACTGCCCACCCGAGCCGAGATCACCGATCCGGCGGCGTGGCTGTATCGCATGACCCCAGCCTGACACCATCGAGCCCAAAGTCATCCAGCCCAGCGGCGCACCCGGCGGTCCGCCAGGTGCGCGCCGCGCTGCGCCGGTTCCTGACCGCCGAGGGCGTGATGGGCAGGGTGGGCAAGGCAGGCGCGGTCGCGGTGGCCTGCTCCGGCGGTGCCGACTCGCTGGCGCTGGCCGCCGCGACCATGCATTGCGCCGCTGCGCTGGGCCTGGCGGTGCACGGCCTGGTCGTCGACCACCAGCTGCAACCGGGCTCGGCGGCGGTGGCGCAGACCGCTGCCCAGACGCTGCGCCGGCTCGGCTGCACTGCGGTGCGGGTACTGCAGATCACCGTGGACGGGCCCGGCGGGCCCGAAGCGGCGGCCCGCCGGGCCCGGTACGCGGCGCTGCGCGAAGCCGCTCCGGCCGGGGCGCTGGTGCTGCTCGGTCATACCTTGGACGACCAGGCTGAGACGGTGCTGCTAGGGCTGGGGCGGGGCTCGGGGCCCCGGTCGGTGGCGGGGATGCGGGAGCTTGACCCGCCCTGGGGCCGGCCGTTGCTCGGAGTGCGCCGGGCCGTCACCGCCGCGGCCTGCGCCGCCCTGGACCTGGCCCCGTGGGCCGACCCGCATAATGCTGACCCCCGGTTCCGGCGGGTGCGGCTGCGCACCGAGGTGCTGCCGCTGCTGGAGGATGTGCTTGCCGGCGGGGTGGCGCGGGCTCTGGCCCGTACTGCCGGGCAACTACAGGAGGACCTTGACGTGCTCGAAGGGCAAGCCTGCGGGTTGCTGGCAGCAGCACGATTGGGCCCTGATTCGGGTACTGGCCCAGTCCCGGACTCGGTCCCAGTCCCGGGCCTGGACACTGACGCTGGCGTTGCCGACTTGGACGTCGCGGCGCTTGCCCAAGCACCGGCCGCGCTGCGCCGCCGGGTGCTGCGCCGCTGGCTGCTCGACGTCGGGGTGGCCGAGCTGACCGATGCCCACCTCCGCGCTGCCGACGACCTCATCGGTCGGTGGTCGGGCCAGGGCGCGCTGCGGTTGCCAGGTGGTGTCGAGCTGGTACGGGCCCAGGGGAGGCTGCATGTATCAGGGTGATGGTCTGTACTCGGGTGACATCGCCTCCGTGCTCGTCACCGAGGAGCAGATCCGGCACCGCACCGCGGAGCTCGCGCAGCAGGTCGCCAGCGACTTCCAGGCCGAGCACGGCACGGGCGACCTGCTGCTCGTCGGCGTGCTCAAGGGCGCGGTGATGTTCATGACCGACTTCGCCCGAGCGCTGCCCATCCCGGTACAGCTGGAGTTCATGGCGGTGTCCTCATACGGCTCGGCGACCTCATCCTCGGGGGTGGTGCGAATCCTCAAGGACCTGGACCGTGACATCTCTGGCCGTAACGTGCTCGTCGTGGAGGACATCATCGACTCGGGGTTGACGCTGTCCTGGTTGTTGTGCAACCTGGCGACCCGCCGCCCGGCCGCGTTGGAGGTATGCACGCTGCTGCGCAAGCCGGACGCGGTCCAGGTTGATGTGCCGGTGCGCTACATTGGCTTCGACATCCCCCAAGAGTTCGTCGTTGGTTACGGCTTGGACTACCGCGAGCGCTACCGTGACCTGCCCTATATCGGTACGCTCGCCCCCAAGGTCTACGCTGGCTAGCGGTTCCCGGAGCGTCAACTCCGGTTCATCTACCGACCGGCAGCTCGGCCCGCCGAGTAGGGTGTAGCCAACGGAGTGCTCTGTTGTCCTGAGATGGCAGCGATGATGGCAGAGCACAGTAGATAAAGCCCATCAAGGGACGGCACAGTCAGCTCAGGAGGGTCGAGGCCACCGAGGGCCGCAGCCGAATGGACCGTAAGAAAATACTTCGCAACCCGCTGTTGTGGGTGGTTGCCGGGTTGCTGCTCTACTACGCCTTCGGCTTCCTACTCGACGACACTCGGGGGTACAGCCAGGTCACCACTTCGCAGGCGTTGGCGCAGCTCAGCGCGCACAACGTCAAGCAAGCGACGCTCGAGGACAAAGAGCAGCGGCTGCGTCTCACGCTGGACCACCCGGTCCCAGGCCTTCAGGGCACCAAGGTGCTCACTCAGTACCCAGCGCAGAGCACCGACCAGATCACCCAGGCGCTGCGCGAGTCGCAGGTCCAGGACGGCTGGGACACCAAGGTCAGCCAGCAGTCCCTGCTCTTCCAAGTGCTGATCTACCTCATCCCGCTAGGGCTGTTGCTTCTGGTGCTGCTGTGGATGATGAACAACGTCCAGGGCGGCGGCAACCGGGTGCTCAACTTTGGCAAGTCCAAGGCTAAACAGCTGAGCAAGGACATGCCCAAGACGACGTTCTCTGACGTCGCGGGCGTCGACGAGGCCGTCGAGGAACTAGAGGAGATCAAGGATTTCCTCGCCAACCCGAGCCGCTACCAGGCGCTTGGCGCCAAGATCCCTAAGGGTGTGCTGCTCTACGGCCCACCCGGCACCGGCAAGACCCTGTTGGCTCGCGCGGTGGCCGGCGAGGCCGGGGTGCCGTTCTACTCGATATCCGGCTCGGACTTCGTGGAGATGTTCGTTGGGGTTGGCGCTTCCCGGGTGCGGGATCTGTTCGAGCAGGCCAAGCAGAACTCCCCCTGCATCATCTTCGTCGACGAGATCGACGCGGTGGGCCGGCAGCGCGGCGCTGGACTCGGCGGCGGGCACGATGAACGCGAGCAGACCCTCAACCAGCTTCTGGTCGAGATGGACGGCTTTGACGCCCGGGGCGGCATCATCCTCATCGCCGCGACCAACCGCCCGGACATCCTGGACCCCGCGTTGCTGCGTCCCGGCCGCTTCGATCGGCAGATCCCGGTCTCCGCGCCGGACATCCAAGGCCGTCGGGCCATCCTTGAGGTGCACTCCCAGGGCAAGCCGTTCGATACCGACGTCGACCTCCAGGGGCTGGCCAAGCGCACTGTCGGCTTCTCCGGAGCCGATCTGGCCAACGTGATCAACGAGTCCGCGCTGCTCACCGCCAGGGAAGGCGGTCGGCTGATCAATGGTGCCGCGCTGGAGGAGGCGGTCGACCGAGTGATTGGCGGCCCGCGCCGCAAGAACCGGATCATCTCCGAGCGGGAGAAAAAGATCACCGCCTATCACGAGGGCGGCCACGCGCTGGCTGCCTGGGCGATGCCGGACATCGACCCGGTGTACAAGCTCACGATTCTGCCCCGAGGGCGTACCGGCGGGCACGCGCTCGTGGTACCCGAGGACGACAAGCAGATGATGACCCGGTCGGAGATGATCGCCCGGCTGGTGTTCGCGCTGGGCGGACGTTCGGCCGAGGAGCTGGTGTTCCACGAGCCAACCACCGGCGCGTCCTCGGATATTGAGCAGGCCACCAAGATCGCCCGATCGATGGTCACTGAGTACGGCATGAGTGCCCGCCTGGGCGCGGTGAAATACGGCCACGAGCAGGGTGACCCCTTCCTCGGCCGCTCTGCTGGCCGGCAGCCGGACTACTCGCTGGAAATCGCACACGAGATTGACGAGGAGGTGCGGGCGCTCATCGAGGCCGCGCACACCGAGGCGTGGGACATCCTCAACTCTTATCGAGACGTCCTCGACGATCTCGTCGTGGAGCTAATGGAGGTCGAAACGCTGCATCGCAAGGACCTCGAGCGGGTCTTCAGCCGGGTCCGTAAACGTCCGAGGATCACGGCGTTCAACGACTTCGGCGGGCGCACCCCTTCGGACAAGCCGCCGATCAAGACGGCCGGCGAGCTGGCCAAAGAGCGTGGTGAACCGTGGCCGCCAATCCACTCAGAACGGGATCCCACGCCGGTAGGGGTGGCGCCGGGTGCAGACGACCTGCCGGGTGCTCCGCCGCACGCCCTGCCCGGTCATCCCGGTCCCAACCCCGGTCATCCCGGTCCCAACGGTGTGGGGCCGCATCCGGGCTACCCAACGAGTGCATCCAATTTCCCGTCGTATTCTCCGTCCTATCCGCTGCCTCCGCGCGGCTCAGCTGGCCCGCAGGGACCGGGCGGCGGTACTGGCCCGCCGAACTATGGCGCACCGCCCGGGTGGCGTCCAGCTACCCAACCGCCCGCTCCGTCCTGGCGGCCCGCGCCACCAGGTACTCTTCCGCCGCAGGAGCCCCCCGACGACCGGTCGCCTGCCGGCTGAGCGGACTATCGGAGCTGCTTGGCGCGGAGGCCCGCTATGACCAGCACCGTCAATTCAACATCCAGTCCGGGGGTGGTCGAGGTCTCGCGCCGAGCCTTCGACCACCCCCGGGCCGAGGCAGCGGTACGTGAGTTACTGATCGCCTGTGGGGAGGACCCGGACCGGGAGGGGTTGCGCGAGACCCCAGCCCGGGTCGCGCGGTCCTATCAGGAGATGTTCGCCGGCCTGTTCCTGGACCCCGATGTGGTGCTGGAGCGGACCTTCGACGAGGGGCACGACGGGCTCGTGCTGGTCAAGGACATCCCGATGTACAGCCAGTGCGAGCATCACCTGGCGCCCTTTCATGGCATGGCGCACGTCGGGTATATCCCGGACGAGGCGGGCCGGGTCACCGGCCTGTCGAAGCTGGCCCGACTGGTGGACCTCTACGCCAGGCGCCCGCAGGTGCAGGAGCGGCTCACCTCGCAGGTCGCTGACGCGCTGGTGCGCCGGCTGCAACCGAGGGGGGTGATCGTGGTGATCGAGGCCGAGCACTTGTGTATGGCGATGCGCGGCGTCCGCAAGCCCGGATCGACCACGACCACCTCGGCGGTCCGGGGACTGTTCAAGACCAGCGCCTCCTCCCGTGGCGAGGTGCTGCATCTGATGATGCGCCGGTGACCGTGCACCCGGCGCTGTCCGATCCTGGCCGCTGCGTGGTGATCGGCATCCTCAACGTCACCCCCGACTCCTTCAGCGATGGTGGGCGGTACCGCAACCGCGACGACGCGGTGGCGCATGGCTTGGCGCTGCGCGCTCAAGGGGCCGACCTGATTGACATCGGCGGCGAGTCCACCCGCCCGGGGGCGCACCGCGTCGATGCGCGCACCCAGACCGCCCGGGTGATACCGGTCTTGCGTGAGCTGGCCGCCAGCGGCGTGCCGTGCAGTGTGGACACCACCCACGCGGCGGTCGCCGAGGCGGCTCTGGAGGCCGGCGCAATCATGATTAATGACGTCTCGGGCGGTCTGGCCGATCCCGCGATGGCGCCGGCGATGGCTCGCGCCCGGATGCCGTGGATCCTCATGCACTGGCGCGGGCACAGCGCCGAGATGGACGAGCTGGCCCGCTATCACGACGTGGTCGCCGAGGTGCGCGCCGAGCTGGTGGCTCGGGTGGACGCCGCAGTGCTCGCCGGGGTGGACCCCGGTGCGCTGGTGCTGGACCCTGGGCTCGGCTTCGCCAAGACGGCGGCGCACAACTGGGCGTTGCTGGGTCACCTCGACGTGCTGACCGAGCTGGGGTTCCCGGTGCTCATCGGGGCATCCCGCAAGCGGTTCCTGGGCTCCTTGCTAGCCGGTAGAGACGGCAGAGACGGCAGGGACACCGCCACCGCTGCGGTGTCCGCGCTGGCTGCGGCTGCCGGCGTCTGGGGGGTCCGGGTGCACGACGCCGCGACCTCGCGGGACGCCGTCGCCGTCGCCGCAGCGTGGCTGGCCGGTTCTTCCCGCACCGTTCGCCCGGCTGGCGGCCTGTGGTGAGCCAGGCGGCGCACACCGACCGGATCACCCTCACCGGGTTGCGGGTGCATGGCCGGCACGGGGTGCATGAGCACGAACGAGCGCACGGCCAGGAGTTCATCGTCGACGCGACGGTCTGGCTGGACCTTGGTCCCGCCGCAACCACTGATCAGCTGTCCGCGACGCTGGACTACGGCACGCTGGCCCGCCGCGCTGCGCAGATCGTCGGTGGGCAGCCCTGCAACCTGATCGAGACGGTGGCCGCGCGGATCGCCAGCGACGTGCTGGCCGACCAGCGGGTACAGGCCGTCGAGGTCACGGTGCACAAGCCCGCCGCCCCCCTGGCCCTGCACTTCACCGACGTAGCCGTGACAATCCGGCGCTGTCGCTCATGACGTTGGAGGGGCGGCGCGCAATGAGTACCGCGGTGTTGTCGATTGGGTCGAACGTGGGGGATCGGCTGGGGTACTTGCGCGGGTGTGTCGTGCTGTTGGGGGACGCGGTGCGTGCGGTCTCACCGGTGTACTCGACGGTGCCCTGGGGGGGCGTGGCGCAGGATGACTTTCTCAACGCCATCTTGCTGGTCGAAGACCGGGACGCCGACCCGAGGGAGTGGCTACGTCGTGGGCAGTGTTGTGAGGCCGCCGCGCAGCGCACTCGCCGCCTCCGGTGGGGACCGCGCACCCTAGACGTCGATGTGATCGACGTGGGGCAGACCCGTCGGGACGATCCCCACTTGACCCTGCCGCACCCCCGGGCCCACCAGCGGGCCTTCGTGCTGGTGCCCTGGCTGGACTTAGCACCCGGCGCGGTGCTTGCTGGCCGTGGCACGGTGGCCGAATTGGTCGCTGCCCTGCCGGTTGCGGAGCGGCGCAGTGTGCGTCGCCGCGACGACCTGACGCTGGGGCCCCCGTGACCTTCACCCGGGCACGTGATCTCCTCGCCGCCGCCGCCGTCGCGACGGCGGCGGCGAACCTGCTGATGCAACTGTCCTATGGCGACGTGCCCACGTTGCCGCAGCCGGCCGGAACCACCCTGCTCGCTTTCGCGATTGCCGAGGTGGTGTTGGGGAACACGCTGCGGGCGCGGATCCGCCAGGATCCGGGAACCCGGCCGGTGCAGGCGCTCACCGCGGCGAAGGCCGTCGTGCTAGCCAAGGCGTCTTCGCTGGCCGGCGCCATCACCGGGGGAGCCTGGGTGGGGGTGCTCGGATACGTGCTGCCGCTGCGGTCCCAGCTGCCCTCCGCAGCCTCGGACACGGTTACCGCCTCGATCGGGGCGGTCTGCGCCGGGGCGCTGGTGGCGGCCGCGCTGTGGCTGGAGCATTGCTGCCGAACCCCGGACGGTCCTGACGGGCCGGAGCCGGACGACGGTTGATCCCGCCGGTACGGTGTGCACCATGTCCGAGACCGGCGAGCATCCTTTGCTGCGCGGGAGCCGTCAGGTTCTGATGCTGAGCACTGTCGTCATGGCTGTGGCGGCTGTGGCCGTGCTCGCCCTGGGAATTCAGGATCCCCGCCTGCTGAGACTGGGCCTCGTCGCGGCGTTGTGGGCGGCGCTGCTCGGAGCCTTCGCCACGGCGCGGGTGCGGTGTGAGATCAGCTCGTGGGCCGAGCACGCCGATCAGTTGCGGACGGTTTACCAGCGTGAACTAGAGTGTGAGGTGGCTGCCCGAGGGGAACATGAGCTGAGCGTTGAGCGCGAGCTTCGCGAGCAGGCGCAGCGATCGCAGCGGCAAGAGATCGTGGAGTTGCGCACCGAGCTTACGGCCCTGCGGGCGAGCCTGGATCAGCTGCTGGGCAGCAAGCCCCAGGTGGAGCAGGCCACGTTGCGGGCCGAGTCCGCCCACTTGCTCCCACAGTTCCGTTTCGGTCCCAGCCGCCCACAACCGTCGCTCTGGGAGTCAGCTGCGTTCCCGAGACGCACTGGAATCTCCAGCGGGGGAATCTCCAACGGGCAGGGCAAGCACGGTGCACCGGGCCGGGAATGGTCCGGATCGAACGAGCGCGGCACAGCGTCGTACAGCAACGGCTCCGATAACAATGGGTCCCATATCAACAGCGGTGGTGCCCGTCGGGCGCTGGACGCGGCTCCGACGGCGGCACAAGCGCAGCGGACGGTGAGTGACTTGCTGGCCGCCCACGGGGTAGCTTCGACCCGGGTAGCTTCGACACCTCGGCGTCGGCGCAGCCACGATGACGGCCCAGCAACCTCGGGAGAGGGTGTGTTTCGTCACTCTTTGGGGGATGTCGCACGGTGATCGGGCATAGAGCTGGTTAACCGCGCTGCTCCGCCGATCGTGCCCGGACGGATCACGTCGAGGTCGGTGGCGGCGAAGTCATCGCCGGTGCACAACAGTGGGAGACCGGTCCGCTCGGCGAGGGCGTAAGCGAAGCAGTCTCCGAAGTTCAGTGCTGCACGATGTCGGTGTCGGCCCTTGCCGTACCGGCGCCACGCGCGGACGGTGAACGACCTGCTGGCCGCCTACGGGAGAGGTACGACTCCCAGGCGCAGTCATGAGAATCGGTGACCGTGCCCTGAGAGTGCTGGTGATGGCTTCAGGAAGAAGAGTTTACTGAGGTACGTCTGCGGTCGGTGACGTCCTATAAGGATGTTGAGGATGGTCTCGACTACGTGGTTGACCGTGTGCTGGAGTGCTGACAGGAGAACGAACGGAGGTCGGATCATGGCTACTAGAGAGCAACTACGTGCGCGGGCTGTGCCGGTCATCTCCCGGCTAGCCCGCTCCCGCGACTTCCGATCTGCGTTCGCGGAGCTCACCAATGAGCCGTATGACCAGACGATCATCCCGACACTCCCAGACGACACCGTGGGCTATGTACTTGATCGACTTCGAGAAGCCGGCGGGACAGCTGTGCTGGTACTGCTGACAGAACAGAGATTGCAGATCGCGGTGCTGCTTCCTGCGTCGCCTGCTCGCATCGCTGTTGCCGAGGAAGACGACACCGTGACACCGGTGCACGAGGACTGCCACGTCGACATGTTCTTTGCCTACCTGGAAGATGTCGGCACGGCGATCATCAAGCGGGTCGCCGCAAAGCTCGTCGACCAGGGTCCGCTTCAGCTCATTTAAGGCGCCGTCACGCAGCGCCAGTGTGGCTGTCGTAGTCGAGGATCTCCTCCAGAGCCTGCGGGCCGAGGAACGTTGGTCTGACGGACCGCCTCGCAGCTCTGTGGGCGCCAAGCCGGATTCCCGCAAGTGAGGCTGCCCACCCGGACCGGCGTGAAGGGCTGGAGGGGGGTTAACCTGCGGCAGTCCGGTACCTGCGGCCAGCGCGGGACTGGAACGTCTGGAGGACGGCAATGGCGACGGTGCCACGGTCGGGTGCATCCGCGTCCAGCGGCGTGGTTAACCGCCCGGCGCGGCTGGCCGTGGGCGTGGTCTCCGCCGGTCGGGTGGGATCGGTGCTCGGCGCCGCCCTCTCCGGCGCTGGGCACGTGGTGGTCGGCGCCAGCGCGGTATCCCGATCATCCTTGCGCCGGGCCGAGGAGCTGTTGCCCGGTACACCTGTGCTGGCGCCCGACGACGTGGTGCGGCGATCAGATCTGGTGCTGTTGGCCGTCCCCGACGACGTGCTGGCGGACCTGGTGTCCGGGCTCGCCGTGACCGGGTCGTTCCGGGCTGGTCAGATCGTGGTGCACACCAATGGCGCTTGGGGGGTGGACGTCCTGGCGCCGGCGATCGCCGCCCGGGTGCTCCCGCTTGCGCTGCATCCGGCGATGACCTTCACCGGGCGCGCGGAGGACGTCGCGCGGCTGGCGGCGGCCTGTGTCGGCGTCACGGTTGCCGACGAGACCGGCTGGAGCGTCGGGGAGGCCCTGGTGCTGGAGATGGGCGCCGAGCCGGTTCGGGTCCCGGCGCAGGCCCGGCCGCTGTACCACGCGGCGCTGGCGCACGGGGCCAACCATCTGGCCACTCTGGTGCGCGACGCGGTGGACGTGCTGGAGCATGCCGGCGTGGTGCCCGCCGAACGGCTGCTGGGCCCGCTGCTGGAGGCAGCGCTGGACAACACGTTGCGGCACGGCGACCGGGCCTTGACTGGACCGGTGACTCGCGGTGATATCGATACGGTCCGGCTGCACCTGCAGGCGCTCGCCCAGGCCGCTCCGGAGCTGCTTGATCCTTACCGCGTGCAGGCGAGCCGGACCGCCGACCGGGCCGAGGCGGCCGGGCTGTTGGCACCGGGGGCCGCCACCCAGATCCGGGCGATCCTGCAGGAGGGACGGTGACTGGCCTGCGCGGCAGTGAGCTGACCGTCCATAGTGAGCTGACCGTCTACGACGATCCCGCTGTGCTGTCCGCGGTGACGCGTTCGCTGCGCCGGGCCGGGCAACCGGTGGTGCTGGTCCCGACGATGGGAGCGCTGCACGCCGGCCACCGTGCGCTGATTCGAGCCGCCCGGGCCACCCCAGGTGCGTGCACGGTGGTGTCGATCTTCCTCAACCCCTTGCAATTCGACTCCCGCCACGACCTGGACCGCTACCCTCGCCGGTGGGACGCCGATCTCGCCCTGTGCCGCCAGGAGGGCGTGGAGCTGGTGTTCGCGCCCAGCGTCGAGGCGATGTCCTCATCCGGGTCCCTACCCGGATCTGGCACCACCGTGGTGCCTGGAGCGCTGGGTAACGAGCTGGAGGGTGCCAGCAGACCGGGTCATTTCGGCGCGGTGCTCACGGTGGTGGCCACGCTGTTCGGGATCGTCCGTCCTGATCGGGCGTTCTTCGGCGAGAAGGACTACCAGCAGCTGGTGCTCGTCCAGCGGATGGTGGCCGACCTGAGGATGGGTGTGCAGGTGATCGGGGTGCCCACGGTGCGAGAAGCTGACGGGCTTGCGCTGTCCTCCCGCAACGTCCATTTGGACGGCAAGGCGCGGGCCGCCGCGGTCACGTTGTCGGCGGCCCTGCGCTCCGGAGCCCAGGCCGGCGTGCATGGTCACGACGCGGTGCTCGCGGCGGCCAGCGACGTGTTGGCCGGGCAACCCGCCGTCACCCTGGACTACCTGGCATTGCGCGACCTCCAACTCGGCCTTGCCCCGCTGTGGGGACCGGCCCGGCTGTTGCTGGCCGCCACCGTCGGGACCACGCGGTTGATCGACAACGTCGGTCTAGTGCTGGATGTCGCCGGCGTTGCGCCCGACTGAGAAGGACGAGGAGGTCTGGGATGTTCCGAACGATGCTGAAGTCCAAGATCCACCGGGCCACCGTCACCCGATCGGACCTGCATTACGTGGGGTCGGTGACCCTGGACGAGGATCTCATGGACGCCGCCGATCTGCTCGTTGGCGAGCGGGTGGCAATCGTGGATGTCACGAACGGGGCCCGGCTGGAGACTTACGTCATCCCCGGCGCGCGGTCCAGCGGCATGGTCGGGATCAACGGCGCCGCCGCGCATCTGGTGACACCTGGCGACCTGGTGATCCTCATCGCCTACGCCACGATGGACGAGACCGAGTCCCAGCACTACCGGCCCCGGGTAGTGTTCGTCGACGCGGACAATCGGATCGTGCACCGGGGTAGCGACCCGGCGCTGCCCCGGCTCGAAAGCTGGTTGCCGGCCCAGCCGGCGGAAAGCGACCCCTAAGAGGCGAGCTGAGAGGGCCAGCGGGTGCTGCTCACCGTAGACATCGGCAACACCAACATCGTCCTCGGGCTGTTTGCTGGCCCCCGCGAGGACTCCACTCTCCTGCGCGACTGGCGGATGCGCACCGACGCCAGGATGACCGCCGACGAGATGGCGCTGACCGTCCGAGGGCTACTCGGCGAGTATTCCAGCAAGATCACTGGTATTGCTGCGCTGTCCACGGTGCCCGCGTTGCTGCGTGAACTGAAAATGATGGTGGACCGGTACTGGCCGCAGCTGCCGCGGGTGATTGTCGAGCCCGGGGTACGCACCGGGGTGCCATTGCTCTACGACAACCCACGCGAGCTGGGCGCCGATCGGATCGTCAACACGCTGGCCGCCTATACCCTCTACGGTGGCCCGGCGATCGTGGTGGACTTCGGCACCTCCACCAACTTCGACGTCGTCAGCGCGCGGGGGGAGTTCCTCGGCGGCGCGCTGGCTCCGGGCATCGAGATCTCCGTGGATGCGCTCGCGCTCCGGGCGGCTCAGTTGGTGAAGGTGCAGCTCGTCCGGCCTCGGTCGGTCATCGGCAAGAGCACCGTGGAAGCCTTGCAGTCCGGGTTGCTGTTCGGCTTCGCCGGGCAGGTGGACGGGCTGGTGGCGCGGATCGCCGCGGAGCTGGCTCCAGGAGCCGAGAATGATGTGGTGGTGGTCGCCACCGGCGGGTTGGCCCCGCTGCTGATCGCCGAGTCGCGCACCATCACCCATCACGCCCCCCACCTCACCCTGCGGGGCCTAAAAATGATCTTCGAGCGCAACATCGCCTAAACACGCGTTACATGGATGCTGCACCTTCGGGCTGTCGGGTTCTTCGTAGCACCAGCGTCCGCATCGGTAGCTCGAAGGTGCCGTCGCGAGTCGCGGGGTGCGCTTCGAGGAACCGGCGGATCGCTGCCAGCGCGGCGGCCCGCTGATCAGGCAAGCTGGTCAGTACCCACGCATAAGTCGACACGGTCTCCAGCAGCGAGTCGATGGTGCGCGGCCAGCGCCAGCGGAATCGACCCTGTTGCGGGCCGCTGAACGCCGGGTGTTCAGGCACGTCGACGGATCCCCTTGCGATGCGTTCGACCTGCCCTGCAGCATCGATCGCCGCTACCAGCTCGACCACCCAGTCAACCGAGTCGTCCTCGTCGTTGCGGAGCACGGCCAGCACACCGCCCGGTCGCAACACGCGGGCGATCTCGTCAAGTGCCCGATCGGGAGCGAACCAATGGAACGCCTGTCCGACGAGGACCGCGTCCAGCGTCGCCTCCCGCGCTGGGATCTGCTCTGCCGACCCGGGTCGGACGGTGATCTCGGGTAGCCGGCGGGAGAGCTCCGTGCGCATCCCGGCGTCTGGCTCGACGGCCAGCACTGCGGTCGCGGGCACCCCGCACCGCAGCATCGCTTCGGTGAGTTTGCCAGTGCCCGCAGCTAGGTCGAGCACTCGACCGCCATTGGTTAATGATTCCAGGGCCCATGCCACCGCCTGATCCGGGTAGTCCGGCCGGTGCTGTGCGTACGCGGTGGCCACAGAGCCGAAAGAACGGGCGCGACGCGCGTGCAGTTCGTCCACGACACCCGACGGTACCGGTGGTGAACTCGCTTCCAGCGGATCACCAGGTTGTCATCTCGGTCTCATCGTCCGCGATGCGGCCCGGAAGACCGCCTGGGTGCGCGGCGCTGCGGTTCGATCGGTCCGTGAGATGCAGCATTTATGGGGTCGCTACATCCGGTCCGTTGAGTTGGCCACGGCCTACTCAGAGCTGGTCGATCCGGTCGTGCAACGGGAGCGTTTCGAGGCCCAGGCCCGCGCTCACGGTGCCCGGCGATGACGAGGCGATGCCCCTCGACGAGGACTTCCTGACCGCGATCGAGTACGGAATGCCGCCAAGTGGCGGCACGGGAATGGGGATCGACCGGCTACTCATGGCGCTCATGGGTTCAGGTATCCGCGAGACCATCGGTGTTTCCGCTGGTACGACCACAATGAGCGGACTGGACGGCGGGTCGATTTCGCAATCCTCCCGGAAATAGGCTAACCTGCTCGTTGTCGTTGTGGAGTCGTCGTGCGATGGCTCCGTCCACCACGTCCCTGAGGGAGGACGACGCGCATGGCGCAGAAAGTCACCGTAACCTTGGTCGATGACCTCGATGGAGGTACCGCCGAAGAGACCGTTGAGTTTGGCATCGACGGTGTGTCTTACGAGATTGATCTGTCGTCGGGTAACGCGGGGAAGCTGCGTGGCTCACTAGCCGACTATGTCAGCAACGCCCGCAAGGCGGGCGGGCGGCGCAAGGTTGCAGGTCCGGTTCGTCGGGCTAGCGTCACTGGTCGGGCATCGGTGGACCGCGAGCAGAACGCTGCGATCCGCGAGTGGGCCCGCAAGAACGGTTACAACGTCTCAGACCGTGGCCGCATCCCAGCTGAGGTGTTGGACGCTTACCACAAGGGGAACTGAGGCCGGTATGCACCGGTGCCGTCCGGCTGGGACGGCACCGGTGTGCTGTTAGGTCTGGGTGTTCCTCTCGGTCTAGCTGGTGGGTGTCCTTAGTCGGTATGGTCGGCGCGACCGGGAATGAGCGCATCAGCCATAGCTGCTTGCGGCCGCTTGAGTACCCGGACTCCGTAGACGAAGGTGAGCGTGCCACCGAGGTAGCCGCCGACCAACAGCAGCACCCAGGAGACGACACCGACGGTCAAAGCCGACGTGATGATCTTTCCGCTGGAGTACCCAGCCAGCTGTAACGTGAACGTCCAAGCGAACATGCCGGTGGCGCTGGACATCAGGGTCAGGTGCCACCACCCAAGGGTGCGCGCGGGCGCATCTGCGGGAATACCGAACAAGTCCACCAGGCCGGTGATGATGGTCGGTATGGCGGCGATGAGCCCGACCGCGATCGTGATCACCGAAGCGCTGGCCATCGCGGCTTGCTGAAACCCGGCCGCACCGGCTACCAGCATCGCGACGCCAGCGGTGTAGGCGCCGATACCCACATCGGTCAGTGGCGCATGCGCGGGTTTGCCCGCGAAACCCTTCATCAGGCTCACCATCTCCACGGCTCCCTCCCTTGGAACACGAACACCTCGCGAGCAGAGTTACCCGCATCACAATAAACGTTTCAGGTCACACCTGCGGTTCGCTCCGCTCGACGTGCATCCGCAACGCTCGAGCGAAGAACAGGCACTGCGGCGTGCGGCACAGCACCACCCGAGAGGGTCTCGTTCACCCTGAGCGGACAGGCGTCGCTGCGCGGAATCCTGAGCAGCGGTAGCACGTTGGAGCGGTGAGTCGGCCAGCAGTTCCGCCAGCGAGCATGACCGTCCGGGAGCTACAGTGACGGCACGGACTGTCTGACTCAGTACCGGCTGCGCTGCGGTGGCGCGGCAGTCAGGAGTGCACCATGTTTGAAAGGTTCACCGACCGCGCGCGGCGGGTGGTTGTGCTGGCTCAGGAAGAAGCCAGGATGCTCAACCACAACTACATCGGCACCGAGCACATCCTGCTGGGTCTGATCCACGAGGGTGAGGGTGTCGCGGCCAAGGCCCTCGAATCGCTGGGAATCGCCCTGGAAGGGGTCCGCCAGCAGGTCGAGGAGATCATCGGCCAGGGCCAGCAGGCGCCGTCAGGACACATCCCGTTCACTCCACGAGCCAAGAAGGTGCTGGAGCTCTCGCTGCGCGAGGCGCTGCAGCTCGGCCACAACTACATTGGCACCGAGCACATCCTGCTCGGCCTCATCCGCGAAGGCGAGGGCGTAGCCGCGCAGGTCCTGGTCAAGCTGGGCGCCGATCTCAACCGGGTGCGCCAGCAGGTACTGCAACTGCTCTCCGGCTACCAGGGTAAGGAACCCGCCGAGTCCGGCTCAGGGCGCGGTGAGGGCACCCCATCGTCCTCTCTGGTGCTTGACCAGTTCGGCCGCAACCTCACCGCCAGTGCCCGCGAGGGCAAGCTGGATCCGGTGATCGGGCGAGGCAAGGAGATCGAGCGGGTCATGCAGGTGCTGTCCCGGCGCACCAAGAACAACCCGGTGCTCATCGGCGAGGCCGGTGTCGGCAAGACCGCCGTCGTCGAGGGGCTCGCGCAGAACATCATCAAAGGCGAGGTGCCCGAGACGCTCAAGGACAAGCAGCTTTACACCCTGGACCTCGGCTCGCTGGTGGCGGGCTCCCGGTATCGCGGTGACTTCGAAGAGCGCCTGAAGAAGGTACTCAAGGAGATCCGCACCCGCGGCGACATCATTCTGTTCATCGACGAGATGCACACGCTAGTCGGGGCCGGTGCTGCGGAGGGCGCGATCGACGCCGCGTCGATCCTCAAGCCGATGCTGGCGCGTGGCGAGTTGCAGACCATCGGCGCAACCACGCTGGACGAATACCGCAAGTACGTGGAGAAGGACCCCGCGCTGGAGCGCCGGTTCCAGCCGATCCAGGTCAATGAGCCGAGCCTCGATCACACCATCGAGATCCTCAAGGGCCTGCGGGACCGCTACGAGGCGCACCACCGGGTGTCCATCACCGACAGCGCGCTGGTGTCAGCCGCCACGCTGGCCGACCGCTACATCAACGACCGGTTCCTGCCGGACAAGGCGATCGACCTGATCGACGAAGCCGGCGCCCGGATGCGGATCCGCCGGATGACCGCGCCGCCGGACCTGCGCGACTTCGACGAGAAGATCGCTGCGGTGCGCCGCGACAAGGAATCAGCCATCGACGCTCAGGACTTCGAGCGCGCCGCGAAGCTGCGCGACTCGGAGAAGCAGCTGCTGATCAAGAAAACCGAGCGGGAGAAGCAATGGAAGGCCGGTGACCTCGACGTCGTCGCCGAGGTCGATGACGAGCAGATCGCCGAGGTGCTCGCCAACTGGACCGGAATCCCGGTGTTCAAGCTCACCGAGCAGGAGACCACCCGGCTGCTGCGCATGGAGGACGAGCTGCACAAACGGATCATCGGCCAGCACGAGGCGGTCAAGGCCGTGTCCAAGGCGATCCGGCGGACCCGGGCGGGTCTCAAGGACCCCAGGCGGCCCTCCGGTTCGTTCATCTTCGCCGGTCCCTCCGGCGTGGGTAAGACCGAGCTGTCCAAAGCGCTGGCCCAGTTCCTGTTCGGTGATGACAACTCGCTCATCCAGATCGACATGGGTGAGTTCCATGACCGCTACACCGCATCCCGGCTTTTCGGTGCCCCTCCCGGATACGTCGGTTACGAGGAGGGTGGCCAACTCACCGAGAAGGTCCGTCGCAAGCCGTTCTCGGTGGTGCTCTTCGATGAGATCGAGAAGGCGCACCAGGAGGTGTACAACACGCTGCTGCAGGTGTTGGAGGATGGTCGGCTGACTGATGGCCAGGGCCGCACGGTGGACTTCAAGAACACCGTGATCATTTTTACCACTAACCTCGGCACCTCGGACATCTCCAAGGCGGTGGGCCTTGGCTTCTCGGCGAGCAATGACGAGGGCTCGACCTACGAGCGGATGAAGAGCAAGGTCAACGACGAGGTCAAGAAGCACTTCCGCCCAGAGTTCCTCAACCGGATCGATGACACGATCGTCTTCCATCAACTCACTGAGGACGAGATCATCACGATGGTGGACCTGATGATCTCCCGGGTAGAGGTTCAGCTGCGCAACAAGGACATGGAGCTGGAGCTCACCACGATGGCCAAAAGTCTCCTTGCTAAGCGCGGATTTGATCCCGTGTTAGGAGCCCGGCCGCTGCGCCGGACCATCCAGCGGGAGATCGAGGACCAGCTGTCGGAGAAGATCCTGTTCGGCGATATCGCGCCTGGGCAGATCGTCCTCGTCGACACCGAGAACTGGGATGGCGAGGGCCCGGTCGAGAACGCTCGATTCGTCTTCCGCGGCGTGGCAAAGGCGTTGCGCGTCCCGGACGCCCCCCTAGTCGCTCCAAGCGCCGACTGAGGGCCCGGGGACCGCCGTTCGGCTCCGAATGGCGGTCCCCGGGCTTCCCGGACCGCCATTCGGAGCCGAACGGCGCGGTTAAGAGGTAGGCTTGGCGGACTGTACTACCTCGAACTCCAGGAGGGAGGAGCCAGTGGCCACTGGTTTCGACCTTTCACCGGAGTGTGCTTCCATCGCCGGGCCGTTGCGCCAGGCTTGGAAGTGCTCCTCGGTCTCCCACTTGGTGTAGACGAAGTACCGGTCGTCCCCAGCCACGGGGCGCAGCAGGTCGAAGCCGAGAAAACCTGGCGCGGACTCCACCGACCCGTGGCGGGTCGCGAACCGGCGCTCCAGCTCGGGACCCGCGCCTTCCGGCACCTCAATTGCGTTGATCTTCACGACAGCCATGCAGCCAGCCTACGGGTTAGGCCCCCGGTGTGGCTGCGCGTTCTCCAGGCAGGGCGAAGCGGCCGTCGCACATCTGCTCCACCAGGCCGTCGACGAGCAGTGAGCCCAGGCACCGGTCGCGCTGCGGCGCGTCGCGCCAGACCGCGTCCAGCCGGGCTCGGGGCACCGGGTCCGCCGCTGCCCGCAGAACGTCGAGTAGCAACCCGCGCACCTGGCGGTCGGTGCCCGCAAAGCGCTGCGCCGCTCGAGGGGGGGCGGTTGCGGCGGGCCGGCCCGCGCGCACCCAGGCGCACTCGCCGGCCACCGGGCAGTCGGCGCAGCGCGGCCGGCGAGCAGTGCACACGAGGGCACCGAGCTCCATCAACGCGGCGCAGAAATGGGCGGGTCGCGCCCTCGGCAGCATGCCATCCACATCGGACAGATCGCGGGAGACCGACGGCGGCCCGGAGTTGGCCATGCCGTGCACCGCCCGAGCAACCACCCGGCGGACGTTGGTGTCCACCACCGGTACCCGGTGGCCGTACCCAAAGGCCGTAACAGCGCGGGCAGTGTAGGCGCCGATCCCGGGCAGCGCGAGCAGCACGTCCACATCAGCGGGGACGACGTCGTCGTGCTGCGCGGCGATGACGGTGGCAGTCGCGTGCAGCCGCAGCGCCCGCCGCGGGTAACCCAGCTTTCCCCAGGCGCGGAGAACGGTGCCGGGGGTCTCGGCAGCCAGGCTCGACGGCGTGGGCCAGCGGGTCAGCCACTCAGTCCACATCTCGGTGACGCGATGCACCGGGGTTTGTTGCAGCATGACCTCGCTGACCAGAACACCCCATGGCGTGGTGCCAGGCTCGCGCCACGGTAGCTCCCGCGCATGGGCGTCGAACCAGGCGAGCAAGTGTGTCGCCTTCATGGTTGCGGCGACAAGATCTCGGCGAGATCGCCGGTGTCGACATCGACGACAAAGCCCCGGACCTCGGTGGTATCCCCCAGGAATGGGCTGCGCCGCACCCGTTCTACTGACTGTCGCACGTCGGATGCAGCGTCGCGGAAGGTCTCGACTGCCCAGGTGGGTCGCAGGCCGGTGGCTTCCTGAAGTTCGGACCAGAATTCCTCGTCGGTGAACGTCGCCATCCCGCATTTGGTGTGGTGCACCAGCATCACCTCGGTGGTGCCCAGCTTTCGCTGGCTGACCGCCAGGGAGCGGATGACGTCGTCGGTGACGACGCCGCCCGCGTTGCGGATCACATGCGCCTCGCCAGGCCGTAGCCCGAGCAGCTGAGCCGGGTCGAGCCGGGCGTCCATGCAGAACACCACCGCGATGCGCAAGCTGGGTCGACCCACCAGCAGCCCAGGCCCGGTGCCCGAGCGCGCAGTGTTGCGATCCACCAGTTGCTGTATCGCTG
>JBOHFR010000080.1:0-20284 GCA_050699715.1 Pseudonocardiaceae bacterium
CGTTTTCCAGCTTGGACAGCCGTGACTGCGTGGTGTTCAGGCGGACAGCCGCCTGCTGCTGGGTCAGCCCTTCGTAGGTGCGGTACCAGCGGATGATCTGTCCCACGTCCGAGCCATCCGGTGGTGCCGATGCGGCGTGCGCCACCTGTAACCAGCCCATAAAGCCCCCATCCCCCGTGTCCTCAGCCCTCCCCCTGATGATCGCAGATGAGGCAGTGACTGTCAGGTCGTCCACCACTGTCGCAGTCTCGTCCGCGGCGGCGGGAGCTGGACTCTCGACCGGCGGGCTCGATGGCTCCGACCTGGTGGCCGTTTCGGCGGTATTCCTGGTGAACCGTGCTTGGGTCCCCTGTGCGGCGCGTTCTAAGGTGGTATCCAGCGCTTGCTGCATCTCGGCGCTGGGTACGCGGTCCGGCTTGTGGTGCCACGTGGCGACCGTCTGGACCGCGGTGCCCAGATGCGCGGCGAACGACTCATTGGTCATCCGTAGCGCGGCTTGCAGCGCGCACGCGGCGCGGCCCGTCCACAGCCGTACCGGCTCCATCAGAAACAGCCCCGAAAACCGCGAAGTACACCCACGAGTGGTGCATCGTCGGCGCATAGTTGGTGCGGTGGATTCGCTGTTGACTTACCGGCATGAACAGCAGCCACCCAGGACATTCAGCCCCTCTCTCCTTTCCGGTTCGAATCCACAAACCTGACCACCGCTTCGACGCTGGCGTTTATCTCCTTGAGCCGGTCGCTCAACTCATCAACAGCGCCGAGCCGAGTCTCTATCCGCGCAAGGCGATATTCAATCGCGGCCAGTCTTCCCGGAACGTCGTCGTCGGAACGGCTCACCGGTTCGCCGATATCTGGGACACGTTGGCCCTTCAATACCGCGACCAGGTGCCGCGGGTGCCACCCCAGCGCCATGGACAGCGCTTCCAACGTCCGGGCGCTCCGCCGACGCTGCGCGGAGTTGTGGAAAAGCTCGCCGACCGTTGCCTTCGAGACCTGCGAGCGCTCAATCAACGCGGCCTGATTGATACCGAGCTCTGTCACGCGCTGGCTGATCGCCCGCGCGACGGCCGCCCAGTCCTCCAACACATATTCCTCCGCACTCCGCTCTAGCGGCAAAGAGTAGCGCGGTCTCACACGGCTTGACGGACGTATCCGAGCTCGGGCAGACCCATACCCCACCATGGATCAAATCATCCGAATATGTGGCATTAAATCATCCAAAATGTCTCGATCAGAAGGGTTTCACTTCATGTGTACTGACAAGTCCCACGCCGGGTCTCCGGCGTACCACACGGTTCGGGACGCCGCCTGGATGCTTGGCGTCACGCCCTCCACCGTCTCTGCCGCGATTCGTCTGGGCACGCTGCGCGCTATTCGGCGGCGCAGCCGGCTGATGGTTCCCGCCAGTGCCCTGACTCGGCTGCTCACAGAACCCACCATCGACGGTAGGGAGGAGTCTCGATGAGCCAGACACCGGAAAGTGCCGTGCTGATCGTGGCGCTGGCCCTGGCCGGATTGGGGATGCTGGCGGCGCCCGCAGCGGGCACCGCCTGGCCCGCCACAGCCAGGAAGTCACCCGCATGGGCGGCAACCTCCTCCGGGCGCTGGGCACCGCAGGTTTCATCGTTGCCGTGCAGTGGGCGGTGGTGTTCTTCACCTCCGACGCCCGCGCCTGGGCTGTGGCGCTGGGCGTACCCGCGTTGTTCGCCGGTGCCGCGATCGCCCGGATGTTCTCCATCACCGACATCATCCACCCGCCCACCCACCAGCGGGATCGCCCATGACTAACCACCCATGCAAACCCACGAGAAGAGACCTCGTCAGAACCGTCAGCAGTCAACGGCGCTCTGCCCATCGCGGCACAGACGCGCCAGATGGAGCCAGCCGAACCGATATACGACAGCGACGTCGTGGACGATCTGCCGCGCGCTGTACGGCGGGCGGTTGTCCGCCGGCTGCTGAACTGGTGGGGGCGTTGCCGGTACGTGCCGGCCGCGCTCACCTCCCGGCAAACGCTGCGGCGGGCAGCCAAGCACATGATCGTGTGGGTTGCACGCTCACCGGTTCGGTTTGCCGGCGCGGTGGCACTGGCGATCACCGGCCGACGCAAGGACGGCTCGCCGGGCCGTAAGGCGGTGTTGGCCGGTCCGCGCACGCTGACCTGGACCATGGACCCGCAAGTCCTGGTCGAGACATTCCGGGACGCCAAGCTGATCGGCAAGGACGAAAGCCTGCGCCTAGTCCAGCGCGCCGCGCGGGTCGGTGAGGGATGGGCGATCACCGTTGACCTGCCGGCCACCCGCAAGGCGGCCGATGTGATCAAACATCGGGACGCGCTCGCGTCCGCGTTGGCGGTCGATGAGGTTCAGCTCATCGTCGAACGGGTGCGCGGCAAGGGTAGCCACGCGGGACGGGTCTTCCTGTGGGTGGCCGATGAGGACCCGTATTCCGGTCCGCCGTTGCGCACGCCATTGCTGGACGTGGAGTGCTGGGATGCGTGGCGGCCAGTGCCGTTCGGCCGGGACTCGCGCCACCATCGGATCGATCTTCCCTTGGTGTGGACCTCGCTACTCGTGGGGGCGATTTCCCGGCAAGGCAAGACCTTCGCGATTCGCCTCCCGGCCGCCGGGCTGATTCTGGACCCGCACACACGGTTGTATGTGTTCGACGGCAAGGGCGGAAAGGACTGGGACGCCGCCGAAGCGGTCGCTTACCGGTTCGTGCGCGGCGACGACCTCGACCACGCCTACGCCGTGCGGGATCATCTCGCCGAACTCGTGGCCGAAGTCCAATCCCGGTTCTCCCGCATGGCCACGTTAGACGATGATGTCTGCCCGGAGTCGAAGATCACACCGGCCATGTCGCGAGACCCGGACCTCGAAATGCCGATCACCACAGTGATCATCGACGAGGTCCACGTATTCCTGGAAAACCCCACCCGCGACCAGATCGGCAGTAAGAAAACCACACTCGGCGACTACATCGCCGACCTGCTGACCTACCTGGTCCGCAAGGGACCCGCAGCCGGAATCATCGTCATCCTCGCCACCCAACGCCCAGACTCCACCACCATCCCCTCACGACTGCGGGCGGTCCTCGGATCACGGTTCGCCCTACGGGTCATGGACTGGCGCGACTCCAACATCGTGCTGGGCGAGCAAATGAACACCCGAGGATACGACGCCTCCACCCTGCTCCCCTCCCACAAAGGAGTCGGGATCCTGCGGCCAGACGGCGAGACCGACGCCGGGGCCGACATGCTGGCGATGACAGTACGCACCTACTACATGCCCAACCCACAGTGGCGGCAGATCTGCGCACGCGGACGGGCGTTGCGGGAATCGGCCGGAACGCTGGCCGGTCACGCGGCCGGCGACGATCAGCGCCAGGCGATCGACCCGGCCAGTGTGGTCAAGGCACTCGGTGCTGGAGACGCAGTTGAGCCCGAGGGGTGGAATGCGGACCGGCTAGCCGAGTTGGCGGAACCATTGGCTTCCGTTGTGGACTATCTCGGTGATGATCTCGGTCCGCACGGGCGGGAATTCGTGCCCACGGCCGAGCTGACCGACGAACTGGACATAGAACCAAGCCTGTTCGCGCGGCAAATGGGCGAACTGGGATGTCGGCCAACCCGCCAATACGTGCCGAGCGAGGACGGCGGGACACGCCGAGTGCGCGGCTACCTCACAGCCGACATCCGGGCAGCCGTCGAACGAGCAACGACCGACGAAATCGGCTCCCACGCAGCAACCGAAACCGACTGATTCGTCGGTCGGCCAGTTCGCTTATTCCGCACCCCCTGGCGGAGATCGGTCAAGACACGTCGGAAAGCCTCCCAACCACCCTAGTTGTCCTGAGGAAAGGAAAAATATCTGACAGACAAGCCAAACCACTCACAACAACGACTCAGCACCACCAAGATGCGAAGAAACGCTGAGCATGCACGACCCACCGCGACAGCACCGGATATTGACGCCACCGACTCACCCAGATCGCTGCCACCCTCGCGGAGGCAGCACGTCCCGACTGCACAAGGGCTGCCGCCGAGCATCACCGACCCCGCGACCCCGGAGCGCCCCGCCACGGTTCTCCCCGAGTACGTCCGGGCCGTCGTCGACTCGTTCCCGCCGCTGACCCCCGAACAGCGAGACCGCATCGCCGCCCTGCTGCACCCCCGGTAACCGAGGAGGCGACCCAGCATGACGAACCCCCGCACCAGGGCCGTTGCGGGGGTTCGTAAGTCCATCGAAGTACTCGGTGAATGAAATCAACTGTGTTGAGTTTGCCGAGGGCCAGGATGGCCACGCCGTGCGGGACAGCAAGAACCCCACCGGGCCGGTGCTGACGTGCAGCCCGGCCCAGTGGGTTGCGTTCACTGCTGCGATCAGCCGAGGACCCGGTTCCGCTGGGTGGTGCCGTTGCCTTCGCGATTCAGCTCAGCTCGCCGGAAATCCGCCGGTTCTCCTCGCCGATGCCCGGGGCCAAAACCTCGGTGAGGAAGGCTACGCGGCGCTAATGGCATCCCGGCCAGGTATCAGACGCCGATGCGCCGACCTGGATAAACAAAGTCGATCACTTGCAGAACGTCCCAGGTCAGACCCCCTAATGTCCGATTTTGTCGGTGGATCTTGACTGACTGTCCGGCGCCGCGACGTTCTCCACGGGCATGCCGTCCAGCGCGTCGAGCGGCACGGCGAACTGCTCTCTGGCGATCGACCGCCGGTGTGTGTTATTACCTGATTGTGCTGGGCCTGCTCGCGCTGGTGCTGTCCTGGACGGTCACCGGCGGCATCCTCTTCGGCGTCCTCGCGCTGATCTTAGTCCTGCTCGGTCGGGCCCGAGTCAAGCGAGGCGAGTCGACCAACGGCGGCCTGTCAGTCGACGAGGTCGTGCTCGGCGTCATTGGACTGCTCCTCGCGATCGGGCTGGTCGCGTTGGGGGTGGTGTCCGTGCTGAAATAGCCGGCCGGCCAGAGCTACCAGCAGTGCGTCCAGCGGTCGGACGGGGAATCGAACCGCTGCCAGACCTCATTCTCCGCGACCAGGTCCCCTACCCCCTCACGATCCCACCCGACGACGGCTGGGAAGACGCCCAGATCTGGGAGGACCCGTCACCTGATCCCCACCCCGAGCCAGATCCGCCGCCCGAACTCGGCGAACCCCGCGATGACGTTCCTCCTTTTTGACCCCGCCGATGTCGGTTCGCTCGCATTTTTTAAGGGCTGGGCACATGAGGTGCTACTCCAGCTCCGCTGATCCCTGTCTTCACTGCTAGGAAGCACAGTCTCGGCATAGCTGGGGAGTGCTTCCCGTAGTAGCTCATCGAGCTCGACGCCATGCACCGTATTGGTTTCCAACAGTCGGGCCGTAATGAGCTCAAGCTGAGCTTGCTGCTCTCGGAGGTATGCTTCGACTTGGTCTCTGATCTCAAGAGTATGGTAAATACCTAATTGCCAGCATAGGCTATGCGCCAACAATAATTCATCGCGTTCTGGCGGCACAGGATCTGGTGCCAACTTTCTGAAAACGACTTTTTCCGCGAACGGGCCGCCATACAAAACCCATACCCGGTCGAGCTTCGATGGTTCTTCGCGCAGACGCATCCCGCCCTCGCCGTCGCTGCTATGCAGCTCGATGACAGCGACACCAAGGCCGCGTAAGGCCGCAATGAGGGCATGCCCAGCTTCATGCACGGCGGCCCTGTTGCGTTCGGTGTCCGGAAAGTCCATGCCGGGAGCTTAGCCCTAGCTGCTCGCGGGGTATCGTGCTTACCAGGTGTGGATGGCGCGTCAATCCAGCTCTGGCTCGGGTGCAGTGGCCGCGTCGGGGTTGACCCACATCACGCGGGCGATGATGTCCGGGTAGCGGTTGAAGCCATGTGCCGCGCGTTCCGGTGAGCTGAGGCGGACGCTGCTTCCATTGTCGACGCTGACGATGTCGGCGTGCTCGTCGAAGGCCATGCCCCACGCCGCGATTCGGCCGTCCACCCGCTCGCGGTACACCTGCACCACGGCGAACAGGCGAGGTGCCTCGTCGGCCACCAGCTCGTCCACCATCTGGTTGAACTCCGCCTGGTCACACAATGGTGCTGCGTTCGGCCAGATGCTCTCTTCTAGCGTCTCGGCGCACTCGTCGTGGTATGAGTTCGCTGTCTGTGCGGGTGTTTCCATCATCGCTACCTCTATTCCTGATCATGGTTCTTGGCCAGTGGCGGAGTGCCCTGGTTCCGATCTTGACTGTCGCCTGGTGACGTGATGTAGATGGTAAATTTGAATTCTACTGTACGCTAGGTCTCCGATCGGGTGATCTCGGCACGGGCAACGCGTGGGGGCAGACTGTCGGCCGCGCGTGGCGAGAGCTCAGGAGGTGTGCGGTGACCGAGGCGTCAAGCCCCACGGTGTGGCGGCGTTGGTTGGCGTTCGAGCTTGGGCGCTTGCGGCGCGAGGCGGGGCTCGACCAGAAGGACGTGGCCAAGGCACTGCGGTGCACGGTGGGCAAGGTGTCCTACTACGAGACCGCCGAGCGGCCGGTCGTCGTGCGGGATCTCGATGAGGTGCTGCTCCCGCTGTACCACGTGCCTCGGGAGCAGTGGCCGCTGTACCTCCAAGCCGCCCGGGACTCACGCCAGAAGGGCTGGTGGGAACGCTACGACGCGAGCACGTTGCGGAGTTGGTTCGCCCCGTTCGTCGGTCTGGAACAGGGCGCGTCGCAGATTCGGGTCTACGAGGCTCAGCTCATCCCCGGCCTGTTGCAGACCAAGGAGTACGCCGAGGCAGTGACGCGGCGCGGCACCGCCGAACGAGCCGAGGCAGAGATCGCCCACTACGTCGAGTTGCGGATGGCGCGGCAAGCGGTGCTGCACCGCGAGCCTGACCCGCTGCGACTGTGGGTGGTCCTGGATGAGGCCGTCCTGCGTCGCGTGGTGGGCAGTCCCACCGTGATGAGAGATCAACTCCGGCATCTCGCCGCTATGACGCGCCATCCGAAGATCACCGTGCAGGTCGTGCCCTACGCTCACGGCGCGCATCCCGGCATGATGGGTCGCTTCCAGATCCTCGACTTCCCCTGGCCCACCGACCCGGGTGTGGCCTACATCGAGCACCAATCCGGCGCGCTCTACCTCGAAGAACTCCAGGAGATAGAGTTGCATACCGTGGCCTTCGAGCACATCTGCGTCCTCGCCCTGTCGCCAGATGACTCGGCGACGATGCTCCGAGACGTTGCAGAGGAGTACTCATGACCCGCCCCCACCGTCCGGACGTTGTGCCTGACCTGGACACCGCCACTTGGCGCACGTCCAGTTTCAGCGGTCACGAAGGTTCCTGTGTCGAGACCGCGCTCCTGGCGGATGGCAGCATTGCGGTGCGCAACAGCAACGACCCGGAGGCTGACGTCGTGTTCTTCACCCGCGCCGAGATGGACGCCTGGATCAAGGGCGTCAAGGCCGGCGAGTTCGACGACCTCGGGTAACCAGTAGTTATCTTTGGAGGTTGAAGCCGACGTAATTCTCGGCGCGGGACTGGTCAAGCCGGACGGGAATCGCGTCGTAGCCGCGCAGGACGCGGGTGGGGCGTCGGTGCGGAGTGCCGGTGAGGGCGAGATCGGGAAACCGGCGGAATAGGGCTCGCAGGCCGACCTCCCCTTCCAGGCGGGCCAGGGCGGCGCCGATGCAGTAGTGGATGCCGCTGGAGAATGCCAGGTTCTGGTCTGCCTCGGGCCGCGTGACATCAAACCGGTGCGGGTCGGGGAACACCGCGGGATCGCGGTTCGCGCCGCCCAGCAGCACGACGATGAACGAGCCCGCCGTGACCGGAAGGCCGGCGACCTCGGTGTCGTGCAGCGCGAGGCGCCCGGTGCGCTGCACGGGGGACTCGTAGCGCAGGATCTCCTCCACCGCGCCGACCCACCGCTGCGGTTGCGCGCGCAGCACGTCCAGCTGGTCGGGGTGGCGCATCAGCAGAACGGCGCCGTTGCCCAGCAGGTTGACGGTGGTCTCGAAACCGGCGGCGAGCAGCAGCATCGCGATGCTGCTCAGCTCGTCGAGGGTCAGCTGATCGCCCTGGTCGTGCGCGGCTACCAGGGAGCGGAGGATGCCGTCCCCGGGAGTGCGGCGGAGGTTGTCGAAGTGGCCGAGCATCCAGCGGTGCAGCGCGGTGATGTCGAGCTCGGCGCGGCGGAAGTCGCGGTAACTCAATCCGATGTCCAGTGACAATGACGCGCCGGCCCCCCAGTCGAGGAACTGGCGACGCATCGCGACCGGTGCGCCGAGCATCTCGGCGATCACGGTGGCCGGCAGCAGGCTGGCGTAGCGCGAGACCAGATCCACCGGGCCAGCGGCGCTGGACTGGGTGATCTCGTCGAGCAGGTCCTCGGCGATCTGCTCGACGCGGGGGCGCATGGCGGCGATGGTCCGCGCACAGAACGCCCGGGTGACCAGCTTGCGGTAGCGGGTGTGCACGGGCGGGTCCGCAGCCAGCATGGATGGTGGCTCGATCGGCGTCAGCACCGGGCGGCCGCCGAGCTTCATGCCCAGCCGGAGAATCCCCGGTGTCTGACCCAAGCGCATCTGGCCGAAGTCCGGGCTGCGCAGCACGGCCAGGCAGACATCGTGGTGCGCCGAGATCAGCGCTAAGCCGGTGCGGACGAGCCGGCCCTGCCCGCGCAGCTCGTCGTAGTACGGGAAAGGGTCCTCGCGGATCGCCGGGTCCATCATCAGCCGCGATCCCAGGTCACCGGAGCGCATCTGGTGCTGCACCATCCGCCTGACCAGCCCGTGCCGAACCACCCACCGGATCCTGCGTCGTAGCGCCATTGCGACCTCCCGCTGCCGGCCCCCGCACATGACGATACTACGGAATTAGACAGACGTATGTATAGCGCTGCTTGACGAGCACCAGGTGGACACACGGTGGAGGGCACCGCGATGACGTCCTGGGAGCGCGGCTACGGTGACTTCGTGCCTAGGAGTCGAGCTGATCGCCTTCGACTCCGTGGTGACCGATGGGGAGCGCCAGCGTGGTTTCGAACGGCTCTGAGCTGTGCCGCCCGGTGATCGGGCTGACCGCTTACACCGAACAGGCGCGGTACCTGACGTGGGACGTTGCGGCCTCGCTGCTGCCGAGTACCTATGTCGAGGCCACCATCCGATCGGGCGGTGTCCCGGTGTTACTCCCGCCCGTGGACGGCGCGGCGGACGCGCTGGTCAGCGCGTTGGATGGCCTGGTGCTCTCCGGTGGTGGTGACGTCGATGCCGCCAGGTACGGCGAGGTCGCTCACCCGGCCAACGGTGGCGTTCGGTCGGCGCGTGACGCGTTCGAGCTGGCCCTGCTCCGCGCCGCGCTGGACCGTGACCTGCCGATGCTCGCGGTGTGCCGTGGCGCGCAGCTGCTCAACGTCGCGCTTGGCGGTTCGTTGATCCAGCACCTGCCCGACGTGCTCGGCCACCACGGGCATCAGCCACAGCCTGGGGTGTTCGGTCCGGTCCAGGTGCGACTGGCTGCGCGCAGCCGGGTCGCGACGATCCTGGGAACCGACGCGCGGGTACTCTGCCACCACCATCAGGCACTGGGCCGGGTGGCGGGGGATCTCGATGTCGTCGGGTGGGCGCGGGACGGCACGGTCGAGGCGGTCGAGCTGCCGGGACGCACGTTCGTGCTCGGCGTGCAGTGGCACCCCGAACAGGACCCGGCCGACGACCGGTTGTTCGCCGCGCTCCTCGCGGCGTGTGCGCGGAGGTGACTGTCAGGTGTCCGCGCGGATCCGGACGCCCTTGGGGTCATGCAGCGGGTCGGCGTTGACCACCCCGTCGACTCGGTGGCCGGCGATCTCCACCGCCACCCGAGTACCCACCCGCACCGAGGGAACCGGCAGATAGGCGTAGCCGATCGAGCGGCCCACCGTGTAGCCGTAACCCCCCGAGGTGACCCGACCGAGCACCGCGTCGCCCACCAGCACCGGCTCACCGCCCAGCACGATCGCGCGCGGGTCGTCCAGGGTGAGGCAGCGCAGCCGGCGGGTCACCCCCCGGGCCCGGGCGGCCAGCAGCGCGTCTCGGCCGACGAAGGGTTTGTCCACTCGGACGCAGAAACCCAGCCCGGCTTCGTCGGGGGAGGTCTGCGGGCCGATGTCAGCGCCCCACACCCGGTAGCCCTTCTCCAGCCGCAGGCTCTCGATGGCCCGGTAGCCGCCCGCCACCAGCCCGTGCGGCTGGCCGGCTTCCCACATCGTGCGCCACAGCGCGGCCCCGTACTCGGCTGAGCAGTACAGCTCCCAGCCCAGCTCGCCGACGAAGCTCACCCGCGCCGCGCGCACCGGCACGTCGCCGACCGTGATCTCGCGGGTCGACAGGTACGGGAACGCGGTGTTGGACAGCTCCTGCGGGGTCAGCGGGGCGAGCACGTCGCGGGCTTTCGGTCCCCACAGCGCGAGGCAGGCGTACTGCCCGGTGACGTCGGCTAGACGCACCGACGCACCGGTGGCCCTGGCGTGCGCGCGCAGCCAACCCAGGTCGTGGGCGCCGAACGCAGTGCCGGTGACGATCAGAAACTCCTGGTCGTCCAGCTGAGAGACGGTGACGTCGCACTCGATCCCACCGAGGGAGTTCAGCGCCTGGGTGTAGGTGATCGCGCCTGGTCCCCGGGCGACCCGGTTGGCGAAGACGTGCTCCAGGAACGCGGCGGCGTCGGATCCGCTGGCCGAGATCTTGGCAAACGAGCTCTCGTCGAACAGTCCAGCCGCCCTGCGGGTGCCGTGGTGCTCGGCGCCGATCGCCGGTGACCAGAACGTGCCGGCCCAGCCCTGCGGGCGCAGCGACTCCTCACCAGCTGCCGCATTGGCAGCGTAGTAGTCCACCCGCTCCCAGCCGGACTTCTCCCCGAACACCGCCCCGTGCGCGGCGTGCCAGCCATAGGCCGGTGAGGTGCGCAACGGGCGCCCGGTGCCGCGTTGTTGGTGCGGGTAGCGGATGTCGTAGTAGGTCTCGTAGGCCTCGACGGTGCGGTGCAGGGTGTAGGAAGGGGAGCGGTGGTGCGGGCCGAAGCGGCGGATGTCCATGTGCCACAGGTCCATGCCCGGCTCGCCGTCCACGATCCAGTTGGCCATCACCTGCCCGACCCCACCGGCCCCGGCGATGCCGTGCGCGCAGAACCCGGCAGCCACGAAGAACCCGCCGACCTCGGTCTCACCGAGGCAGAACTCGTTGTCCGGGGTGAAGGCCTCGGGCCCGTTGATCAGCGTCCGGATCCCGACGTCGGCCAGTACCGGCACCCGGACTTGCGCGTTCTGCGCGATCTGGGTGAAACGTTCCCAGTCGCCTGGCAGCAGCCGTCCGTTGAAGTCGGCCGGCACCGCATCGAAGTCGCCAGCAGTAACCTTCCAAGGCGCGCTGCACCGCTCGTAGCCGCCCATCACCAGACCCTCGACCTCCTGGCGGTAGTAGACGAGCAGATCCGGATCCCGCAACGTCGGCAGCGTTGTTCCCAGGCTGGAGCCGGCACCGGAACTGGCCAGGAACGGCTGGGTGACGACGTACTGGTGCGACATCGGCACCACCGGCACCCGCACCCCCACCAGACGCGCGATCTCGGCGGCGAACATCCCGCCGCAATTCACGACGATCTCGCACTCGACGTCACCACGGTCGGTCCGGACTCGATGGACCCGGCCGCGCCGCACGTCGATGCCCAGCACCCGGGTCCGCTGGTGGATCGACGCTCCACCGGCGCGGGCCAGCGCCGCCAGCGTGTAGCACAGCCGCGCCGGGTCGACGTAACCATCGGTCGGCGACCACGCCGCGCCCAGCACGCCCTCGGTCTCGATCAGCGGGAACAGCTCACGGGCCTGTGCTGCGGAGATCTCCGCCAGCTCGAGCCCGCCATGGTGAGCCCAGCCGAGCTGGCGGCGGATCTCCTCGAGCCGCTGCGGCGAGGACGCCAGCCGGATGCCGCCGCACTCGACCCAGCCCGGGGCGTGCTCGGTGCGCTCCAGGGCGCGGTAGAGCTCAACGGAGTAGGTGTTCATCCGGGTCAGCGTCGGGTCGGCGCGCAGTTGGCCGACCAGCCCTGCGGAGTGGAACGTCGAGCCGCTGGTCAGCTCGGCGCGTTCGAGGACCAGGACGTCACGCTCGCCGCGCTCGGTCAAGTGGTAGGCGACGCTGGCTCCGCTCACCCCCGCGCCGATCACCACGACCCGGGCTGACGCAGGTGGGGACATGTGCGAGGCTATCATTCGGCCAGATGCGAGGAGAACGTCATGCGCATTCCTGCTGACGAGCTGCTCGATCCTGAGCTGTTGGCACTGCTGGACCGGATGCCGTGCACGGCGGGGCGCCCGCGGGTCGTCGAGGACCTCCCCGGTGGGCTGACCAATCGCAACCTCAAGGTGAGCACCCCGGCCGGGGCGGTGGTCGTGCGGCTCTCGGCCGGCGCGACCAGCCTGCTGGCCATCGACCGGGACAACGAGCACGCCAACACCCGCGCCGCCGCGGCCACCGGGGTGGGCGCGCCAGTGCTCGACTACCTTCCCGGCGAGGGCGTGCTGGTGGTGGGTTTCCTGCCCGGTCGCACCCTCACCAGCAACGACCTGGCTGATCCCGCGCTGCTGGGGCGGGTCGCCCGGTCGTGCCGGACGCTGCACGCCGGCCCTCGGTTCGTCGCCGATTTCGACATGCTCGACATCCAGCGGCGCTACCTGCGGATCGTGCGGGAGCACGGCTTCCGGCTGCCGTCGCGCTACCTGGAGTTCGCGCCGGCGCTGGAGCGCATCGAGCACGCGCTCGCGGTCCGCCGCGAGCCCACGGTGCCCTGCCATAACGACCTGCTGGCGGCCAACCTGATTGACGACGGCCAGCAGATCTGGATCATCGACTACGAGTACTCGGGGAACAACGACGCTTGCTTCGAGCTGGGCAACATCTGGAGCGAGGCCGGCCTGTCAGTGGATCACCTGGAGGAGCTGGTCGGGCAGTACTACGGCCGGACGCTGCGCAACAAGCTCGCCCGGGCCCGGTTGTTCGGGCTGATGTCGCAGTACGGCTGGACGCTGTGGGCCTCGATCCAGCACAGTGCCTCGATCCAGCACAGTGCCTCGATCCAGCACAGTGCCTCGATCCAGCACAGTGCCAGCACTGTGGACTTCGATTTCTGGTCGTGGGGGATGGAGAAATATGACCGCGCCGTCGCCGAGTTCACCAGCCCCGACTTCGAGCACCTGCTCCAGGATGTCCAGCGAACCGACTGAGGAGGCGGGCGTGGCCCATCGACAGGGACTGCTCAGGCTCGAGGAGCTCCGGGTGCTGGTTGACGAGCACCGGGTGGACACGGTGCTCGTCGCGCTGACTGACATGCAAGGCCGGCTGCAAGGCAAGCGGTACGCCGCCCGGCACTTCCTCGACGAGGTGGTCAAGAACGCGGCCGAGGCGTGCAGCTACCTGCTGGCCGTCGATGTGGAGATGAACCCCGTGGATGGCTACCCGATGTCGTCCTGGGAGCGCGGCTACGGTGACTTCGTGCTCGCACCCGACCTGGCGACGCTACGCCAGGTGCCCTGGCACGACGCGACCGCGCTGGTGCTCTGCGACGTGCGCTGGGCCGACGGTAGCCCGGTGACGGCCTCGCCGCGCCATGTCCTGCGCCGCCAGCTGGATCGCCTCGCCGAGCGCGGACTGAGCGCGCAGGTCGGCACCGAGCTGGAGTTCCTCGTCTTCGCCGACTCCTACGATATTGCCTGGCGCAAGGGCTACCGCGAGCTGGCGCGAGCGAACCGATACAACGTCGACTACTCGCTGCTCGGCACCGGGCGGATCGAGCCGCTGCTTCGCGCGATCCGCAACGGCATGACCGGCGCTGGCATGATCGTCGAATCGGCCAAGGGGGAGTGCAATCTGGGCCAGCACGAGATCACTTTCCGCTACGCCGACGCGCTCACGACCTGCGACAACCACAGCATCTACAAGACCGGCGCCAAGGAGATCGCCGAGGCGGCCGGGATGAGCCTGACCTTCATGGCCAAGTACGACCAGCGTGAGGGCAACTCCTGCCACATCCACCTCTCGTTGCGCGGCGCGGACGGCGAGCCGGTGCTGTCCGGGGCGGGCCCGCATGGCTTCTCCCCGCTGATGGAGCACTTCCTGGCCGGGCAGCTGAAGTGCTTGCGCGAGCTCACCTACCTGCTCGCGCCGAACGTGAACTCCTACAAGCGTTTCGTGGCGGGTAGCTTCGCCCCGACGGCGGTGGCTTGGGGGCTGGACAACCGGACCTGCGCGCTGCGGGTAGTGGGGCACGGCCCGTCGCTGCGGGTGGAGAACCGGGTCCCCGGTGGTGACGCCAACCCGTACCTGGCGGTCGCCGCGCTGGTCGCAGCGGGGCTGCACGGGATCGACCACGAGCTTCAGCTTCCGGCGCCGTTCACCGGTAACGCCTACCGTTGCGACGCGCCGCGGGTGCCGAGCACGCTGTGTGAGGCCGCTGCGCTGCTGGCGGAGAGCCCGGTCGCGCTCGCCGCGTTCGGCGCGGACGTCATCGAGCACTACCGCAACGCCGCCCGGGTCGAGCTGAGCGCCTTCGACTCCACGGTGACCGACTGGGAGCGCCAACGTGGCTTCGAACGGCTCTGATAACCCTGGCGGCTTTGATGACCCTGGCGGCTTTGATGACCCTGGCGGCTTTGATGACCCTGGCGGCTTTGATGACCCTGGCGGCTTTGATGACCCTGGCGACGACCGGTTGTTCCCCGCGCTGGTCGCGGCGTGTGCGCGGAGGTGACCCACGTGGGCGGACGGTTGGATGGCCGAGTCGCGGTGGTGACCGGTGGCGGCAGCGGGATCGGCCTGGCCTCGGTGCGCCGGCTCGCCGCCGATGGTGCCTCGGTGGTGGTCGCCGATATCGACCCCGTTACCGGAGCCGCAGCTGCCGCCGAGGTGGACGGGCTGTTCGTCCGGACCGATGTGACCAGCGAGCCTGAGGTGGCGGGGCTGTTCACCGCGGCGGTCGAGCGTTACGGCGCGGTGGACATCTCCTTCCACAACGCTGGCATCTCCCCACCGGAGGACGACTCGATCCTGACCACTGGCCTTGAGGCTTGGCAGCGGGTCCAGGAGGTCAACCTCACCTCAGTGTACCTGTGCTGCCGGGCGGTGCTGGCGCACATGCGGCGCCAGGGTCGCGGGTCGATCATCAACACCGCGTCGTTCGTGGCGGTGATGGGATCGGCCACCTCACAGATCTCCTACACCGCGTCCAAGGGCGGGGTGGTCGCGCTGTCCCGGGAGCTGGGCGTGCAGTTCGCTCGTGAGGGTATCCGGGTCAACGCGCTGTGCCCGGGGCCGGTGAACACCCCGCTGCTGCGCGAGTTGTTCGCCGCGGATCCAGAGCGCGCGCAGCGCCGCCTGGTGCACGTCCCGATGGGCCGCTTCGGCGAGCCAGCCGAGATCGCCGCCGCGGTCGCCTTCCTGGCCAGCGACGACGCCACCTTCATCACCGCGTCGACATTCCTGGTGGACGGCGGTATCTCCGCGGCCTATGTCACCCCGTGGTAGCCGGCTGCGGTGTGTGCTCCTGAGTGGCTGAGATCATGAGCTGCCCGAGAAGCTGCTTGATCAGCGCGCGTAGGACCAGCTGGCGGTCCCGTCCCGCACCGAGCTGTCGTTGTATAAGCCAGTGGTGGGGTCCGGCCAGTGACCGCCTGGGAAGGCGCTGATGTCCCCCGCCTCACCGTGCAGGGCGACCATCACCCCCGCTTGGGCGGTGAGCACTGCGGTCAGGGCGGTCACGGCGACGGTAAGCATGGTGGCGTCTACCGCGACTTCTTCGACCGCGAGAGTCACGCCTACCCAGGAGAGGACGACTGAAACGATGGACGCGATGACGCCACCCATAGCGACGAGGATCTTGACCAGGATGATGCCAAGCGTCACGTAGAACGCCACGCCCGCAGCGGCGCAGATGCCCAGCGCCACCGCCGTCTTGTCGGCGATCGTGCCAATGTGAGTTGCTGCGTTTCCCTGGAGTGGGATGATCTTAGAGTAGGCGTCGGCCGCTGTCCCCTTCCAGCGCTTGCCTGCGGGGAGCACCGCCGGGTTGAGCTCACCGCTCACCCCGCTCGCCAACCCTCGGATGTCCTCCCAGTCAAGGGCGTACTTGAAGAAGTAGACCGGTGCCGCCACACCCTTGAGCAGTTCCACGATCTTGTCCCAGATTGTCTTGGCCAAGCTGATTGCCTTGTCGGCCAGCCAGAGGACCGCATCCGCGACGAAATCTGGAACGTACCAGTGGTCCACTGCGGACTCGGCGATGGGCCGGATCTGTCCGATCTTGTCGGAGAGATCGGACAACCCAGAATTCATCTCGTCGACCACGGCCTGAAACTGCGCTTCACTGAAAGCCATTCCGTCACTCCTTGATTCAGTACAGGTTCTTGAGGTGGTGCAGGTTCTCCGCCTCTTCTTGGTCGTAGGTATTCGCGACCTGATGCAGCGTGTTGGCGATATCGGCCATGCGCTGCTGGCCTTCCCGGGATCGCGCGGTGACCTGGTCGACCACGGAGCCGTAAGCACTGACGATGATCTGGAAGATGCCGGCCTCGAGTCGGTCCATCCTGAGGCTGTCGGTTTGGCTGGCAATCTTTCCTGCCATGTTGCTCTGCTGGTCCCAGATCCCCGCCTCGGTTCGCAGTTTTTCCGTGGCGACCTTGATCTGATCTTTGCTGGGTGTGGCCATCGCCTGTGGTCCCTTCAGGAATCGACGACACGTCGTGGATTGCTCAGCAGCTCCAGCGCCTCAGCGAGCAGACGGTCCAAACCGTCGGATGGTGCCGGCTGATCGGCGCTTCTCGCGAGATCGGCGCGGGCGGCGGCAAGCGCCTCGCCAAGAGCATTCGTCAAGCTGGCTGCGGTCTGCCCGGACACCCACTGCGGATCGGCGTTGCATGACACCAAGCCGGTCTTCGACAGAGTGAGGACGAGCTTGCCCGACCGGCTCGAACCGGTACCCCCGACCGCCTGGGGTGATGCTGGGACAGTGTTCTTGACGTTGTCGAACGCCTTGATCACGTCTTCGGCTATCTTATCGATCGAGCGCGGTCTCATCTCCTGGGCGGTACGCCGGAATGCAGGCGGTAGCTGTGCTGGGGGTGACGCCGGGGGCTGCTTGTCCCTGCTGCTGACCTGAAGCCGATCGACCTCGGCCTGCCAACCGCGTTCCTGCAGGGTCGTCGTCCAGGCGGCAAGCCGCATCCCTATGGCAGCTTGGAATGCCTCGACAACAGCATTACCAAAAGCCGGTGCGGCAAGCTTGCGGTGCCATCCGGGCTCGACTCGGAATGACTCTGGTAGCCCATCGGCGTCCAGCCGCACCCGAATGGTTCCGCTGCGGTCTGCGCCCTCGCTGCTTGGGGGCGCTTGCTCTTGCGCGCTGGAGAGCAGATCCTGCAGGCCAGCGGCATACTGCTGGATCTGTGACAGCTCGCGAAGTAATTCGTCCGCCACATGTGCTCCTTCGTTGGCGCGTCGATCAGGATGGTGTTGGGCTAGTAGCACGAGGAATGAACAGAGCGAGGACTGCCATACCGACCACCGCGAGGACTAGCAGGAGGCCGTATCCCCCGCTCTCTGCAGCGAACAGCCCGATTATCGCCAGCGGAATGACGCCTCCAGCCGTGGCCGCGAGGAGCAACGTGATGGTCAGCTTGACACCTCGGGACAGCCGGGGCTCGGCCAGCACGGCAAGCGCGCCGGCTGCGGTGAGCAGCATCGACACGGTGAGCAGCAGGATCGACAGCGGGGGGCCGTAGCCTGCGGTCCCAGCTGCGGTCGGGCTGATCAACCACACGAAGACAACGCCGGCCAGACCCGCCTCGGCTATGGCGGCCCACGCCAAAGCCGCAGTCCGGGTACCACGCGGAGCGCGTCGTGCCATGGGGGCGCAGGGTAGCGGACGTACTTCGGTGGCAGCGCCGAGTCCCTGTCCAGGCTGGCGGCCGAGACGCGCAGCGCAGCGGTGCCATGGGGAGCCGGCGATGCGGGTGCCGGCCTCGCGCTACGGCGCGCCGACATCGACCGGCTGACCACCTGGTGTGGCACGGCACGGGCCGCTTGTCCGCTCTGGCGCTTGTCCGCTGCGCCCCCGCCGGCCCACGGGGAGGTGGGGGGATCTGTTGCGGACGTGCCACGGGTGGCAACTTGAGGCGAGAAGTTGCCACCCGTGGCACGCCCACGCACCGCGACAGTCCTTCCCCGGACCTTACCGACAGTGACATCGGTCCGTGGTGTGGCAGACATCGGACTCTCGGCCCACTGACACGATCGCGAAACGACCATGGCCTGCCAGCGGGCTCACTGTGAATAAGGAATGTGTCGCTAACCGCTACCGAGAGAATTGACGCAGCGAAGAGGATTAACTGTCGATAATTATGATTCTCGTTAGAGCCACGAGCCGGTTACTGGTCGCATCATTGCATTGCAAAAAATCACTGGTTAACACTTGGTAAAAATTTTCTTAACGGTATCAAAAATGAGGTGCCGCACGCCGGACCAAACCGACCGTTCGGCGCTTCATGAGTGTCTGGGGCTTCTGTTTCCGCTCCCGTGATGAGGAACTTCTCGCGCAATCAGCCCCCACTCATTCGGCGCCTTTGAGGCGGCCGGGAAACCGAGTTCACATGTCCCGAGATAAGCATCATGCCCCCACCCGACGCCTGATCGGTGTCATCGTCGCAGCCTGTATCCCGGTGGTCACGAGTGTCCTTCTGGCGGGCACCGCAGCCGCCGGGTCGGGAGTGGACTGGGATGCGATCGCGCAATGCGAGTCTGGTGGGAACTGGGCCATCAACACCGGCAACGGCTTCTATGGTGGGCTGCAGTTCACGATGTCGACGTGGCGCGCTAACGGCGGTGCGGGTAACCCCGTCAGCGCTACCCGGGAACAACAGATTGCTGTCGCCGAGCGCGTTCTGCGCTCGCAGGGAATCGGTGCGTGGCCGGTATGCGGGAAACGGGGGTGAGGCCCCAGCCTCAGCCCGCGCCGACTCCGATCAGTGCGCCGACCAGGTAGGTGGCTACTGCGGCGATCACCCCGAATCCCACCTGGCGCAGCCCGCCGCGCCACCACGAGCGGGCGGTGAACCGGGCCGCGAGCACCCCAGCCAGGAACAGCCCACCCGCGCCGGTGAGCAGACCCGTGATCAGCGAGGCGAAGCCGAGCAGGTAGGGGATCAACGGGACCAGCGCGCCGATCGCGAAGCAGAGCAACGACAACCCGGCGGCCACCAACGGGGAGGGCTGATCGTCGGGGTTGACCCCGAGTTCCTGGTTGATGTGCACCCGCAGGGCCAGCGACGGGTTGGCGTGCACCTCCTCGGCCACCAGTCGCGCGGTGTCGCGGGTCAGGCCCAGCTGCACGAAAGAGGCGACCAGCTCGGCCTGCTCCGCCCTCGGATGCCGGCTCAGCTCGTCGCGTTCGACGGTGACCTCCGCGTGCACCAAGTCGTTCTGCGCCTGCACCGACGCGTACTCTCCCAGCGCCATCGAGAACGCGCCCGCCACCAGCCCGGCCATCCCGGTCAGCACGATCACGTGGGCGCCCGCCCCGCCGCCGCCCACTCCCGCGACCAGCGCGATGTTGGTCACCAGGCCGTCCATCGCGCCGAACACGGCCGGTCGCAGCCACCCTCCGGACACGTCTTGGTGGACGTGCCCGACCTCGCTACCCGGACTGCCCGGCTCGTTAGCCATCACCCATCACCGCATCTCAGCAACGCCCTCGCTACCACGGTAGGAACCCCATCACGTCAACGCCAGTCCTTGTTGCGGGCAGCCTCACCCGCGTCCTGAACGGCTGGACTATTCTGCGCGGGTGCCTCGGGTGTCCCGCTCCATCGTCGATGGGATAGGCGCCGTGGCGCGCCTCGGGCTGGCTGCGGTGTTCCTGGTCTCCGGGGCGATCAAGGTCCTTGACCCGGGGCAGACCCGGGCTGCGGTGCGCGCCTACGAGCTGCTGCCGTCGGGCCTGGTCGGGCCGGTCGCCGCCGGGTTGCCGTTGGTGGAGCTGACACTGGGAACCCTGCTGTTGGTGGGCGCGTTCACCCGGTGGGTCGCCCTCGCCTCGGGGGTGTTGCTGTTGGTGCTGATGACGGCGGTGGCGCAGGCCTGGGCGCGTGGGCTGTCCATCGACTGCGGCTGTTTCGGCGGTGGCGGAACGCTAGCCAGAGGCAGCACGCGCTACCCCCAGGAGCTGGCCCGCGACGCCGGCATGGTGCTGCTCGGGCTGTGGCTGTTGGTGCGGCCCCGCACG
>JBOHFR010000081.1:0-20253 GCA_050699715.1 Pseudonocardiaceae bacterium
GCTATGCAAGGTGTTGCCAAGGTTTCGACTAGTCATCCGCTGGTTGTTCGGCTCCATGCCCACGCGGCTCGCGCCTATGCCCGGTTGGGTCAGCGGGAGTCATGCGAGACACTCTTCAACGAAGCCCTGCGGTTGCATGAGCGACTGCCAGCCAGGCCACCCCGCTTGTTCACGATGGACACAGGCATCCAGGCTTCCTACGCCATAACTTCCTATCCGGCGACCGCCTACCTCTGGCTGGGGGATTTTCAGACAGCCCGGACACACGGCGAAACGGCCCTGGCGGCGCTCGAGTCAGCGCCGCCAGGCAACCGGGTGGATCGCCATCAGGCTCAAGTCCAGCTTGACCTGGCCACGACACTGGTGGGTCTGGGCACACCCGACGACGCTGTCGCCCTCGGGAGCCCGGTATTGACGTCAAAAAGTATGCTCTCGCCGCTGATGGCTCACGTCCGCGATCTTGACAGGGCGCTGGTGAGCCGCTATCCGAAGCTGGCCTGCGCCCGTGATTTCCATGAGCAGTACCGGCATGTCGCTCAGCGTTCGGCTGTTGGCGCGGGAAGGGCATGAGCGAAACTGGGCCTAGCCACCAACTCAACCTCCTGGGTGTCAAGCGGATGGGCGCACCCACCACGTGACACCCAGGCCCAAGGGCGTAAACGACGCTATACACACCAGCCAGCAGGGCCCACCCCTAGGTCGGGCACCGGGGCTTGGTCGGGGATGTCGTAACGGCGCACTGCGGTGCGCAGGTCCTCCAGCAACGTGCTCTGCTCCAGGGAAACCTCAGCTTCCCCGTGCAGCGCGCCGAGCGAGATCTGCAAGACCCGAGTGATGGCGGCGGCGATCGCCGGGGTGAGTGTGAGATCCCCGACCTCGATCTTTGACAGCAAACTCAGCGACACCCCGGCCCGACGTGCCAGAGCCACCTGTGTCACCGCGCGTTCCCTGCGCAACTACGCGACCCGCGAGCCACCATTGCCAGCAGCGGCCATGGACCCCAGTTTCCCATGCCGAGGTCGCCCGCACTCCACCTTCACGCGCGGGCAGCGGGTTGTGCACACCGTGTGCACGCTCGCCACTCGCCAGGACCGTTCACTGCTACTACTCCGTCGCCGTACCCACCAACCCCTCGCGTGGGTCAGCACCGTCCGGGCAGGAGCCCGGTTCTGAACGCTGTTGCGTATGCAGCGAGAGCGACTCACGGTGAGCCTGCACCCGCAGACGGCGGCGCGCATCCGGCAGTGCGGGGCCCGCACCAACGGCGGAGCCTCCGCCTACCTCGAACACCTGGTCCGCCAGGACGCGCTGCGGGAAGCAGCCGCATCAGCGGCCAGCTGGTACGCCGCGCACCCCACCTACACGGCTGACAGCGAAGCCGAGACCCTGGCGGCGCTGGACGAGACCGCGTGAGACGAGGCGACCTCTACCGCTACGAACCCGTGATGGCCAGAGCCGGCCAGTCCACCACCAGGCTCATCGTCTCCGCCGACGCCATCAACGCCAACGACGAGTTGCCCACGGCCTATGCGATGCACGTCGTGGACACCGACCCCGGCTCACTACTGGCCGTGCGGGTCGGAGAACTCGGTTGGGCATTCGCCCTGGAGATCGATCGCCCACCACGTCACCGCCTAGTCGAGCACCTGGGCCGCGCCACCCCCGGAGGAACTTGAGCAGGGCGACCAGACCGGGTTCGATGCCGAAGCTGTACGAGGTGCTGCGGCAGCTGGCTGACCAGGACCCGTTCATCAACATTCGCAAGAACGACGAGGAGCGGGAGATCTCGGTCTGTCTGTACGGCGAGGTGCAGAAGGACGTCATCAAGGCCATCCTCGCCGAGGACTACCAGCTGGACGTCATCTTCGAGGGCACCCGGATCATCTGCGTGGAAAAGCCGATCGGGATCGGCGAGGCGGTGGAAGAGATTGACTACCAGTACAAGACGTTCTTCTGGGCCACGGTCGGGCTGCCTCGTGACGCTGACGCACACCGGGTACGCCAGCCCGGTCAGCGCGGCGGGCGACTTCCGCAAGCTGACCCAGCTAGTGCTGATGAGCGCGCTGAAACAAGCCGGGACCACGGTGTTCGAGCCGGTGAACCAGTTCGAGCTGGAAGTGCCGATCGACGCCACCAGCGCCGTGCTGACCAACCTGGTCGCGTGCGGTGCCACGCCGCAGACGCCGGCCGCGCGGGATGCCACCTATGTGATCGAGGGCACCATCCCTGCCCGCACCGTGCCGGAGTTCGGGCAGAAGCTGCCCGGGCTGAGTCAGGGCGAAGGCATTGTGCTCACCCGGTTCCACAGCTTCCGCCCGGTCACCGGCCCTACACCGACTCGCCGCCGTACCGACAACAATCCGCTGGACGGTCGGCAGTACCTGCTCCACGCCCTCGGCCGGATCTGACCCCTCGGCCGTGCCCGAAGCGGACTGAACCCGCGTCGGTCGGCACCGCTATACGGTGAGCCCGGCCTGGTGGGCGAGCCGGGTGAGCTGGGAGTTGCTGCGCCGGTGCAGGCAGGTCAGGACTCGGAGCACTTCACGGCTCATGGGGCTGATCTTTGCTAGTTGGGGAGCGCTGTCCCAGGCCTGGAACAGCGAGGTTTGTGCGCCGTCCCGGTCACCGAGGTCGAGCTGGGCGCGGGCGGTGCTGACGTGGGTGGGAGCGATCCGGGCGGGCGGCAGCCCGGTGTCGTTGCGCAACAGCTCCTCGGCGAGGCGGATGACCTCGCGGGGGCGGCCGAGGTCTCCCTCGGCGGCCAGCACGTGGACCGCGGTGTTGGCCGGGCCGAAGATCTGGTTATGGAGATGGAGATCGGTCGGGAACTCCTCAGCGGCGCTCCACGCCGCGTGGATGTGGGGCTGGGCCGCAGCCCGGTCGCCCAGCCGTCCCGCCAGCGTCATGCCACGCAGATGCAGCATGCCCGTGGCGAAAGCCTTCTGCGGACCAGCGAGCTCAGTTTCGGCAACCACAATGGCCCGGTCCACCACGGTGAGTCCACCGGCGAAGTCCCCGCAGTGGAGGAAGGTACCCGCGCGGTCCCGGGCGGCGACCGCTGCCACCAGGGGATTGGGGTGTTGGCCGGCGGCCCAGGCCTGCCGGGTGGGGGCGACCTCGACCAAGTTCATCCACCGATACCGCGCCGCCAGCCAGTACACGACGCTGTACACGTCGGCCAGCAATGCCCACCCCGGCTGGCTGGCTGCGGCGTGCGCATGCGTGGTGGCCCGAGTGAGCAGGCTGGGCAGCATTAGCAGCAACCCCGCCAGGTCAGCCTGCTCCTTGAGCGTGATGGCCTGGTCCACCTCAATGCGCAGCTGGTCAACCTCAATGCGCAGCTGGGCGGGGTCGGGCGCGGGGGCTTGGTCGGGAATGTCGTAGCGGCGCACCGCAGTGCGCAGGTCCTCTAGCAGGACGTTCTGCTCCGGGGAGACCTCGGCTTCCCCGTAGAACGCGCCGAGGGAGATCTGCAGGGCTCGGGCGATAGCGGCGGCGATCGCCGGGGTGAGCGCCCGAGCCCCCACCTCGATCTTCGACAACAGGCTCAGTGACACCCCGGCCCGGCGGGCCAGGGCCACCTGAGTCACCTCGCGTTCCTTGCGCAGCTGCGTGACCCGTGAGCCACCATCGCCAGCAGCACTCATGGATCCGAGTCTCCCACGCGGAGGGTGAATCGTCCTTCGCGTCCACGCGCAGCTGGTTGCGCAGGTCACGGTCGTTTCAAGACCGCATAGGTGGGCCAGGAATCTGCGGCCAGCCGCTGCCCAAGGATGATCACGCCGGTGCCAGGGCATCTCGCCTGCACTGGGGTTCCCGAGCTCGACAGGAGGGCTGACCGCCGTCTGCCTGACAGCTCTGGTGTCGAGTTCGGGAACCCCAGTGCAGGCGAGACTCGGGGGGGTGAGACGATCACCGCGACTCGATACACGATCTTGAAACGACCGTGTTGCGCAGGTGGCCACCTCAGGTCGAGACGTGCCACCAGGGCAAGGGCGCCTACCCGCACAGAATCTTAGACCGAACTTACTTGATCTTTGGGGGCGTGCGGGGCTGTGAGCTGTGGGTTTGACGTCGGTGAGGTCGGTGTTCGTGGCTACGTGTCGGTGAGGGTCAGGGGGATGGGAGCACCGATCAGCTCGAAGACGCGTCGCTGGGTCGGGGTGGGGTTGGTGATTTTTTCGATGCGTTGGCCGGTGAAGTTGATTGTTTCTCTGTTGAGTTTGTTGAGGTGTTCGAGTAGATCGCGAAAGCTTTGCGTGGGTAGTCCGTCTTGGGTTTTCTTTCCGGCGTCTTTGGTTGTGGCGCTGGGCGAGCGTTGCGCGGGAGCGACGGGGTCGGTGCGGTGTGGGATGTGTTCGTCGGTGTAGGTGAGGGGGGCGAGGGTTTGGCGTAGGTGCCAGGTGATGTAGGCCGCGAGCATGCACAGGAACACGTGGGAGTGAACCCGTTCGGACAGGTAATGAAAGATTAAGTCGTTGAGCTTCGTCGAGCAAGTTCATCGTGGCCGGAATGGGTTTCGGCGGTGGACCAGACAGCAGGAGCAGTCGGCTCGCCTGGACCACCTCTTCGATCGGCAGCGGTGCCTGAGTTGGTAGGAGCGTCAGAGCATCTCTCACTGGCAGGCCGACGTGCTGGTCGTACCAGGTGCTGGTGATGGTGGCGCCGACAGCCTTGAGAGCGAGCGACAAAGACTCAAATCGCATTTCGCGGTTGTCGGCCACGGTGCCGTCCCAGTCCATGACCAGCCCGCGGACTTCGCTTAGGAAGCCGGTCACTACAGCGCTCCCTCGATGAGCAGTCGGCGCTCGAAGAGCGGCTCGGTGTCCGGGCCGAGAACGACGAGTCGGGACGGCGGGGCGTCTGCGCCCTCCGGCCAGAGCAGGCGTCCGATGCCCGCGACGGGCAGCAGCGTGAACCCAGGGAGCACAGGGTCCAATACATCGACAAGCAGCACCCCCGCGCACGGGCCGTTTCCAGCCGCGGCTTCTTGGACCGCCTCAAGCGCGCCTGGGTCCTCCAGGCCGTGGAGCAGCACCGTAGCCGCGCGGCCGTCGGTCGCGGGCGCCGAAGGCAGTCGGCGCACCACGACACCGGCTCCGACAGCCGACACGGGGCGCGCCGCGCGAGGGCTTGGAAGCGATGCGGCGAGCCGGACTGTCCCCTCAGCACCGTCAACCTCGAGCAGGGTACCCGGACTGATCTCGCCGGCGATGCCGGTAACGTTGGTGACGCAGGGGATGCCAAGTTCGCGAGCGATGATCGCAGTATGCGAAAGCGTGCCGCCCGTCGTGGCGACGAGCGCGGCCGGACGCTGCAGCATCGCGTCGACGGATTCTGGTCCCAGCGCCCCGCTGATCAGTACCGTTCCGGCTACCTGGGTACCGTCGGCGAGGAAGGCGGCGGGCCCGGACGCGATACCCGGTACGGCGGGCAGGCCGCTCCAGCCGTCCCGAGTCCCGCCCGTCGGCAGTGTCTGACTGTGTAGGGGACGGGTGAGAGGACGGGCTTGGAGCAGAGTCATTCCGGTAGATCCTGCGGACACGGCCCATTCGACGTCCACACGCACTACTCCGAGGGCTGCGGCGGCAGTAACTGCGTAATCGAGGAGCGTGTTACGTTCACGAACGTCCAAGATCCGGCGGCTTCGCCACTCTCGCGGCGCGTGAAGGTGAACGATGCCATCGCGCGACGTTGCGATCTTCGCTCGAACTTCGCCGTCGAGTCCGGGCGCGTTAGCCCACTCACCCGGCGGCAGCTGTAGCTCATCCGGGGTTCCCGGCACGTAGATGATCTTCTGATCGGCGAAGACTTCTAGATCCTCAACGTGCAGTCGCCCGGTGTGGAGTTCGCCGGTGAGGGTGCCGTTGACCAGGGGCTCCGCCAGGCCGCGAACGGCCTCAATGCTCCAACTGACGCACCTGCCGTCGACTATCTCTGCGGCCAGGACACCCGACGCCGCCGGCCGGAGAGCGGGCTGCACGAGGACGGCCATCTCGTCGGTCGTCGCGACGCAGCCGTGCGTCGTAGCGTAGCTCCGGACGGCTGGGGCACCCGCAGAGCGCCGAACGGCGCGGACGGCAGCGAGCCAGTGGCTCCCGACCCGCAGGGCTGAAGCACGAGGCGTACAGCCCTGCGAAAGACGCTGTCGTGCCGTCCTCGACGGGTGCGGACGACCGGGCGATCAGCCCGAAGTGCGCGGACGCCCCTGCCCATCGCAGGATTTCCCCCACCAGCTCCGGCAACTGCTCCTCGGCAGCACCGACCGGGATGACCAGGCCGTCGGGAACCGGCAGGCCGGCATGGTGGAGCAGCGCGAGTGCGGCGGCTTTCCCACCGCAGCGTCGCCGGTCAGCGGCGTCGGCGAGCGGGACCAGGATTGACGCGGTCATCGGGCCCCCAGGGCGAAGAGATCGGTGGTCGTGATCCGGCGAGCGTCGGCCCCTGTGCTCTCGCACCATCGCCGCACAGCCGAGAGGTAGCGGTGGCGCAGCACTTTGCGTCGTTCCTCGCTCTCGGCAGCCCAGCCCAGCACGATCGCGATAGCCCGGACGCGGGCCAAGGCGTCGGCGTTACCTGCGGCAGCGAGTACTGCGGCGGTCTCCCACGCCTCACGTAGGGCCGCGGCCCGGGTCCGTGCGCCGGTGATCGCAGCGAGGTGGGTTTCGGGGTCGGCGGCTTCGGCGGCGCTGCGCACGAGATCGGCGGCGCGGTCGGGGTCTTCCAGCGGCATGGCGGTCGCGGCGGGAGACCCGGACCCGTAGAGGGTTCCGGCGCGCGCGCTGACCATTGCGGCGGCCTGCTCGATCGGCGTGCCCTGGCGGACGTCGGCGACTGCTTGTAGGACGATGCGATGGGCGTCGAGCAGGTGGCTGCAGTCGGGGGTGGAGAAGGTCAGCAGGCAGCTGCGTGCTTGTGCCCGGTCGGCGAATAGGCTGGCGAGGAGGTCCTCCCACTGCTGCTCCGGTAGGAGCCAGTTGACGATGTGGGTGGACATGACGTCAAGAAAGACGGCGGTGGCTGCCACGAGGGCGGGTGCCGCGCTCGCGGGCCTGCCGTCGGCCAACGCGTCCTCAGCTGCAGACAACGCGGCGTCTGTGCGGGCCTGGCGTGCTTGAGCGCGCGTGACCATTAGGCGGGCGCGACCGGGATCGGCCAGATACTCCTCGAGTTGCGCGATCAGCGAATCGTGTATGCCGTGCTCGATGTCGACGATCCCCGGTCGCCGGAGTCGTCCGTAGGGCGTCGGCTCGTCCATCCATGCGCGTGGCCAAGCGATCAGTGAGGTGGTGTACAGGTCCCACTCGAGCAGCGTTGCGTCGGGGCGGGAGTGCTCGTAGTCCAGCACGACGAGGCCGTTCCATACCGGTTCCATGTCCGTCTCATCCTGCGGAGTCAGCGGTGGCTGCGCGCGTCGGCAAGGCGTCCATCGCGGACGCGGGCGAATGTGCGGCCGAGTTGCCGCACCAAATGGGGACAGTTGTGGGGGGCTCGCCGATGCGCGACCGGGTGCGCCGGGCACGGGTCACCGAGCGAGATTGGATACTCGACGATGGGTAGGGCGATCAAGGAGGCCACGGCGAGCAGCTTCGTATTCCGCAGCTGCTCCGATGGGTGGCGCCTGGGCCTGATCTGGCATCCGCGGCTGAACTGCTTCATGCTCCCCGGCGGCCACGTTGAGAATTTCGAGACCTCGGCCGAGGCCGCTGTGCGGGAGAACCAGGAAGAGACCGGCTGGGCGACACGCCTGGTGCCGGGGCCGTCGGCGGCCGTGCCGGACGGTGCGCCGCATCCGGTGGTGCCTGCGCCGTGGTGGGTGCAGGATACGCCTCGGCTGGGTAGCGTGGCTTCATCGGCTCGCTCCCTCGGAGGAGTCGAGCGGAGCCTGCTCTGCACGGCCGAGCGCGTGCGGGTGGCCTTCGGCTGCCCCAGCAGCGGTCATCCGTACAAACTCGGCGCGACGCCGCAGCTCCTGTAGCGTGGCGGCGCCGGAGTACGACATGCCCGAGCGCAGACCCGCTATATATGGATGCAGAGTCCGCTCGAGCGGACCCGTGGCCTCATAAGTGGCCTCGACCCCCTCCGGCAGGTACGCCTCAAGTTCTTCGCGACTGACCTGTTCGCCGCAAGCCTTCTTCAGGGTCAACTGCATTCCGAACGTCGTGTACCCGGTACTCATCTTCACGGGGCGGCCGTTGTGAACGGATGCTTCAGCGCAGCTCTCATCGGCACCGGCCAGGGCGCTGCCCAGCATGGCCGTGTGCGCACCTGCTGCCAGGGCCTTGACTAAGTCGCCGGGTGTCTTGATTCCGCCGTCGGCGATGATCGGCACGCTGCGCGCGGCGGCTTCGGCCGCGCAGTTGCGCACGGCCGTGAATTGGGGAACCCCGCTGCCCGCCACGATTCGTGTAGTACAGATGCCGCCGGGGCCGATGCCGACCTTGACTGCGTCGGCGCCCGCGTTGATCAGGTCGCGGGTGCCGGCGGCGGTGGCGACGTTGCCGCCGACGACGGGCAGGTGCGGATATGCGGTCTTGAGCTTCTCGATAACTGTGAGCACGTAGTCGGCATGGCCATGCGCGACGTCGACCACAAGGACGTCGACGCCGAGTTCGACGAGGAGGGCGGCGCGGCGTTTCCAGTCGCCCCGAATCCCCACGGCGGCCCCCGCACGCAACTGCCCGGCGTCATCGACGGTCGGCGACAAAGCCTGGTCGGTGACCGAGGCTGCTTTCACCTGGGCCAGCGCACTGACCTGTTGTTCGGGAGTGCAGGCGCGGTGCAAGACGCCCAGCCCCCCGGCGCGGGCCATGGCGATCGCCATCTCGGCGCCTGTGCACCACGGGGTATTGGCCGAGACCACCGGGATCGCCAGAGACAGGCCGGGGACAAGGTGTGTGGCGGTGTCGGCCAGGGCACGGCTGGTCAAGGACGTGCGCTGCGGGACCAAGAGAACGTCGTCGTAGCCGAGGGCCAAGGGGATGTCGGTCATACCCGGCCCCCGAGCGCGGATTCGGCCCAGTGGCTCGGACGGGCTTGGCGGATCCAGTCGGCCATGAGGTCGATCGCGTCGTCGGCGTTCGGGATCCGGCTTCGATCCAACAGCCGGAAGCGTTGCGGATCGGCTTCGGCGAGCTTCACGAACAGCCCCGCGCACCGGCGATGCACCACGTGCTCCTCGGCCGTGAAGCGCCGACCGTCGCGCTGCTCGGCTCGGGCCAAGGCGGCGGTGGGATCGTCGGTGAGCAGCATGACGACGTCCGGGAGCGGACGCCATACGGCGGCCTCGGCGAGGATTTTCGCGGCGCAGCTCAGTGCGGCCTCGTCGTCGTGCGGATAAAGGGTCGCTCCCTGGTAGACCGCGACTGAGTGGACGCTGCGGCCTTCGATGACGGTTCGGCCGGCGATCAGGGCTGGGCGAATGGTCTCCCAGGTGTGCATCTGGACCGCGAGCAGGAGAAGGGTCTCGCTGCGCGGCCGACCGGCTCGCAGGAAGTGGTCGCCGTCGGCTGCCCCGGCCAGGGCGGTGATGATGCGGCTTCCCAGGTCGTCGAGGCCGTGGCGTCGGGAGAACTCGTCGACGAGAAGCGGGTTGTCCAGCCGTTCAGCCAGGCGGTGCACCAGATGGGTCTTGCCGGTGCCGCTGAGGCCCTCGACGGACACCAGCAGGCCGCATCGGCTGAGGACGGGAGGCGCGGCACTCATGAAGGGTCACCTTTCGGCGGGTCAGAATAGTGACTGCTGTTGCGGCTTTGCGGCTTCCTCGTCGTCCCGGACGGCCTTGGGGACGATCCCGCCGACCTCGTGGAGCCGGCGCAGTGTGCGCCAGTGGCCGGCGGCTGTGCCATCAGCCAGCAGGCGGGCGAAGACCTCGCTGGTGGCTTCCACGTCCGGCATGGCACGGTGGCGGCCGATCGGAGGAGGCAACTCCAGGTGCCGCAGCAGGTCGTCGAGACGGTGGCGCGGCAGGTCCGGGTAGGCGATGCGGGCGAGCCGCACAGTGTCGATCAAGGGGATGCGGGCGAGGATGGGGCATGCAGTCGCCCGGTCGTAGAGCAGCCCGGCCTCGTAGGTGGCGCTCTGCGCCACGAGTACGTAGGGCGGCCGTGTAAGCAGTTTGTCGAGGTTCCCGAGCACGGTCTCCGCAGGCTCCTGTCGCTCGAGCATGGCGGCGGTGATCCCGGTCTGATTCGCGTCGAACGAGGTGACCGGTACGCCGTCGGGCGGGCGGATGAGCGCCTCGAACCGCCCGACTTCGGTCCAGGTGCCGTCGGCATGGAGCGACCGGGCCTGGGCGGCTACCTCGGTGGGCTCGGGTCGTCGCCCTGCCGGGGTGAGGGTCTCGAAGTCGATGGTGACGAACGTTGTCTGCAGCAGTTCGGGGTCGATGGCGGTCATGCCCACGCGCGGGCCTCCTCGGTGATGATCCGCGCCATCTGGTTGAGGCGCTCGTCAGAGTCTGTCTCGTTGATAACGACGGCGAGGGTGACATCGAGCGAGGCTCGCGCGCTCGGGCACGGCCGCAGGTGATGGGCGGCCAGGGATGGCAGCTGGTCGGCGGTGGTCAGGCCATAGGTGCCGACGCTGTTGGCGACGCCCGCCTCGGCGAGGTGGCGGCAGAACTCCCGCGGCCGGGGCAGCTCGATCCGCAGCAGCGGCGCGTACCCGTTCCACCGGTGCCGGTCGCTCAACTCCTCGACCCGCAGACCGGGAGCGTCCGCGACGTACGCGGTCAACAGCTCGGTTTGGCGGCGACGGTGGGCGGCCAGCTGGTCGAAGTGCGCGAGGTTCTCGGCGGCTATCGCGGCCAAAGGCTCGGCCAACCGGTAGTTGCGGCCCAGCCGGGAGCCAGGCGGCTGGCCGGGGGCCGGCAGGAACCCGTGGGTGGCGAAGGAGCGGGCGCGGGCGGCGAAGTCGGGGTCGTCGGTGAGGATGTATCCACCCTCGCCGGACCACAGGATCTTGCCGTCCTTCATCGAGAAGCACCCGGCGTCGCCGAAGGTGCCGGAAAGGCGCCCGTCGAACCAGGTGCCCTGAGCCTGGCAGGCGTCCTCGATGAGCCGAAGGCCGTGGTCGGCCGCGTAGCCGGCCAGCCGCGCGAGGTCGGCGCATCGGCCAGCCAGGTGCACGGGGATGATCGCCCGGGTGCGGGGGGTCGGCATCTTCTCCAGGTCGTCGAAGTCGATGTCCATCGCTGCGGTGGAGTCGACGAGGACTGGGGTGGCGCCGGCTTCGAGCACGGCGACGACGGTCATGACGACGCATGCGCCCGGGACGAGGACTTCGTCGCCGGGGCCGATGTCGTAGGCGGCCAGCGCGGTGTGCAGGGCGGCGGTGCCGGATGACACGGCGACGGCGTGCTGTGTGCCGAAGGCGTGGGCGAGGTCTTCCTCCAGCTGCCTGGCCTGGCCCGCTCCGGTTGGATCGGGGAGACTCGCCAGCAGCGTTTGAAGACGCTGGGCGGCGCCGACGCGGTGCTCATCGGTCAGCGTCACGCCGTGGTCGGTCGTCATGCGTCACTCCGTTCGTGGGCGGTGATCCGGGTGAAATCCATGAGCGGCCACATGTTGACGCACTCGAAGGAGAACAGCGGGCAGTCGGCGGCGCAGCCTCGCGGCGCGGGGAAGATTTCGGCTGCGTCCGCTCCGCGGATGCTTCGCCGGGCCGAGGCGTCGGTCGCGTCGATCCGAAGCGACGACGGGCAATCCCAGGTGGCGCCGTCCGGCTGGACGAAGAACAGGGTGTGTCCGCCGAAGCAGCCCGGTGCTGTCGCGGTGGTGCGATCCACGGTGGAGGCGACCTGTTGGGGATAGCCCGTGTCCGGAAGCACCAGTGGAAGGTTCGCCTCGTACAGCTCGGTCAGCGCCTGGTGCAGGCGAGGGGTGTCGTCGGCGCGCAGAGAGAGCGTCGCGTGCAGCTTGTGCTCCTCGTCGAGCGCGACGGGCTGGGGGACGTAGTAGTCGACGCCGAGGTCTCTCGCCAGGTGTCCCATAGGAATGATCTCGTCGATGGACTCGTGGGTGACCACGCTGTACAGGCCGACTTTCGGGTACGCCGCCTGGCCGCGCGCGGCGATCAGTGCCCTGGTGCCGGCGACGACGTCGTGCCAGCCGTGCTGACCGTCACGGGATGGGCGGTGTGCGTCGTTGGCGGCGGGGTCGGTGGAGTCCAGGGAAATCGAAACGGCGTCGACTCCCAACTCCAGCAGCCTCTCGACGATCACTGGACGGGTGAGCGGGATGCCGTTGGTGCACACGACGACCTCGATCCCGGCCTGCTTAATTAGTTCGATCAGTTCGAGGATGCCGGGCCAGTTCAGCGGCTCGCCCCCGGCCAGGAAGATCCGGCCGACGGCCGAGCCGGGAAGCGTCTCGGCGAAGGCGAGGACTTCACGCCGCTTCATGTCGTTCGGCGAGACGTGCGAGAGCTGACCGGGCTTGGTCGGAGGGGCGATCTGGTGATCGGCCACCTCGCCGTAGTAACAGTAATCGCAACCAAGATCGCAGTGGCTGCGCACGGCCCACAGCAGGGTGATGGGACGGTCGTTGTTCACAGCGGTACTCCATCCGGTCTGGCGGCGTCAGGGATCGCCGCGATCAGCACGTCGAGCACTTGCGGCAGCGACAGGCGCGCGCGGTCCAGAACGAGGTAGCGGCCGGGTTCGGCGTCGGCGAGGCGGTCGTACAGCCGGGCAGCGCGCTCCAGGTAGCCGTGCTCGGCGTTGGTGAGCGTGCGGCCCAGCCGCTCGGCCATCCGGCCCCGGCAGGCCGCCGTAGTGTCTTTCAGCAGCACGGTCAACGAGTTGGCTGGTCGCCACTGCTCGGCGAGGGTCAGCAGGCGCCGCGCCAGCGGGTAGGGGTCTTCGTCTTCCTCATCGGACAGGGTCAGCGACTGGTAGATGGCAACGGAGTCGACGCCGCGGTCCTCGACGACGAACGAGGCGCTTTCGGCTCCGTCCTCGCGGCGGCGCACGGCTAGACCCAAGAGTGCGAAGGTCTCGGCGAGCGGAAAGCCGGTGCGCAGGAACGGGTCCTGGCGAGCCGCCAGGGCGGCGATGACCTGACCGGGCAGTTGGTCGCGGGGAGCGTCGGGGAGTTCGTAGATCAGAGCGCAGTCGGGGCCGAGGCGCTGGGCGAGAAGGTGGGCGAGAAGGGTCTTGCCGACGCCGTTGGTGCCTTCCAAGCAGATCCACACCTGCGGTCGGGCCGGCGACGGCGCCTCGGTGGTGGCCGTGCGAATAGGGGGTGCGGTCATTCCGATGGCACCTCCTGGCGGAGGCTGTGTACCCAGGAGGCCAGGGCACCGTCCTCGACTAGGCGGCCGTGGAGGCTGACTGACGTGGTGCGGGCAGTGCCGTCCTTCACCCCGCGCATGCTCATGCACAGGTGCTCTCCGATCGCGACGACGCCGACGTCCTTCGTCCCCGCGGCGGCGATCACGTCGGCGGCGATACCGTCCACGATCCGTTCCTGGAGCTGGAGACGGTGCGCATGTGCGGAGGCGATCCGTGCGAACTTAGACAGGCCAAGGACGCGGTCGGCGGGTCGGTAGGCGATGGTGGCGGCCAGCCTCATGGGCAGCAGGTGATGCAGGCCGTCCCGGTCAGGGTTCTCGCCGAGGGCCGCGAGAAGGTCCCGGTACAGCGAGGCCACCCGCGCGCGGTCGACACGCATCGGAGCGGTCCCCATCTGCAGATCGCTGTTGGCGCTCATGCGCTCACCGCCTTCCGGGCGGGTTCCCACACGGCAGTGCGGGCTCCGCGCTCGAGCACGGCGCGGGCGTTCGGCCCTTCGTAAAGCAGCAGATCCAGCGCGGAAAGGCCCGGGGCCCATCGCGGCGTTGGGTCGCCGTATGGCGGGTGGGCGTAGGAGGCTACCTCGACGTCTATCCCGTTGCGCTGAAGTATCCCGGTGTCGAGGTAGTGGATGGCTCCAGTGCCCACGCGCAGAGTGCTGGCTCCTCGGCGGCGGCAGAGCTCGACGAGCATCTGCGTGTTCGCGCCGGCCGGTCGGTGGGAGCTGGAGCACACGAGGCTTACCTCGAGCCCAAAGCCGCGCAGAAGCAGCTCTGTCAGGGCCAAGTCCAGCGGCACCAGGTGCCCCCACGCCCGTCGATAAACGGCTTCGAGCTGGTCGGCGTAGGCCGCCCAATGCGGGGCGCGGCGGTAAGTCTCGACGAGCGTGCGCCAGTGGCGCTGCGCCCAGGGCTCGGCGTCGGCCAGCCGCACCTCGTGCAGAGGCTGTCCGAACCGGCGGCGGATCGGAACAGTCAGTCGTACCGGATCGCGGTGGCCGCGGACGAAGTTGCGGTGCTGCCAGCCGCGCTCGGAGAACTGCACGTGATCGAGGACGACGAGTTCGCGCACGTCCAACAGGCGTGAGAAGTAGCCGCTCCACGGCAGGTATGCGGGCTGGTGGGCGACCAGGACGTCGGTGTTGGCCATCAGAACGCCACCCGGTACGGGACGAAGGTCTCGGCAGCTGCCGCACCGATGGCGGCTCCTGAGTTGATGTCCATGGCCTGGATGGCTTCGAGGCTGCGAGGGTGCGGGGCTGGCTGGAGTTGGGTGCTCCGCGCCCCGAGAACCGCGCACGCCTCGTCGAACTCGCGGACCCGACGCACGGGATCGCTGCTGGGATGTCGGCAGCAGCCGACAGCGAGGACATGCACCTCGATGCCGCTGGCCGCCAGGCGAACGATGGTGCCGCCGGCGCCCAGCGTCTCATCGTCGGGGTGTGCGGCGACCACCAGTACGCGGTCGCCTGTCGTCATTCCGAAGACCATCGAAGGCCCTCCTCTTCTCCGTGGAAGGGAACGGGGCCACCCCTGCGGTGTGGCTACACGGCTAGAGATGTCAGTGCGCGGATGCGGGCAGTCCGGCGGCGGTACGAAGCGCCCTCACCACCTCGGCCGGGCCGTGCGCGGCGGTCCGCAGCGGGGCCTGGTGCGATGCGGCGTGGTACAGCTCCTCGCTGCCCAGAAGGGCGGCGAGCGCGGCCCACAGCGCGGAGCAGCCGGAGTCCAGCCGGACCATGAGCCCGGCATCCTCCACCAGGAAAGGCAAATTGCCGATCCCGAATCCGACCACGGGCGCACCGGTGGACATCGCCTCCGCCGCCGCATTGCAGAACGTCTCTGGTTCGTAGGAGGCGATGACCGTTGCCGCCGCGCCGGAGAAGAAGCCCTGCACCTCCTGCCACGGCAGCGGATCCAGGACTCGCACGACATCCGGGCGCTTGGCCGCCGCCGCGCGGACGGCATCGAAGACCTCCTGCTGCATGCCCGGCCAGTACTCGAACCCCGCCTTGGCCAGCACCAGCTCGATCGGACGGTCCCAGTCCTCGGGCATGGCTTCGAGCAACTCGGCCAGGCCCTTGTACGGTTCGGCTCGCGAGACGATCCGGACCGGGCCGTGGAGGCGCAGCCATTCCCGCTCGTCCAGCGGCACCGGGGCCGCCGTGGAGAGCAGCGCGTTCGGGATCACCGGCCAGCCTTCGGTCTCGTAGCCTTCGCGCCGCGCCTCGGCCAGCATGAACGGACTGATGGGTGCCACCACGTCGGCGGCGGCGACGGCCTGGTCGAAGTAGTCGTCGGCGCGCACCTTGTGGATCTGCAGCACGGCCTTCGTGGCTGGCGGTGCCGCGTCCAGGTAGCCCAGCCCGTACAGGGCGTCCACCCACACCACCAGCTCTACGTCGTGGTCGGCGAGCAGTTGGCGCAGCTCGGCCCGAACGGGCTCGGGGTCCTGCAGCGCGGCGAGGATCGCGGGCTTGAGAATGGGCCGGCGCAGGGTCAGCGACTCCATCCGCACCATCTCGGGGTACAGGTGATCGTCGGCCTCGTCGGGACCGGCAGTGATGATCAGCGGATCGATTCCGAGCTGGCGACAGCCCTCGGCGAGGGCGCCGACGCTGCGTTCGTAACCGGCCGGTTCATTGGGGCCGTAGGAGAACAGGACGAAGGCGATCGTGCTCACTGTGCCCTCCGTGGGAGTACGCAGATGGTGGGGTATTGGAAGCAAGGTGTCGTTCGCGCCGTCGGCGGTGTCCTCCCAGAAGAAGCGGACCCAGTCGTCGACGTCGTAGACCCAGGCGTCCACCGGGAAGGTCGCGCCGCCGTTGCGGCACAGCACTGCGGTGCGCACGGCCGGAACTGCGGCCTGCTCAAGCGCGGCGGTGACCGCGCTCAGGGTGGCCCCGGAGCCGCAAATGTCGTCGACGAGGAGGACCGTTTGCGCCGCCCCGACGGCTTCGGCGAGCTGCTGTTCGTCGAGCGTGACCTCGCCGGTGGCCTGCACGCCGATCGCGTCGGAAGCGTTGTGGCGTGCGGCGACTTCGGCGAAGCGGACGCCCAACTCAGCCGCAATGGCGCGAGCGGGGAGAAGGCCGCCTCGGGCCAGCCCGATCACGACGTCAGGGCGGAATCGGCGCTCGGGTCCGGCGATCAACCTCACCGCGCCGGCGAGAGCGTCCTCGCTCAGGCGCCAGGTGCGTCGGCCCTGGAAGACACGCTTGGCAACTGGGGAACCCATGGTCACCGCCACCCCCAGCCATCCAGCATCGCAGTGACGACGGACCAGTGGGCGATCGGGTTGGTGACCGTCAACGCGATCGGCACGGGCACGTTCCCGAGGAGATCCAGGTAATCCGGCTCAAGCAGCAGTAGCGCCTGGTCGGTTGGATGGGCAGCCAGGTGGGCTCGGGCCGCTGCACGCACTGGCTCACGCAGCTGGTGGGCACGCTCGGCCGTCAGGCGCTGGTCGTAGGCAGCCAGCGGCTCATCCGCGCCGATCAGGCCGTGGCGGGCGGAAAGGATCAGCGTGCGCGCCCGGTACTCCGGGTGTTCGCCGATCCGCTGCCGCAGCAGCGGTATGCACCAGCCCTGATAAAGGTCAAGCGCAGGCACGGGCTCAGAGGTGCTGGTCTTCCGGCGCGAGCAGCCGACGATCACGAGCCCGCCCAGGGCCGGCGAGTCCACCGGGGCACCGGCGCTGGATCCGCATATCGGAGCAGCGATGGGGTCAGCGGCCACGTTCATCCCCCCACAGCAGGACGTGCAGCCTGGTACCCAGGCGCCAGCCCCGGGAGACCACGGGCCCGGCGAGGGCCCGCATGCCAGCCAGGACCTCGGCTTCGGCCTTGCCCTCGGGCATGACCCAGATCGGACTCAGCCCATACGCGCGCTCCAGGGCCTCGACTTCGGCCAGGTCGGCGATGTCCTGGACCACGAACTTGAACCGGGCCAGGCCGCTGGCGGCGAACTCCCGCAGCGCCGCGGGCACGATACGCCGGTCCTCCTTGACGCCGGAGTTGCCGAGCTTGGGCGAGACGTTGAAGCGCGGACCGGCGGCGAGGAGTTCGGCGGGCGGGGCGATGGTGCCATTCGTCTCGACCTCGATCTGCTTGCCCGCCTGCCACAACTGCTGGACGAGAGGGACGACAGAACGCTGAAGCAAGGGCTCACCGCCGGTGATGACGATGAGGTCCTCAGAGCATTCCGACGCCCAAGCGACCAGCGCATCGACGTTCTCGCGGTAGGACTCCGCCGCGAGGTCGTACCGAGACGTGTCCCAGGTATACGGCGTGTCGCACCAGCCGCAGGTCAGGTTGCATCCTGAGAAGCGGATGAACGCGGCCGGTTGTCCGGTGCTTGGTCCTTCCCCTTGAAGGGTTCCGGCGAAGGTCTCGGCCAGCTTCACCGGGCGGCCAATGGGTGTGATCTCGCTAAGGGGCAGGCTCATGCGGACCTCACCGGGTACTCAGCCCAACTGGTCTCGGTTTCGGAAACGCGCACCGTGGTCTGTCCCGGCACGCCAGCCGGACGGCGGTCGCACAGCCAGATACCGATGTGCTCGGCGAGCAGTTCGCAGGTGGGGTTGAACGACAAGACGTCGTTGAGCAGAGCGCCAGCGAGGGTGGACTGGATGTACCTACGCAGCACGACGGGCACACCGACGGCGCGGGCGGCGCGGCCGGGCCCGGCGTTGAGGGCGAGCAGGTAGCTGTGCCCGTGCAGCCGCCCGCAGGGGTGGCCCTCGGCGAGGCCATCCAGTCGGTGGCTCGCCTCGAAGTCGACGGCGGAGGCAGTTCCCACACGAGCCGCGGTTCGGCCGGTGCGCACCCGCACGGCCTCGAGGAAGGGGCGGGCCGAATCCGGCAGGTTCGCGGCTCCCCACTGGTAGAGGTGGTCCGCGATCCCTTCATCGCTCGCGTCGTCGAGCACATCGCTGAGCATCTGGTGGTCGAGCGTGGCGTCGATGTACGTCTTGAGCGGCGCAAGGTCGCCGAAGTCCGTCACGAAGCCGACCTTGGTGAGTTCGGCTGCGGACAGCACGATCTCGGCGACGAAGGAATGCCCGTCATAGCCGCCGCCGACCCTGCGGGTGGCCTCGAATCGGAACAGTTTGCCGATGACGTACAGCCCCGCGGTCACTGCCTCGCCTCCGCCTTCTCGGTGCCGGCGTAGACGGTGGGGTCGGGCGTCCCGGCGAGGGCGAACGCCTCGATCCGCTCCGTGCACGTGCCGCAGGTGCCGCAGTGGATCTCGCCGCCCTTATAGCAGGACCACGTCAGCTCGACGGGCACGCCGAGCTCGGCGGCGCTGCGCACGATGTCGGCCTTGGAAGCGCGCAGGAAAGGCGCGAGCAGCTGAAACCCGTCGGCGAGGAAGCCCTCGTTCGCGGCGAGCGCGGTCTGGCCGAGCAGGTCGAAGAACTGCGGGCGGCAGTCGGGGTAGATCGGATGGTCTCCGGCGTGTGCGCCGAAGGCCACGGCGTCCGCCCCGGCGGCGACGGCCGCGCCGACCGCGATCGAGAGCATGATCATGTTTCTGTTCGGGACGACCGTGGCGCGCATGCTCGAGTCGGTGTAGTGACCGTCCGGAACAGACAGCGCCGAGTCGGTGAGGGCGGAGCCGCCCAGTAATGGCCCCAGCCCGCTCAGGTCCACGACGTCGTGCGTTGATCCGAGAAGTTCGGCGATCCGCTTGGCGAAGTCGAGTTCCTTGCGGTGGCGCTGGCCGTAGTCGAACGAGAGCAGGCTCACGCAGCTGCCCTTCGCGACGAGCTGGTATGCCACGGTGGTGCTGTCGAGCCCACCGGAAGCAATCACTACCGCGTGTCGCGGCGTCACTTGGTTCATGTCGGCGCTCCTTGTCAGGGGGCCCACGTCCTCCTTCGAGACGGGGGGCACCGGTGCTCGTCGTCGCATCGCAACCGTTCAGGTTTGCGGTGCGAGCCGCATCTGCGAGTGATCCGAATGCTTGCTGCTGGTCCTTCTCCTCAAGTCACAGTGCGCGGAGCCCGACGAGGACCCGCTCGAGAAGTTCCGGGCTAGCCGCCGCGAGGTCTGCGGGAGCTGCCTTGCGTGTCCGCGGCCTGCTCGGGTCGGGTCCGGCGGGCCAGCTCGGCCGCCAGTAGCGGGGGTCATCGTCGCCCGTCGGCGCCACGACCGCTGCGGGACGGCGCCGTCGAGGCAGAGTGCTGATCGCTTTCGACCCGGAGTAGCGGGCATGACCGTTCACCGACCGCCCGCTCGGGCGTTGTCAACTTATTCGGTAGTTCGAGTTGTCGGATCACGCAGGGGCATGGCTGGGGGCGGATCGGTCGGTCCTTGGGGCTGTGTGTCAGGCGGCCGTGGTCAGTCCGGTGACCTGGTTCCACGTGGTGAATCGGGTGGTCATCTCCCGGCGGTAGTGCTCAGCGGTGAGTCGGTGACGGCGTGGCCGGAAGTGCGGGGATATTCCACTGAACGCGGAGAGGAATCGTTGCGCGTGGCCGGGCGAGGTGAAGCGTTTCATGGCTCGTTCGCGCTGGCGGGTGGGTTGGTGGGAGTTCTCGGCCCGGTTATTCAGGTACTTCGACCGGCGGTGCTCCACGCTGCGCATCAGCCGTCGGTGGGCCACCGGGTAACCAGCCAGCTTGTCGGTGACCAGTACCCGCGGCACGGACCGCAGTCCCGTGAGAAGCTTGCGAAAGAACCTGGTCGCGGCCTTGGCGTCGCGGCGGGAGGTGACCAGGATGTCCAGAACATTCCCGTCCTGGTCAACCGCACGCCACAGGTAGTGGATCTTCCCACGGATCTTGATGAACCCCTCATCCAGGTGCCACTTATCCCCTGGCCGCGCCCCAGGGCCCCGGCAAAGTCGCGGGAACACCTGTGAACTGCGGCTATGCCCGGCAGCAAGGCGTGCAAGCTGGTGAGGGCGGGCCTGTTGATCTCTTTTTTGTGATCAACTCTACTGTTGCCGAGTTCG
>JBOHFR010000082.1:0-19873 GCA_050699715.1 Pseudonocardiaceae bacterium
CGGCCAGGACAAGAGAACGGGACAAGCGCAGGATCAGCTAGGAAGGCCCGACACAAAGATGATCTTGTTTCGCGCCCCTCGCATGCCCGTTCACACGGGGACTCACGGGGAACCACTGCCAATAACGGACAAAATCTCACTGACCGTGCATCACAACGCATCCCCAGCTCACACCGCGTTACGGTCCACACCTTTACACGGCGGTACTCCAGCACCTCTGACATGTCGCCTGCTGGTCGCGTCGAGGGCTGCCCCGGGCCGCCACGCGGTCGGGCTCCGCCAGGCCGACGGGATGCCACACAGCTCTCAGCGTGCAAGATCATCCGTAGTCGCCTGGCAGCAGAAAAACATCATGACCGCCACCACGCCATGGAGAACTAGCGAGAGCGTTCCTCCTGGTCAGTACCCATGCTTCCCACGGTTGCCGCAGGCGGTGACGTGCGGGGCGGACGAGCTGGCCTGTAAGCCGGATTCCGTCTGCCCAGATCACGGACCTGGGGTGATGGCCTTTGCGGCCCAGCTGACCTGCTAGTACACCGTTTGGCAGCGTTGGCCGCCGTTGGTCGTCTGCGGACGTCTTGCGGACAGTTTGCGGACAGCCAGAGATCAACTAGACCGCCCCCCTGTAGATGTTTAGTGACCCGAGCTTTCGGTCTCTTTCCGCGCCAGAAGTCCGGAATTGAGCACCGCGATCCGGTCCCCACGCCTGGCAGCATGGACCGGCTGGCGCTGCTCGACGCACTGGGCGACGTCATCCGTGCCCAAGCGGACCCGCTAGCCAGAGTGTCTGATTTGCCCACTACCGGTGATCTTGTCGAAAGTGGCCTGCGATCGATCAACTTGTTTTCGCGAGTCGGCTACGTCCGGCGGGGCAGGGGGCACGCTCGCCGCGCGGGATGGCCTACCGGGGGGCCTGCCGATGTAGCCCGTTCGGGTGGCGTCCACGCTGGCGGACACCATTGGCTTGATCGCATCCACCAGGAAATGCGGGCCTACTAAGGAACTGGTTGCGACCGTCAAATCCGGTGGCGAGGGGTGCGCGGCGTAGCCTTGCGTCACCTCTTCGCCGAGGTGTCCGCCCCGGGGTCGCTCCCCGGGGCATCGGCGAGGGGAACCGGCGAGGGGAGGGGGTTTGTGGACGTTGAGGACGCGCGGACGATCGGGTGGCGGCTTCGGCGTGTCCGTGATGAGCGGGGTAAGTCGCTGCGGGTGATTTCCGGGCTGGCTGGGATGAGCAAGGCGACCTTGAGCCGGATCGAGCGTGGTGAGCGTTCTCCGACGCTGAATGAGCTGGTCGCCCTCGCCGACGCGCTCCAGATCTCGGTGTCGGAGCTGACGAGGCTTCCCGTGCCCGCACCCGCTAACGGGCACACCGACAGCACCACCAAGGCGATTGGGCTCGCGCTGGACGCGATCGAGGTCGGCCACCCCGGTGGGCTGGTGCTCCCCGTGGCGGTGCTGCGGGGCCGGGTGGCCCGGTTCCTCCAGCACAAGCGGGCGTGCCGGTTCCCTGAGGTGGCCACCGAGTTGCCGGGGCTGGTCCGGGATGTGCACACCACGCTGGCTACCGGCGCCGACCATGGCGAGTTGCTTGAGCTGGCCGTGTACTTGCACGTCCACGTCACCGACGCGTGGCTCATCCTCGCGGCCGCGCCCGATGACCTGCGGCGCCGGGTTGTTTTCCTGGCGCGGCGCCTGGCCCAGGAGCACGGTGAAGTCACCACGCTCGGCGTGGCCGGGTTCGCCGTGGCCGAGACGCTGCTCGCCGGTGGGGCCTTCGAGCTGGCGAAGACTGAGCTCGACTCGCTGACTCTGCCGCCGGCTACCGCCGCCACCGCCAGCCTGGTGGGCATACTAACGGCCGTCCACGCTAGGGCCGCCGCGTTGAACGGCCGTCCGAGCGACGCGGCTGCCGCGATGGACGCAGCCGCTGACATGGCCAGCCGGTTCGGCGAGCTCAGCGAGATCGACCGGCTGGGATTCGGGGAGTTCGGACCGACCTGGGTCGGGTTCCGCCGGGTAAGTCTGGCTCTGGATGCGGGTGAACCGGACCGTTCGGTGAGCATCGCCGAAGATCTGCACCCCGAACGCCACCCCTTCCCGTACGTTCACGCCTCCCATTGGGTGAAGTACGGGCGTGCGCTGGCCCAACTGACGGGACGTCGCGATGACGCGGTGCGGGCGCTGCGTCGCGCTGAGACGATGAATCCCGTTCGGGTGCGGCGTAACCCGTTCGTCCGGGACACGATCGCCGTCCTGCTCCCGGGCGCACGCCGCGACGCGATCGGCCAAGAGCTGCGCAACATGGCCTCCCGGGCCGGTCTGCGGGAGTAGCCCATCTGGGGTACGTCTCTCTGAAGGACCACTCGCCCCTGCCGCTCGTTCACGATCGTCATCGTGAACGACGTACCACCTGAGACACAGCACCAGCAGCCCGTTCCGGCGGGCAGCGGCACCTTTCGCGCTATCGCTGTCACCTGCTTGGGGCACGGCTCGGCCGGGTTCACGAACCTGATGGTGAACACGCGCGGCGCCGTCATCGTGCTGGACCCGCTAGCCGTCACAGCACTGGCCCTCACGAGCGTCCTGGATGCCCAACGCCCCGCGCCCGGTGCGCGCAAGGAACACCCGGTGCGTGGCGCCCCGCGTTGGGGTGTGTCCTCGCTGGACTGGCGTTCTCACGCCGTCGATGAGGACGCTGATCATCCTTACGGGGTGTATATCGCCCGGTGCGGGCAGCGGTTGTTCATGGGCACGAGCTTGTATGACAAGGCACCCGGCTGGATGTGCCTGTCGTGCCTGCGCTGGGCCGGGCAGCCGCGCCCGGAGCGCGAGGAAGGCGGGGCCGGGTGAGCCGCCCGGGGCGCTGGGCGTGGTCCCCGCTGGACTATCACGCGCACCTGCTTCTACCCGACGGTGAGCACCCCGAGGGTGTTCTCAGGGCGCGGTGCGGGCTGTGAGCGCTGCCACCTGATCTTCCTTGCGGATGCCCCTCCGCGAGACGAGTAATGCCCCGGCCGGCCGTTGGTTGAGCCGTGCCCCCGTTCGAGTTCCCGGCGGCCGGTCGGTTCCCCACGCGCATCCGAAGGAAAGGATTCCAGGTCCGCGATGAACAACGGCACTCAGACGCCGATAGTTGTTATCTGCCCTCTTCATACGTGCCCGTGGGTTCACGTGGGTTACTCAATGGGGGGCGATGACAACACAGCCGCTGAGGTCGCGAAGCTCGTAGGGATAGCACGGACCACGCTACGGGACGAGCTTATTGGGCACCTCAAGAGACAACACGGAGAAGCGGCGGTGTGCGATTCACTTTGGCCTAGGGCATGGCGCAGCACATGATTTCGATTTGCCAGAAATGGGCGTGCGAGAATTCGGCTAACTCACCGAAGGAAGGACTCCCCGCGTGAGCGACCAACCCCGAACCCGGTACCCGATCCAGGTGTCGGTCCCTGGCACTCGCACCGACGACAACACCGAGTGCACACTGCTGGCGATCCGCGAGACCACCGGCACGTGGATGATCCACAGTCTGCACGCGGGCGCGGTGCGGCTCACCGACGAGGAGGCCACCCGGCTGGCCAAGGGGATTCTGCACGTGGTGGGCACCCGCGCTGACGCGGCGCGCGAAGTCAGCCCCCACGGTGGCGAGTAGATCCACCGGCCAGTGAACCCTCACCATGGCGACCCGCCCGCCGCGGCCCGAGCTCACCTTGCCGGCCCGCACCGTGGCCTGGCTGGAAGGGCGCCCCCGCGTCGAGCGCACGTTCGTCCACTCGGTGTGGGAGCGACTCGCCGAGCTGGAACGGTTCGGTTGCCCCACGGGGCCGATCGACGCCCTGCGCTCGATCCTGCTCGATCATCAGCCCGCGACCCGCGCGGGCCGCTGCCACGGTTGCCGGCGCCTCACTTGGTGTCACCGCGTCGTCTGGCGCTCCCACCTCATCCCCGTCCCCCGGTGCCGCCGCTTCCCCTGCCTGGTGTGGTCCCAGATCGGCATCGAGTTGCTGGAGCACCCCACCGAGCGCGGCCGACACCGCCGAACGGCAGACGGCGACCGCAGGTGCCCGGTCACCCCCGGGGCGAGCGAGCGACCACCAGACCGGGCCGGGCGGCACTACTAACGGCGAGCGAAGGCGGACCCATGGCGGGCAGGCACAGCAGGCGCGGGCGCCTCACCGGGTGGCGCCGCAGCCAAGGCGACGCGGCGCGCGACCGGTCGAGATCACGCCTGGCCGGGTCACCGACGCGGACACCCTGGTCGAGCACCTGGTAACCGGCGCTGCCGCGTCCGACGGGCGCGGACGCTACGTCGCGGTCTGCGGCGCCCGGGTCCTCCCGGCAGTCTTGATCACGCCTGAGAGCGGGTTCTGTCCCGCGTGCGCAGGATTCGGCCCGTGAGCGCGGGTGACGCGCGTTCCGGCGGCCGGGGACGAACCCGGCTGGCACCCGGCCGCCGACCCTCACACCGCACGGTCTCGAGCACGTCATCGCCACGCTGGAGCAGCTCCGCGAACTACTGCCCGCACCACTAGGGACGGCCATGACCGAGAGCCGCACCCAGCGAGACCGACCGATGAGAGCGGGATACGACCCAGCCATCCGGAGAGAAGAGGTTAACTATGGCGGATGGCGCAACCGCAGACGCTTCCCGCGCGAACCGCAGAGCTATCGACGTCACCTGCGTGCTACACAAAGGCCACAGAAACTTCGCCAATTTGATGGTGGAGAAGCCGGGTGGCGAGAGCGTATTCGACGTCGCGTCACCGGCGCGTGCGTGACGCTTCTTGAAGAGCCCGCCGTGACGGTCCTGTTCGAGGCCCTCGGGACATGGCTGGGCTGGTGAGCGGCGACCCGGACCCACAGCGGCCTGAGCTAGTCGGCGAGGAGCGCATCGCCCCGTGCTGGGGCATGTCCTCGCTGGATTGGCAATCCCACGCCATTGACGAGAGCGCCGATCGCCTTTACGGGGTATACGTCGCGCGCTGCGTGCAGCGAGTGTTCATGGGCGCCAGCCTGTATGACGAGGCGCCGGCTGGATGTGCCTATCCTGCCTGCGCTGGACCGAGCGGCGGGACACCGACGAGGGGGCCGAGTCGCCCCCGGCGCGCCCGGGGCGTGAGGAAGGCGGGGTGGGGTGAGCCGCCCGGCGCGTTGGGCGCGGTCCCCGCTGGACTACCACGCCCACCTACTGCTGCCTGCGGGCGACCATTTTCCCGGCGTCCTCAAGGCCCGGTGCGGCGCGTGATGATCACAGGCTTCACCCAGCACGACCACCCGCCACCCGGCCTAAGGTGCCAGCGCTGGCACCTGATCTTCCTCACGAACTCCAACACCCGGGGCCCGCGAGACGAGTAAATCCCGGCCGACCGTCGGTTGAAGCCTTGCCCCCGTGCTCCCGGCGGCCGGTCGATTCCACACCACCGAAGGAAAGGACTCCCCGCGTGACGAGAGTGGTACCGGCTCACAGGGACAGCGTATCTGTCAAGGCGAGGCATGTAGCGGTCCGTCTTGATGGTGCCAACCAGCTGGTTGAATTCGGGCTTGGAGGCTGGGGACAAATTCTCTCTACGAAGATGGTCCGCAAACCCTAACTGCGATCGCGAAGCCGATCAGCCCCTGGATCCTATTATTTATCTGGTTTGCAACTTGCAAACCCATGAGTCGTTCTCGGCAATCCTACTCGCATCATAAAGCGAGCGAACGACTGCGAGAGATGCTCCTTGTACGGGCTCCTAAGTCTAAGTCGTGGGCCGAGAGAGTGCGCGAACATCATCACGTCATCCTTGGGAGAAACATATAGATTGCGGAAGGTGACAGTGGACCACGGCAACAATGGCTCCGTCTCGTGCTCATGAAGCAGGAACAGCGCTACCACTACATTGTCAATTAGCTTCTTCCGGTACCCTTCCTTAGAAACCTCTTCGCTGCTTTCGCGGCAAAGGGAATTGTAGTCCACAACCTCAGCCAATAGGATTGATGGCTGGGAGCCTTTCTGGACGTCACAAGTCTGAGTCAGTACGATCACATCGCGTCGCTCGACACGGACATCGGGCGTGCCATTAGCGACCCGGGCAATGTACACCATCACTACAGGATAGTTGCGAAGAATATCTCCTTGTTCGAGTTTGGACCCTTGCGTGACTTCGTACCAATAATCCGAGCTCCCTTCCGGTTCTACCACAACAGTTCGTCATCCGACACTTCAGCGATCGGTCGTCGGATTCCCGACCCATACGTGATAGTAGCTTTAACCGATTCCCAAGATTCGTAGTTCTCGAGCGGCGCGTCGGATTCGTCGGAGTGTTCGTCCATCGAGTCGTGGTCGCGAGAGCCATGGAGTCCGGCCCTGCGCCGAGAAATGGGCACCACGACTCCCGTATCGGAAACGGAATCAACGTGCTCGTCTGCGATATTGAGCCAAACGCCCGAATCTGCCCAATTGGCCAAGGGGGCATCATCCGGAATAATCCACCGTGAGTCATCCGATGATTCGTCGCTCTCTTCGAGCCTCTTACGCACCACGGTTGAGCTCATCGCAAGTTCTCCTTTCTTTCGCATTTCGGGCTAGCGCGCGTCCAACTGTCGATGCGTCCCCATTAAGGGCTTCAACGACACTAAGGACGTACTGCCAACACGAGGTTGGATCCTGGCCATCGTGTATCTTGAAGCCCTTCAATGCAAACCAGTCAACATCGGACAGCAGGACAACGTCTGGGATTTCCGACCTGACATGCAACAAAGGTGGAAACTTTAGACCGGTGCTCGAGCCCTGCCGTGGCGTGCGAAGCGTCTCCCGAAGCTCTTGCTTGCTCGCTACACCAAACGTAACCTTGAGCTTCGAAGTTTTGGTCACGAGATCAACAGTGGCGCTACCGTCAACAACCTCAAATCCGCCGTCAAGCGAGCCGGTACATTGTCTAGCAAAATTCCGTCTCGCGTCGTCATAGCTAGCGACGTCAAGCTCCAGGGAAGACAAAATCCGACCGGTCGCGATATGCAAATTCGCCGGCCGCATGATCAAGAATACTCCGCCGAGCACTGCCTCTAGGGTTGAGACGTCAAGATGGGGTGCGCCAACGGATATCTGAAATCCAGATCTATTGACAGTGACTCGGAGCGCTGAATTCTCTACTGCGACGCCGAGTGTGTCATCTTGGTCTAGAACGGCACGCGGCAATACGTTATCATCTATCCAAACGGCAAGGGCGTCCCGTCGTTGCTTGAACGAGACAAGCGCTCGCCAATGGAACTCGTATCCAGCGACCCATCTCTGCTCCACTTGGCCATAGTACCGTGGCGTGACCGCGATCGACATCCCGTGGCAGGGTGATCGTTCAGCCCTCCGGCTTCATGATCAATACTGTGCCGGATCATGTGATCGTGCAGAAGCGTGGATCCTCATCCCCATACTTCGGGAGCGGCTGCTCATCCCGCGACATGAACGACTCGACGGTCACGTTCTCTCGACGCAGCCCGACCGGCAGCGCCGCCTCGCTCACCGGCGGTTCCGGGCGCCTACGACGCGCCATGTCGTGACCTGCCCCTTCGACAGCAGGCCAGCCAGTCCGGCACGTCGGCATCGGGGTTGAGCTGCGGGGAGCGACACCGGCCAGGGCGCCCCCAGCGTGCGTACCGGTCGGCGGTCAGGATCTGTTCCTCGGCTGCGGTGAGGTGGCCATGGGCGTAGAGCCACTGCGGTTTGACGCATTTGGGGGTCCAGATCATGCCGACGTAGTAGCGGCGTGTCAGCTCGTTGGGGGCCGTGCCACCGCCGTAGCTGGGCGGAGCCCAGGTGACGTAGCTTTCTGCTGCGGCGTCGAGGTCATACACCCAGGAGGGCGCGCCGAGCCAGCGCCACTGCTCAGTGGACCGCTCGAACAGCTCAACACCGGGGGCCAGGTCGTCGAGGGTTCGCCTACGAGCCATCGCCCATAACCTGGCGCAGCCGGTAGTGCCCGCGGAAACCGCCCCGATGCTGCGGACGCCGATCCTCCATATCCGGCAACCGCAAGATCGACAATAACCTGCCCAACGTGACCCGCTGCAAGCGACTCTCGACCAACGCGGGATTCGCGCGACCCTCCAGGATCACCCCGTCTCTCACGACGGCCGCATCCAACGCCGCGATCCGGTCGGCCACCGCGGCGACCTGCCGGAGCACCTGAACCTCATGCGGCTCAAGCTCAAAACTCCCCGAAATAGCCGCCCACAGCGCTCGACCAGCTGGCCCAGTACCCCGTGGGGGCCGTTCCTCAGCCATCATTCAGCCTCCAACACGCGGTCGCTGACCTGCCCAGAGCCCTGCGAGAGCTAGGAGTGTTCAAGCGTTTCAGGTCCCACGGAGCCAGAGCCGCAGAACCTCCCGGTTGTGATCATGACCGCGAAGAGGTGGACCGGGGGGTATGTGCGGCGGGGGAGCTAGGGCGGGGTGTGATGGGCAGGTCATTCGATCTTGGCGTGCACGAACTTGGTGAGTCGTTGGCCGACCTGTTCGGCGTGGCTCGGTGGCAGCTCTTCGATCTGGTCGGCCTGGTCGGCGAGTGAACGTAGCTGGCTGTTGCTCACGCCGTGGATCTCCGCGGGGAGCAGGCCGACGCTGAACGCGACCTCTCTCGTGAGCCGGTGCCCGCTGTCGCTGGTTTCGTCGCGGATGATGCCCAGCTCCTCGGCGGCGTCGGCCCCGCCGGTTTGCTGCACCCAGGTCTCGACTAGGTGTTGCCAGACCGGTTCGGCGGCGTTGCGGCGGGTATAGCACTCGCGGGCGAAAGCTCGGAGCAGCACCTCATCGTGGTCTTTGACCCGTTCCATCCATGCGGCCATCTGCTCGGGGTTCTTGATCTGCGCTGCCCGATCCGCCGCGTCCCTGATCGAGATGACCCTGGTGTCGTCGGGCTGAACGTGGCCGAACAGTTCCCGCTCGCGCTGCTCACGGCGCGCTGTGACGCGCTGTGCCTCGGCGGCGCGGAGTTCGCCGAGCTCGGCCTGTGCCTTGACCACGGCTGCGGCGAGCCGGGACCGCTTGCCTTCCCGGGTGAGGTTGCGCTGACCCTGGATGGCCGTGATTTCCTTGGCCAGTCGCTGGCGTACCCGGTCGGCTTTCTGCCGTTCCTCGGTGTCGATCCGCCCTGGTGTGGGCATTGCCGCTACCTCCCTCGGTGCCACTGGTCGACGTCGCCCACGTCAAGCACGTAGGTGCGGCCTACCCGGTGAGCGGGGAGCCGGCCTTCGGTGATGGCCCGCCGAATGGTGCGGGCCGACACTCCGGCGCGGTCGGCTACCTGTTTGGTGGTCATGTGTTTCGATAGTGGCCCGGTGTCCGTGTTCGGCGCTCGATTTTGTCCGCGGTCGGACAGTTCGCGCCAGCGGATCGCTGCTTCGGTCATCGCGAGTAAGACCCGATCCACCCGTGGATTTTCACCACGATTGGCCCGCCGGAACTGGTCCAGGCGTGCCCTGGTGAGCAGGACGAAGCCGACGTCAGCGGGCACGAGCACGACCAGCTGCTCCGGGGGCGCGGTCACCGGGTGGTGCGCAGTCGAACCGGTCACCCGAACCCTCACCGCTGATCACCGGTGATCTCTCGCAGGCGGTCCCCAGCCACGTCGATGAGGCAGTCGGTGCACGGGCAGTTCTGTGACGCTGTCGGCAGATCGCTGCGGGTGCCTTGCCGCCACTCTCGCAGCTCATCGAGCAGGCCACCAAAGACCGTCGGGAGTCGTCCGAGCAACTCACCTGGGATCTCGCGGGGTGTGGTGTCGACAGTTCGCTCGACCAGGTAAGTGACGTGTTCATCGCGGGTCATCGTCATCGTGGGTTCTCTTTTTCGGTTGTGTTGCGCTGGTTGGCGGCTATCGGGTGGGTCGTTAGGTGACCGGTGCCTCCGCAATGCGGGCAAACGTCCCCGCTGCCGGGGACACGGCGGGAGGTAGGCCCTGAGGTAGTAGTCGTCCGGACGGACGTGGTGCGGCCAGTGGGCGCACACGGCCTCGCGGGACCCGGTCCGGTTGCGCACCCCCACCAGCGGCAGGTGCAGGGCGGCGGTGATCTCGTTCGCCTTCGCTCGGAACGTAGGTCCGTGCCCGTGGTAGCTGGACTCGGTGGCGCCGGTGATCTCCCTCTGCCATTGGTGGATGGCCTCGTGGCCAAGCACGTCGGTGACGAACCGCATCCGGCCGGGCCGGTGGTCCTCCCCGGGCGTCATCAGAGGATGCGTCCCGGCTAGCAGGGACAGCCGGATGCGGATCTCCAGCCGGATGCCCCAGGAGGACACCGGGCAGCACTGCCCGAAGATCTTCGGTGTCGACGGCTCGGTCAACGTGATATGGGGCTCGATCATCGTGCCGTCGAAATACCGCCCATTGATCTCCCGCCAGTGATCACGCAGTCCCAACAGAGCCGAACGGGCCGGTTCGGTGGCGTGCAGATCCACCCAGACCCAATAGCCGATCCGGTGATTCAGCACCGGGTCCAGCACCGGGTCAGGGAGGGTTAGGGAGGGTCTTTCGGTCCCCCCTATGCACGCGTAAGCGGGAATGGAATAACTCTCCCTAACCCTCCCTGGCCGTCCGTTTCCGCTGGTCACGGCTCCTCCTCCCGGGCGAGCAGAGCCACCCCGCGGAACACGGCGCGGCCATCAGACTTGTGCGAGGGCAGGCCACGGTTGGCCATCGCCAGGCTGAACGCGGTTTGGGTGCCCGGCTCGATGCCTTCCTTGGTCGCCCAGCCCTGCCAGGCGGCGTAGAGCTGCGTCGAACGCACCGACACCATGGCGTTGAGCAGGCAGCAGTCGTCGAGGAACCGGGCTAGCGCGTCCTGGGCCTTGCGGTACTCCGCGCTGGCCTGGGTGACCCGCTCGGGGGCGGCCAGACCCCGATGGCGCCACTGGGCGTGGCCGGCTACCAACCAGGACAGGATGCCGTTACGTTCCGCGGCCAGCTTGTCGCCCAGGTCCGGGTCCTGCTCGGCGGTGGGGATCCGCTCATCGAAAGGCACCACCGGCAACCGGCGCCAGATCCCGTTGTCAGTGCCGCGGACCACAGGCAGGTGGTTGGTCACCATGATCAGTAGGTGCGATGGGGTGAACTGCCAGAAGTCCTCCCGCATCCTCCGGGCCTTGATCACGTCACCGCCGGTGAGCCGTTTGACGGTGCCCTCAGCGAGGCGACGCTGATCGTCGGTCTCATGGGTGAACGCCAGTCGGCGGCCGAACAAGTCGGCCACCCCGGTGGGGTGCGCGTCGTAGCCGCGGTCGATCAGCAGACCGGGATCGGTGGTGCCCGCGTAGTCGCCGAGTGCACCATCCACCGCGGTGATCAGCGTGCTCTTGCCATTGGCGCCGGTGCCGTACCAGATGGGCATCACGTGCTCGGTGACCCGCCCGAGCAGTCCGTACCCGAGTTGCCTAGCCAGGAAGTCGCGCATCTGCTGGTCCGGTTGGATTCGCACCAGGAACGCCTCGAATACCGGCGCGATGGCGTCCCGGTGGTAGGCGGCCGGGGCCAGCTTGGTCAGCAACAGCTGCGGGTCGTGGTCCAGCAGTTCGCTGGTGTTCAGGTTCAGCACGCCGTTGGTGACGTTGAGCAGCTCCGGGTGCGCGTCGAGCTGATCGGGCGCCACGGCGATGCCCAGTTCAGTCCCGGCCAACGCCAGCGTGCCCCGAATCGCGGCGTTGGATTCCAGGCGCAACGCGGCACGCAACGCGGCCTTGGCTTCGGCCTCGTCGTGACAGCGGCCCGTCGCCAGATCGTCGGCTGCTCGCCGGGTTACCGACCGGGCGACAGCCTTCGCTGTCCGCTCGGCCTGCCCGGTCTGATCCTCGGCCCACCGGCGCCCATCCCATACCAACCACCGGCGCCACGTCGGGACATACCGCAACCGCCCGGCAGCGACCGCCACCAGTCGGTGAGCGTGGCCCAGCTCGGTCACGCGTTCCAGGGGCAGCGGGTCAACATCCACTGTGTCCTCGCCAGCGGCGACGGTGGTATCGGCGAAGTTGGGAACCGTCATGTCACACCGACCTGCGAGCTACGAGCCGCGGACGCAATGGTCTGGCGGGCCTCCGACTCGGGTAGCCCAGCAGCCATCGCGGCGGCCAGCAGTTCGGCCAGCAATGCGGGAGCGCTGCCGCGTTCATGGGCTCGACAGGCCGCCCAGTAGAGCACCCCGTTGCGGCTTCCTTCGGGCGCGCCGGCCACGGTCCGGACCAGCCCAGCGTCACGGTTACCGCCGCCGGTGTTCGCGGAGCGGTGCACCGGCACCGGCGGCGGGTCAAGCAGGCACTGCACCCACCGCGGAGCGCGGGCCGGGGGCAGGACCCATAGCCATTCGTACCTGCTTCCACTGGCATGCAGAGATGGCGGTGCAACGACGTACCCGCGTTCGGTTTTGACGTCCACCCCGGGGCACAGCTGCCCCCGTGCTCGCCCGGCGTAGACCAGCCAGATATGGAGACCACCACCGGTGCGGGCGGTCAGGGTCCGCGGGAGCAGTCCGTGCTGACGGGTCAGCCGCTCCAGCGCGGTATCACCACCGTTGCGGGGATCGACGTCGAGCACGATCACCCCGGACGGGGGGCGGATACCGATGTTGGCCCACGACCACCGGTCCCACCACGCCGTGACCCGCGTGAGGTCGGTGGTGGCGTCGTCTTTGCCGTTGCGGGTCAGTGGATGCTTGCCGGGCGATTTGCAGTCCGCCCAGCGGCAGGTGCAGGCGCCGTCGCGGATGGAATGCAGCGGAATCACGGCCAGGCCGGACGTCGCGTAGCGCGCGGCCCATCCCGCCAGCTCGGCGGAGGCCATGGCCGTCATCGCGACACCACCGAGTCCACGATGACCACGACCCCGCCGAAGCTGCGGGCGCGCAGTCCGGGGCCCAGACGACGGACCAGAACGCGGCCTATCGCCTCACCTTCGGCGTCTGCGAACACGCCCCACATGACCAGTTCGGCGCGCTCGCTCCAGTGCAACGGTCGCCGGTATTCGCTGGCCCATGGACGCGCTTCGAACCACCGGCGGTCAGCATCGGTGCGCTCGTCGAGGGCGAGGCCGAGCGGACAAGTTTTCTCGTAGGTGAGCTTCTGGTTGGTCGCCCTGGCCCCGTAGTCCGGGCAGCAGATGACGGTCATCGTGACCACCGCCGGGTCCGGCAGCGGCGACGGTGAGGCGCGGTCCAGCAGGCACAGAGATCGAGAGCGTCGAGCAGATCCAGCGCATCCTTCGAGGATGTGATTGGTAACCAGGTGGTGCGGCTACACTCGGCACTGACCTTGCCTGCCTGGCTGTGGTCGTCGACGTCGCCCCGGTGCCCGTCGCCGGGGCGACGGTCTGTCTGGGTCATCGGTCAGCCGCGCCTGTCCCGGACTGGCGCCTTCGGGCCTCGATCCACGCCTCCAGGGCGTCGCTGTCGTAGACAACGCTGCGGCCAATCTTGAACGAGGGCGGACCCTCGCCGCGCCAACGCCAATATCGAAGCGTCTCGGCCGGGCGCCGTAGTCGTGCGGCAACCTCGGCGGTGGTCATCAGATCAGCCATCCGTTCTTTGCCTCCGGTGGTCTCGCGCGATCCGGCAGATTCCGGGCTGGACACCGTTGACAGAGTGGCACCCTCACGGCACACTTGACGAGTGCCATGGCGACGGGTGTAATGGCACACCCATTGGAGAGAGGAAGTCCGATGAGTTGGCCGGGGCGCGTCACCATTCGAGGGCATGAGGGTGGGCGCAACGGCGCACCGGTCATCCTGGGGCGAACGCTGGTGCCCCCGGTGGCGACGTTCGAGATTCAGGGGGACAACGGGGCGCCGGACGCCACGGTGCGTTTCGAGGTGCGGGACGGCCGCCCGGAATGCATGGAGATCAGCGTCAAGGCGAACCCCACCGGCCGCGGCATCCGCAGTGCCGACATGAACCTTTTCAACCTCGACAACTTGATCGAGAACGTGTTCACGGAACTCGGTGCGGAGATCGAGCAAAACCCGCACAACCCAGCCGAGTCGATCGCTGCCTGGCGGCCGGTGGACGAGTCCGAGCGTGCCCGCTGGGCGCGGCGGGGGGACGTGCATGTTGCCCGAGCGAACCGCAGGCCTACAAAAGAGGAACTGGAGCGGGTGGCCTCCATCTACCGCGAACACCACGGTGGCGCCCCGCTACAAGCCGTGGCGAAGCTGCTGTCGACCAGTCGGCGCACGGCGGCACGGCGCGTTGCACAAGCCCGAGAGGCCGGCCTGCTGCCGCCTTCCGGGGCCGAGACGAGCGCGTGATGGCCAGCATCAAGAAGCGCGGTAACCGCTGGTTCGCGCGCTACCGCGACGACACCGGCCGCGAACACGGCCAGCGCTTCGACCGGAAGGTCGACGCGCAGCGCTGGCTCGACGAGCAGTCCGCAGCGATGATCACCGGCCAGTACTGCGATCCCAAAGCGGGGCGCGTGACCTTCCGCCCCTACGCCGAACAGTGGCGGGCTGCACAGGTGCACCGGCCATCGTCGGCTGCTCACGTCGAGACGATGCTGCGCCGACACGCCTACCCCGCATTCGGCGACCGGCCGATCGGCACGATCCGGCCGAGCGAGATTCAAACGTGGGTGAAGGGCTCCCCGCTGGCCCCGGCCACGGTGCACGTCCTGCACGGCGTGGTCAGCGCCATTTTCCGCGCCGCTGTGCGCGATCGGATCATCCCGTCGTCGCCGTGCGAGTCAACCAAACTACCCCGCAAGATCAAACGCACAGTGGTGCCGCTATCGGTCGAGGCGGTGACCGCGCTCGCCAGCGCCGTGCCACCGCGCTACCGAGCGCTGGTGACGCTCTGCGCCGGCACCGGCCTGCGGCAGGGTGAAGCGTTCGGGCTCACAATGGATCGGGTGAACTTCCTCAAGCGGTGCCTGACCGTGGACCGCCAGCTGATCAGCCAGGATGACGGCCGGCCGCGGTTCGGACCACCCAAGACAGCGGCCAGTGCGCGCACAGTGCCCTTACCGGACGTGGTGACTGAAGCCCTCGCCGAGCACGTGCGAGTGTTCGGCACCGGCCCGGATGACCTGCTGTTCGTCGATGACGACGGGCTACCACTACTACGACCACGGTTCTCCCGTCAGGTATGGCGCCCGGCTGTGACAGCTGTCGAGGCCGTCCCGCACGGGACCGGCATGCATGATCTACGGCACTTCTACGCCTCGCTGCTCATCCGGCACGGCGAGTCGATCAAGACGGTGCAGTCCCGGCTCGGGCACGCGACGGCCGCAGAGACGCTGGACACCTACTCGCACCTGTGGCCGGACGCGGACGACACGACGCGGACAGCCGTCGATTCCGCGCTCAAGATCAATCCTGCTGCGGACACTGCGCGGACAAAATCGGGCCGCTAGCAGCATCTTTGCTGCTCACAGGCTTAGGGCGGACGAGCTGGCCTGTAAGCCGGATCCTGTGCACCGGGCGCCTTGCGGCGTCCCGGCCGACGGTCATCCATCTCGGCCTGCCGTCACCGGCAGGCTCTAGCGGCCTACCCGCAGGCATCGGGCGGGCCACCCTCAATCGCCTGCGCAGCGCGCCGAAGCCGGCGCGCCTTTTGGCCTTGCTCCGGGTGGGGTTTACCGAGCCGTCCTGGTCACCCAGGACGCTGGTGGTCTCTTACACCACCGTTTCACCCTTACCCCGGCCCCGTCGATCTCATGGGGCGGGGCGGTCTGTTTTCTGTGGCACTGTCCCGCGGGTCACCCCGGGTTGCCGTTAGCAACCACCCTGCCCTGAGGAGTCCGGACTTTCCTCGACGGGCCCGTCTCCGAGCCCGACGCGACCGCCCGGCCAGCTCGTCCGCCTCGTCAGCATAGATCACTCCCCCACCGGGTTAGCGTGGAGGATCGTGCCCTCCACCCACGTTGTCCTGCTGGTCGTCGCGGGCATCGTGTCGGGCATGGTCAATGCGCTGGCCGGTGGTGGATCGTTGCTGCTGTTTCCGGCACTGTTGGCGGTGGGCTTCACCCCGCTCGCGGCGAATGTCACCAATTCGGTCATCCAGTGCGGCGGCAGCGCGGGCCTGGCGCTGGGCAGCCGCCGGGAGCTGCGTGGGCAGCAGGGCCGGGTGCGCTCGAGCATCGGCGTCGCGGTGGCGGGCTCGCTGGTGGGCAGCCTGCTGCTGCTGGTGCTGCCCGCCACGGTGTTCGACGCGGTGGTGCCCGCGCTGGTGGCGTTGGCCAGCGTGCTGCTCGGGGCGCAGCCGTGGCTCACCCGGTGGATCGGCGAGCCCGAACCCGATGCCCAGGATCGCCGCGCGGTCTTGCTGCCCGCGGTGTTCCTCGCCGCGATCTACGGCGGTTACTTCGGTGGGGCGCTTGGCGTCATCTTGATCGCGGTGCTCGCCCTCACCGCGCATGACGACCTGCGCCGGCTCAATGCCGTCAAGGGGGTGCTCTCGCTGATCATCGCTGCGGTCAGCGCGGTGGTGTTCGCGATCGGCGCACCGGTGAACTGGCTGGTCGTCGCGCTGCTCGCCCCCGTCAATCTGATCGGGGGCTTCCTCGGCGCGAAGCTCGCCGGCCGGCTGCCCGCGCCGGTGTTGCGAACCGCAGTGGTCGTGGTGGGCTTGGCGGTGTCGATCTACCTGTTCACCAGGTGACCAGTGTCGTTGACCAGCCTAACGAGGGCGGGACCATCGGGATAGAACTCCGCCACCGACAACGATGCCACATCCAGGTGTACCCGGTGCAGCAGCGACGGTCCGGCGTCCAGCGCCATCCGCAGTAGCGACTTGATCGGCGTCACGTGGCTGACCACGACCAGGGTGGCCGCGCCGTACTCGGCGATCAGCTGGTCACGCACCCGGCGCACCCGGCGGTGCACCGCATCCATGCTCTCGCCACCCGGCGGGGCAATCGAGGTGTCGGTGAGCCACCGGGCGTGCAGCTCCGGATCCCGATCTTGGGCCTCAGCGAAGGTCAGTCCCTCCCAGGCGCCGAAATCAGTCTCGATCAATCCATCGTGGACGCTCACGGGCACGCCCAGCGTGTCGGCCACGGGCTTGGCGGTGTGCCTGGCCCGCAGCAGCGGTGAGCTGACGACCGCAGCGACACCATCGGTGCTGGCCAGGCGCACGGCCGCAGCGGCGGCTTGGCGCTGCCCTAGCTCGGTCAGCGCCACGTCCGCGCGCCCAGAGTAGCGGCGCTGCGCGGAATGCTCGGTCTGCCCATGGCGCAGCAGCAGCAGCCGGGTCGGGGAACCGGTGGCGCCGGTCCAGGGCAACGGTGCATCAACCCGGGGCCCACTGTGCGCCCCGGTCGACGCGGCGGGCTTACCGGCGACGCCGGCTTGGGCGTCCATCGCCTCGTTGGCTAGCCGGTCGGCGTGCGCGTTGCGGTCCCGCGGTATCCAGGTGTATCGGACGTCGCCGAGCTGGCGGGCCAGCTCAGCCGCCGCACTGACCAGCGGTCGCAGATGCGGATGCTTGACCTGCCAGCGCCCGCTCATCTGCTCCACGACCAGCTTGGAGTCCAGCCGCGCCTCGGCGGACTGGGCACCCTCCTTGACTGCGGCGCGCAGCCCGGCGATGAGACCCGAGTACTCGGCGACGTTGTTGGTGGTGGTACCCAGCCCCCCGGAAGTCTCCGCGAGCAGCACCCCGGTGTCGGCGTCGCGCACCACCGCCCCGTACCCGGCCGGGCCAGGGTTACCCCGCGAGCCACCGTCCGCCTCGATGATCACGCGCCGGCTCACAGCCCAGACTCCCTTGATAAACCAGATTGGGAGGTGCGCACCAGGACGACACCACATTCCTCACAGCGCAGCACCTCGTCGGGGGCCGCCTCCCGCAGGCGTCCGATCGCGGTGCGGTCCAGCTCGAGGCGGCAGGCGCCGCAACGGTGCTCGCGCAGCAACGCCGCGCCAGTACCGTTGCGGGCCCGGATCCGCTCGTAGAGCGCCACCAGCTCCACGGGCAGCTCGCCGATGAGGGTGCGGCGCTCGTGCTGAGCGTGCTCCTCGGTGGACCCGAGTTCCGCTAGTGCCCCATCCCGGCGGCGGGTGGCATCGAGGCACCGCTGCTCGATGCCACCCAGCGCGGCCCGGCCCCGCTCCACGTCGGCGGCGGTGGCCTCGCGCCGCTCCATCACCTCCAGCAGATCGTCCTCCAGGACCGTCTGGCGACGCTTGAGGGTGGCCAGCTCATGTTGCAGGTCTTCCAATTGCTTGCCTGAGGAGATTGACCCGGAGTCGAGCAAGCCGCGGTCCCGGTTCTCCCGGGCACGCACCTGATCGATCTCGGCCTCCAGCTTGCGGATGTCGCGGTCCAAATCCGATGCCGCCGTCTCGGCGGCGACCAGTGAGTCTCGGGCGGACAGCAGGGCCCCCTCGGCCTGCTCGACCTCGGCCAGCTCGGGCAGCGACCGGCGGCGATGAGCGGCGCGGGTCAGCTCGGCGTCCACCGCAGCCAGGTCAAGCAGCAGGCGTTGGGCGGTGGGATCAGCATTCACCGCGATGCCCTCCCCAAATAATGCACGAAACATGACCACCAACCGTACCGCCGCACCCCGCGCGAACCGCGATTCGGTGCCGAATGGCGCTTCGACGGTGTCCGAGAGCCGCGATTCGGCTCCGAATGGCGGCGGCGGTCAGCACAGGGCAGCACGCAGGGCGTTGATGAGCAGGGTGGCGATCTCGGGGGGGCGGACGGCGACGCGCAGGTGGTCGGGGGTGAGGCCGGGAAACGTGTCGGCGCGGCGCACCGCGATGCCGGCGTCGGCCAGCGCGGCCCGGACCCGCTCACCAGCTGGCACCCGCAGCAGCAGGAAAGGGGCAGCGGCCGGCTGGTGGACCACGACGCCGGGCAGCTCGGCCAGCTGGCGGGCCATCCACTGCCGGTGCCGCACGGCCTGCTCGGCCCCGGCGGTGGCCTCGGCGACCGCAGCCGGGGCGCTGCATGCCCGCACCACCTCCAGCACCAGCGTGCTCACCGGCCACAGCGGGCGCCGAGCAGCCAGCCGGGCGAGCAGGCCAGGCGCCCCCAGCGCGTAGCCGGCCCGCAGTCCGGCCAAGGCCCAGGTCTTGGTGAGGCTGCGGAACACCAGCAGGCCGGGGGTGTGGCGATCGGCCGCCAACGACTCCCGTTCCCCGGGCACCGCGTCGGCGAAGGCCTCGTCCACCACGAGCACCCGCCCCGGCCGGGCCAGCGCGCGCAGCACCTCGGCCGGATGCAGCACGGAGGTCGGGTTGGTGGGATTACCGAGCACGACAAGGTCGGCCTCGGCGGGGACCTGTGCTGGCCGCAGCTGGTGCGCGGCGTCGGTGAGCACTCGAGTGACGGGGACGGCGGCCCGGCGCAGCGCCACCTCGGGTTCGGTGAACGACGGGTGCACGACCGCGGCTGACCGGGACGCCAGCGCGGGCAGCAGGGCGAAACCCTCCGCGACCCCACCGAGCACAAGCACCTCAGCGGGGTCGCGGCCGTGCCGGGCGGCCACCGCAGCTCGGGCGGCGGCGTCCTGCGCGGCGCAGGGGTAGCGGCCGAGCCCGTCCAACGCCGCGACCAGCAGCTCACGCAACCACGCCGGAGGCCCGCTGCCGCGCACGTTCACCGCGAAGTCCAGCAACCCCGGTGCGGCGTCGACGTCGCCGTGGTGCCTCAGCAGCTGATCCATGAAACCTGCACGCTAGCGCGTGCAGGTGGGAGGGCCGGGACGGCAGCCGCACCCGGGCGTCTGCTCCGCCGCCGCTACCTCACAACGCCCGGATGCCGGGAGGTGGTCCGCGCCATCACCAACTTGCGAGAGTGACCACGTGAAGCGGGCGTTACGCTGGCGATGCAGCTCCCCCAGCGAAGAAGGTGATCACCTGTGGTTGATCAGCGTGATACGCGACGGCTGGGTGAGCGGTTGGCGGAGCTGCGA
>JBOHFR010000083.1:0-19748 GCA_050699715.1 Pseudonocardiaceae bacterium
GCGGTGCTGTCGGTGCCGCCGGTGAGCAGGCGGGTGCCGTCGGGGGACCAGGCCACCGCCCACACGGTGCCGGTGTGGCCGGTGAGTTGGTGGAGGGGTTGCGCGGTGGTGGCGTCCCAGATGCGGGTGGTGCTGTCGGTGCCGCCGGTGAGCAGGCGGGTGCCGTCGGGGGACCAGGCCACCGCCACCACGGTGCCGGTGTGGCCGGTGAGTTGGTGGAGGGGTTGCGCGGTGGTGGCGTCCCAGATGCGGGTGGTGCTGTCGGTGCCGCCGGTGAGCAGGCGGGTGCCGTCGGGGGACCAGGCCACCGCCCGCACTGCGTCGGTGTGGCCGGTGAGTTGGTGGAGGGGTTGCGCGGTGGTGGCGTCCCAGATGCGGGCGGTGCTGTCGTCGCCGCCGGTGAGCAGGCGGGTGCCGTCGGGGGACCAGGCCACCGCCCGCACCCAGCCGGTGTGGCCGGTGAGCTGGTGGAGGGGCTCTGCGGTGGTGGCGTCCCAAACCCGCGCGCCGCCGTAGCCACCGGTGAGTAGGCGGGTGCCGTCGGGGGACCACGCCACCGCCCACACCCCGCCGGTGTGGGCGGTCAGCGGGCGCAGCGATGAGACACCGCTGCCTGCCGGCCGGCCGCCGCCGGGCAGCGGGGCGATCAGCAGCCCGGGAGCCGGCTCCGGCGCCGGGGTACACCGCAGGATTTGTGTCCGGTAGGTGGCGGCTCGGGCAATGTCGGCGCCCTCGAGCGCGCACTGCCGGACAATTGTCCCGATCGCTTGCGCGCCGACGAACCGCGCCGAGGTCAGCCGCGAGTTGTGCAGCTCCGCGAGAGTCAGGTCGGCGCCGCTCAGGTCGGCCCCGGTCAGGTCCACCCGGTGCAACGTCGTACCTCGCAGGTCCGCCCCGGTCAGGTCCGCCCCGGTCAGGTCCGCCCCGGCCATGGGCAGCCGCGTGTCGTCCTGCCCCGCCCTGCCGATAGCCCACCCGCTCAGCCGGGCGCCCGCCAGCTGGACCCCGACCAAGGACTGGTGCGGGTGCCCGTGCTCGGCCGCCCGCAGCGCGTAGGCGAGGGCGAGCTCCGAGGCCTGCGGCACGTACCGGCGCCCGATCCGGTCCAGCCCCGCCAGCACCGAGGACCGGTGCTTGGCCGGCGCTCCGGCGATCGACTGGCCGAGGAAGTCCAATGTCTCCCGGCTGGGCACCGGCATCGCGAGCGCGTCGAGGCCCCGGCCGGTGGTGGAGCCGGCATCGCTCAGGGTCCGGACCAGGTAGCGGGCCAGGAAGTACTCAGCCAGGGACCGGTGGCTGAACGCGAAGGTGTCGTCCTCGCCCTCGCGATGGAGGAAGGTGGCGGTCCGGAAGTCGGCCTTCCACAGGTCGGGCACCCGCTCGCGGTAGTGACGCTGCAGGTCGGGGCGGCCCTCGAGCACGTCGAGGAGCCAGTTGTCGACCTCCGCCGCCGCCCAGGAGTTCCGCCCGGACCGCCACAACCCGGCCGCGATCTCCTCCATCAGCAGCTGCTTGTGCTCAGGAATGAGGGTGTGCTTGCCGCTGTCGCGAGCCAGCCAGCGCTCGACGACCTCGCCGTAGAGGTCCACCGCGCGCAGCGTGCGGTCCTCCAGCTTGGCGGTCTCGATGAACTCCACCTGGTCGGCGATCAGTCGCAGCGTCAGCGGGCGGCGGGCGAGGTCGGGCAGGTCATGCACGGCCCGGATGGTGTCGAGGAACCCGTCCACCCAGGCCGCGTCGCGGTCCAGGTTGGCCGCCAGGTACTCCCGCACCTGAGGCTCCCGAAACGGAAGCATCAGCAGAGTCAGATAGTCCTCACCCCGCAGACCGTGGCGACCCGCACCGGTAAAGTACGTGGTCTGATCGCGAATCGTGCGAAAGTACTGGGTGCGGCAGGTGAGCAGCATCTTCGCGCTCGGGCCCTCGCCGAGGGCCCGCCACAGCTGCCGGGTGAACAGCTGCTGGTCGTGCGGGTTCAGGTGGACGAGCACCTCGTCGAGCCCGTCGAACACGACCACCGCGTCACCCTGGTGCAGCCGCCGGCGAACGACGTCGGCGCAGAGACGGTCTCGCGGGACGCTCGGGGGCCGGTTGGCGTCGAGCATGCCGTCCAGGATGTGCTCGAGCGTCATCGTTGCGGCCAGGCCGGTGATCCGGACATCGCGCAGGTCGAACAAGATCGGTAACGGGCAAGGGGTGCCGCCATCGCGCAGCTCAAGCAGCTTCTGGGTGAACAGCTTCGCGGTGGTCGTCTTGCCCATGCCGACGTCGCCGAGCAGCGCGCAGAGTTGCGGCGCTCCCGTCTCCCCGGCCGTGGCCCAGGCCACCAGCCGGTCGACCGCAGGCAGCGCTGGACCGCGCGTCGAGGCCGCGCGGTCCAGTCGGGACTCCTGAAGGGTGGTCTCGGTCGACTCAGGATCGATCAGCACTGCGCTGTCCCCGGTCCGCCTGCGTCGTGCCAGGCTCGCAGACCACTCCATCAGTGGGTCATCTGGCATCCGGTCCTCGGCGGTGACCTGCGGTGGTCGCAGCCCACTTTGGAGCTTGTCCACCACGTCGGCGACGTAGCGCCTACGCTGGTTAGTACGCGTCAACTCGTCCCAGGGCTCCGCCCGGCGATGGACGTCGTAATGACGCAGAAGGCCCAAGTCCATCGGGCCGTCCGGCAGGCCGCTAAGCGCGAACGCGACGACCCGACCGGGCGAATCCAGCGTCCGATGACGCTCAGGCGCGGCATCTGCGAGGTACCCGGGGCTCACCAGCGCCAGCCGGACGTCGGCCTGGGCGCAGAGCCGGTCGCGCTCCGCCTCGGGATCCTCTCCCAGCCCGACCGAGCCCGAGTCGGCAACCTCCCACAACCGCTCGCGGTCCAGGGCCAGCGCCTCGCGCAGCTGCCGCAGCAGCACGCCCACCTTCCGAGCCATGACGTTGTCCGTCGGGGGGAAGCTGACGTACACCCGGGTCCGCTGGGGCAGCCCGAGCTCCGTGACCTCCGGCGCGATTGGGTGATCGATCCCCGTCCGCCCGGCGGCCTGCCCGGTGAAGGAGGCGATGCCCTCATCGACCAGGTCGCCGCCGACGAACCAGCCATGGCGCTGGTCCGGAGGCGCCTTGCGGGAGTCCAGCTCGAGCCGGAGATCGACGCCGGCCTCGACCGCGGCATGGTTCACCCGCTTGCGGAACTCCTGGAAGGCCTCCTGGCCGCGAGCGTCGCCCGCCGGGAACTCGGCGGCGTCCAGGGCGGCCCGGAGCAGGAACCGCCCGTCCTCGGCCAGTGTGCCGAGGACGGCCGCTAGCCGGGCCGACTGGAGCGCGGTGAGCGTCGAGCGCTGCTGCAGAACGGCGAGATGGTGGGTGACCTGGTCACGGAGCAGTCGGGCAGTCACAGCGCGCGGTACCCGTTCACGGAGTGGACTCGCCGCCGGATCGCCGCCGCCAGGTCGTTGGCGAAGCTCGTTCGCTGGGCGCCGGACAGCTCGGCGAAGCTCTTGCCGTCCCACGTGAAGACGACCTGGTGCTCGACGCCACCCAGGTTGAGTTCAGGACCGAATGCTGGCAGCGGGCTCAGCGCGACCGGCAGCGACCCCTTGTCGGCGCGCGGACCCGCGAACCGCGGTAGCTCGTGCTGCCGGATGAACGATCGGCCGAAGTAACGGGTGCTCAACAGGAGCAGGCCGAAATCGGCCTCGTCTAGCCGCTCGACGATGCCTGCGGTCAACTCCTCCCCGCAGGTCAGGTGGCTGTCCTCCCACCATTCGACGTCGAGGTCGGTGAAGACGCCCAGGGCGGGGCGCAGATCATGCAGCAACGCCTCCTTCCGCGCCTTGTCCTGATGGCACCAGCTCAGGAAGATCCGCGTGCGCATGCCGCCTCCATCCATCTGGAAGATCCAGGATCAAATCCGGGATCGACAGATCATGACACACGGCGCGGCCGCAGTCACCTCAGGGTTTCGAGCCGCTCCGCCGCTCGGCCCTCGCGGGACGAATGGCACCCAGGTCCGGTTGGGGGTCGGTGTATTTACGGCGGTACTTCGGGTCTCTACCTGTACGTGGCGCTGCGCGAAAGCGGCCGCACAGGTGTCGCCCGCACACGCTACGACCGAAGGAAAAGTGTGTGGGTTTCGGCCTGAGTAGATCATATGGCGGTTCGTCATGAGCGTGCAGCGAGAAGTTGATCCCGGCGGCGTGTCACTAGCCAGCCTCAGTGCTTCTTCCGGCGCTGATGGTGTGGTGGGCGACGACGCGAGGGTGGTAACGGCGGAGGACATCGACTGGCTCGTTGCCCACCTGCGGGTGGTGGTCGCTGCTAGCCCCATGGTCTGGGCGGGTCGCGGGATGACGTTGTTACAACTCAGCGCGCTGCACCTGATCAGCGCGCTGGCACCGCTCACCCTCACTGACTTGGCCCAGGCCCTGGGTACCAGACCGCAGGCCACCTCCGCGATGGTCGATCGGCTGACCCGCACCGGACTGGTCTGCCGCACGCGGGACCCGCGGCACCGTCGACGCGTCCAGCTGACCCTTACCGCCGATGCCGAACCGATCGTCGGCGAGACTGACCTGGATACCGCCAGGCGCCTGCAGGCAGTGCTCACCGGCATGAGTCCGCAGACCCACCGCCACCTGATCGACATACTCATCGACACCATACGACGCTCCGCCGAGTAATTGTGTATACAGCGCTGTCAGCGAGTCGCCCGCAGTCACGTTAGGTGGGAAGGCGGAATTCGTGACACAGCCGCATCCTTCGTGACGGGCCGCAGTCGGCGGGAAAACACCCTGCGGATGCTGGTCGGTGAGTGGACGTTGCCCGCAGCGGGGCTGCCCGCAACGGCCATCCTGCTCGGGTCCCTGGCAGGACGGTACCCGACGCTCACCGCGATCCACGCGGTGCTGGGCACCACCGTGGCCCTGCTGTTCGGCTGGGGGGGCTCTCGGCGCTAGCCAGGCCGGCTACCGACCGTTGGCCGCTGCGGTCATCGGGATCGCCGACGCCACGCTCGGCCTGCTGGTCATCCTCGCCAACCTGCTGCTGAAGTGACGCTACCGCCATAGGTGGCAATGCCATGAAGTGAGGGTCGGGGAACCTGGCGAGTACGTGGTGATGGCCACCTACGTGCCGCCGCAGGTGCCGCCACGTACTCAGCTGATCACCGGCGACTGTGGCCGGCCGACGACACCACACCCTCCTCGTGATCGTTGTTTGGGAAGATTCAGCCGCGCTCAGCGCGGCTGATCCTTAACGTAGGTGCGACTCCCACCGGGGGCACGTGCCTAGCGCGGCTTGAGCAGGCGCAGGATGAGGAAGCCGGGTTCTCGGTTGAGCGTGTCGTAGTCATTGGGGAAGAGTTCGCGCATGCTCTCCATCGGGCGGGGCTCGATCAGTTGGCTGATGACGAAGCCGGCGCTCGTTGCCGCTGCGCATAGCTGTGAGAGTGGCTCGCGCCAAAAGCGGACCTGCACGTCGCTGGTCGGAAGGTGCCACGTGTCGGTCTCGAGTACCGAGTCGAAGTAGGAGCCGCCCTTGCGGAGCCAGTTGATGGTGGGGTGCTGAGTCGACACCACGAGCGCTGCACCGGCTCGCAGCACGCGGTAGAGCTCGGCGAAGGCCGCCGGTCGGTCGGCGACGTAGTGGATGGCTAGGGCGCAGATGCTGGAATCGAACGCCTCCGCCGGGTAGGGCAACGGCTCGCCGAGCCGGGCCAGGTCGATCTGTGCCCGCTGCCCGAGCCGCTTCCTCGCCAGGTCGACCATCTCCTGGCTGGCGTCGAAGCCCACGACCTCGGCACCAGCGGCCAGCAATAACTCGGCGTACAAGCCGGGGCCACATGCCGCGTCCAACACCCGCTGGCCGGTGACCGGACCCAGGGCCGCTAAGACAGCTGGCCGATCGTAGTGGGCGTTATAGGCGCTGCCTGCGGCGTGACCCTCGTAGCCGCAACCCATCTCGTCGTAGGCCGACCACAAGTCCACCCTCGCCAGCCTAACGTCGTGCCGCCGCTGCGAGGCCCGCCACGGCCCGCCAGCCGAGTAGCAACACCGCCAGGCTCACAGCGGCGACCAGCACGAACGTCAGCGGCAATCGATGGGTGAACGCCGCGCGGACACCGAGACCGACGACCACGGTGCCAACCCACACCGCCACCCCGACCGGAAGCCGCAGCGGCGCGCGCCACGCTCGGGCGGCCAGCCATCCGACCAGCTGCCCGAGCAGGAACGGCACTGCGGTGCTCAGCACCCCGAACGCGTCCACCACCTCGGCATGCGAGCTGCGCCCCACGGCGGCGAACACCACCACCGCGAGCACGTCGGCGCCAGCGGCGAGTGCCACGGTGCGAGCGCCCGTGGGGCGGACGGTTTGCGCGGGCACTCCAGCAGCCTAGGTCATCCGAGCCACTGGGTCAGCGTGTTGCGGACCGCGATGGCCTGCTCCTCGTCGAGGATGATCACGCAGCAGCCGGCCACGTGCGGGTCGAGCACGATGGTGTCGTTGACCTTCGTCAGGCGCAGGTTGCAGAACCCCCGGGAGCCGCCGTGGGTCTGGCAGGTGCTGGGGATCGTCCGGCGGTTGGGGCCTCTCAGGTACACGTCGTCCTCGCTCATGAACGCCACCTTTCAGGTTGGGGGTCTTGTCCCAGAATCTACACCAGGAATCCTGGTAGGGATACTACCTTTTACGGATCCGGTCTACGGGAGGTATGGCGTGTCGAGGACGCGGCGGTGGGGCAGACTTGGCCAGGTGGCCGAGCAAGATCCGGGACCGGTGATCCAGCGCATCATGCTCGGTGGCGAGCTGCGGGCCCTCCGGGAAGCGGCCAAGGTCAAAACCGAGGAGGTCGCCGCCGCGCTGCGCTGGTACCGCGCCAAGGTCAGCAAGGTCGAGACCGGCACGGTCCGGGTGAGCGCCCTCGAGCTGTCGACCCTGCTCACGCTCTATCAGGCGGATGACGCCACCAGCGAGCGGGTGCAGCGGCTCGGGGAGGAGGCCAGGCGCAAGACCAGTCCGGCCCGGGTGCCGGACTGGGCCAAGCAGTTCGTCAGCCTGGAAGCCAGCGCGAGTGAGATCAAGCTGTTTTTCGCCGACTTCATTCCTGGCATGCTCCAGACTCGCGACTACGCTAGAGCGATGCTGTCGACCTCCGTCATCGTGGCGCCGGCTGACGTGGAAGCGATGGCCGCCAGCCGGGAACTCCGGGCGCAACGCCTGCGCGGTGGTGCGCCCCTGCTCTGGGTGGTGCTCGGTGAGGAGGCCCTGCGGCGCACGGTCGGCGGTCGCCAGGTCCAGCGCGGGCAGCTCCTTCGGCTGCGAGAGCTGGCCGAGCTGCCGAACGTCACGGTGCAGGTCATGCCGCTGTCCGGCGGTGCGCATACCGCGCTCGGCATGTCGTTCGTCCTGCTCGACTTCGGCCACTCCCGGACCGTCTACATCGAGGGCCTCACCAGTTCCGACTATCTGATTCTTCCGCAGCACATCCAGGCCTACAGCCTCGCCTTTGATCGACTCCGGGTCGCCTCGCTGGGAGACCGGGAGTCGTTGGCGATCATCAACACGCTCATCGATGAGCTAGAGGAGTGAGGCACATGCTCGCCATCCCTGACGACGCCTGGTACACGTCGAGTCGCACTAGCGGGGCCAACAACTGCGTCGAGGTGGCCCACGGTCCTGGGTGGACCGCCGTGCGTGACAGCAAGAACACCACCGGCCCCGTCCTGGTCTGCACCGACGGCGCGTGGGACACGTTCATCAAGGCCTGGTCTTACAGGGTTTCTCCCTAGGCTGATCGTCAGTGGGGCTGCATTAGGGTGCCGGTGGGCGATCTGGTGCTGGACAGCTCGCTTTCGGCGCGGGTCGCCGTGCCCGCCACACCTAGGGAGCCTGAGCTCACCATGACGCTGGAGCAGGCACTGACGCTAGAGCAGGCACTGACGCTGGAGCAGGCACTGCGCCATCTGGGCGCTCGGGACCGCCCGCTGCGCCTGATCGCCACCGGCGGAGGCACCGGGGGACACACCTACCCGGCGATCACCACGATCCGGGCCGCCCGGGAGCTTCTGGACGGCGCGGGTGTGGGACTCGACGTGCTCTACGTGGGCTCGGCCGGTGGGTTGGAGGCCCGCGTCGCCGAGCAGGAGGCGCTGCCCTTCCAGGTAGTGTCCACCGGCAAGCTGCGCCGCTCCGCGAACCCGCTACGGATGATCTCCGCAGCGAACCTGCGCGACGTCGGGCGGCTGGCCCGAGGGCTCGTCGAAGGCCGCCGGGTGGTGCGCGCGTTTCGACCCGACGTGGTGCTGTCCACCGGGGGGTATGTGGCGGTTCCGGTCGGGCTGGCCGCCCGGGCGGTCGGGGTTCCGCTGCTGGTGCACGAGCAGACCACCAGGTTGGGCCTGGCGAACAGGGTGCTGCTGCGCCGCGCGACCGCGATCGCGCTGTCCTCGCCCACCTCCGTGGAGCTGCTGCCGGCGGTGGCGCGAGCGCGAGCGGTGGTCACCGGCAACCCGATCCGGGCCGAGCTGCTCACCGGCGACGCTGGCCGAGGCGTCACGGCGCTGGGCTGGGCCGGCTGGGACGCCTCGCTGCCCACCGTTTACGTCACCGGCGGGGCGCAAGGCAGCGTTCAGGTCAACCGCCTCGTCGAGGCGGTGCTCGAGCGGGTGTTGCGGCGGGCGAACGTGGTGCACCAGTGCGGCCCCAGCTCACTGGCCGAGCTGCTGCGCTGCGCCGAGCGGCTGCCCGCCAGCCTGGCCGGCCGCTACCGGGTGATCGAGTTCGTCGGCCCGGAGCTGCCCGATGTGCTGGCGCTCGCCGATGTGGTGGTGTCCCGCTCCGGTGCCGGCACGCTGGCTGAGCTGACCGCGTTGGGTAAGCCCTCGGTGCTCATCCCGCTGATCCCGACCGGCGGCAACGAGCAGGAGCACAACGCCCGGCACCTCCAGCGGGCCGGGGCAGCCCATGCCCTGCTCGCCGACCGCCCCACCCCACAGGATCTCCAGCAAGCCCTCGACGGGCTGATCGGTGACCCGGGGCTGCGGGCGGGGATGGCCGCCCAGGCGGCCCAGCTTGGTCGCCCAGCCGCCGCCCGCGACCTCGCCACCGTCCTGCTCACCCTCGCAGCCCGCCGGCCCGGGTGAGCAGCAGATCATGGGTGTCTGCCAGGCCCACCTGCTGGCCCTGTGGGGTCACGGTGAAACGCCACTGGTCTGCTGTGGGGCTGCCTGCTTGTACCCACCAGGTATAGGCGGCTTCGACTTCGTCCCAGAGCTGGCGGGGGCCTAGTTGGTTTATTTCGTGGGTGTCGGTGCCGGGTGTGTAGTCGAGGCAGGCCCAGGATCGGGATGCCGGGTGGAGAAACCACACGGTGTACTTGCCGGAGTCATCCGCTGCTCGGCAGTAGCGATATTCGCACCCGGGCACCAGCAGGCCGATGGCTAACGCCGCGTGATAGTCACCGGTGACCCGACTGGGGTGGATGTCGGTGTGGCTCACCACGGCTTGGTCCTCGTCGTACACGCAGTCCCGGACCCACCTCCAGGGCAGGCGCTGGTCGCGCAGCCACATGAATGCCACGTTCTCCACCAGGCGGCCGGTCGCGGTGCCCGCATCGCCCACGGTGAGTGACAGCAAGGCGCCGTTGAGGTACGCGGTTCCCCACGGAGTGAGCACCCGCCCGCCCGGCTGGGTCTGTGCCACCCAGGCATGCGGCACCTGTCCGACCGCCGCCGTGGACAGCACCCGGTCGTAGGGGGCGCGCGGTGGGTAGCCGAGCGTGCCATCACCGGTGATCATCGTGACGGCGCCAAACCCGGTGTCGCACAGCGCCGTACGAGCTTGGGTGGCCACGGTGGGATCGATCTCGATCGTGGTCACGTGATCGGCTCCGAGCCGCCGCGCCAGCAGGGCGGCGTTGTAGCCGGTGCCGGTGCCGATCTCGCAGACTGTCATGCCGGGCTCCACCTCCAGGGCGGCCAGCATGAGCGCGACGACGTTGGGCTGGCTCGCCGAGCTGGAGATGATATCCCCGATCAGTCCCGGCCCGACCGGGTTTCCGTCATCGACCTGAGTGATCAAAACCTGTTGGGGTGCGTACGCCTGCCGCAACCAGCGGTCGGGGTCCTCGGCCCGGTGAAACGGCACCAGATCACGGCGCTGCTCCTGCCACACCAGGTCAGGGATGAAGGCGTGCCGGGGCACCGCAAGAAACGCCTCCCGCCACGGTGGAGCAAGGGCACTGTCCGCCGTGAGGTCATCGACCATCCGGCGCAGCAGATCCGCCGGGTCGGTCACTCCTCGTCCTCCTCGGGGTCTGGCGCACTGTGCTTGCCTTTCGGCTCTTCGGGCGATATCGGTGTGCCCGGGGGCACCTGACCGTTGCTTTGTCGCTTCTTCTCGTCTTCGTCGTCGTTCTTGTCCTCGTGCTTGCCCACAGCACCCCTCCGCTGGTGTCATTCGGCGCTCGCGTGCGCCGGTTCCCACGTGGTGTTCACCCTAGCGCCCACCCGCTCTCGTGTGAGTTCTCTGTTAGGGCGGACTTAATGATCAGATTGCGCTCCGAGGCCGCGCTCGGTGCTCAGCGCTCGGAGTTGCTGCAGGGCCCGCGCTCGGGTGGGCCCGATGCTGCTGATCGGGATTCCGGTGGCGCGGGCGATGTCGGTGTAGGACCCGGGGTTGTCGGTGAACAGCGCCTGTAGCAGGTTCCGCTTGCGGGGCGCCAGCTCAGCGACGAGGTGCCGCAGCGTCTGCGCGGTATCCCTGTCGATGACGTGCTGCTCCGGGCCGACGGAGGAGTCGGCGACAGCGTCGATGTCCAGGGGGTCCGAGGCTAGCTTGGCTCGGTCACGGAGGATGCGCAGGCATTCGCGCCGGGCGGTGGTCGCCAGCCACCCGCCCAGCCGTTCCGGAGACTGCACCTGGTGGATGTTTTCGGCCAACCGTAACCAGGTCATCTGTGCTGCGTCGAGCGCGTCGTTGTCCTGCAGTCGATACGAGCGCACTGTCGCGGAGACGACTCCGCTGTACCGGCGCACGATCTCCTCCCAGGCCCTCGAATCACCGCCGCTTGCGCGCGGCAACAGGTCGGCCACCCGTGGCGTGGCGTCGGTCTGGGCGCAGGGTGCCATCGGCATCGCAGGTCCCCTCGTGAGCTGTCGGAGTTGGTGAATAGGTCCAGCGTGTGGGGCCGTCGCACTGGGCGTCGAGGGTTTCCCTGTTGCCTTGCTTGATGGGCAAAGGGAAACCAGCGGTGATCCGCTGCCGGTGCTGGAATGCCCAGGCCTGAGCAGGCCTCGTAGGCTGATGTCTCCAGGACGTAGTCATCAAGGGCTGGCTTTTGACATGGACGGACATGGACGGCACCTCCGATCGCGCCGGGGAGCAGGCCGGGCACAAGATCGGGCCTGAGCTGCGCCGGCTGCGGACCGAGCAAGGGCTGTCGCTGGCGGCATTGGCTCAGCGGGTGCACTACAGCACGGGCTACCTAAGCAAGATCGAGACTGGGAAGAAGCCGGTCACCCCGGAGCTGGCCCGCCGCCTTGACGAGGCGTTGGAGACCGACGGCGTGCTGGCCGCGCTCCTTCCCCTCCCCGAAGGCCCGATACCGGCCGACGATGAGCCGCTCGGTGCCGGGGTCTGCCCGTATCCGGGACTGGCCGCGTTCGGCCCCGCTCAGGCCCAGTGGTTTTTCGGTCGGCATCAGGCCATCAGCGACCTGGTCAGCCAGCTTGATGATCGTCTCGCTGGGGGTGGGTTGTTGGCGGTGGTGGCTCCCTCCGGGGCGGGTAAGTCCTCACTGTTGGCCGCCGGTCTGATCCCGGCCCTGGTTCGTGGGGGTTTGCCGGGCTCGCGGGCCTGGCCGGTGGTGGCCACCACCCCGGGCACGCACCCCTTGGCCACCCTCGTCGCGCGAGTGGCTGAGCGGACCGGGGTTGAGCAGGCCGCAGTTGAGCAGGCCGGTGACCCGGATGGGTTCGTCGCGTTCCTTACCGAGGCGGTAGCCGCCTGCACCGGGAAACCGAGGGAAACATCCAGCTCAGCCCGGGTCGTGCTGATCGTGGATCAGTTTGAGGAGATCTTCACCGAGTGCCGGACCGAGTCCGAGCGCCAGGTGTTCGTCGCCGCGTTGGGTGCTGCGGCGCGCAGCGCGGTGGCGCTGGTCGTGCTGGGGGTGCGGGCGGATTTCTACGGCCCGTGCCTGGCGTACCCGGTGTTGCTGACCGCGCTGCAGGGGCCGGTGGCGTTGGGGCCGATGAGCGCTGAGCAGCTGCGCGCGGTCATCACCCGCCCGGCGCAGGCCGAAGGTCTGGGCTTGGAGCCGGGGCTGGTGGAGCTGCTGCTGCGGGATCTGGGCGTGGCCGAGGATGCCGGCGTCGACGCGGCCGGCTACGACCCGGGCGCGTTGCCCCTGTTGGCGCATGCGCTGCGCACGACGTGGCAACAAGGCAAGGGCCAGACGTTGACGGTGGCCGGTTATCGGCGCACGGGGGGAATCCGCCAGGCGTTGGCCACCACCGCGGAGCGTGCCTACACTCGGCTGAGCCCGGCCGAGCGGCAGATCGCCCGACAGGTCCTGCTGCGTCTGGTCAACGTGAGCGACCAGGACGTCAGCGGGGATACCCGCCGCCGGTTATCTCGGGCTCGGCTGGTCGAGACACTGCCGCTGCCCGGGTCCGCCGAGGTGCTCGACACGGTGTTGGAGGCCTTCGGCCGGGCGAGGCTGCTCACTTTCGATACCGCCAGCACTCTCGACACCGACAGCGTGGAGATCACCCACGAGGCCCTGCTGCGCTCCTGGCCACGGCTGCGCCAGTGGATCGACACCGACCGGGCTGGCAATCTGATCCGCCAGGAACTCGACGCCGCCGCAGCCGGGTGGGATCGGGAGGGCCGCGATACCGCGGGGCTGTACCGGGGAGCCCGCTTGGCGACGGCTCGCACCTGGGCCACCTCGACCACGCAGAGCGCAGACCTGAGCCCCGTCGCGTCCGCCTTTCTCGCCGCGTCCACCCAGCAGGAGCACCACGCCGCCAGGCTGCGCCGCGCTGTGCTCGTCGTGCTGTCCGTCCTGGCCCTCGTTGTCTCGGGGGCCGTGGGCGTCGCGCTGCACCAAAGCGTCGCCGCGCAGCGAGAACGCGACACCGCCCTGTTCAACCAGATCACCGCCCAAGCGGACCGTCTGCGCGGCACCGATACGTCCCTCGCGGCGCAACTCGACCTCACCGCCTACCGCATGCGACCGATGACTCGAGACCTCTACACAGCGCTGGTCACTGATGCGAATGCCGCGTTGGCCACCCCGCTGAACAGCCCCACCAACGCCATCTACACGGTGGTGTTCAGCCCTGATGGGCGCATTCTGGCCACCGGTGGCGACGACCAGGCGGTGCGCTTGTGGAACGTGAGCGCCCCGACCCATCCTGTGCCGGTGGGCTCAGCCTTGACCGGCCACACCAAGACGGTCTATGCGGTGGCGTTCAGCCCTGATGGGCACACCCTGGCCAGCGGCAGCGCCGACCACAGAGTGCGGTTGTGGAACGTGGCCGACCCGGCGCATCCCGCGCCGCTGGGCCCACCCCTGACCGGCCACACCAAGACTGTCCTCACGGTGGCGTTCAGCCCGGACGGGCGCACTCTGGCCACCGGCAGCCGCGACCAGACCGTGCGGTTGTGGAATGTGGCTGACCCAACCCACCCCGCGCCGCTGGGTCCACCCTTGCTCGGCCACACCGATGACGTCCGTACGGTGGTATTCAGTCCGGACGGGCGCACCCTGGCCACCACCGGCGGCGACGACCAGACGGTGCGGTTGTGGAACGTGGCTGACCCGGCGCACCCCGCGTTGCTGGGTTCCCCGCTGACCGGTTACACCAAGGCTGTCTTCGCGGTGGTGTTCAGCCCTGACGGGCGCACCCTGGCCACCAGCGGTCGTGACCACATGGTGCGAGTGTGGAATGTGGCCGACCCGGCGCACCCCACGTCGCTGGGTCCACCTCTGCCGGGCCACCGCGATGACGTCAACGCGGTGGCATTCAGCCCTGATGGGCGCATTCTGGCCAGCGGCAGCGACGACCGGACGGTGCGGTTGTGGAACATGGCCGACCCAGCTCACCCCGTGCCGCTGGGCCTACCCCTGACTGGTCACATCAGCGCCATCGAGACGGTGGCGTTCAGCCCTGATGGGCACACCCTGGCCGTCGGCAGCCACGACCACACAGCCCTGCTGTGGAACATTCCCGCCGCGCCCCTGACCGGCCACACCAACGCCGTCACCGCGATGGCATTCAGCCCGGACGGGCACACCCTGGCCAGCGGCGGCGCCGACCGGACGGTGCGGTTGTGGAACATGACTGACCTGGCGCACCCGGTGTCGCTGGGCTCGCCCCTGATAGGTCACACCAACGACGTCACTGCGGTGGCGTTCAGTCCGGATGGGCGCACCCTGGCCAGCGGCGGCGACCGGACGGTGCGGTTGTGGAACGTGACCGACTCGGCCCACCCGGTGTCGTTGGGTCCAGTCTTGACCGGCTACACCGACTCCGTCACCGCAGTGGCGTTTAGCCCGGACGGGCATACCTTGGCCACCGGCGAGGGCCAGATGGTGCGGTTGTGGAACGTGGCTGACCCAGCGCACCCGATTTCGCTGGGCCCACCCCTGACCGGCCACACCAAGGCGGTCTACGCGGTGGTGTTCAGCCCGGACGGGCGCACCCTAGCCAGCGCTGGCGGTGACCAGATGGTGCGGTTGTGGAACGTGGCTGACCCGGCGCGCCCCGCGCCCCTGGGTCTACCCCTGACCGGCCACACCAACATTGTCTATGCGCTGGCGTTCAGCCCCGACGGGCACACGCTGGCCAGCGGCAGCAACGACACAACCGTGCAGTTGTGGGACGTGGCCGACCCGGCGCGCCCCGCAGCGCTGGGCCCACCCCTGATCGGTCACACCAACTCCGTCCATGCAGTGGCGTTCAGCCCAGATGGGCACACCCTGGCCAGTGGCGGCTACGACGAGACCGTGCGGTTGTGGGAGGTGACCGATCCGGCGCACCCCATGGCGCTGGGCCAGCCCCTGACCGGCCACACCGGCTGGGTCTACGCGGTGGCGTTCAGCCCGGACGGGCGCACTCTGGCCAGTGGCGGTGAGGACCGCACCATTCGGCTGTGGGGGACAGACGTCGACCAGGCAATCCAGCGGATCTGCGCCTTCACCGCGAACACCCTCACCCCAGCGACGTGGCAGCAGTACGTGTCGCCTGACGTGCCCTACCACTCACCCTGCCCGTGACGTGCCACCCTGACTACGGGTAGAGCGGGGTGCTGCAGCGGCATCCGCCGCTGAGATGGCTGATCTGGCCCTCGGTATCGGGATTCCTGCGGTGTTCGGTCCCGTCGTCGAGCAGGACATCGATCGTGCCGAGCGGGTCAACGGCGGTGACTGTGCCTCGCTGGACCCGCTGATGTCCGGTCTGTGGGTCCGGAGCGCCGAACACGATCACCCGATCCCGGGGCTGGAAGTGGCTCCACTCCCAGCCGTTGAGGTCGTACCAGGTGCCGGTGAAGGCGTGGGACACCACGGATGGCGGCGCTCCGATCGCCTCGGCGACGCGGCGTATCGCGTCCACGGAAACCGGTGCGGTAGGTCGGGCGGGCACGGTCGGGTTGACCCATCCGGTCAGGCTCGCCGCCGGAAGCCCGGCGGAAGCCTCGATCGAGCTCAGCGGCCGTCCCGGCTGGTAGCGCTCGAGGAGCACCGCCACCCGTGTCGTGATCATCGACCAACCTCCTGCGGAGAGGACACCCATGGTAGCTCCGCATCAGCGGAAGAAGTTACGCTTAAAAACCGCTTACGCGGAGATACTGTCCGAATTTTCTCCGTGGTTGCCGCGAATCGCTCCCTGCTGGCACGGGTGGCAGCTCAGCGCGTGCGCCTCTTCCGCAGTTACGGAGCTCTCACTCCGGTAGATCCGTATCTACGGACGATGACGGCTTGACTAACCGCTTCCACGCCATCACTATAAGCATGAGTGATCATTGTAGTCGGAAGGTGGTCGCGGATGCGGTGCGGCACGCGGGTTCCGTCCGTGGTTGGCCTGCTGGTTGGCCTGCTGGTTGGCCTGCTCGCCGCCCTGGGCCGGTTGGCCGCGACGGCCACCACGGCAGGCCGATATCGTGGTGATCAACGGCGGGGTGGCCCGCCGGGTCGCGCTGGCTGTGGCCGAGCTTCCGGGCCCCTGATGGGAAAGGATGAGAGATGCTTATCGTCTTGACGGTCGTCGTCATCGCGTTGCTGGTCGCTGTTCTGGCGATCTTTCTCTTCGCGATCGGTATGCTGCTCAACCGCACTGCGGACAATCTTGATGATTGTGCGCAGAACGTGAAGAAGATTGCCCGCCAGGCCGAGGTGATTGGGCCCGCTATCGAGCGAATCAACGAAACCGGTACAACAGTGATAGGTGCACTGCCACTGTTGTGCGAAGCCGCTGAGGCTATTGGCGTTGCTAAGTCAGCGCCCTATATTGACCCTGCTGAGGCTCCTCCGCCAGCTCGCTATGTGGCCCCTGCCCACGCGGCTCCTGCTTCGGCCCCTTCCCACGCGGCCCCTTCCGCGGTTCCTTCCACGACTTCATATGCGGTTTCTTCCTCGGCTCCCGCGCGGGGTGTGGGTTACCTGGATGGGGATGGAGGTGGGGGGAATTTAGGGTACCTGGATGCGTGACGACGATACCGGACTAATAGTATCGTAACGCCGCCTCGGGACGGTCTGCAGGCCACCGAAGCCCATGGTCCTCGACGGCGTGCAGAAAGACCGTCGAGGACGATGGGAAGTATCCCCCGGGAAGCGGTACATCCACAGGGCCGAGGAAGGAATCCGTCCGTCTTGCTCGACGGGCGAAGGTGGCAGGGGCCCGGGCTGGGTACCACTAACGGGTTCTTACGGTTGCATCCGACTGCTTTCGTTGGTTCCATGAACGAACGTGAGCAATGGAGGTCACGGATGCGGATTCGGACAATCAACACGCGGTCGTACAGTCGATGGTAACGACTGAGGACGCCCGGTGGCTTGCCGGTTACCTGCGGAAGATGGTGTCGACCCGACCCGCCGCCTGGGCCGGCAGCGAGTTAACCTTGTCCCAGCTGATCGCGCTGCACTTCATCAGCGCGAAGGCGCCCATGACGCTGCTCTCCCTGTCCGAGGCCCTGGGCACCCGACCACCGGCCACCAGCGCGATGGTCGATCGGCTCGCCCGGGCCGGGCTGGTGCGCCGCACCCCGGACCCAGATGATCTCCGACGCGTCCTGCTGGCCGTGACCAGTACAGCGGCACAAATGATCGGCAAGATTGACCCCGACACCGCACGACAGCTACAGGCAGTACTGAGCAGTATGGGCGCGGCAGCCCAGCGCGTCCTCGCCGAGGTCCTCAAGGACACCGCGCGGCGCCTCACCCGCTGATCGTTTCGGCGGTGGTCTGGCAGGCTCGTTAGCGGAGGGCACCGAAGCGACCGTCGCCGCCGCCGAGTGCGACAACGCGGCACGCCAGCTGCGGTGAGCGCGTGGGCGGCGTCGACGTAGAGAGCGGTCTCCCCGGGCTAGCGCGCCGCTGTCGCTGTCGCTGGGCTCGGTTGTGAGACGCAGTGGCAGTCCGGCGGTGGGCCTGAGCGCACAGCGTCAACTGCTCGAGTGGGCAGATGTCGCACAGCTCATCTCGCAGGCCGTAGTGCCCGTTGTAGTCCGACAGGCCATGGACGAACGAGACCGCGCAGGAGGTTTTCCGGAACAGAGGTCCACCCTTGCTTTCAGCGAAGGCATCGAGTATTCTCTGTTCGAATTTCTCGGGAACGATCTTGCGGCGAGCGGTCTCGTTGTAGGGTTCGGGCAGGCCGTTGTCTCGATAGTACTCGGCGATTTCAGTTCTGTAGAACAGGCCGGTGAACACGGTGGCGTGCGCGATGCGGCTCAGCGCACAGTCCTCAGGTGTGACTCGATAGTGGGTGATCACTAACACGTGGTTGCGGAGCCCGCGACGGTCGAGGTCCTCCAACACTGCGAAGGTCTGGGCCTTCACCCGGGGCATGAATGGGTCGGTTGCCCGGTTGAACACTTGGACCGGGGTGATATGCGGCTGGAAGTAACGGTTGTCCACCAACTGTTCCACGGCCTCGGCGTCGGACATTAACGCGCGCGGTTGCCGCATATCCCAGATTCCGTAAGTGTGCCTAATGCAGTATGCGCAGTCGGCTGGGCAGTCTTGAATGTGATTGTAGGGACAACCCGGACTTGCGGTACTCAACGACCTGACGTGCCCGTTGTGGTAGCCGCGCGATTTCGTCGGCCGTGAGCAGCGATACCGGTACTACCATGACTCCTCCAAAGGCGGGCTGCCCGGCTGGAATATGCGACCGAACGGCGCTCTGTCCATGGCCAGACCGCGTGCGGCGGGGGGCGCGACGCGGGTGGTGGTCATGATGACAGCTCCTTGATGACAGTGTGGATCAGGTCGAGGGATTCCCGGGGTGGGAGTGCTTGGGCCTGTACGGAGGCGAAGGCGTGCACATACTGCCGGATGACGCCGCTGCGCTCGTGGACGGTCCAGCTGGTCTGCCCGTCGACGTAGACCGCTTCGGGGTCGTGCTCGTCGGGCCATTGGATGATGACGAAGGAGTCGCCGCGCGCGGCGTGAGCGTCGGCGGTGAAGGGCACCACCTGGACGGTGGCGTCGAACTCGCGGCTGGCCCTGTTGATATGGCGCAGTTGCTCACGCAGCATGTCCGGGCCGCCGACTTGCTGGCGGATCGCCGCCTCGGACAGGATGGCGGTGAACCGCATGCCCTCGGCGAGCCGCTTCTGGCGGCGCATCCGCAGCTCCAGGTAGCGGTCGATATCGGCCACTCGCATGTGCGGCGAGGAAGCGGTGATGATCCGTTCAGCGTAGTCGCGGGTTTGGAGCAGGCCGGGGATGACGTGGCCTTCGTAGCTGCGGATCCAGGAGGCTTCGGCTTCCAGCTCGATGAGCATCTCGACTGGTTCGCTGAGGATGTCGCCGTAGTCTTGCCACCAGCCTGGCTCGGCCGAGCGCTTGCGCAGCTCATCAAGCCTACGGGCGTCAGCCTCGGGAATGCCCAGCAGCTCAACCAGGCGGGCCAGCGTCGCGGGGGTGACCTTCGCCTTGCCAGTCTCCATCCGGGACCACTGCGGCTGGCCCACACCCAACTCAGCGGCCAGCTCCGCGCCGGACAAGCCACACCCAGTGCGGTAGCGGCCCAACCGCGCACCCAACCGCCGGCTCCGCACAGTCGCACGCATGACAGCCTCCCTCAGGATCTGCGGGGACGGGCACTGCCTGCGGGCGCGATTTCAGATGGGCGCGCGCAATCCCCCGGATCAGTAGACTTCATGCCACGCATTATGCGTGGCATGATTCGCAGCGGGAAAGGTCGGTCTCCAACTCCCGACTCTAGCCCCTGGTGGAGCGCCTGAGACATGCGCCCGGGCGCTCTGCCAGCCACAGACTGACGGCGGCTCCGGCCGTGCCCACCACCCCCCGATCCGGCCGGGGTCGTCGTCGTCCCCACACCGCAAGAGGTACGTGATGCCAGGCTCGCAAGGCACCATCGCCGACAGTTGCGCAGCACGGGCCCGCACTAAGACCCCGGCTGGCCGCCGGTCGGGTATCGCCGCACAGTGTTCAGCTCCTGGCGGCCAGCCGGGCTCCAGCCCTGGGCGGACCGAGGACCCAGGTAATCGAGGAACAGGGCCAC
>JBOHFR010000084.1:0-18528 GCA_050699715.1 Pseudonocardiaceae bacterium
CCACCACGAACTCGACGTCGATACCGACCCGAAGCGACAGCTCCCGGCAGCCTTCACCGCCCTCGCCCTCACCATCTGATCACAGCTCCACGCAGGCTCGCCACGCCCGCGTTCCATCAACACAACAACGCCGGTTGCAGCGCTCCGCCGCAGGCTCGTTCTCACTGACCCGGGATCGGCTCCGCCAGTTCCGCTCGCCAGGAAGGAGCCTCAAAGCCATCCGCGAAATACTGGGTTTCGTGCGTGACGAGTCCTTCGGTGTACTGCATGACGCTAACCGCGTAGGTGGGCACGCCGTCGTAAGTGATCACGCACTCGCTGACCCACAGATCCCCGGTACCGAGGATGCGGCGGATGAAGAAGTGCCGATCCGCCGGATGACTGCCGCGCTGTGCCCGGATCTTGTCCCTACCGCGGAACCTCTCGCCAGATTGCGGGTAGTCCAGGACGGCGGCAGCCGAGTAGATCGCGTGCTCAGCTTCGATGTCCCCGCGCTCAGAGGCCCGCCAGTGCTCTTCCAAGCTGGCGCGGATGCGGGCATCACCTTCCAGATCACGAGCCTACTGTCGGCTGATCAGACTCGCACCATCCGGATCCCGCATGGTCGAGATGATCAATAAAGTTGGGCCGCATCCAGCGTGAGCTGCTTCAGGATCTGGGCCGGAAGCCCAGCTCTAAAGAGCTCGCCGGGAGATGGACATCACCCCGGAAAAGGTGCTGGAGATCCAGCAGTACGCCAGGGAACCGATTTCGCTGGATCAGACTATCGGCCACAAGGGCGACTCCCGGCTCGGCGATTTCATCGAGGACTCCCAGAGGCACTGTTGCGTTGTGCGAAGGCGGGGCAGGCGAGATCGTTGATCCCGGTTGGTCAGATCGCCAGGGCCAGCTCGGTGAAGGCCGCCGCCACCCACAGTGTGGGGGGTTCTTCGACTCCGAGTTCGTCGTGGCCGCGGCGGATGTTCTGGATGAACGCATGCCCTGTGGCGATCACCCGTGCGCAGCGGAGACGTGTCAGACCGCGCATCGGCCGCAGCCGGGACTTCAGTCGGCCGTGATCGGTTTCGATCGGGTTATTCGCGTACTTCTCCAGGACATGGCATCCGGCGGGCAGCGGCTCATCCAGTACCCGGGGGTAAGCCTGCGCCCGGTCGGTCGTCACCTCGGTGGGAGCTATGCCGTGCCGCAGCGCGTGGGTGAAGAACCGGCGGGTGGCCGCCAGCTCCCGCTTCTCCGACACCAGCACGTCGATGACCTGCCCGAACTGATCGATCACCCGGTACACGTAGCGCCACCGACCGGCGACCTTGACATACGTTTCGTCAACGAACCAGCGATCCCCCGGGCAGTGCCGGCACGGCCCGGCCGCGTCGATCACCAGTGGAGTGACGCGTTGCACCCAACGGGAGATCGTGACGTGATCAACCACAATGCCGCGCTCAGGGAGCAGTTCTTCCACATCACGGTAGGACAGTACAGGGGGCGTGAATCCCCAGGTTAGGGCGATCTGGCGAACACACCCGGCCGATAGCGGCCGGCGGTGAATGAGACCCAAACTGAGCCCCTCCACACAGTTCGCCGAGCAGGCTTTCCGCCCCCGGTCCGCCCAGGTCCCGAGGGCCGTTATCGTTCGGTCGTCGCTCAGGCCGTCTCCCCAAGCCCCCTGCCGCCCATGTTGACCAACTCGTCCTTGCACTCCGGGCACACCACGTACAGAACACCGTCGTACTCCACCGGCTCACTAGCGGGCTGCCCGCAAGTCTCCTCTTTCACGTCGTTGCCAGCGGCCACGGATTTCACGTGGACAGCCCACTTCATCGGGCAAGCATCGCCCACGACGGGCTGCCCCTCGATGCTCTCGCTTCTCCCAAGCTCCCGCTGTTGTCCTCGTTGGAGCACGGCGAGATAGTCAGCCACAGCGTATAGGCGCTCGGTGACCTCAGGGTGGTTCGCGTGCCGCTCAGCGATGGCGCGGAGGGTGTCGACGTCGTTCGCGGTGACGGGCTGCGGGTCGCTCACAGTGGCTGCTCTCTTCTTGGCCCGCTTCACGGGAAGGTAACGGGTCAGCACCTTCCCACGCTGAAGCTGCCTCAGCCACCGGCCTCCCACTCGTGGCTGAGGATTCTAGTTGGCCCGCCCAGTTCGGCCTAGGCAGGCGATCCAGCGGCTTGAGAGAGAGGGCTCCAGAGCGAGGGCCCGCCCGACGAGAACTCGACCGAGGCCTTCAATCGGCTGGCCAGCAACTTTTGGGCGGTGGTCCGGGAAGGGGGCCGCGCCCGAGCCGTCGCTCCAGGATGGGCTGCGCGTGCAGGCGATCTTCGACGCTGTTCGCACGGCCGACATAGTCACTGTTGGTGGAGAACCGGTGTTTACTGCGGGGTGAGGTGGGGTAACTGAGCGCTACAACGGTCTTGGTTTCCCAGGGAGCACTGGGCCGTGAAGAGTGGATCCGGCGCCCGCTCCGTGCGGTGCCTGAGGCTGTAGGGGGGAGTTGAAGATGGTTCGCGTACTGGCCAGGCCGATCATCCGCGCGGTTAGGGCCTTGGCGGTGGGTGGCTTGGAGCCGCGCGTCGCCGTCGGCTGGGATCGTAGGTGTCTCCACCGTGCTGGAGATCACTAAAAAGGAGTGGGGAAATGACTGTTGGATTGATCATTCTGGCGGTATCTGTCATGGTGGTCTTTGTCGTTGGCGTACTCACAGGGTACTTGCTCCGCGAGCGGAAGCTCGCGGAGCAAGCGAGACGGCAAGCAGCAGCGCAAAACTCCCTCTATAGGCAATTGCGCGAGCTTCAAGCCACAAGACAAGAGAACCATTCTGCTCGGAGAACTGCGGGGGTGTTTCCCTAAGGCTCTACGCTAGAGAATTTGCCGAGCATCCGCAGTAGCGACCGCTGGGATCTTTCAGTTCTTCACATGGGAGAGGGCGCGTGTGACGACGACACTAGTCCGACGAGATTTTTGTGATTTCTTTCGGGTTATCGGTCAGTTCACCTATCGGGAGGCTTGTTGTGACCGGTCACGACATCACAGCCGACGTCCGCGAGCGACTCAGCTGCGCTTACCACCGTATACCTCAGGTGGGCCTGGACTTCGATGGCGGAGCTGGACACCGCCCGCGCCGAGGCGGGCGGTGATGAACGATGATCAGCATCGATCACCTCACTCCGCATCAGCAGGTCACGGGGCAGCAGCCAGCGTGTTGGGGGGTGGACCCAGAGGTGTTTTTCGGACCGGCTGACAGCCCTGCGGGCAGGTCACTGCATGTCTGGGAGCGACGGGCGCTAGCGGTGTGCGCGAGCTGCCCCGTGGTGAGGGCGTGCCTAGCTGAGGCATTGGGGTTCCCGGCTATCGAACAGTACGGCGTCGTCGGAGGCATGACCGCGGGGCAGCGGCGGGCGGTACTGAGGGCATCGCGTCGGGGACGCAGGCGGGCCTCTCGGAGCCCTTGGTCCGCGCGGCCGTGAGCGGAACCGTGGGGGTGCCATCACCGGCGAATCCAGCCACTCCCTGGGGGACTGCTGGCACACGAATCCGTGTGGTGATCGACGCCAGGGTTCACGTCGCGGGGCTCCTGACTGCTCACCCCCTACTGAGCTGACCGACCGCGAGAGCTGGCCTGGTGCTGATACCTATCCAACATCCGATAGGATGCCAACCGCCACTGACCTAGGTCAGTGGCGGTTGGGGGAACACCTTGATTAGCGGGAACACTTCAATGAGTCTGTGATCACAGAGAGGAAACTCAGATGGGTATTCTTGACAAGGCCAAGGATAAGGCCGAGCAGCTTATCGGTGAAGCGAAAGAGAAGATTGGTCAGATGACGGGCAACGAGAGCCTTGAGAACGCTGGGAAGCGTGATCAATTGTCCGGGGAGGCCAAGGAAGCCGGACACGATCTACGAGACAAGGCCGCCGGTGCTGTTGACGACCTGAAGGACGAATTCAACGACAACGACAAGTAGCCAAGTGAGCTGCTCGATCCGTGGGCGCTGACGTGGCTGCGGCGTGTGATGGTCTGGTACTAGCGTCGGTCTGCTGGATGAGTACCGCAACGGCAGATGTACCGGTGTCGGCGCAGTGCGTTGCCAGATCCGCCCGTGATCGCTGTCTGGGGAACCTATAACTGTGCGTCACGCGGTTCCAGACGGTGCTCACGGGCGGTCGGCAGGTCCACCAGCGTCCCAGGGCCCCGCCTGCGACAGCTCCACCAGATCGATGCTCACCACGTCGGCGAACAGACCCGCTGCCCGGTTCCGCGCCCGCACCGTGATCAGCTTGCGCTGCAGCCGGGGCTGATGCGTTGCGCGAAGTTGGGGCAGGCAAGATCGTTGATATTGTTCGCGTACTTCTCCCTGACATGGCGGGCGGCGGGCAGTAGCTCATCCAGTACCCGGGGGTAAGCCTGTGCCTGGTCTCATCACCTCCGTGGGATGTGTGCCGTGCCGCAGCGCGCGAGAGAAGAACTGGAGGGTGGCCGCCAGATCTCGCTTCTCCGCCACCAGAACATCGATGACCTGCCCGAACAGATCGATGGCGCGGTACAGCTAGACCCACCACCCAGCGACCTTGACATAAGTCTCATCAGCGAACCACCGATCCCCCGGGAGTGTCGACACGGCCGAGCCGCGTCGATCAACAACGGTGTGAAGCGCTGCACCCACCGGAACACGGTGACATGGTCAACCTCAATGCCACGCTCGGCGAGCAACTCTTCCACGTCACGGTAGGACAGTCCGTAGCGCAGGTACCAACGCACCGCCAGCACGACGACCCTACGGGAAAACGGAACCCAGCGAAGCCAGACCCCGGTGCTGGCACTCGAACAGGGCGACGGCGCATCACCCCACCGTGCCCAAGCACGTCACCTGTTAGCGCAACACTCCCTCCGAAAATTCCCCATGCATAACCCTCACACGCCGGCGTTGTCTCATTGGGCGAATCCGCAGACACAAGGCAGACCTGTTCAAAACCATCTGATGATGGCACATCGCTGTTTTTTCCGTTATCGAACCGGTCAAGCACCACACGTTTAAGGCGTCAGGTTCGCCGATCTAGCAGCCGACCACCGCCCCTACATTGTGCTCAACATGGTGGCCACCGCTGACGGCGCAGCGACGGTGACGCACCACACCGCCTCGATCAGCAACCTCGCCGATCAGGAGCTGTTTGCTGAGCTGCGGACACACGTCGACGCGGTCATGGTCGGCGCAGGAACAGTGTGCGCCGAACGGTACCGCCACTTGGTCCGTGACCCAGCACGTCCGGAGCGCCGGGTCACCCTGGGATTGGAACCCGACCCGCTCGCAGTCATCGCGAGCCGCCGGCTCACCCTGCCCCCAGACCTGCCGCTGCTCGCCGACCAGCACTCCCGGGTCGTCGTGATCACCGCCAGCGCCGCTCAACTCGAAGGGTGCCGGGCGCAGGTCAGTTACTTGCGCCCGACACCAGGCGAGAATCTGGACCTGGGCACGATGCACTCTCAGTTACGCACCGAGCACGGTGTCCGCGCAGTGCTCGGCGAGGGCGGGCCGACCTTCAACGCGTCACTGCTCCCCGCTGGCCTGGTCGATAAGCTGTTCCTGTCCATCGCGCCGGCACTGGCCGGCCGCGCCGGATCGCTGTCGATCGTCGGCCGAGCTCCGCTAGTCAAGTCAGTCGGCCTCGACCTGAGATGGCTACTCGAAAGCAAAGGTCAATTGTTCGTGCGGTATGTGCTGCACTAGTGTTGAACGCTGTACGGTGGACCGCCCTGCGGTCCCTGCGGCAGGTAATCAGACGTGCGGTCACCAGCTCGCTGGTCGGCTGGTGCCACGGCAGTGTCACAGTCATCGGCGCATAGGGCTCACTGTGCTGCGCCAGGGCCACCGCTACCGAGAGTCGTCGGCGGGTGGGCACGCAACAGTGCTGCCGATACGCGCCCACCCACTTGGCCTCCCGGTCAGATCACCTGGAGCAGAGCCTGCATCTCGCTGATCTCGGCTTGCTGTGCGGTGATGATTTGCTGGGCGAGGTTGCGCGTGGCGGAGTTGTTGCCCTGAGCCAGCTCGGTCTGGGACATGGTGATCGCGTCCTGGTGGTGGACGATCATCACGTGGAGAAACATCCGGTCGAACGTGGCCCCGCTCGTCGTCACGGCCGTTTGACCCTGCCCCAGGCCGGCCGCGGTGCCCACGCTGGCGGTGGCGGGGGTCGGAGTGCCCCACGCGGTGAGCAGATCGCTCATCTGCTGGGCCTGCGGGCTCTGCTCGGTCTCGATCCGAGTGACGAGACCTTTCACCTGAGGTGAGGTCGCTTGATTTCCGGCCGCCTGGGACATCGCGATGGCCCGGGCGTGGTGAGGGATCATGTTTTGGAGGAAGACGACGTCGGCTTGGTTATGTTGCTGTTGGGGGTTGGGCGCCGCGCTGCTCGCCGCTGGGGGTGGTGGCGTGCTGGCGAGGCTGGGGGTGGGCTTGCTGCCGCAGCCGGCGACTAGCCCCCCGGCAATGGCAGCGGCGACGAGCACGCCGGCCACACCGTGGATACGCATAGGTGATCGATCTCCTTCGCTGAAGTCCCGTGCTGCGGGCACGGAGCAGAACGCTCTCACAAGCAAGGCACGGTGATCGCGACGCGGGGCGATCCAGTTCCAGCGCCAGCAGCTCACGCGGATCAGGAGAAGGTCCCCTCGTTCTTAACGACTGTCCACCTGGTCGGTTGTGGCCGGTGACCGTCCAGGACGAGCGTGCCACCGTCCAGCTCCACCACCTCACCGTGATCGAGCACCACCCGGAACTGGTCCGGATCGAGTTGCATATGGTCTGGCATCGGGCCTCCACCCTCTTCAGCAGGATCGGCGGCGATCAAGGCCGGGAGTCGCTGTTCGCAGCACCAGCCCTCGGCTGCCTCTTCAAGGGGGCGGGTGCTCCCCCTGATCTCACTTATCCATCCGGTGAAAAACCAGGTCCCCTGCCTGGTCCGCACCGCCCAGCCGCCACTAGCCCCGGCAGCGTCCGTACTGTCTTTAGGCAGAGCGCAGCAGCTCCAGTTCGTCGAAGCTCGGTCAGGGTGCCAAGCTGAACGTAGTCAGCAAAAAGTCAGCAACCGACCGTCACGGGATGCCACCAGAGCACCCGACGCGGAGACCCACGAGCACGCCACGGCACCTGTTGATAATGGTCGTCACGCTCTAACGCGCGTTCACACCAAAGAGCACCCCCGCTCTGAGATCCACAATCCCGTGCCTCCGGCGGCCCTCGCTCCGGGATGACTCCCGGGCTGGGCACGAAGGTGGTGAGTCACCAGGGGGCGCGGGTATCCAGCCCCCTTCCTGCGGAAGGCCAACACCCCGCGTGTGCCATTAACACCGGTCAACCACGGTCACAACAGCGGGGCCCTGTGACCCGGCATGACCACCGATCGAGGCCCCTGACGGTGCAGTGGGCGCAGCCTTCCAAACTGGGGCTCGCACCTGGTCTCTCTCCAAGATCAGGCCGTCTCTATGCCGTGTTTGTCAGCGAGGTGTGACGATCGCTGACAAACACTGAGTACTGTTTGCTCAGGTCATCGCCGGTATAACCGGTTCACGCCGAGGCCGGTGACGCTCGCTGGTCTGAAAAAACCGTTCGGTTGCTTGATCCGCGGAACCTACCCAAGCGGCGTAGTGGCGCAGGGTGGTGGTTCCGTCGCCGTGGCCGAGTCGGCCGGCTACCGTGCGTAGGTCTACTCCTGCGGTGAGTAGCTCGGTTGCTGAGTAGTGGCGGAGCTGCTTGAGCTGGGTGTCGATGCCAAGCTTGCTTGCGAGCCGGCTGTAGCGGCGGGTGACAGCGCTGGGGTCCCGCGGCTTAATCAGGTCAGGTTGCGCGGAGAACAGCCAGGTGTCATCGGTGAGCGGTAAGCCCAGCAGGAACAGCCGGCGCGTGCATTCGTCCTTGTGGTTCCGCAGCAACTCCCCAGTCGGGTTGTCGATCGAAACGCGGCGCATCTGATGGGTCTTTGTGTCTTTGAGGATCATCCCGTCGTTGGCGCGCACGTAGTTCTCATCGAGTCGCAGGACTCCATTGGTCAAATCGACGTCGTTCCACTGGAGGGCGAGCACTTCGCCGCGGCGTGCGCCCGTGACTGCTGACAACCACACGTACAAGCCCCATTCGTTTGACGCGTTCCAGGCTGCCACGACGATGCGCGCCATCTGCTCTGGGCTGGGGGGTCGCGGCTGTGGGCGCTTTTTGGCTGGAGGCTTCACCGATGGCATCGGGTTGCAGGAGATCCATCCCCACCGCACCGCAGCGCTCAGCGCGCCGCTGAGGATCGCGTGGATCTGGCGGATACTCGACGCGGCGTAGGGCTCGCACTGGTGACGTCGACACTCCATCTTGGCGCAGTCGTGCGGTCCTTCGGCTTTGTGCTCTTCAACGAATGGCTTACCGGAGCACAGGTGGCGACAACGCCGCAGCCGCGCGTAGAACGTCTCCAGCCGCTCAGACGCATCCCGAACGAGCAGCAGGAGCGGCACATCACCCAGGTTGGGCTTGATGTAGTTGCGGATCTGCGACTCATAGTTCATCCGAGTGGTTGGGTCGACCTCGTGCTGGGGCAGCCACCTGTCGAGCAGTGCGCCAAGGGTTGACTTCGTCCGGGCCACCTTCAGCGAGTCCGCCTCGGCAAGCAGCCGAGTCCGGACCCTCTCAGCCTCGTTCGCCGCGACCCGCTCAGAACGTTCGCTGCCAGGCTTGTCGATCGCGACACTCTGGACGAGCACGATGCGCTCGCCCGTGGACGGGTCCTTACCGGCCGACACACGGACCTGGAGACAGGTCCCCATCCGCCGGACGCTGCCTCGCTTGCGAGGTCCCGAGGCCTCCACATCGGCTGTCACGCTGACGAAGCTAGCACGGTCCGTGGATGAGATCGTGGATAGAGATCCACAAAAACGTATAGAGTGGGTCTTGCTGACCCGAAAACTGCCTGTTCAACCGTAGTTTCGGTGTTGCGCGCCCGGAGAGACTCGAACTCCCAGCCTTCTGATCCGTAGCTGTTCGAAACCGTGTCCGCGACTGTACGCGGGACGTGAATCCGCACGTTAGGGGCCATCTGCCGAACGTACCCGGCCGGTGGCGGCCGGCGGTGAATGAGACCCAAACTGAGCCCCTCCACGCAGTCCGCCGGGGAGGACCCGCGATCTTTTTGGCATCCACGCCGCCCGTGACTAGTTTGCTGGCCATAGCAAAGCGTGTAATTCCTATCCACCGCCAACGCCTACTCCTGCGACAGTGATTGATTAGCGGCAAATGTCTACCAATTCGACATTCGCTGGTATGCGTGCCACCTTGCGGCGTGGACCGCTACATTTTTTCGCACAGCAGAAACACCGCGAGCTGTACAGTCTGGTCCCCGGAGGAGTTCGCCGCTGCGTCTGGCCGACACGGACCTGGTCCATCGCATGATGGCGTTGGCCATAATGGATCGCGACACCCCGACCAACGGCTACTTGTTCGAACCGGTGCGCACGGTGGCCAGTGCGCAGGTCCAACGAGAATCTCAGCCCTTGCGCGGTGCGGTGCGGTGCGTGCCGTGCTGGACCAGACAAACGCCATCTCGCAGCACCACCGCACCAACCCTGGGGTGATGTCGCAGGTGGAATGCGATCTCTGGACCACGCTGGATGTGCTGCGCGAGGCCTACGATCGCGAGTGCGGAGATCAGGCTAACCACCGTCGTGATTCGCTTCGCACGGATGCGATCCTGGATTGGTGACTTTCCCCACCGGTTGGCTACGTGACGGTCACCTGTTGGCACAGTCGTGGATACCGCCCGAGTTTCTCATCGACTTCGAGGCGTTGACTACCCGCCTGGATCACCGCGCTGCGACCACCCGCTCACTGGAAAGGCTGGCGTCCAAACGCCGCGACTGCCGCGCGTACGGGTTGTTGGAGGACCCGGACGAAGCCTTCGCTCAAATATGACGGCTCCGCTCCGAACTGGTCGTCGCGGACAAGTTGTTAGATATCGGGGCAGACCTGACAATCGACCGGGACACCCCAGACTTCGAATGTCGGTTCGCCGACCGAACCTTTGGCGTCGAGGTAACCACTCGGCAACTCACGACGATCGAGCACACCTTACGCACCAGACTCAGCGAGGTGGGGTCATGAGGTCGCCTCGCCTGGCGAGAAGCGTGGGCTGCTGTTCCAGGATCTCTGCTTCGGCCGTGGCTGGATGAGGTACATGCCGCCCGCCTCGATCCTCATCATGGTCCCAGGGTCCCCTCAGCAAGGTCGCTCTTGGCGATTGGATACGGGCAGGGCGCGGAGACGACGAACGTGGTTGGGATGCCGAGGCCTGGGATCCGGTGAAGGTCTGGACCGACGAGGAGTGGCAACAGGCCAGAGCGGCCGAGGAGCACGGTCCCTTTGCGTTCGGGACCGATGATCCTGCCGATGCAGCCAGAGCCAACGCTGTGGAGATCAAAGACCGTGAACGGGAGCTCGCCCGCAGCGACGTCTACGGCCAATCGCTCGGGATCGCGCCGGTGCGCACGATGGCTGGCGTGCTTCAATACATGATCGCGTGTGGCGTGGTCATCGAACGCACCGAGGACGAGGACGTCGTCTACGACCTCAATCCTGACGTCGAGCTGCCTGCCGAAGTGCTGCCGTTGTCAGACGAAGATCGAACCAGAGAGGACTCGTTGCGCTGGCAAGACGTCCACGAAGCTACTGCGCCGTCGATCATCCGACTTTTCGATCCTGATGGCGAGGACCGCCCAGAACGCAAGCGCACAAGCCTGACCCGCCTCGCCCGGGAGCTTGACTCGGACTTCGAGTCGGTGCGGGCCGGAGTGCTCAACTTGCTTGGTGAGGGCGACTTCACCACGACGATCGATGTCGAGGACGCTGCGCCACACCAGGTGTTCGAGCTGGTGGTGGATTGGGAGCGCTTCGCCGCGACCCGCATCAGTCTGCGCTTCGCCGTCGGGGGGACCGACGAGCCCGATGAAGGCGTTGCGTCCTAGCGAACGGTGGCCCGCCGCAGCGCGACGACATACGCCGGGGCCAGCGCGCGGATGTGGTCGGGGTCGACCTCGGCACCGAGCGCATCAATGGCCATGACCACGCCCTGACGTCGGGGAGCGCCGAACAGCTCGGCGAGGTAGTCGAGCCCCTGGCGAGTCGAGGCCTCCGCGCGTGGGTCTGCCAGGAGAAGCTCGAGACGCTGCCTGACGGGCCCGGCGTCGGCAGCGAGCATCAGCCGCAGGACGTCGCCGGCGTCCTTAGCGACGACACGTCGTTGACTGGTCTCTCGAACGCGCTCCCCCAGCTTGTGGCACTTGGCGATCAACAGCGCTGCCACACCGGCTACCCGCACGTCAAGCACCCGACCGTCTCGTTCGGGCTCCAGGCTCGGCACCGCCATGACGTCGTAGTCGACCGCGGCCGGTTCGAGGCCCGGCGTGCGTCGAGTTGCATCACGTGAGTGCGGCGGGATCACTCCAGAGCGTCGGCTCCCCGGTCCGGAGAACGTGTCGGCGACCATCAGGTCGACCACGACCTCTTCGATCCGGTCACCGATCTTCTCGGGGCGGTGCCAGTGCCCGGGATCCGGACCCTGGATGAAACCCGCAGTGGTCATGGTCTGTTCGAGCAGCGGCTCGTCGTCGAGAACCGCGGGGTCGACACCGAGGTCGGCATCGCTTGTGTACGAGGCGGTCGTCAGTTCGCTGGCGGCGGTGCGCAGGTGCACGGCCTGAGCCCCGACGAGAGTGATGGCGCCCCGGTGCGCCTGTAGCGCCTCCAGCGCATCAAGGAGGACTCGGCGAGCAACGACCGTGATCACTTCGGCCGAGATGCCGTCAGGAAAGCGTGACATCAGCCGTCCAGCCAGAGGTGCCCATGGGCGGCTCAAGATAGTGCAGCGGCCTCGCTGGCCAGCTCGCCGGGGTCTCGCCGCCAGGCATCCACGGTAGCGGCCATGTGGGCAAGAACGGCCTCTCCCTCAGCGGGCATCCGATCGGGTCCGCTCAAGCAGTCAATCGCCAGCTGACTGAGCGCAACATGCTCGCTGGCCCCGAAGGCACGCCGGCCCAGTAGTGGTCCTGTGTTGCTCGGCTGCAGAAGGATGACGTTTCCCAGGTCGCGCGCTGCACGCATCAGCGAAAGTTCTTCGGCCACGGCGTCGATCATGTCCGGACCTGGGTCGACGTAGATCATCAGTGGGCCACCGACCGCAACGGGTGCCACCTCACGTGCTGAGTAGGAGCCCGTGACCACGGCGGTGTTCTCAGTGCCTTGAGCGATCAAGCCGCGGTAGATGGCATCAGGACCCTTGCGCGCCACCATCGGCACTGCGTGGTTGGAGTGGAGCACGTCATAGTTCTCCGCCCGAGCACGCAGCAGAGCAGGCCAGTTGACCTCAACGATGTAGCGACCCTCCCTGGTGATGAGAGCTTCGTCGTCGAGGGTCTGGAAGATCCGTGAGACGTATCCGCGACTGACCTGCCCGACAGTCGCAAGATCTTTCTGTCGGTATGGCGGGGCGAAGTCGGTGAGCAGTCGCACTATCACGCCAGCTCCAGCACCCAAGAGCCCTCGGCTGCGGCGGTGCGGCGTCGGATCAGGGTTCTGTTTAGCACCTTCGGTCTTGATCAGCACGCCTGTCGGCAGGCGGAGATCAACATTGCCAGTGAGGTCGAGGTAACCCACCTTGCGACTCGCCAGGATGTCCCTCGTCCTCGGACTGAGCCAGGGTGCGACGACAAGAACCGTGGCCTGGCCGTAGAGCCGGCGCAAGAGCCGGACCTGCGGCAAGAGAACCTGTTGAGCCGCCGCTGGCGTCAACGACGACTTGGCCTCAACCACGACCTGGGCGTAAGGCGCAGAGGTCGTGAGTGCTCGGATCGAGTAAACGGAGTCTGTGGCGACGGCGTCCTGCTCGTCGTCCTCCCCCCCACTCACCCGGTAGGGCGAAATGTCGAAGTCAGGCCCGAGCAGCTCAGCAAGTCGAGCCATGCCCTGTTCGAGCACGGCATGCTCATCGACTGCGAGGGCGACCACGAGCCTATTGTGACCGTAGTTGCCTTTCTCGGCAAGTTGCCCGCTGTGGGCAACCTCAGCAGGTGGGCAACAATGCCTGATCAGGCCAGGTGTCAGATGCGGGCACGTGCCCGCTGTAGTCACGGTACAGACCGCTCCCGAGGCACAGCCTGGCTCCCAGCAGACCCGGGGCGGTGCACACCCCGGCCCCGTTACGGCCACCTACAGATCTGCCCACTCCAGAACACCGACCACCCACTCGGAGACGATCACGGCCAGACGGCGACACGGATGGCCAACCAACCCGACAACCGCAACCAGGGGCCGTTGCACACGCCACCACCACCAGCACCGAGCAACCCGACATACGACGGCCGATGACCACATAGCCGCCGATGTGGCTACCCTTAGTTACCTCAGGTCACACACCCATAAGACCTAAACCGCTGACCCGACCGCCTAGGCAACGCCGCACCAGCGAGCGACCATGTACCCCCGGCAACCCGAGTGCGAATTGAGACCCATTGAGACCCAAAAAGGCAGGCCGAGAACCCACACCCCCGCTGACCTGCGCGCCCGGAGAGACTCGAACTCCCAACCTTCTGATCCGTAGCTGTTCGAAATTCAGTCCTCTGCTGTACGCGGGACGCAAATCCGCAGGTTAGGGCGATCTGGCGAACACACCTGGCCGATAGCGGCCGGCAGTGAACGAGACCCAAACTGAGCCCCTCCCTGCCAGCCCGCCAGGAGGGACCCGCGCTAGCTCCGGCGAGGCAGGCGAGATTGGCAGCGGCGAGCAGGTGAAAGTTGCCGCCCTCACTTGGCAGCCACGCAACTGCAGCTACGGCGCGCGGGCCTCGACATGCATGACCGCGGTCACCGTGGGCCACCGCGGGGATGACAAGGTATGCGCTGGCTCTGTCTGAGAGCTGCCACTGCCGTGTCAGCGGCGGATAACTCTGCGTGTGTGCCGCTGGTGGAGATGTGGGAACGGGCGTTCGACGAACGCCGCACGCGAGGAGGAGCCGGTGGCGACCCTGGACTACGCGCTGCTCGCCGAGTACGCGCGCATCGATCCAGCCGGCTTGGTGACGATCGTTGGAGGCAGCTTCGATCGTGTCCAGGCGACGAGCACGAGCGGGGCACATCAGACGTACGTGGTAATGCGCGTCCTTCTGGACGAGTCGGAGGGGGCAGCGTCGTTCGAGGTCTCTGTCGAGCCTCCGAACAGGGCTTACGCCCTACAGCTCACAGGCACGGCAGCGCGCAACCCCGCAGCCGTGCCTGTGGACGGCCGGGTCGGTGTGACTCTCACGATCGGCTTCATGGTCCCGATCGTTGTGGCAGGACGGTACGTAGCGAGGGTGAGTGTGCAGGGCCAGCCAGTTCAGGACCTGCCGTTCGTGGTCGACATAGCCGGACACAACGGTTCGTGACCGTCCATGTACATCACGTACGCACAACACGCGAGAGACAGGATGAGAGAGCGTGCGATCAAGGAGCAGCACGTGCGACAGTGTCTAGCGGAACCAGATGTCCACTACCAGGGCGGAAAGGGCAGCAACATCTACCGGGCTCGTGTTGAAGGCAGGATGCTCAAAGTCATGGTCGCCCGTGATCGGGACACGAGCCAGGCAAAGCACGTCGTGACGGCAGCGTGGGAGGACGACGATGGCAACTAACGCCGTAGTCTCGGTGAAGCTCGACCGTGACGCTGGAGCCGCGTACTTGCGCCTGAGCACGAACAGCGTCGCCCGCACCGTCGAGTTCAGCGAGGACATCTACGTCGACCTTGATGCGATGGGCCGTGTAGTCGGGGTCGAGTTACTCGATCTCATGACCCCGATCCCGATAGACGCTCTGGCCTTGAAGCACCACATCCACAACGACTCGATCCGCATCCTCACAGCTGCCATCGAGGGGCAGGCCCCCGCCGGCACGGCGTCCTCGGAGGGTAATCGTCCTCCTCACGTGCCCTTCAGGACCGTCACCCGCCGAAAGTTAGCCTCAACAAGCTGAACCGGCCAAGCGCCCCGCCCTGAGCGTGAGACGGCTTACTGCCCACGTGAAAGGTGTGGGCGCCACGGTCCTCGATGACGAGGGCGGACACCGCAGGGAGGTCTGTTCCGGCCTCGTGCGGATGAATGCTGTTGTGCCACACCACCCCAGGTAGCCGCAATCTGAGGGCAGCGGGTGGGTTGTCGTATCATTGCTTGCAGCTGCACCATGCGGCGCTTCGACCACCTCACCACCTAAACATGCTGGTCAGCAAGTTCCCAGGTCACGCCCAAGCCGAGTACCGACAGGCTGGCCATGCAAGTCCGATTCCCGTCGCTTGCTCTACCCACAAAGGCGCTAAGGCCCAGCACGGAGGCATTCTCCCCTTTATCCGGGGTGTTAATACGCGTGCCTTTATGGACGTCATGCGCTGGTCAAAAACCGATACAGTTCAGCGGTACATTCATGCTCCTGACGAGCCGCAGAAGCGGATCGCGTCACAGCTCAGTGGACTGCCCTGGAAGGCACCCGAGGACAACGACCCCTTCGCACGCCTAGCCAGATGGTCAATTGAGACCCAATGAGACCCAGGAGGGGTGCCCCGCACGGGACACCCCTCCTGACCTGCGCGCCCGGAGAGACTCGAACTCCCAACCTTCTGATCCGTAGTCAGATGCTCTATCCGTTGAGCTACGGGCGCTTGTTCTGTTGTCGGCCAGCACAGACGCCAACCTTCCGCGGAGGCTCCGGGATTTGAACCCGGGAGGGGGCGTAACCCCCAACCGCATTAGCAGTGCGGCGCCATAGACCAGACTAGGCGAAGCCTCCCGGGGCCCTTCGAGGCCGCCAGACGAGCAGCGTACACAGCGCGCCCTTGATCAGGCAAAGCGGGTAGCTGACTATCCGGTGCCACCAACCCCGCTGCTCACAACCACAGGAACGTCGCGGTCGTAGGCCGCATCGGCCACCACAGGGATCGCGGGGCCATCACGACCCGTCTGTCAGGAACGGCGCGCGGCCCAACAGCAGCGCCACGTGGCCCGCCAGGTGGCTGGCGAACAGGTGGTACAGCAGCGGTGAGAACTCCTCCCGGGTGCGCCCGCGCACCGGCAGTACGGCGGCGGCATGCGGCGCCACCATGTCGTCGTGCTCGTCGACCACGGCCACCACCCATCGGCCTGCGCCCGCCGCCTGGGCCGCCATCGAGCCCGCGCGCCATAGCGACCGCCCCGGCGGAGCCACCACCACGACCGGCAGGTCGGCGGGACGGGCCAGCCACTCGACGTGGCACCACTCCTCGGTGTCCACCCCGACGGCGGGCACCCCCGCAGTCTCGACCAGCTTCGCCGCACCGAACAGGGCGCAGCCCCAGCCCGGGCCGCTGCCGACCACGGCGACGGTGGGCGCGGCCGCGAGCCGGTCGGCCTGCGCCGCGCTGCGGTCCGCCAGCAGCGCGTTGGTCGCGCCGAGCGGCCCGGCCAGCTCCGCCAGGGTGGCGGCCAAGGCGTCGGCGTCCGAACATTGCCCCCGCGCCGCGGCCAGCCGAACGGCCAGCAGCAGCAGCCCGAGCAGGCTCGCCTGGTAGGTGCGGATGCCCGGCGACCGGACCCGGTCCGCGATCTCCACCATCAGCGTGGCGTCGGCGGCCGCCGACAGCGCGCAATCGGGCGCGCCGACGACGGCGACGGTCCGCGCGCCGATCCGCCGGGCCGCGACCGCGCACTGCACGACCCGCTCCGTCTCCCCGGACGCCGAGGTCAGCACCACCAGCACCGGGCCGCCGTCCAGGGCGGCCGCCGCCGCGCCGTACTCCAGGAACCGCAGGCTGCTCATCGGCTCGCAGGCCACGCCCGCGATGGACTCGAAGGACATCTCGGCGGCGCAGCCCGCATGGTACGAGTCGCCGGAGCCGACCAGGTACACCTTGCCCGGGTGCGGCAGTCCCAGCCCGGCCGTCACCGCGCGCGCCCGCGCGTCGAACACCGGGGTCAGCTCCGCGAGGTCGCGGGCGAGGCGGTCGACCTGCTCGAACACGACCTCGGGGCGCACCCGGTCCACCGCCACCATCCTCAGCCCTCCAGTCCGCGCGCGATGCCCACGTACTCCCGGACCCGCTCCAGCTCTATCCGCCCACCCCAGCCGCCCTGCTCCAGGCAGGTGCCCACGAACGCGCCGTCGGCCTCGGCTAGGAGCCGGGACGCGTTGGCGTGGGTGGTGTGGCCCGCCAGCACGACCGGCACGCCCGGGACCGTGTCGCGGACCGACCGGACCATGGCCAGCGCGCGCTCCTCGTCCGGGCTCCCCAGCGACACCGCGGTCGCGCCCACCTGGACTGCGGCCCATGCGGCCCGCGCGGTGGTCATGCCGCTGTCGGCGGGCCGGAAGTGCATCGAGTCGACGTCGGCGACAATGTCGACGTCCTCGGCGCCGATCGCCTTGCGGTAGGCCAGCACTGTCAGCGGGTCGGCCTGCACCACGCCATGCGGAGTCACCGTGCGACCGATCAGCGCGCCCGCCCGGATGAACCGGCCGCCCGCCACCTTGGCCACCGCGATGGAGGCGCGCAGGGCATTGCGCATGATCTGCACCCCCACCGGGAAATCCGGACCCACCTCATCGGCGATCGCGCGCACCACCAGGGCCATCGTCGCGGTCCGGGCGGGGTCGGACTCGTCGGCCACGCCGTAGACACGGTCCACCGTCTGCACCAGACACCCGTCCGCCCCGCCGTCCGCGAGCGCCCGCGCCGAGGCGACCGCAGTGCGCACAATGTCGGGAAAGCTGCCCTCCTCATGGAAGGGAGTTCCCGGGAGCGGTCGCAGGTGCACCATTCCGATGATCGTTTTTCCGTTCCCGCGGAACAGTCTCGTCATGACAGGTCACCAATTCCTGGGCGTGGGTCACGGGGATTGTTACGCTTGCTTCAATGTAGCTGTGGGAAGTCATGGCCGATCCAGTTGACGTGCACGCGCTGTTGTGCGCGTGCGATCGTCACCAAGCCGAGCGGTCCGGCACACCAGTCCCCGCCCGCCGGATCGAGACCACCAAGCGGCACGTGCATTCAATCGCGGTGCACCTGCAGCGGCTGGCGGTGCGGCCGGATCTGCGAGCCACGGCGGCGTTCGTGGGTGCCCGCGAATTCCTTCGTTCGCAGAACGATCCTTGGTCGCAGGTGTGCGGCTACCTCGGATGTGGTCGGCGACCGGGGCATGGGCTGCTGATCCGCCGCGGTGGTGTCGAGGTAGACGCGCATGGTGATCTCGGCAGGAATACCTCCGCGCCACCGGCCTTGACGATGCCGCGACGAGCTCGGTCTGGACCCCGCACTGGATTTCCACTCCCTGCGACGCTCCCATGTCACGCACCTCATCGAAGACGGCTCCGACGCTCGACTCGTCCAGGAACAAGCAGGTCACGACCACGCCAGCACGACATCGATCTACACCTGCGTGTCCTCGGACTACCGCACCCGAACCCTGCGACGGGCGCTGGACGCCACGATCGAGGCCGCGCTGAAACC
>JBOHFR010000085.1:0-18344 GCA_050699715.1 Pseudonocardiaceae bacterium
AGAGGCCGGCCGAGCAGCTCTCCTGTCGAACTCGGCGCACTGAGAGCACACGAGATCATGATCGCCCCTCTCGTTCAGTGATCTATGGGCATCTATCTGCCGAAACAGGACTTTGCCGGGGCCCTGACCGAGGAGATGAGTGGTATGGACGATCGTGACGACGAGCTCGTGGTAGTCGTTGAGGAGTTCTCCCGCGTGCAGAACCGAGGCGATTTCCAGATGTCGGATGGGGCACAAGGGGACTCCGGCGACACCAATGACCCGTAATTCCCTGCATCCGACCAGCGTCGCGTGGGGGCCGTGAAACCACTGTCCGGGCCCCCACGCGCCACCGTTACGAGAGGTTGGTCATGCACGATCACCGACTGATCCAGGGTGTCGAGCACGCACTGGGCTGGGCTGGACCTAGCGCGTTGGGTACCCAATTCGCCCGAGGAAAACTGCCCGATCCCGAGCTGGTCACCCGGATGCTGACCCCGAGGCGGCTGCTCGACGTGCTGATGCGGCGCAGCCTGTCCCCGCCGCAGGTGCGCTGCCTGACAAACGGCACCGAGCTACACCCCCGCGACTACGTCACAGAATCCACAAACCGGCGAGGCCAGACCATCCCGATGGTGGACATGCACCGTCTCGGCCATCTTCTCGAATCCGGGTGCACGCTTGTCGTAGACGCGATCAATCGCTGGGACGCCACGATGGAGGTCGCCTGCCGCTCCTGGCAGTGGTGGGGCCGAGAGCGAGTCCAAGTCAACACCTACCTGACTACGCAGGACACCTCTGGATTCACCCTGCACTGGGACGACCACGACGTCGTCATCGTGCAGCTCGCGGGCGAGAAGAGCTGGGACGTCCGCACGCCGTCGCGCCCAGTGCCCATGTACCGCGACGCGGCACCGAACTCCGAACCCAGCAACGAGCGTGTGTGGTCAGGGACGCTGACGGCCGGCGAGGTGATGCACATTCCCCGTGGCTACTGGCACCAAGCCAGCCGCACCACTCAGGGTGCCGGATACAGCCTGCACGCCACGTTCGGAATCGAGCAGCGCACCGGCGTGGACTGGCTAATATGGCTGGCTGGCCGCTCCCGGGAGAACGAGGTCTTTCGTCACGACCTCATCCGATACGGCCCACACGAGCAACACGCCCAAGCCCAAGCGCTCGCTGAGGCCGCCTGTCACCTGGTCACTTCGGCCTCGCCGGAGGAGTTCCTCGCGGCGCGCGAACAGCAACAGCCCGCACCTCGCCAAGCCTGCACAAACGGGGTGTTCGGTCCACCGGCGGCGGTCGCCTGCGTGACCGATTTCCCACCCCGCCTGCACCACTGTGGGGACACCATCACCGTGCACAGCGCGGGCAAAAAGATCACCGCCGCCGCGAAGGCCGCGTCAGCTCTGCGAATGTTGCTGTGCGGGCAGCCGGTGGACCTGGCCGCAGTCAGCGCCGCAGCCGGAATAGATGCGGCGAAATTGGCCGATGTGCTCATCAAGGAGGGCCTGTGCGCGGAGGTGACCGACGAGTTGCTCTCGGGTTATACCGGTCTGATTCCCAACGACGACTGCTGGAAACTGCCTTGACCCTCGGGGTGACCAACCTCGATACGGCCTACAACTACCGGGGCTTCACCTCGCACCGCACGCTGGCCTCTACGGCGAGCGACCTGCTGAGCGAGTTCACGATCTCGACCAAGGTCGGTTTCTTCCCCAGCAGTCGAGGGCACGAGCACTGATCGGGACCGTATGCGGTGTGGCAACCCGAGTCGTGGTCTGCGCCCCAAGCGCGGCCAGCGACCTGCCCAGCGTCACCCACCACGCCGACGCCAGCCCCGGGTCACTTCTCAGAATGCCACCCGGTTTGATCACCGGTGCGGTCACCAGCTCCATCTCATCAGCCCGCCACAGCACGCCCTGCTCCGGAACCTGCCATGACAGGCCCTGATACCACTTAGGTTTGGCGACGGTCCTGGGCAGGACTGTCGCGCCCTCCACCCCACTACCCTGCCCGCTCAGCTTGGAGAACGGCCGCGCCTCGAGACGAATCCAGGTGTCACGGTCGGTACGCGCTCCCACCGAACGCCGCTTCACCACGGCGACCTCCCGATCCAGCCGCACCCCCAGACAGCGCTCCACCCGATCAATCACGTCCCCCCAGGGCTGCGTCCTGAGATCCACCATCACTTCCGGCACGGCGGCCACAGTATGCGCATCCCGTCTTTATCACCGCGCGAGTAGGTGTGCTGGCCCGGTGGCTGAGTAGAGTTTTCTTCGCCGCAGCGGCGTAACCGATCGCCCGGTGCCCGATCGGAAGGGAACATCCGATGTCCGAGTACCCCGCCCCGTTGTGGCGTGATCCGTTGTTCAGCCCCGGAGACCGGTTCCCCCTCGGCCCGCCGCGCGGGATCATGGACAACTCTCATGAGGGTCCGAGCGGACCGGCTACCAGGCCGTTCTCGCTACGGCACGTGGTGGCTGGTGCTCGGCTCGATGAGGTTCCACCGCTGCGCTATCAGTACTGCCCACAGCGGCAGATCGCCCTGGTGTACGACGAGGACGGCTCGCTGGTCCCGCTGCTGCGACACACCCAACCCGGCGCGACCCCGGGGGTTACGTCGGGCTACGTGGGCACGCCCGACGGTCAGCGCGGGAGCCCGGAGGAGGTCGGAGATCCCGACCACCAGGAGGACTGAGATGACCATGCTGATCCTGGCACGGGACATCAACCCGTCCGCCGACCTCGTGGTGGAGGCATTGGGCGAGCGCGGCGTGCCGGTGTTCCGTACCGATCTGGCCGCATTTCCGCAAGCGCTGACGGTGGACGCGCGGCTCGGTCTACACGGCTGGGAGGGGGTACAGATCACCAACAAACCCGATGCCGTGCGCGACTTCGCGCACGGCGTGAACGGGGCGCTAGCCGGCAAGACCTTAGCTGCGTCGCTGCGGATCGAGTCGAGCCGACTGCAGATGGCCTACACCCGGCGGATCGAGCTGGCCGAGCTGGATGACCTGGCTGGGGTGGACGTCACTGCGCACTTGTTCCAGCGGTTCGTACACCCCAAGGCATTCGAGGCGCGGGTGACCGTGGTCGGTACCCGGGTGTTCGCTACCGCTATTCACGCCTGTTCTGAGGCCGCGCGAGTGGACTGGCGCGCCGACTATGACGCCCTGGACTACGCGGCGATCGAGCCACCGGAGCCGGTCACCGCCGGAATACTGGCGTTCTTAAAGTACTTCGGGCTGTCCTTCAGCGCATTCGATTTCGTGATCACCTCGAACCAAGAGTGGATCATGCTTGAGTGCAATCCGACGGGCGCCTACGGCTGGCTCGAAGAGGCCCTAAACCTGCCCATCACGTCGGCGTTGGCCGACCTGCTCACCAGCGGAGATCGGCTGTGCTGACCGAGCCCATTGGTTGTTCGTACACTACGGCTCATGGATGGTGTGGAGCGTCGCAGACAGGGTGTAGCTCGCCGGAGTGGGCGGGTTAGTGGGGTGTCGGGGTGGGTGGGTCAGCCGGCGGCGGTGTATTGCCGGGTGTCGAGTGCGCGGGATGAGGATCAGACGGGGGTGGATCGCCAAGAGCGGTTGTGCCGCGCGGTGGCCGATCGGCTGGGTTTGGTGATCGCGGCGGGGTGTGTGTTTGTGGATAACAATCGTTCGGCGTGGCAGCGGCGGCGGAACCGTCCGGGCTGGGATGGGTTGCTGTCCGCGATCCGGGCGGGTGGGGTGGGGCATGTGATTGTGTATCACCCGGATCGGTTGATGCGCCAACCCCACGATCTGGAGGAACTCCTGACGCTGTCGGATGAGCATGACATCACGTTGCATGGGCAGGCGAATCGTCGGGATCTGTCGGATCCGGATGATCGGTTTTTCTGCGGATCGAGGTGGCGCACGCGTGCCGGTCGTCGGATGACACGTCGCGGCGGTTGCGGGATGCGTTGGAGGACCGGGCGCGAGACGGGCGCCCGCATACCAGCGCGCGACGCCCGTACGGGTACGCCGCCGACGCGCGGACCGTCATCGAGGCGGAGGCCCTGGTCCTTCGGGAGATGTTCGCTCGGTATCTCGACGGTGCCACCCCCCGCGAGATCGCGGAGGCGTTGAACGATCGAGGACAGCCCGCTGCGGGTGGCGGTTTGTGGCACCCCGCGTCGGTGCGCCGGATGTTGCGGTCGCGGCATGTGACCGGAATTCGGGCGTTCGTCACCGACGCGGCCGTTCAGTTGCTGACCCACCTTGATGTGACCGGCGCCCCGACCGTCGCGACGGCGCTGTCGGAGCACGACGAGGCCACGATTGCCGCCGATGAGCACGAACTGGCCGAGTTGAAGGACATGTGGAACAGCCGGGAGTTGTCCACCCGGGAGTACCGGCAGATGCGCAAAACCGTCGAAGACCGGATCACCACCCTGCACCGCAAGACCATCGTGCGCCCCACCGTCGAGGTCCTGGCTGGTCTGGTCGGCCCGCACGCGCGGGCTAGTTGGGATCAGTTGGCGGCTCAGGGAGAGTGGCAACGGCTCAATGCGGTGCTGCGGTTCCTGTTCGCCGCCGTGATCGTCGACGAGCACCGGGGCAAGAGCGGCACGTTTGACTACAGCCGCATCGACATCGAACCCAACCCCCTGTGATGGTGTGTACCGGCCGTGGTCACAGCCACCCGCACCCGTCACAACACCACGAAAAACCCGTCACAACATCGCGCTACCCGTCACAGGGTTGTGACGGGTAGCGCGATGTTGTGACGGGTTGACTGGCACGTTGAACTGGGGAAACGGGTTGTGTGACGGGTGTGACGGGTCGGGGCGCAACCCGTCACACCCGTCACAAACCGGGTCGAAACGGCGGTTACGGTGACTACTTGGTGCTCACGCGGAGCAGGCGCGCGAGCCGGTGGGCGCCCTGGGTGCTGATCGTGCGGGGAAAGCGGGCGCACACCCGTTCCAGGTGATAAGCGCGATCATCCCGGCGCGCCGGATCTAGGGCCGGGTCTGGGTCGTGCTCACCTGCGGTGCGGGCGGCGGCGAACGGAGCCGCGGGGCGACCGGCCTGGAGGTCGCCCCGCCGGGCGGCTTGGCCAGCGAGCATCACCAGTCCGCTCGCTACTGTGCGTCCGCCCTGCTGTGCCGAGTACTCGTGTGTCCGGCGTCACCGCGTACCACCACGATGGTGGCGACGGACCTCAGTGCAAGGGTCCGGAGGCGGGGGAGGCTGGCGGGAACGTCGGCTCCGCTGGATACCACCCGCCCCGAATCTCGGCGTGCGCGAGGAGTTGGGCAGCCCAGTCAACGTTCGCGGGCCAGAGCATACGAATCTGGGTGGTGTAGCAGGCTACGGCACGCCATTTCCGTTCCCACGCCTCAGGCGAGACGGTCGGTGTCAGGGGCGTCTCCGTTGTCGGAGGACGACCGATTGCGTAGGGAAGATCTTCCCACAGCAAGATCGGCACCGTGGTGGCGGCCACCAGTACGGCTCCCCTGGTCAGCCGGTGGTCGATGTGGTCGCCTACTGCGGCGCAGGTGAGGACCAGGTCCGGTCTTACGGCGTCGAGGATGCGGCGGACCTCAATGGGTGATCTCGCTTAGAAGGCCAGCAGAGTCCAGGGGCAAGCCGTCGAACATGGCCCGGTCGTGCTCGCACAGCCAATGGCCGTCAGGTGCTCGCCGGTAGATGGCATCGAGGAACCCGCAGTGGTGAGCACGGACGCCGAGCTGGTCCATCGCTGCCCGGTCCTCATCGATGCGCAGCGCTCCCGCGGAGGCGTCCTGGGATAGCCCGCATTTCACGTGAAAAGCGCGGGCGACTTCGGAGAGCGGCTCGGGCGGGGCTCCGGCGAACAAGGTGAAGACGTTGACGTCGGCGCCTCGGGCGACGAAGTCGGTCAGTGTCGCACCGGCTGAGAGCGCGGCATCGTCAAGATGCGGTGAGATCGCGAGCACCCGCTGTGGGGTGTTCACCGCTGATGTCCTCGCCGGTGAGCGCTGTACGCGATCTGGTAAACCTTGTCGACGCTGCACCGCATGACCTCGATGGTGTACTGGGCCTCGTATCGTGAGCGGGCGCATCGAGCCAGGTCACGAGCGCGAGCTGGGTCAGCGAGGAGACAGCGGACGGCCTGGGCGAGCAGGTCAGCATCGCCCGGTGGTACCAGTGCACCGCAGCGACCATGGTCGAGTAGCTCCGCCACGTCACCGACGTCACTGGCCACGACAGGCACCCGGTGTGCCATCGCTTCTAACACGCTGCGCGGTGTCCCCTCAGTGTCGGAGGGTTGGACGAGTACATCCATCGCGATCAGCGCTGGTGTGACGTCCCGGAGCAGGCCGGTGAACGTCACCCTCCCGCATAGGCCTAGCCGCTCAGTGAGCGACTCCAGCTGTGGGCGTTGGTCTCCTCCGCCCACCACCAGCAGGTGGATGTCCGGACGATGACGGACCAACCGCTGGGTGGCGGCGAGTAGTAGGTCCAGGCGCTTCTCGGGTGACAGCCGGCCAACGCTGCCAACGATCGTGGCGTGAGGTGGGATGCCGAGAGATCGCCTGAAGGGCGCTCGAGCGTCGGGCATGGCGGGCAGACGTGCGGGATCCGGCACGCCATTGGGTGCGGCGATCACTACGCCACGGCTACCGCGGAGCTTGGGCGCGTGCCGCGCGGCGGTGGCGATCCGTACCTCGGCGAGCTTCCCGCAGCACCGGTCAAGTCGTGATTGCAGGCGTAGTCGCGGCGTCGTCTCGATCCACCCGTGTGCGGTCACGACGAGAGGGAGATGACTCCAGCGGCGCGACATCGACCGCATTGCGGCGACGAGGTAGTTCGCCTCGTATCCGTGGGTGTGGATGAGCGTGATACCGCGCTGGCGGGGTAGGTCGAGGTAGCGGTCGACGCGGAACAGACCTGGGCTGAGCACCTCAAGACCGGCCTGATGCAAGCGATTCAGGTAGTCGTCGGGAGCGCAGGGGGTCAGGATCAAGGGCCGGTGACTGCCGCAACGTTGCTGCGCGGCGGCTAGATCCAGGACGTGCAAGTCCGCGCCACCGATAGCGCCTTCCCGTTGCGGCACGATGACATGCAGAACCCGGTGAGCTGGTGGTAGTTGGCGGCGCGGGGTCACGCTGGCTCAGCGGCCGACGGGATGGTGCTGGCGAGTTCGCTCCAGGTGTTGGCCAGTACGTCTGCCGCTAGATCCCAGGAGGGCAGCTGCCGGGCGGCGTGGACGGCGCGGGAGCGCTGCCGGTCCCGTTCCTGTCGACAGATGAGAAGGCGGGCGCAGGCTTCGACGACGGCGGGCGTGTCAGCGCATTCCACTACGGCATCGGGTGGTAGATGCCGCAAGCCTTGCAGCGCAATCGGGGTCGCGACGACCGCGCAGCCGCGGGCGAGTGCTTCGAGGACTTTGACCTTGACTCCGCCACCTATCGCGAGGGGGCACACCACCACGTGGGCTGCGTCGAGCCAGGGAGCCACGTCGGGGACCCAGCCTGTAACGGTCACGCGGGGCTCACGGTGGCCGGCCGTCACCAACCATGCAGGTGGATCAGACCCCACGAGCGCCAGGGTTGCGTCGGGGCAGCGGCGCAGAATCTGGGGAAAGATCTCCACGAGAAGCAGCCGGGCGGCATGCAGATTCGGCTCGTATGCCAGGTTAGAGATGAACAACAGGCGGGCCGACTCACCGAGGGCTGCATCCAGCGTGCCCAATTCCGTACCGAGGTGGTCAGCGCCATTGGGCAGACACCGCACGTCCGCATCGGGAACTGCGGTCCTGATCGCGTCCGCGTCCGCGTCAGTGACTGCCCCGACAATGCGAGCCTGGCGCCACGCGGTCAGCTCGTCGCTTCGGGTTCGAGCGCCCTCCCGGAGCAGGGTGGCACGCTTGGTTTGTGTCGGGCACTGCGCTGCTCGTTGCTCGAACAGCGCGGACTCGACGTTGTGTTCGACAAGCAACACTGCGGGCCGAACCCGCTCGGGTACCAGTCCGAGCAGGTAATGGCCTTCCACGTGTACGACCATGGCTGGTTGCCGAAGGCGGTGGGCCAGGTAGTCGCGCGCCGCGGGTGCGGCGTGCCGCTGAGTGAGTGGGCCAACATGGTTTTGTTCCATGGCCTGGGTAGCGAAGATTCGGACGCGCACACCATGACGAGTTGCGTCCTCGATGTGGCGACGGTCGAATTCGGGCACCTTGGACACGGCCACGACTTCGATATCGAAGCGCGCGGAGAGCCGTTGCAGGAGCTGGGCCTCGCGGACGCGGCCGCCGCTGCGGGCCGGCCACGGCAGATGATGTGTCAGGAACACCACGGCTGGGCGGGCGGAGGACGACACCAGACGAACGTTACTTGCCGCGCGTGAGTTGTGGCACGTCGATGACCGGAGGTGCAGGTTCGACCTAGGCTGCGGCTGTGGAGTTGCCGAGATTCCCGGACCCGCACCCCGACAACCTGGCCGCCGCGCTGGCCCGAATCGAGCCCGATGATCTGGTTGTGGACGTCGGTGGTTGGTGGAAACCGCTCAACCGCGCTGACCACGTCGTGGACCTGCTGCCCTACGAGACACGTGCTGGGGGTGGGCGCCTCGGCCCAGGTCCGGAGCGATACACGCCGAACACGTGGCACCAGTTCGACCTGTGCGAGACGCCTTGGCCGTTCGCCGATGGCACCTTCGACTTCGCCTACTGCGGCCAGACCCTGGAGGACATCAGGGACCCGATGGTGGTCTGCAAGGAGCTGAGTCGAGTCGCGCGGCGCGGTTATGTCGAGGTTCCTTCGGCCTGGATCGAGTGCACCTACGACGTCGATGTTGGGCCGCTCACGCACCGCTACCCGGGCTATGAAAAGCACCGATGGATCGTGCTGCACGAGGACGGGGAGCTACTGTTCATCCCCAAACAGGTCTGGCTCTGCTTGATCGAGTTCATTCCCCGGAACGTTTCCTCGAAGTGGCGGACCGATCAGCGCCTCTGGACCACCGGCGTGCATTGGGAGAACATGATCCGAGTCCGCGAGCTGGCGTTCTCGGGGCAGGAGGAGATCATCCCGATGCTGCGGGACTACTTCGACCGGTTCGACTACAGCCCCTACCGTCCCAGCGCGTGACCCGCGTCATCGCGCTGGGTTCCGTGGACGAGGCGCAGGATGTGGCCCAGGAGTGGGGACGCCTGCATGCCGGCGGGTCCAGTGACATCTTCACCTCTCCTGCATGGTGCCTGGCCAGTTGGCGCGCATTTCCCGATCTCGGCACACCTCTGCTGTTGATTGTTGTAAATAGCGCAGGAGTACTCCTCGGTGCTCTCCCACTCACCAACGGCCCGCTCGGCTTGACATGGGCGGGCAGCCCGCTCGGCGACGAGCACGACGTGCGGGTTCGCCACGACCAGCCCGCGCTGGGTGTGGTTTCAGCATTGCTGCGAGCGGTTACCCGGATGGAGGATCCAGTCAGGTCTGTGCTGGAGGACGTGCGGCCCGGCGGCCTTCTTGCGCGTGCCGCGATGACCCAAGCCGGGTGTCCAGCCGCACTGATGCACCTGAACGACTCGGATCCGGAGTTCGGTGCACTTGGCTGCATTCCGGGGTGGTCGCGCAAGCGGCGGCGCACACTGCGCAGCGCGCGGCGCGGGCTGGAGGACTCCGGGAAGGTCACGGTGGAGCGCTTAGCCAACCAAATGGAACTTGCTGCCGCCCTCCCCGGCTTCGCTCGGCTACGCCTGGCTGCGTGGGCGGCCCGCGGACGCTTCTGCGAGCTGCCACCTATGGACCGCCACCCGCGATCCCCCGAGTTCCTGGCCGACGCCGGCACTCGCCTTGCCGCCGAGGGACGTTGCATGCTCTTGCGCTTGAACCTCGATAGCGAGCCGCTCGCGCAGGCCCTGTTCTTCCGGACCCCGGGCGTCGACCTGCTCTACATGAGCACCTACCAACCGATGGCGGCCCGACACAGTCCAAGTCATCTGCTGCTGGCCGAGGCTGCCCGGATGGCCGTGGCGGGCTGCGTGCGTGTCATTGAGCTGGGTCGAGGAGACGAGCCGTACAAGTTCGCCCTGGGAGCGCAAAACCGGTACCTCCGCAACGTCGTACTGGCGCCGTGACGCCGCCCGGTTCGCCTGGCACCGGTACCGTGACCGGTTATGGGACGTGTGGAGCATCGGAAGCGGGGCGCTGACCCGCAGCGGCGTGCGGGCGCACCGGGCTTCTTCGCGACCACGCTGCCCGGGCTCGGCGGGTTGCTTCGCCAAGAGATCACCGATCATCCGGATCTCGAACCGCTTGACGAACTCGGCAACGACGGCCGGACCGACATCGTCTTCTTCCGCATGCACCGCGGTGCCCAGCCGGACTTCGCCACGCTTCGACTCGCCGAGGACGTGTTCGCCACGCTCGCGCGCACCACGAGTGGCCCACCCCGGCGCGTCGCCGATTCCCTGACGACCAGGACCGACCTGGAACGTGGCCTGTCGGTGTGGACCCGCTTCGCCCGGCATCTGAACTCGTCGATGACCTACCGGGTGATCGCCCGGGTGGTCGATGAGGGCCGCTTCAAGCGCACCGAGCTCCGTGATGCGATCACTACCGCAGTTGCGGGTCAGCGACCGCGATGGCGGGTGGAGGACCCAGCTGAGCTGGAACTGTGGGCGCTCGAATACCACCGGGCGGCCTTCGTTGCCGGGCTGCGACTGTCCGACAAGCGGATGCGCCAGCACGGCGACGGTCGGACCACCGAGCGGCGCGGGGCACTACGTCCCGTGGTCGCCGCCGCCATGATTCGGCTTGCCGGGGAGCCCCCCGGACGTATCCTCGATCCCTGCTGCGGGTCAGGGACATTGCTGGAAGAGGCGATCTCGGTGGGCTGGGAGGCAGTCGGCTCGGACGTGGACCCCGAGGCTGTCGCGATCGCCCGCGAGAACGTGCCCCGGACTGTGGTGGAACAGGCCGACGTGCAGAAGTTGCCCCATGAAGATGCCACCTTCAACGCTGTGGTGTCGAACCTGCCCTTCGGGCGGCAATTTCAGGTTGAGGACCCGGCCCGGTGGCTGCGGCGAGCCTTGACCGAAATGGCGCGGGTCACGCGCCCGGGTGGGCACGTGGTGGTACTTGTCCCGCCGCCCGTCCCCCGTAACCTCGGCGGTCTCAACCTGGCCAGCAGCTACCCGCTGCGGCTGCTCGGTGTCTCCACCCGGATCTGGGCCTTCGACCGCGACCAAGTACAGCAAGGCACCCCCGCGCAACATCACCAGGATGCTGCAGCCGCGCACTCGTGAAGCCCAGCGTCACCCTGGTCGTCGCCGGCGCGGACGCGGATAATGCGGTGGGCGGCCGCATCGATGCCTTCGCCAGCGGGCTCACCCGGCGCGGCTGGGACGTCACAGTCATCGACCCTCCCTTGCCGCCCACCGACCTACTCGAGCGCCTTCTGGCGCGCGCTCCCGCGGTCCTGCGCTCGGCGCTGGAAGACGCCGGAGTCGAGGGGGACATCCAACCAGGCGCAGGATGGGGCGCACGCCACGCGCTGCGCGGTGTGGCTAACGACGTGGCCCTGGTTTCGGTGCCGCCGTTCTCCCTGCTCTGGGCCGCCGCAGCAACGCTGGACCCACGGGTGCCGCTCGTCGTGGATTACCGCGACCCATGGAGCGCCCGCCACCACCCGCCGCTACTGGCCCGGGGGACCAGGACGATCGAGCGACACGCGCTGCGGCGGGCCGCCGCAGTGACCTATGCCGGTGGGTCCGCGCTCGGCGACCTGCTCGTCCAACACCTACAGATCATGCCGAACCGGGTGATCTCGGTACCCAACGGCTTCGACCCTGCCGACGTCGAGGGCCTGGACGATGTGCCGCTCCGACCGGAACGTAACGGGCAACCACTGGACCTGGTGATGAACGGCTACTGGTACGGGCGCAACGGGCCCGGAATCCTCCTTGACACGCTGCGGCGTGTCGGGCCGGCAGTCGCCAAACTCACCATCATCGGAGGGGTATCGCCACCCATCGCAGCCCAACTGCACCACGCCACCGGGCAGGCGTTCCTGTCTCACACCGCAGAATCACGCCGAAAACTCTACAAACGGCTCCACCAAGCCGACGCCGCAATCGTCACCACGGACAACGCCAGCGCGACCGAGTCCCGGATCCCCGCAAAGATCCACGACTACCTCGCGACGGGCGTTCCTGTCATCGCAGTCTGCCCACCCGGCGCAGCACTGCTCCAAATTCCCGAGGCGCAGCGCTTCCACCACGTCGATCACGAGGACGTCAACGGCCTTGCCACACTGCTCCGCAGCAGGATGCGAGACCGCACCGTCCTTCGCCCTGGAATACTTCGCGCCGGACCTACCCGGGAGCAGGGCGTCGCAACGCTCCACACGCTGCTCCACCGCCTCGTACCACCACCCTGACAATGAGTCATCCCAGGGGGTTTGCGCCGCTACAAACGACTCGAGTCGGTGCTGGCGTTTCGAGAGCGACCGCGAGGCAGGCAGGGGTACCCCACCCGCGTCGCTGAAAGGGGCTGTTTTCGGGGTCCTGGTGCTGGTCTGCCTCGCTCGGGTTGTCTGCCTTCCCGCTGGTCAGGTGCGGGGCAGTAGCCGGGCATGGTGGTGAGGTATGTGCCCCGGCGGGGGCCACTGCCTCACCACCTGCCTCAGCTCGGACCGGTCGGGGATCGCTCGGATTCGGGGAGTTGGGCGTCGAGTGCGGCGGTGAGATCGGCGGCCACGATGACCCGTTGACGGGTTGTCCGTCGAGCCTGCGTTTCTTGACCTCGACCCCCTGCCCTTCTAGCGCGGTGGCGAACTGCTGGGCCAACCAGTCGCCATAGGCGGTTTCCCAGCGGCCGCAGTTGATGGAGCACGTCGGCGGAGCGCAGCTTGTCGTGACGGTCCAGCACAGCAGCAACATCGGTCAGGAGGTCCCGGGCGGGTTCGGAGTCGGTGGGTTGGGCGTTGGTGATGGTCCGGCCGGCGCGGAACGATCACGCCTGCGGTGTCTGAGAGCTAGGGTCTGCTCGCGTGTCCGATCTGTTTGATCTTGAGCTGTTCACCGTGCCGGGTATGTGCGCCGCGTTAGCCGGCCGCGACATCAACACAGTCTATCGGCTCCTGGCCCAAGCGGGGGTGACCCAGCGGCTGATCGCGCAGGCGACGGGGCAGTCCTAAAGCGAGGTCTGCGAGATTCTGCAGGGTCGCCAGGTGATTGCCTATGACGTGCTGGTGCGCATCGCCGCCGGGTTGGGGGCGCCTCGCGAGGCGATGGGACTTGGCTACGGCGCCTACGCCGAGGACAGCGCCGGTGAACCGGGAGAGGAGGCCGAGTCCGACGTGCTGCGACGGCAGTTCTCCCACCTGCTCGCGCTAGCTGGCGCGGCGGCATTCGGGGCGACCGTCCCCGGGGTGGGTGAGCTGCTGAAGGACTCGTCGCCGCCAGGTCTGCGCATGGACACGTCGTCACGGATCGGGACAACCGATGTCGGGGTGATCCGCAGCTATACCGCGTCGCTGGCCACCGCCGCACGCACCATCGGTGGGCAAGCTCACCCGGCTGCCGCGCTCGCCGAGTGGGCAGATGGCTAGCACCTGCGCGCGGACGCCTCGCCGCCGACCCGTGTCGCTTTGCTGTCAGCGCTATCACAGCTGCACGTCATCGTGGCCTGGTGTTGTCACGACAGCTACGCCCCCAGGCCCGCCGTCCACCATTTCGGGCAGGCGGTCAAGCTGGCCACCCAGGCCGAAGACAACGTCGCGGCGTCATACGCGCTGCGCCACGCGGCAATGATATTCCTCGACCGCCGCGAGCCTAACGACGAGCTGAAACTGGTGCAGCTAGCCCAGGTGCACCTCAACGACGCGCCGGGCCAGGACCCGCGAGCCGCTCCGTTGCGTGCCTGGCTTTCCGCGGAAAATGCGCTTGCGCTGGCTGAAATGAGCGGTTCTGACTCAACGGCCAAACGGGCGAGGTCGCAGCTCGATTGCGCGTGGGATGGGTACGATCCCCCGGGTTCGCATGCGCGGGCTGATATGGATCTTCTTGCGGCGCAGGTGCACCTGCGGGTCGAGCTGGCCCATATCGACGAGGTAACTACCAATCGAGGATGCCATATTACTGTCCACGAGGTTCAACGGCTGACGCAGCCCCGCCGGGCAACCGCCCTTGAGCAGATGGCGCACGATCCTCTGCTGGGAAACGACGGTATCGAGTACCTCACAGGGCCCGAGCGTGTCTTCCTGACGCTTGCAATGGGCCAGCGTGGTCGCCAAGTTATTCACGACACGCACGTCAACTCGACGCGGATCCGCCAGGGCCTGCGCTACCCGGGTGCGCTCGTCAGTGTCCAGATCAGACAGACCCACGGCGGACAGCGCCCAACTGGCCAGCCGCACCGCCTCCCGACGCCCCACAGACCGCGCCAATATCGTCACCACCTCCCGCACGAGCTCCTCAGCCAGCGCACCGTGCACACACCCATCGTCCCCACCCACGCGGCATCCGACGACGCCGGCGAAGCCCTCAGGACGTCGACGTCAGCCTGCGCCGCCGCTTGCCGCGCCTGACGCTGGTGAGCACGCCAACAACCACGATAGTCCCGCTCGGCGTCCACCAGCACGCTGTACTCGACCACCAGGTCACCCTCAGCCCGACACACCTCGTCGGCGACCTTCCACACCCGATCAACCGCCAAAGCCCCCACATCGACCGTCACAACCCGCAACCCTAGCGAGGTGACAACCAGCAGTGACACCCAAACAATCCGGCGAAAGCGCCCCTGTTGTCCCGCCTGCCACAGTGCACCAAACACCTGGTGATTGAGCGCCACGTGAGTACCATCTCATTGACCGCGTGTGCGGAGGTGGCGCCGCTGATCGTCCCGCTGTCGCCCGGCGGCGATGTGCGGACCGCCGGGTGTCTGGGAGAGGGGTGATCGCCGGTGGACCCGCTTGGCCCCGAGTTCCTCGACAGCGACGAGGTGCGCGCGGCGGTGACCGCCCTGGACATCGGCACGCTGTACCGGTCGGCCAACCGCCTGGGGGTGACTCAACGCCAGATCGCGGGGCTGACCGGCCAGACCCAATCGGAGGTGTGCGAGATCCTCAACGGCCGCCAGGTCGTCAACGTGCACGTCCTGCGGCGCGTCGCGGACGGGTTTGGCATACCCCGAGCGCGGATGTTCCTGGGCTACGGTGAGGAAGAACCGCCGGTCGAGGAGGTGGGTGCGGAGATGAAACGCCGTACTCTCGTCGCTGCGGCCATGGGCCAGCCGTTGCTGAGTCCGCGGGGTGAGCCGATCACGCTGGGCTTTCCCAGGCCCACCCATGACCCGCTGCCCAAGCGGCTGGGTATGGCCCACGTACGTGCCGTACGAACGGTCACCGAGCAGTTGGTCGGGCTGACGCGGTATTGCGGTGGGCAGGCCGACCAGTTCGCCGCCGCAGTGGCGCGGTACACGCGGTGGATGGCGGTGCCCGCGACAGACGAGGTCAAAGCCCACCTGGCCGCCGCGCTGGCCGAGCTACACACCGAGGCGGGCTGGGCCTGCCACGATTCCGGGCTCGACGGGCTCGGTTACTTCACCCATGGCCTACCCCTGGCCCACCAGGCCGGGGACCCCTACGCGATCGCCAACGCCGCCTGGCAGGCCGGGTTGACGTTGGGCCGCAGCTACCCCAACGACGCGCTCAAGATGTTCACCCTCGGCAAGCTCCGGCTCAACGGATTCCCACCCGGCAAGCCCACCCCCGCGACCCCGCCTCCCGACGACCCCCGCCGACCCACCCTCGCCAATCGACTGACCCGAGGCACCGCGACCGCCTACGCCCGCATGGGCGGCACCGATCAGGCCACCCACCACCTCGCCGAGGCGAACGACGGCTGGGAGCCCCGCGACGCGTTCGAGCGCGCGGGCGCCGATTTTGTCACCGGAGGCATTCAGCTGGACCTGGGCCGGCTCGACGCCGCCGAGCAGTCTGCCACCCGCGCGGTACGCACCTACGGCGAGAGCCACCGCCGAGACCGCACACAGGCCCAACTGCTCCTCGCCGAGGTGCACGTCCGCGCTGGGGAACCCCAGGGCCTGATCCTGGCCCGCCACGCCATCGCCGAGGTGAGCACCCTGCAATCCGTCGTCGCCCGACGGGCACGGCTCATCCCCCTGGCCACCGCGCTAGAAGCCCGACCCGGCACCGACACCCGGGAGCTCGCCCGAATCGCCCGACAGGTCTCCGAGACCCGAATCTAGCGCGAGGGTGGACAACCCGGAGTCGGCCGGGGACGTGGAGTTCGTCATCGGTACGGCCGTGTTCGCCGCGCCCCACGACCCTGGGGCATCAGCCCAGCCAACGAGCCCGCCGTCTCTCCGTTGGCTTAACGGGGTGCCGCGCCAGTCGGCCTACCAGCGACGGCCAGCTTGCGGCGTCTTGGGCGCCACCGTGAGTTGTCTTTTTATTTGCGGTCACAGCTTGGTGATGTATCCGTTGCCACTCGTCAAGGCGGTGCTTTGTGCGGTGGCCGGGGTGCGATGGTGCGGAACGGACCGCGTCCGGCCCCTTCCGCACCACGTTTGCTTCTTCCTTCAGCCCGGGACCCCGGCCTGAAGGTGGTTGCCGGACACCGTCGATGGTCATCGTTCCTTCTCCGGCCAGTCCTCGCCGAACACCGGTGCGAGTCGCTCTTCCAGCCGACGAAGCACCAACCACGAAACGTCACCCGGGTGATCGGTCACACCGAACCGGACGACCTCGGAACCGCCCGCGTCGACCAATCTGTAGAGCCGGTGCGAACCTTTACCTCGACCACGCAGCTCATCCACTGTCAGCTCCTCCCGACGGGCCAGCCTGCGAACGAGTGCCTACCTTCCACGTGGGACAGGTGGAGTGAATGTGGTGATGGAGTCATGGTGCACACCAGGGTCCCGGTAGGGGAGAACCCTCATGTGCCAGGCAACGCGGTACGGCACGGTATGAATTGTTGGTCGATACGCCTGGGCGCAACGCCGGGACGCCCAGGCGTAAGGGCCAACACCAGACCGCAGCCTGATCAGGCCAGGGTGGTGACCGTGTTAGCCGGGTCGTCCAGCCAGACCTATTGACGCTCGCGGGTCGCTGTGAGGTGGAACTGATGCCGGTCCGGGCGGTCTTGGATGATCCACCACTGGTAGGCAGCCACCGCCTCATCCCACAGGTTCCGGGCGCCGGCTTGACGCACCTGCCCGCCGGAGATCGAGGCCCACGAATCACTTGCCAACAGCCACAACACTTCACTCCCGGTAGCGGGGTCGGTTTCAAAGATCGCCTGGCATTCCCCCATGTGCAGAGCCGCCGCGAGAGTGGAGTCATTGCCCAACACCTCGTGCGGATCGAGGTCCGTGCTCGATCGCGCGGCGATGTCGGGAAAATCGTCCGGCTCGTCGGTGACGTGCCATCGCTGGGCGCGCAGCCGCATGAATCCGACCGAGCCCACTATGGTGCCCACCGCGCTGTTGGGGCCGACCTCAAGACGTAGCAGGTGGTCGTTGGCCATCGGCAGCCCCCACGGCGTGACGATCACACCACCAAGCCGGGTCTGCGCGATCCAGGACCAGGGCACGATCTCGACCGAGCACGTGGCGATAATCCGGTCATAGGAACCGCCGGGTGGGTGGCCGACCGCGCCGTCCGCAGTGACCACGGTGACATTCTGGTCCGCCTTGGCCAGGTTGGCCCTGGCCCGCTCCGCGATCTCGGGGTCGATCTCGACGCTCACTACGTTGTCCGCACCCAGCCGATGCGCCAGCAACGCGGCGTTGTAGCCGGTGCCGGTGCCGATCTCCAGCACCCGCTGCCCCTCGTGGGCGTCCAGCGCGGTGAGCATGACCAGCATGATCGAGGGCATCGACGACGACGAAGTGCAGTCCCCTGCGCCGCCAGCGACTCCATCATCGACCTGGGTAACGATGAAGTCATTGGAATAGACCGCTGTCATCCAGGTATCCGGGTCGGTGTCCCGATCAATAGGGATCTTCACATCCCCACCGCGCACCCATAGCGCCCGGTCGGGAATGAACAACTCACGGGGTGTCGCGGTGAACGCCGGCCGCCACGAGTCAGTCAGATCATCGCCCACCAAAGCGGTCAGGTCCCGAAGCGCAGCGATCATTCCTCACCGTCGTCCTCGTCGTCCTCGTGACCTTGGTTATCCTTATCGCCTTTGTCATCGCCTTTGTCCTCACTGCTGTGCCTGCCGCCACCAACCTCCTTTACATCCTCAGGGCCCCGGCAAAGTCGCGGGAACACCTGTGAACTGCGGCTATGCCCGGCAGCAAGGCGTGCAAGCTGGTGAGGGCGTGCCTGTTGATCTCTTTTTTTGTGATCAACTCTACTGTTGCCGAGTTC
>JBOHFR010000086.1:0-18059 GCA_050699715.1 Pseudonocardiaceae bacterium
AGAGGCCGGCCGAGCAGCTCTCATGTCGAACTCGGCGCACTGAGAGCACACGAGATCATGATCGCCCCTCTCGTTCAGTGATCTATGGGCATCTATCTGCCGAAACAGGACTTTGCCGGGGCCCTGGCCGGACACCCCCGGCGCGACCAGCCCACCAAACACATCGGCGCAGCCAGACAGCAAGGTCTTCGTTTGCCGGCCGAGACCATTGGTGTTACTGCACACTCCATTGACCGTGCGGTACAGGATGGCGCGATTCGCGGTCATGCTCCTCCTCCGGCACTCCGTGATCGGTTAGTTTGCCCGCTGTCCACCCCGTGGGCACCCGGCAGCCGCGGTCACGGGCGGCAGTGCGCTGGAGGGGAGGTCCCGTGTGCGTCGCCGACGCGCCGCCGAGGCTGTACGTGGACGGTCACAACCTGTTGCACCGGGCCGCGTTCGGCTTCCCCGCCCGCATCACCTCTCGTAGCGGACGTGACATCACGCTGGTGTTCGGATTCTTCGCGCTGATCCGCGCTGGCGCCCGGAGCTTGGACACCCCACCCGAGGTCATCGTGGTCTTCGACGGCCCCGACGGCGCCGCCGACCGACGAGCCCTGCTGCCCCGCTACAAGCCCCCGGTGACCGGTGATGAGGAGGTGTTCGCTGACCTGCCCCCGCATCCAGGACGGACTCACCCTGCTGGGCATCGGCTGGATCGAGAACACCCAGTGCGAAGCCGATGACGTGATCGCCTCCCTCATCGCCACCCACCCAGCACGCGAACATCTGATCATGTCTACCGACAAGGACTTCTACCAGCTCCTCTCACCCCACGTCTCGGTGCTGAACACCCAGCGACGCGCTGACCGTCGCCGCATACGCCCCACCGAGGTGTACGACACACACGGGGTGCTGCCCCATCAATGGTGCGACTACCGCGCCCTGACCGGGGACAAGTCGGACAATATCCCCGGCATTCGTGGCATCGGAGACAAAACCGCCGCCAGACTCCTCGCCGACGGAGCCCACCTCGAAGACCTCGACACACTCGACCGGCTCACCGCAGCCACCGGCCACCTCATCCGCCACCAGTGGGACCAGCTCATCCTGTGGCGCGCACTCATCCAACTCCACGCCGATGTCCCGCTCCCCACCACGATCGGAACACACCAACCCAGCAATCTACCGCCAGCCCCCGACATCATCGGCGCACTCGACTTATGGAAATGACAGATCACCGTATTCCCCGTGACCGAGACTCACCGCGATGACCTGCCCGCTCAGCTCTTTCACCAGCTTACAGACTCGGCAACTCAAGGCGCCTCAGGTTAGCCACCATCACACTGTGCCGATCAGCCAATTCTTTCGTCGTTCCGAGTTGAGGATACTTGTGTTGCAGGCACACTATCAGATCACCCAATCGACTGAGCACCACCCCAGTAATACGCTCCGAGCTGAGCGCCTGCTCGATGTGTTCAGCCGCATCGTCGGGTTGTCTAAGGTCCACGTGCGCTCGCGCAAGGTCCAGTCGAGCAAGAGCCTCTCTGGTTGGGCCGCCCTCGGATAGGCTACCGTCTCGACAGAGGGAAATGGTTTCTATGGCGTACGGTATGGCCCTGTCGGGCCGGCCAAGCCAAATATAGGAATCAGCTGTATAGAAAGCCAAGGTCCCAGAATTGGCCGAGAACAGCCCAGAACCCGAGTGGTTGAGCTGGTCAAATCTCATTTGGGCGTCTTTCAGTACGTCCTGGAACTGGTCCTCCTGGCCGAGCCTGGCGTAAGCCCGCGCAAGCTTAACGCTTACTCCCGCCGCCGCGGCACTGCCCTGGGGGGCTTGTTTGAGACCGCGCTCGGCCGCATCCCTGGCCGCGGCGGGCTGATTGCTGTACGTGGCAATAGTGGTTTTGGCATCCATGGCCCAAGCGCAGATTTCATGGTCCTCCGCTTGCCAACCATGCTCCCACGCGTCCAGACAATGCGCCTCAGCCGTGACGAGATCGCCGAGATCGATCGACAACCAGGCTAGGATAACGCCCAATGAGCCGGCGTGGCGGTATAGTTCCCTGCCTTCGCGTAAGGTGTGTTGCCCAGCAATAAGATCCTCGACCTGATGGCGGTACCAGCGGGCCTTGAGAAACAGCTCGCCCGGCGGCGTGTGGGTAGTGATGGCCGCCAAGTCAGAGACCACAAAGTCGAGGTGTTCGAGTGTCTTCGGGCCGAGTTGACTGGCTTCGGCACGGCGGGTGAACTCCATGGCCTCCACAGCCGACTGCGTAAACTGATCAAAGCCAGCGTGCGCCGCTCCCACCCCTACGGTGGAGGTGCCCATTAGCGTCAAAGCCTGCCTGCGGTGCGTAATATCACCTCCCGGCGGGAATGGCAGCAGATCACTCCTGCCTGTGTGCTGATCATCACCAGTATGCCAGCACCGGGGCGCAGTCGGGAAGCCTGGCGTGGCTCGGGCCTGGTCACCCAAGCAGGGTTGGTCTTCCAGCAGCGCAGCCAGCTGAGCAGGCGAGATGCCCAGTGCCTCGGCCAGTATCGGCCGCAGCCATGGCTGGGGCGTGCTCTGGCCTGCCTCCCACCGCTGCACCGTCGAGCGCTCGACGTTCAGCTGTTCGGCCAGGCGCTCCTGGCTGAGACCGGCGACCTTGCGAGCAGCAACCAAGCCGAGCCGCTTACCTGACATGGTCATCCCCCTCTTCTTTCCCGGTAACACTGGAGCCATCCCCACGATAGCGGGTACTAATGGTCGTAGGTCAACCACTATCCAGCGGCCCCAATGCGGCGGTTTTGCGGCGGTTTTGCTGTTTTCTCTGTCCCTGATCTCCGCCAGGGTGGTGCGCAAGACATTCGACATCGCGGCAAATTCCTTTGGGAGTGAGGAGTACCTGACTACACTGACAAGGTGGACGAGCTGGCTATAGCCGCGTCGAGCTGGGCCGGACGGAAGTACCAGTGCGGCTGACCAGCAGGACTATTCGCAGCGTCTCATTGCCACTGGCAAACGGTGACGACAACGGGCCAACAAGACGGCTGGAGCGGTCGCGAAGGACGAAGTTTTTGAGCGCGGATCGCTTGCGTTGCCGGGACATAGCGTAGAGCCGCATTGGAGTCGTAAGCAACGTTGAGGCGACCCGATATGTTGACTGGACTGCTGGACGACACGCCGTGGCGCGCTACCGGGACATGCTGGGCCGGGCCACCCGCCTTCCTGTCCGCGAATTCCGCGAGGTGGGGCGGCCGGACCCCATCCACGGCGGGGCCGGGGTACATCCCGGCCGCCGACTCCGCGCGCCGGGATGATCGGGCATACCACCTGGCCCGGGTGTACGCCCGCTTTCCCCGCACGATCAGCACCCAGGGCGCCCAGTGGATGAACGCGGCGCTCCGGTTCCTGTTCGCCGCGTTGTGATCATCGGCTGATCACAACGCAGGCGGGACGACCTTCCGGCTAGGGCGGTCATCGATGGTCGTCTATGGACCTGTGTGGAGTCAACAGTGCGCAGTTCACTAGGGTACGTCGGAAGTTGTCCATCGAGGTCACGTGACATGCAGGAGAAGTGTCGGTCATGACTAGGGTTTTACTGCTGCACGGCTGGGATTGGGAGAAATATCCGGCATTTAAACCTGAAGATCAATGGCAAAACCGAAAAGAGTTGATGGTGAAGCTGCGGGAGCGTTACGATGTCAATTATCCGAGCTTACCCGGATTTGGTTGCAACGACGCCTATCGCACGGGGTCTTGGACTCTCAATGACTATGCCGATTGGCTTCAAAAAGAGATCATCAATGGGCGTTATTCCGCAGTTATCGGCTATTCCTTTGGGTGCGCCGTGGCAACGCACTGGCAGTACCTTCATCGAAATTCTTCAGTGTCGCTCGTACTGCTGTCGCCCGCGATCGCCAGGGCTTATGGAAAGCCGCCGAACAAGGCTCTTACTACTCTCGCCAACATATTGAAGCTTCTCCGGATGAATCGGGCGATTCATTTTCTACGGAAGCTCTACTTGACTCGCGTGACCAAGAATCCTCACGTGATACACGGCACACCATTCTTGCAAGCGACGTATCGAAATATTGTTTCAGTGGACCTGTCGGGTGAACTTGCCCAGTTAATAGACACCAATTTCCCGATCACTTGCGTATTCGGCAGCGAAGACACCGCTACACCGCCGGAGATTTTGTTTTCTCGCACTCCAGCAGCGCGGTCGTTATCACTCATCATCCCGGACGGCACTCACGACATCGGTGGCACCCATCCCGAAGAAATAGCGAAGCATATTGCCGATTTCCTGGATCCACCGAGGGCGCAGCGGTGAAAATAACAACCGACGAAATCCTTGCGGTAGAGCCTTCGGCTGAAATTCGCTGCGCAGAGCGAGAATTTGACTATGTGGACATCGTTGATTTTTCGACTAAGCCTGATATCTCACCGGATTCGAGGGTGTTGTGGTGTGTTACGAAATCTACAACAGCGGAGGATCTGCCTTGGTATGGTGCCAGATTCGACAGATCTACAAAAGTGGGTGAGGTAAGCTCACAACATCGCGATTGGGTGGTGTTCACTGAGAGTGGCCAAGTCGCGGGGTTGACGAGCAACCGATGCATACTCGTCCCAGATGTGGGGAATTTCTTAAAGCTATTACATCGCCATGTAATTAGCGTGGTGGCGCCCATTGTCTTGGGTGTCACCGGATCCGTTGGCAAGACAACTTGCGTCGCCCTTCTCGAAGATATTTTCTCGCGATACGGGAAGACTCTGCGAGTTTACGCGAAACGAATCACCCCTCTAAGTTTGTTTGAGATAGTAATAAACCAGCTAGAGCGGGACCACCGATATATTGTCATGGCGTATGCGATGTTCCACCAGTGGCACATCGCGGAGTTAACAGCTTTACTTGAGCCCACGGTTGGGGTTATGCTCAACATCAGTACTGAGCATTTAGGGATCGATGGACTTCGCAATACTCGGGACATCTTCATGTCAAAGAAGAGCCTCCTTGAGCGGGCACGGTTCCCATTTGTTGAAAAAGAAGTTGCGCATCGGTTCAAAGAATGCTTACAACAGGGGATCTCGGTGTTTGACTGGCGGGACTTCGTCGCGCCGCACGGTTTCAACATTGAGCCATTCGTAAGGTCGCGTTTGCAGTATACTCAGATCGGAGCGGTACTGTCGGCCAAGCGGTCCTTAATTGGCGAGGTGACCCCCGCTGACATCGCTGCAATAAATAAATTTGAGCCGAAAGAGAATCGTTTGCGAAAGATTCGTTGCAGACGTCATCAGGTATTTTTTGATGGCGAAGTGACGGCGCCAGCTAGGCTAAACGCTTTGGGTGCTACGATGTACTCACCGCAAGTCCTGGCAGTTCACGCAGTCGCGGATCACGACGAATATTATAACCAGGATATGACCCTGCAAGCAGATTGTCTACGCTCAGCGTTGCAGCAATTCGACTCCGTCTACATGTCTCGAACCGTAGACGAGCAGTTTCGCTTGTTCGTCAAGATATTGTGCATCCGATGCCGCATCGGTGGTGCTATACGACGACCAAATCCCAAATATTCCGGATGTGACGCTGTTCGTCCACTGGGGAGCTTACTGGCGAACACATAATGATGAATCAGCTATCATTGACGCATTTTAACTGTCACCCTTGATGTCGCTCAGCGCGATTGTTGATTAGGTACCCACCGCGACTGGAGATGATTCCAACTCTATCGGGCCGGTGACGCGGGGATAAACGAATCTGACTGCGGTGGAGTAACGCCTTACTCTGTGTCCACCGCGTCACCCACGGTACAGGAATAAGGGCTCAGTGGGCCACTACTGCACGGTTCACGTGCATGAGCATCCGGTGACCGATGCGTTGAATCGCCGCCCCGAGATCACGTTGATAACCGTGACAGAGACCAACCGCGATGACCTGTCCGCTCAGCTGTTTCACCAGCTCACAGGTTCGACAACTCAGGGTGACTCAGCCTAGCAACCATCTCACTGTGTCGAGCAACCAATTCTTTCGTCGTCCCCAGTTGAGGATATTTGCGTTGCATACGCACCGTCAGGCCACCCAGCTCCCTGACGACAGGTGCCGTAATACGCTCCGAGCTGAGCGCTTGCGCTATTTGTTCGGCCGCATCGTCGGGTTGTCCCAGTGCGACTTGCGCTTGCGCAAGGTCGAGTCGAGCAATGGTCTCTCTGGTTGGCGAGCGCTCAGCTAGGTCGACACCACGATAGAAGGCAAGGGCTTCTTGGGCGTACGACATGGCCCTGTCGGGCTGGCCGAGCGAAATGTAGGAAGAAGCCGCGTAGGACGCCAACCGTCCAGAATCAACCGAGAACAGCCCGGAACCCTGGTGGTCAAGCTGGTCAAATCTCGTGTGGGCGTCTTTCAGGACGTCCTGAACCTGGTCCGCCCGACCCAGTTTGGCACAAGCCCGAACAAGCTGAGCGCTTACCCGCACCGCTGCGGCGCTGCCCCGGGGCGCTTGTTTGAGGCCACGCTCGGCTGCGTCTTTAGACGCGGAAGGCTGATTACTGTACTTGAAAGTGGTGGCTTTGGCATCCATGGCCCAGGCGCAGATCTCATGGTCTTCTGCTTGCCGGCCATGCTCCCACGCGTCAAGGCAATGCGCCTCGGCCGTCACGGGATCACCGAGGTCGTTCGACAGCCAGGCCAGGAGAACGCTCAATGAGCCGGCGTGGCGGTACAGCTCCCTTCCCTCGCGTAGCGTGTGCTGCCCAGCAAGAAGATCCTCGACCTGATGGCGGTACCAGCGGACTTTGCCGAAGAGTTCGCCCGGCGGTGTGCGGGGAAAGATGGCTGCCAGGTCAGAGACCACAAAGTCGAGATGCTCCAGTGTCCTCGGGCCGAGTTCACTGGCCTCGGCACGGCGGGTGAACTCCATGGCCTCCACAGCCGACTGCGTAAACGGATCAAAGCCAGCGTGCGCCGCTCCCACCCCTACGGTGGAGGTTCCCATCAGCGTCAAAGCCTGCCTGCGGTCCGTAATATCACCTCCCGGCGGGAATGGCAGCAGATCACTCCTGCCTGTGTGCTGATCACCACCAGTATGCCAGCACCGAGGTGCAGTCGGGAAGTCTGGCGTGGCTCGGGACTGGCCATCCGAGCAGGCCCGATCTTCCAGCAGCGCAGCCAGCTGAGCAGGCGAGATGCCCAGTGCCTCGGCCAGCATCGGCCGCAGCCATGGCTGGGGCGTGCTCTGGCCCGCCTCCCACCGCTGCACCGTCGAGCGCTCGACGTCCAGCTGTTCGGCCAGGCGCTCCTGGCTCAGACCGGCGGCCTTGCGCGCAACAACCAAGCCGAGCCGCTTACCTGACATGGTTCATCCCCCTCTTCCTTCCCGGTAACGTCCGGAGGCATCCTCACGATAGTGGCTACTCATGGGCATAGGTCAATCGCCACCCAGCGGCCTCACTGCGGCGGTTTTGCGGCGGTTCCGCTGTTTTCTTTGTCCTTGATTTCCGTCAAGATGACCTTCGAGGCGTTCGACATCGCGGCAAATATCGGGAGAATGAGGAGTGAGAACAACACCCGGAACGGAACATCCGAGGACCGACGTTCCACCAGGACAGGCTCAGCCTGAATACAATGCCAACACGGAAGACACGAGTCGGACCGTTGAGCAGACCAATCATCGACTCATCCGTGACGCCCTACGGGAGACCCTGCAAGCCGGACCCAGCGCCCTCGAGAAGATCGGCTCACTTCGGTACCGGGCCAGTGCCGTGCTGTACCTGCTGCTGCTCGAGCACCCCCTTGATGAGCGGGGCCGCTGCTGGTCCTGCCCCGGTGTGCTCAGGTGGCTGCGACCCCGGCCGTGCCAGATCCACCTCAAGGCCAGCGACTGGCTGCTGCACCACCCCGATGAGGCACTGTCTCACCTGGCGCGCGAGCTCGGAGCCGCCAGCCTGCTCTCACCCAACGTGCTCGCACGCAGGACACCAGGCACACCACCCCGATCCGGCCTGACCGTGCGAGCCCGCCCGGATCCTCGCGACACCGACGTGCCACCCGCAGCCGCGGGCGAACCGCGCCCTGATCCCGCGCAGATCCCAGTCCACGGGGCAACGCCCCCTTCCATCGCCGGCTGGTCCGTTGGTTGAGCCCGCGCTCCCCCGACGCACCCGCTCCCGACGGCCAGCCGGCCACCACCCCCGAAATGAAGTGAGCATGCCCGCTTCACCCACCCACCACCGCTGGCGCGACGACAGTCTGGGCGGCGCACCCGCTCTCCAGGCCACATCGGCGTTGTAGACCCCTCGTGCGGAACTGGCGCCTGCGCTGGGGTTCCCGAACTCGACAGCAGAGCTGTTAGGCGGGCGGCGGACAGCTTCCAACATCCACTGATGATCGGCGATCTCTTGGTCACGAGGGAGGCTGTAGTACTCGGCGAGGGTCACGACGATGAGCCCAGCTTGGCGCAGGCCTTCGGGAAAAACATGTCGTCCGAGGTCCCGGTCGATGAAGAAGGTTGAGCGACCGCTGTGGCCGCTAGGCGGCGTCGGTGTGGACACGCACAACGTCCAGGAGGTCTGCCTCGGGTACGCCGTACTCGTTGAACACTCGTTGGTCGTTCCGAACGACGACGAGCTCGCGAGCGCTTTGAGCCTCGGGGGTGTCGCCCTCGTGTTCGGCGTAGTCGTAGAGCACTTCAGCGCCGTCGGTGAAGAGCTTGCGAGAAGCGAGGACATGCTCGATCCCGAGCTCATCACGAAGGCGATCAAGGGCAGGCCGGATACGTTGAAGCGGTACACCAGCTCGACGAATAGCGGCGAGTACGTAGCTCTCGGCGAGACCGATGAACGGGATGGAAGCCCCGCTGTCAATGGGCACGGTGGTGACGATGGGATCGCCGACCACAGGAGGCCGCCCCCTCCGCACGTTCCGGTAGCCACGTGCCCAGGTCCGGAACGTCGATGCGGGGACGTCGAGGTGACGGGCTGCTTCGACCGCCGAGTAGAGCGGCACCACAAAACGGTCGTCGTTGCTGATCATGACCTGATTCTGGCACCGATGACCGACACTGCTGGCGACCCCACGCCGGGTGTTATCGCACTGCGCACCAGTCCTGGAGAGCGCCTAGCTGACCGCGAGCCGGGCCCTTAGGGCATCGAACCGAAGATGTAGCCGGTGTCGCCGACGCGGCGAAGCCGGGCGGGAGACAGCGGGCTGGGCTGTAGTCGACGACGTAACCGGCGCATCAGCCGATCCACGACGCTGTGATGTGCTCGCTGGGTGCCCCATCCCGCATTCACCAGCGCGGGGCGGTACACGAGCTGACCAGGGCGAGCCATGAGGACACCAAGCACGGCGGCCTCGCGGGCTGGAAGGTGCACCAAATAGCCATCAACCAGCACCCGCCGCCGCTGGCCATCGAACACCACCCCATCGGCCTCCATGACCTGCCCGCAGGTGATCCTGCCGTGCGGCCATGGATGACGCCACAACATCATCGACCACGTAAGCATCAGTGACTCCAGTTGTCTCCGCAACGCGTTCAACGACCCTCGTGGGTAGCGGCACAGTGGGCCCAAACCCGAGTTGAACGTCCATCGTCATGGTGAGCAAGGTCGCAAGCCGCAGACCATCCCACAGCAGTGGGCTCGGGTGTCCGCCTGGTGACCACGGAGCAGAACTGCCGTACGATGGCAACCACGTGGTGGGCGAAGCCCTGATAATAGCGGCCGACCAAGGCGGTGTCCACCTCGCCTTCTTCCTACTGTCAAAACATCTGCCACCCGGACACCGTCAGTGTCGTTATCCTTACCCTCGGAAATTTTTACGCCCTTGTAAGCATTCTGCGACGTGCTACAAACACCGCGAAACGAGATGTCGTGAGCACGTCCATGGCGGAAGTTCGATGCGGTCCGACCCCACCGAACTGCGTGTAACCGAACCGTGTCACCACTTTCAGTGAGCACAGAAAAGATAACACTAAGTATGATTTTCGTAGCTCTTCAGTGTCGAATGTTACGACATTCAGGTGACACCCAGATGTGAAAGGATCGAAAAAAGTATTAATTTGAGTAGGAAATTGATGACACCCACCTGATTGGCAACTTTTCTCGTCCTAGCTCAAGAGCTCGGGAGGTGTGGTGGCCAGGGTATTCCTCAGCCATGCCAGCGAGGACCGAGAGCGTGCTGGTCAGCTGCACCAGTGGCTGGTGAGTGAAGGCCACGAGGTGTTCCTGGATCAGGATCTGCGTGATGGGATTCCGGTCGGTGAGCAGTGGGAGCAGCGGCTGCATGAACGGCTGCGCTGGGCCGACGCGGTGGTCTGCGTGGTCACCCAGGCCGCCGTGCGATCGACCTGGTGCTCGGCCGAGGTCGGCATTGCCCTGTCCCGGGGTAGTCGGGTATTACCAGTGCGGGCCGAGCCGGGAATGGATCACCCGCTGCTGACATCCGCCCAGTATGCCGACTTCACCCAGGACCCCGGCGGGGGACGAGCGGCGCTGGTGGAGGCGTTGCGTCGGGTGGATGCTGCCGGGGGGTGGGGGTGGCCAGATGATCGGTCGCCGTTTCCGGGACTGCGCTCGTTTGATGTCGAGGACCATCGGGTGTTTTTCGGCCGCAGTGGCGAAGTGGACAAGCTGGTCGGGCTCTTGCGGTCCCCCGCCGAGCACGCCGAGCACGCGGTCCTTGTCGTGGTGGGGCCTTCGGGGTGTGGCAAGTCCTCGTTGGTGCGGGCCGGGTTGCTGCACGTGGTAGCCAAGGAGCCGGGTTGGATGACACTGGCACCGATACTGCCCGGTGCTGACCCGGTGGCCGGGTTGGCACGGGAACTGGCCACCGCAGCCCAGCAGCGGGGACTGGGCTGGACAGTGGCTGAGACCCGGCACCGGCTTGATCACGGTGGTCTGCGGGGGTCGGCGGATGAGCTGCTGCTGGCCGCCCGGGCCCGGCGGCTGCTAGTGGTGGTGGATCAGTTCGAGGAACTGCTCACCCAGACACCCCCCGCCCAGCGAGCCCACTTCGCCCAACTGCTGGGACCGGTGCTGGGCTCTCCGGTGCAGATGGTCGCCACCCTGCGACCGGAATTTCTGGACCAGCTCCTGATCGACGTGGACCTGGCGGTGTTGCCGACTCGGACCGAAACGCTGCGGCCGCTGCGCCGCGAGGCACTGAGCGCCGTGATTGAGGGCCCAGCCAAGCTAGCCGGGATCGCCGTCGAGCCTGACCTGGTAGCCCGCTTGGTGACCGACACCGACAGTGGGGATGCGCTGCCGCTGCTGGCCTTCACCCTGGCCCAACTCGCCGAGGGAGTCAGCCGAGGTGGTCAGCTCTCCCCGCAACGGTATGAGCAGCTCGGAGGGGTGCAGGGTGCCCTCACTCGCCAGGCCGATACGGCCCTGACCGAGGCGAGTGCGACCAGTGGGCGCCGCAGTGAGGATGTTATCGCTGGGTTGTTGCGGTTGGTCACCGTGGACGAGCAAGGCCGACCCACCCGGTGGCGGATCCCCCGGAATGAGTTGCCCGAACCGGTGACCCACGAGGTGGACGCCTTTATCAGGCGGCGGCTGTTGACCACCGACACCGACCACGGCAACGTGGTCGTCGGGGTGGCCCACGAGGCGTTCCTGTCCGCCTGGGCCCTCTGGCCCAAGCGATTGAGGAGAATGTCTCGGCGCTGCGGGCCCGTCGGGCGATCGAGCAGGCCACCACCGAATGGAACGATAATGGTCGTTCACCCGACCGGTTGTGGGAACGTGGGCAACTTGCCACAGCCCTAGCTGATACCGGTGCTCATCGCCAAGCCCGCGACCTGGTTACCGATCGTGTCGAACTCAGCTCGACAGCGCGGGCCTTCCTGCACACCAGCATCCGTCGGGATCGCTACCGACGAGGGCGTGCCTCCACCGTCTTGTCGGTACTGCTCGTTTTCGCTGTGGTTGCAGCTAGCTTCGCATTCTTTCAGCGGAATGTCGCGAACCAACAACGGGATGTCGCGGTGTCGCGGCAAGTCGCTGGGCAAGCCCTGGAGCTTCGCGCCACCAATCCGGCCCTGGCCGCCCAACTCAGCCTCACCGCCTACCGGCTCGTCCCCACCACGGACGCTCGCAGCAGTCTGCTCAGTATTGCCGCTAGCCCCTACGCCACCCGACTAACCAGCCATACCAGCTTCGTTACCGGTGTGGCCTTCAGCCCTGACATGCACATCCTGGCCACCGGCAGCGCCGATGACACCGCACGGCTGTGGGACACCAACGTGGACAGTGTCACAGCTCGAATCTGTACCATCACCCCCACTATCACCAAGAGTGAGTGGGATCAATACCTGCCCGGCCTGGCATACCGACCTCCATGTGGCGGGTAGGGCAAGTAGCGGAGAATCTCGGCGGCGCAGTCCTCAGTCTGGAATCGTTCGTGATAGCGGCCCAGCCATGTGCAGCCACGACCGGTATCCAATGCTTGTCAAGGGACCGGCGCGGGATGAGGTCCGAGATGAGCAGGTCACCGACGTAGGCGACGTCATCGCGCAGCTGCTGCATGACCTTGCCGACAGCGAGGGTATTCTCGTCGATGACAAACCGCACTTGACCGAGTTCCACAGATAACTCAGGTAGCCCATCTCCAGGTTGGATACCTTGTCCGGGTGCAGATGCATCTGCGGGTCGCAGAACCTCGACACCACCAGGTATCGACACCTCGTTCATCCTTGTCGGGCAGATGCAGTGATACTCGCACTGCGCGTTGACAGGAACACCGCGCAGGCCTGGACTGTTGGCACCGAGCGTGAGCGAACTGACGATGTACACAACCGTGTGGTGCGGCCACTGCCGGCGACTCAAGGCACAACTGGACCGTGCCGGCATCAGCTTCCGCGAAGTTGACATCGAGCACGACGCAGCAGCCGCCGCATTCGTGGCAGGCGCCAACGGAGGCAACCAGACCGTGCCGACCATGCTGCTGCCGGATGGTTCGGTGCTGACCAACCCCACCATCAGCCAGATCACGGAGGCTACTGCCGCCTCGGCGTAGCGTGCGAGTATTGGATTGGATGACCGAAAGGTCGGTGTTCGGTGAGCCCTGACCCGTCCGTCGTGGGCCGCCTCGGTGTGCTGACCGTCGCCACTCGGGGACCGGGCGGGCCGGGTGAGGCGCGGGTGAGCATCCGCGGTGGCTCGGAGACCTACCTGGCCTGGTCGGACGAGGCGTTACCGACGGGGGCGACCGTGCTCGTCGTGGAGTCCCGTAGCGGCCGGACGGTGGGCGTCGTCGCCTGGTCGGACCCCCTAGCGTCCACCGTCGAGATGCTCGGCTAGAGGAGGCGCGCGATGTTCGGTTATCGAGTTCCCGCACCCGACGAGGCCATGTTGATCTCCGGCGGGAAGAGCAGGGCCGGCGGCTCACCATTCCGGGTCGTCACCGGCCACGGGGCGTTCGTGCTGCCCTTCGTCCGCAAGGTGCGCTTCCTGACCCTGGCCATGTGCGAGGCCGAGGTCCAAGAGGCGTGCGTGACACGACAGGCCATCGCGCTCAACGTCTGCGCGGTCATCGCGTTCAAGGTTGGCAACGACGACGAGAGCATCGTCAACGCAGCGCGGCGCTTCCTGTCCGACCAGGACCAGATGTCGGTTCTCACCGGCCGGATCTTCGCCGGCCATCTGCGCTCGATCATCGGCTCGATGACTGTCGAGGAGATCGTCACTGAACGTCAGAAACTGGCCGTTGAGGTGCTCGACGGCTCCAAGGCCGAGATGGCGACCCTCGGCCTGAGCGTCGACTCGTTGCAGATCCAGTCCATTGATGACATGAACCTCGGCTACATCGCGGCGATGGCGGCCCCGCACAACGCGGCGATCCAGCGGAGGCCGAGGCCGAGCGAGTGCGCATCCTGGCGCTGGCCGACGCGGAGAAAATGCGGATCCAGGCCGAGGCCGCAGCGTCCAACGATCGGGTCGCCCTCGACCGGATGCTCATTGACCAGCTACCCGAGATCGTGAAGCAGGCGGCGCTGGGACTCCATGGCGCCAACGTCAACATCCTCAACGGCGCGGAAGGCCTCAGCGAGATCGCGGCCGGGCTGGTCAGCCAGGGGCTGGCGATCCTCGAGTCGGTCAAGAAGGCGACCAACTCCCCGCTCTCCGAGACCGCTCCCCAGCCGTCCACCACGACAACGAGAAACGCGACGGCGGTCACCGTGGGCCACCAGCCGGGGTGACCGCCGTCACGCCCCGAGCACGGACCATCCCATCGACCTGGCGGCTTGGGCCTGCCTCAGGTCCGCCGTCACCAACGTGATACCGGAGGGCCCGGCACGCTGCATCGCCGCCAGGTGCACTGCGTCGAGGCTGCGGCTTCCGGTGAGATCGGCGATCCGACCGGAGGCCTCGGCGAGCACGGCGTCGATCTCGACGACGGCCAGGTGCGCCCAGTCGGCTCGGAAAGCGTCGCGAGCGACGGGCGCATCTGCCCCGGTCAGCCGCCTGCCGAGGTTGCGCCAGACCTCAACCCACGTGATCCGGCAGGTCAACCAGCCCTCGTCGCTGCTCAGAATCGTGGTGAACTGCGAGCTATCCGGCTCTTCGATGTAGCGCTTGAGCAGCGCGCTCGAGTCGAGGTAGAGCGTCACTCCTCGGCCCGGTCTTCGTCGAGCATGTCCCGCACGGACGACGATGCCCTGACCCGAGCTGGGGGCGACGGGACGGGACCGGGTGATCGTGGCGGCGTGATCCAGCCCTCTGCGATGCCGCGCGCCAGGTTGTCGCCGCCAGGCAGAGGCCCGAGAACCGCCTTGGGGCGGCCACGCTCGGTGACGGTGAGGTGCTCACCCCTGGCCGCTCGCTCTAGGTACTCCGATAGCCGCTCTTTGAGCTCCCGCACTCCCACATCCATGTGACCACCTCGCTCAGTCTAGTGGTCACATCATAGCTCAGTGTCTCACGCCGAGGCGGGCACGGCGTGCAGGGCCGAGCTGGGCAGGCAGCTCACGCAGCCGAGCCGGGTTTTGCTCGCCGATAGCGCAGTGGTCGCGCCGCAGTGCGGGCAGCGCTCGTTGGCGCAGGCGCCCAGCGCGGGGAGCCAGTCGAACGCGAACGGATAGCGCCGTGCTCCCCTCCTAACGTCGACCGGCACCCGCCATCCCGGCACCAGGACGGCGTGCAGCCGGAACGGGCGGATGTCGTGGCGGGCCTGGTACTTCTCGTCGATCTCCAGCAACCGTCGGGCCCGCTCCTCGCGGGTGCTCGCGGCGCGGGCCGCGAGCAGCTCGGCCCGGTCGGTCTGCGCCGTGGCGCGGCGGCGCTCCAGCGAGCTCAGCGCGTCGTCGTAGTAGGCACGGGCGCGAGCGCGCTCCTGCCCATGAGCCTCCGAGGCCTGAGCCGCCAGCGTGCTCCGGCGTCGGTCGGCCGCGGCGTCGAGGGTGCGGTGCGCGTGCTCCAGCGCCGCGCCGACGGTGGCGAGCAGCGATGCGGGCACGGCTCCGGCGCTGGTGTCGAGGGCACGCGGGGCGCGCCGCAACCGGGCCACGTCGTCCTCGCCCAGCGGCAGCCCCGAGCGCGCGTCGACCCAGCACTCCAGCCGTTCCTGGTAGCACTCCTCGGCGGACACGGTGTACGTGACCAGCGCGCCGACCCGCAGCACCGGGCGGGTGACCCGAGTGGGCAGGCCGGCGACGTCGATCCGCCCGTGCTCCACCGGGAACTGATCCCGGACCCGGTCCTGCAGGTAGTCAGCACCCGGGGCCGGGGTGCTCGCAGCGGCCAGCGCGATCACCCCGACGTCGCCACCGGTCAGCGTCGCGTCGGCGGCCCGGACCAGCACCGGATGCCCCGTGGCGAGCAGCACGGTGCCGTCCTCGCGAGCGACGTCGGGGTCGGAGGTCACCATCAGCTCGTCGGGCAGGTCGAACTCGGCGGCCACCGCGGGCGGCAGCACCACGAGCGTGCCGTCCCCCGCCGGCTCGGTGAGCCCACCCTGGTCATCGACGTAGCGCAGCCAGAACCGCAGGCCAGGATCCATGCTCAGTCCTCCCCTACCAGCTGGTCGACCGCACCCCGGGTGCGCAGATAGTCGCTGCGGGCGCGGGCCAGGTCAGCACCCAGACCGTCGAGCGAGGCAGCGAACTCGGCGTCGTCGGCGGCGGTGACATACGCGGTGAACACCGAGGACTCGAAGTCGAAGTCGTCGGTGATCCGGCCCAGGATCATGTCCAGCTCCCCAACGACCAGCTCGAAGAGGTTGATCTTCGACTCCAGCACGTGCAAGATGCGCTCCTCGATGGTGCCCCGAGACACCAGGTTGGCGAGCAGCACGTCGTGCTGCTGCCCCACCCGGTGCAGCCGGCCGAGACGCTGCTCGATCTGCATCGGGTTCCACGGCAGATCCATGTTGATCATGACGTGGCAGAACTGCAGGTTGCGGCCCTCGCCGGCCGACTCAGTGGACAGCAGGACCGGCACGTCGCCCGCAAACGCCGCGACTACGGCGTCCTTGTCCCGCCGGGACAGGCTGCCGTGGTAGCAGGCCGCCGGGATGCCGGCTGCGGCCACCTCCGCGGCGATCGCGTCGAGCGTGTGCCGGAACGCGGTGAACACCAGCACCTTCTCCCCGCGCTCGACGTGGGTGCGCAGCCGGGAGAGCAGCTCGTCGGTCTTGCGGGGTCGTTCGATCGCCCGGGCGCGATCGGCGAGATCGTGCCACCCGGCCTTGTCGAGAGTGGGTGCGGCCGCGGCCGGGCTGGAACCGGCCAACCGGGTCAGGCTGCGCAGCGTCAGCCGTTGGGTCGGGCCCGCGCCGAGAGCAGCGCTACGGATCCGGGCGGTGAGTTCGCGGTACAGCGAGCGCTCCGCGTCACACGGGGTGACCAGGACGGTCTCAGCCAACCGCTGGGGCAGCAGCACCGCCACCTCGCTGCGCCGGTGTCGCACCATGATCTGGCGGGTGCGGGCGCGCAACGCCGCGACGTTGCGCAGGGCCTCGACCCCGGAGTCAGGCGAGCCGTGCGTGCGGCGGAACTGCTCGGCCGTGCCGAGCACGCCGGGCGCGACGAGGTTGACCAGCTCGTAGAGATCCTGCAACCGGTTCTCCACCGGGGTGGCGGTCAGCAGCAGCAGGTACCGGGTGCGCAGCGCGCGGGCCAGCTTCCCCGAAGCACTGGCCGGGTTGCGCAAGCGGTGAGCCTCATCAACGATCACCACGTCCCAGCGCTCGTCGATGACCGCCGATTTGAGCGGGTCACGCCGGGCCGCGGCCAGCGACGCCAGCACCACCGGGCACTCCGCGCTGGACTCCCAGCCGCCGCGAGCCGCGATCGTGGTGGGCAGGGCGAACTTGCGCTCCAGCTCCTCACGCCACTGGCCCACCAACCCGGCCGGCGTGATGACCAGCGCCCGGTCGGCCAGCCCCCGCATCCGCAGCTCCGAGAGCACCAGCCCAGCCTCGATCGTCTTGCCGAGACCGACCTCGTCAGCCAGGATCGCCCGCCCCCGCATCCGGCGCAGCACCGTCTGCATCGTGGCGAGCTGGTAGTCGAACGGGGTGAAACTCAGGCGCGACGCCGAGAGGACCGTGTCGAACCCCGGCCGGCTCCACACCTCTGTCGCTTCATCGACCAGCGCCGACCGGCTCGGATCCACCGCCGACGTGCGGGCCAGGCGCTCGAGCAGCGGCGCGTACAGCGCCTGCACCTCGGCACTGCGCCCCGGGTGCTCCACAAGACCGACGGACATCCTCGCCCCTCTCGTTGGTGACGAGGCGCACGCTATCGGGACCCACCGACAATCTGGCGATCCGGCCTGTTCGACCCAGTACCGCCGAGGCCACCGACCCGGTCGGACAGCGGACAGGCGAGGCCCCAGACCTCCTGAAGTTAGGTCATGAACGTCGATCGATACGGCGCTCGCAGGCGGTGAGCCACCATCTGCCCATCGCCCCGCCTGCGCACCACCAGCTCGGGTGGTGCGCACACCCATGACCCCACCAACCGGGCGCTACCTCACGGCGCGGGCGAGCAACGTCCCGCCCGCAGGCAGTGGTGGCCCACATCAGGGCGGCACCACGGTCATGATCACTGTTTGGGTGCCGAAAGTGACATGTCGTGTCACTTTC
>JBOHFR010000087.1:0-17970 GCA_050699715.1 Pseudonocardiaceae bacterium
GGCCCGGTGCTCCCGAACGTGTCCCCAGCCGCAAGGTAGAGTGTTCCCGCAGGTCAAGACGTTGGACTTGAGTGCTGGTCCGTGGCACGACCAGTCCCTGGAGTGGTCTCTCGCGCACCGCTGACCAGGGACAACAGCCTAGTTTGCGGCTGGGGACACGTTCGGGAGCACCGGGCCGTGAAGCCATCTCCACCGCGTTCGTCGAGTCCACCGTCAACCAGATCATCAGCACACGCATGGTCAAAAAACAACACATGCGCTGGACCCCCCGCGGCGCCCACCTGCTGCTCCAGATCCGCACCCGAATCCTCAACAACGACCTCACCCACGACTTCCACCGCTGGTACCCCAGCTTCACCCACACCACAACCGACCGGCACGACCTCGCCGCGTAGCCTCCCCCAGTTTTTCCCGCTCTCGTGAAGTCCCTCACCTTCAGTTCGGCTCGCGGCATGCGCGAAACAGCTCATGCCCCGTTCGCGTCATCGGGGCCGTCCCTGGTTCAGAGTCCCGGTTATCAGGGCTGTGTCAGACGCTCGGCGGTCCAGCCCTCGATCGCACCGGCCAGTTCGATGGCGTCCCGGCCGGGATCGGTGCTGGCACTGAGCGCGGTCCGCACCCGCTCCACCGAGGTCACGATCTGATGGATGCGCTGGGATGGCGGTAGGTCGAGCACCGGTGCCAGCGCTTCCGCCGCGCCATCGACCTGGCCTTGAGACACCCGGGCCAGAGCCAGCACGCTGCGGACGATCGGCACGTCGGCGAAAGCACGGTCCTGGGCCGGTGCTACGGCGTAGGCGTCCAGCGTGTCGAGGGCGAGCCGCTCGGCGCGGGTCGCCTCAGCCGTGCCACCCCAGGAGAAGGCAGCGGCGGCGTAGCTGAGCTGACGGGGCCGGCTGAAGGAGCACAACCCGCCGACACTGTCCAACTCGTCGGGTTCCACCCGCTCCCGCGCTTCGGTGGCGCGAGCCAGAACAGCCTCAGCCTCGTCAAGCCGGTTGAGCGCGGCGAGCGCTCGTGCCTCGCCGCTGACCAGCCAGATTCCAGCGGTGCCCCGGCTGCGCGCTGCGGCCTGCGCCCCGGACTGGGCGTAGCGCAGCGAGTCCTCCCACCGCCCGGAATAGTAGGTGATCAATGATTGGATGCCGCGAGTCCAGGCGCGCAGCCCATCGTGGCCGGCGTTGTCCGCGCAGGCGTAGCCGGTGCGAGCCTGCGTCATCGCGTCATGAGGGGCACCGAGATCCTGCGACACGCACGCCATCAGCCCGCAGGTGATCCCGGCGAGCAGGTACAGGTCCCGGGTCTGCTCTGGACGTTGGCGCCCTTCCAGCAAGGTGAAGGCCCGATCCTGGGTTGCCACCAATTCAACCAGGTGGCTTGGCAAGGGCTGCTGAGAGGTGATGACCAGCCGGCGCACGTCGGCGGTCAACTGGTCCAGCGTCTCCGCTCCGACGTTGGACGCCTCGATCCGGCCGAGGAAGTCCCGAGCCCGGTCGGCGCTCATGGTGACCACCTGCCCTTCCCAGTCCATCCGCACGCTGCCCCGCCCCGGTGCCGCCGCATCGCGGCGCCACGTCGGCCGCAGCGCCTCAATGCCGTAGGGCGGGCCGAACAGCCGCGCCACCGGCTCACTGAACAACGTTTCCAGTGTGCCCCGCGCCGCCGGATGCGGCAGCCCCTGCACCTGGCCGCTCACCCACCGAGACGCCTGCCGATCGCTGACATCGACCTCGGCAATCCGGTTGTAGAGCTTCCGGAACTCCTCCACGGTGAGGTGCCGCTGCCGTAGCAACTGCTCCAGCCGCGTCCTCGGCGACTTCTCCTCCATCACTGCTACCCCCTTCATCGGTCGGCCCACTCTAAATCCCATCGGGCCGAAACGATGACGTCTGGCGAGCAGACGGCGACAGACGGCAACACATGACAACCGCCGTGTCAGACCCGTGACAGCAAGGCCCCACCAAGGCAGCCGTTGCGTGAAGTCGCACCACTACTCGGGGATTCGGGTCAGAGGGTGACCGGACTGATACGGTACGGCGCAATGCCGGACTACTTCCGACGAGGCCTCGCCCGCACCGGCTCCATCGAAACATACGATAATGGGGAAAGCCTCTGTGACTGACACGATCACGAATGAACAGGCCGCCAGCTCTGATCGCGCTGCTCAGCTGCGCAACCAGGTCGTCGACGATCTCATCGCCAAGGGCACGATCGTCTCGGCGCCGGTCGAGGCGGCGATGCGCAAGGTCCCCCGGGAGCTGTTCGCTCCGGGCGTGAACCTGGACGAGGTCTACCACGGCTACACCAGCGTGGTCACCAAGCGGGACGAGAACGGGAGGCCGATCAGCTCGGTGTCCGCGCTGCACCTCCACGCGCACATGCTGGAACAGGCGGAGATCACTGCCGGGATGCGGGTCCTGGAGATCGGCTCCGGCGGCTACAACGCCGCACTGCTGGCCGAGCTCGTCGGTCCCTCCGGCCAGGTCATCACCGTTGACATCGACGAGGACATCACCGACCGGGCCAGCCATCTGCTCGCCGACGCCGGGTACTCGCGGGTGACTGTCGTGCTCGCCGACGCCGAAGGCGGGGTACCCGAGTACGCCCCCTACGACCGGATCCTGGTCACCGCGGGTGCATGGGACGTCCCGCCGGCGTGGGTGGCTCAGCTGGCCGAGGGGGGGCGCCTGGTGGTGCCGTTGCAGGTGCGGGGCCTGTCACGGACGATCTCGTTCGAGCACGCGGACGGGTGCTTGGTCAGCCGGTCGTCGCAGTTGTTCGGGTTCGTGCCGATGCAGGGCGCCGGGGCGCACCAGGACACGCAGGTGGTGCTGCGCGGGGGCGAGGTTACCGTGCGCTTCGACGACGAGCTCCCCGTCGACCCGAGCTTGCTGGAGAAGGTGCTCGACACACCGAGGGTGGAGGTCTGGAGCGGGGCCACCATTAGGCGATTCGAGCTGTGGGCCACAACACACATGTGGCTTGCCACGGTGTTGCCCGGGTTCTGTCGCGTGATCGTGGACCGGACACTGAACACCGGCGTGATCTCCCCGCCAGGCCGACACACAGCCGCGTCGGCCGCCGTCTCCGGCGAGAACTTCGCCTACGTCACGACGCGCGGCACGGCTGAGGAGACGGACGTGGAATTCGGTGTCCACGCCTTCGGTCCCGACGCCGCCGATCTCGCCGAGGAGGTGGCCGAGCAGTTGCGGGTCTGGGGGCGGGAACACCGCGGCGGACCCGGCCCGCAGTTCCGCGTCTACCCGGCTGGCACTCCCGATGACCAGCTGCCCGGGGGGCGGGTCGTCGACAAGAAGCACAGCCGGGTCACGATCTCCTGGCTGCAGGCGGTGACCGCCGCTATCCGTTGACGACAACTGTGGCGACACCTGCGAGGACGACGCCAGCGCGTGCAACTCGTTCGCGGACGACCCGTCCTGACGGGTGCCGCCGCAGCGTCGAGGGAGACGAGGACGTGGCCGCCAGATCGTCAGCGGTGTACCGGTGGGCTGGTGCGGCGCTGCTGCGTGCCAGCACGGACCCGGGCGGATTGGATCTGCCCGAAAACCTGGACTTGTTCGGCGAGGACAGCGCGCAGCAGGGGCTGGCGTGGCTATCGGCGGTGTGGCAGCGCGAGGAGGTTCGCGCAGCGCTGGGGTGGCGAGCCCGGCGTTGTCCCGGCAGATTGACGACATGGTGGCGTTCGGGAACCGTGATGCCCGAACGGTTCGCCGGGTCGTGATCTCGCTTGCGTCCTATATGCTGCGCTGGTAGCGGCGCCCCACCCCGTTCGGCCTGTTCGCCGGGGTCGGCCTGGCCCGGATCGGGGCCAGGGCCGAGGTGCGGTGGGGCCGCGAGCACCAGGTGGCAGTCCGGGCGGATGCGGCCTGGCTGGGCGACGTCCTCGCCCGTCTGCACCAGTGTCCTGAGCTGCTAGAACGGCTGTCCGTGGTCGTCAACGACGCCGGGAGTGTGCGCGGGGACCGGTTCGTGGCACCGGGTCCGGCACCGGACGGCGTCCCCCAAGCAGTGGCCCCGATCGAGGTGTCCGTGCGCCACAGTCGACCGGTCCGCGCCGCGCTGAAGGCCGCCGGTGAGCCCGTGAACTTCGGTGCGCTCCGCAAACTGCTCATCCATCAATTCCCGGCCGCCGCCGCGCAGCAGATCGACGGGTTGCTCGCAGGACTGCTCGACCAGGGGATGTTGATCAGCAGCTTGTGGGCGCCGATGACCTGCCCGGACGCACTCGGCCATGCGTGCGCGGAACTGGAGGCCGCCGACGCCCACACCATCCCCCAGGTCGAGGGCCTGGTGCGCGAGCTGTCCGCGATTCACCAAGAGCTCTCGACCGATAGCCCAGCTATCGTGCCGAGGTCGGCCGTGACCGAGCGCATGAGGGCGTTGAGCGAGGCCGCGGATGCGCCGCTGGTAGTCAACACGATCTTGGACTGTGACGTCCAGATACCCGAGCAAGTGGCCCGGGAAGCCTGCGACGCCGTCCGCGTCCTCTACCGTCTTTCCCCATACCCGTTCGGTTATCCGGCCTGGCGCGACTACCACACCCGGTTCCGGGCACGGCACGCTAGAGAGCGAAACATTCCGTGGTTGCGACATGAGGTCGCAACCACGGAATGTTTCGCTCTCGTGACCAGGCCACGATGCACAGCACGCCCCGGGGCTGACCCTCGGGAGCGCAGGCATCATCGCCGGTCGCCATGCCCGTCTCAGCCGACCTTACTCCACGCTGACCAGAGGAAACGGTCACTGTGGCCCCTTTCTGGCGTATTCGGGTCCTACCCGCGCAACACCCTCGACACCCAACAAGTTGACAGAGCTCGGCCATGAGTGACGCATAGATCAACACTACTGGCCGGGTGGGACCTCTTCGTCTCGTAACCGCTGTGCCGTACGCTGAGCCCATGTCCGAGCAGCTACAGCTTGAGGTCGACGCGCCAACGCGTGCCTGGCTACGGCGCTGCGCCACACGTACCGGAGGCACCGTCTCTGCGGCCGCCGCTGCGCAGCTACGTGACCTGGCCTTACGGGACGCTGTCGTCTCGCTGAGTACCTCGCCTACATCGACTGCCGGGTACGCCGAGGCGAGCCTCGAGGAGACAGAGCGTGCCCTGGCTGAGGCGTCGTAGGAGGTCTGTACCCTCCTGCGGTGCGCAGAGGAGAGATTCGAAGTTACGAGCCCGTCATCCCTCGACCTGGCATCAGCCGGCTTCGCCTGATTGTCTCGGCTGACATCCTCAACGAGGCAGAAGACCGAGAGCTAGTCCTCGGCGTGCACATCGTCAATCATGACCCTGAGAGCCTCTTGGCTCCACACGTCGGCGACTTTGGCTGGGCCGTTGTCACCACCATCGAGCGTGTCGTCCGCTCGCGAATTTCCGAGGTTGTCGGTATCGCGACGCCTTCGGAGATGGAGCAGATCTCACTCGCCTTACGGATCGCCCTTGATTTCGGCTGAGCGGGAACCGGTGATACAGCCACGCACAGTGACTGATGATCTTCCCTGAGTAGCGGAACCCCTTGTACGACGGCGCCTCAATGCCCACCAGCCCAGCCCCTCACGAGAGCGAAACATTCCGTGGTTGCGACATGAGGTCGCAACCACGGAATGTTTCGCTCTCATCGGCGACCGCCGCCGCGAGCACGTCCAGGACCTTCAGCGAGCCCTTGAGCCGCACGGCTTCCGGGGTGTCCTCGGCGGTGACGCGCATCCCGTCACAACGGCCCACCCTTTCGGGCCACAACTGCGCGCTCAGCCGACGGGCGCGCCGAACCACTTCGGCAGCCGGCCGAGCAGATCCTGCTGATCTTCACCGGCCCACGCCACGTGGCCGTCCGGCCGCAGCAGCGCCGCGGGCACGTCCAGTTCCTCGCTAACGTCGACGACGTGGTCGACCCGATCCGCCCAGCCCGCCACCGAAAGCCGGCCGGTCTGGTCGAGCAGTAGCCCGCGGCCGCCGTGCATCAGCCCGTAGAGACGCCCCCGTTTCAGCCCCACGTCCCGCATGCGCCGGCCGAGCAGGTCATGCCCCTCGCCGACGTTGTAGCGGACCCCGATCGCAGTGATCTTCTCGATCAGGTACCGGTTCACCTCCTCGAAGTCCATCAGTTCCGACACCAGCCGGCGCACTGACCGGGGGCCCGGCTCGGGGGACAGCAGCTCGGTCTGCGCGCGGGTGTTGTCCAACACGTCGGCGGCCACCAGGTGCCGTTCGGTGTGGTAGCTGTCCAGCAGCCCCTCCGGTGCCCAGCCGCCAACCTCGGCGGCCAGTTTCCAGCCGAGGTTGAACGCGTCCTGGATGCCGAGGTTGAGCCCCTGCCCGCCGGTCGGCGGGTGGATGTGCGCCGCGTCGCCGGCCAGCAGCACCCGGCCGGTTCGGTAGCGCTCGGCCAGCTGGGTGGCGTCGCCGAAGCGGGAGAGCCAGCGCGGTGAGTGCGCGCCGAAGTCGGTACCGGCGAACACCCGCAGCCGCTGCTTGAACTCTTCGAGGGTCGGCGGGACCGTGCGGTCCTCGGCCACCCCCTCGGCGGGCACGATGAGGCGGTACACCCCGTCCCCGAGGGGCATGGTGCCGAACCGAACATGGGTCTTGCGGACTTCGGCCACCACGGCGGCCAGCGTCCCCGGTGCCACGGCCACCTCCACCTCGCCCAGCAGCGTCTCGACCCTGGTGGGCTCGCCGGGGAAGCCGACACCGAGCAGCTTGCGCACCGTACTGCGGCCGCCGTCGCAGCCGACGAGGTAGCGCGAGCGCAGCTGCGCGCCGTCGGCCAGCCCGGCGGTCACCCCGTGGTCGTCCTGGCTCAGCCCGACCAGTTCGCAGCCGCGCCGGATCTCGGCGCCGAGCTCGGTGGCGTGCTCGGTCAGCAGGCGCTCGGTGATGCTCTGCGGGATGCCGAGGACGTACGAATGTGCGGTGTCCAGCCGGTCCGGCCACGCCTTGGTGATGCCGGCGAAGAAACCGCCGGCCACGACCTGCCGGCCGTGCGCAAGGAACCGCTCCAGCAGACCGCGCTGGTCCAGCACCTCCACACTGCGCACGTGCAGACCGAGCGCACGGGCATGCCCGGTCGGCTCCGCCGCCTTCTCCAGCACGAGCACGCGCACGCCGTGCAGCCGCAACTCGCTGGCCAGCATCAAGCCGGTCGGTCCGCCGCCGACCACGATCACGTCAATCATGAAAACCAGCGGTTCAACGTCCCCGCGCGACCCATACGTCGACAACAACACACGCATGTCGCGACTCCCATTTCCGCAGGTTCTGGCCTCGGCAGGTGATTCTGCGGCACGACCCGGGTCTTGCCGCAAGCCCCCCAGTGCGCTATATGTTGAGAGTGGAAAGGAGTGGGTACGCTCCGTTCCAGCGTCGCGGGCGACCACGGCCAGGCTTTCAGCCGACCGCTCACCACCACACCGTTTCAGCAGTGTTGCGATGATCCGTTGAGACCGCCCCGCCAGCGGCCCTGCGATGAATTCGACACATGCTCCGACGATCTTCTCGGGCAGGCAGCCGCCGCAGACATCGACGGGCAGTGGCGGTGGCCTCGACTCGATACGGCTCACTGGTCACGAAGACGAGCCGAACTCCGCCCGGATCGCATCGATCGTCACCGTCCGGCCCGCCGCGAGGTCCTCAGCCGACTCCCGGATCTCGGCGAGCGCGCGAGGATCCGACAGGATGTCGAGTGTCTCCTCGAGTGACTCCAGGTCATCGGGTGCGATCACGACCGCCACCGGCCGCCCATGTCGTGTGACGACTATCCGCTCGTGCGTCACCGACCGGCACCAGACTCATGACTCAAAGATACGCCAGACTTCACGCCACATCAAAGACGCGCCGTCAGTGCTCACTCACTGCTCGACCGACACCTCCCGCTATGGTCCTGGTTGTCGCAGCGGGAAGTGGCAGGCGGCGAGGTGGCGGGGTTCAAACAGGCGCAGCGGCGGCTCGACCTCGGCGCAGAGCGCCGAGGCGCGTGGGCAGCGGGTGCGGAATCGGCACCCGGATGGTGGGTTGATCGCCGAGGGCAGCTCCCCACGGACAGCGGGCCGCGCCGGGCCGGCGCCGTTGCGGGCGGGGTTGGCGGTGGTGGCGGGGCCGACCAGGGTGAGATCGGGGACGGCGCGCAGCAGGGCCTCGGTGTAGGGGTGGGCGGGGTGGTCACAGACGTCGGTGGCGGGGCCGATCTCGACCAGCTTGCCGAGGTACATGACGCCGATCCGGTCGGCCATATACCGGACCACCGCCAGGTCGTGGGAGATGATCACGTAGCTGAGCCCGAGGCGTTCGCGCAGGTCCCGCATCAGGTTGAGGATCTGCGCCTGGATGGAGACGTCCAGGGCAGAGACCGGCTCGTCGGCGATGACCAGCTTCGGTTCCAGCGCCAGCGCGCGGGCCAGCCCGATGCGCTGGCGCTGCCCGCCGGAGAACTCGTGCGGATAGCTCTGCGCGGCACTCGCCCGCAAGCCAACCTCGTCGAGCAGCTCACCGATCCGCAGGTCCTGGTCCCGGCGGGAGCCGATCCGCTGGATGGCCAGCGGCTCGCGCAAAATCGCCTCGACCCGCATCCGAGGGTCGAGCGAGGCGTAGGGGTCTTGGAACATCAGCTGCAGGTCGCGGCGGATCGGGCGTAGCTCGCGGGCGGACATGGCGGTGATCTCGTGGCCACTGACGATGATGCTGCCCGAAGTGGGCCGCTCGAGGGCGACAAGTGCCCGGCCGAGCGTGCTCTTTCCGCAGCCGGACTCCCCGACCAGGCCGAACGTCTCCCCGGGCGCGATGGAGAAACTCACTCCGGCCACCGCGCTGACCGCACCGACCCGGCGTTGGAACAACCCGGCGGTGACCGGGTACTCCTTGACCAGGTCGCGGACCTCGACCAGCGGGGCGGCGTCCGCATCGAAGGTACGACCGCCGGGGAAGCGCTCGGTGACCTCGAGGGCGGACCGCGCCGTCTCATCGGCGTACTCGACTGGATGAAAGCAGGCGTGCGCGTGGCCAGGGGCGACGGTGACCAGCGGCGGGTCGATGGTCGGGCAGTCGTGCTGGGCGAAGGAGCAGCGGGGGGCGAACCGGCAGCCGGCCGGCGGGGCGGACAGATCCGGCGGCAACCCGGGAATGCTGTAGAGGTCGGTGGTGGTGTCCTGGTCACGGCGGGGGACAGCCGCCATCAGCGCCTCGGTGTAGCGGTGGCGCATCCGCCGCAACAGCAGCCCGGTCGGGCCAGTCTCGACGATCTTTCCGGTGTACATGACCGCGACCCGGTCGGCGTAGCGGGCGATGACCGCGAGGTCGTGGGTGATCAGCAGGATCCCCATGCCCAGCCGGGCGCGCAGGCTCTCGAGCAGGTCGAGGATCTGCTCCTGGATGGTGGCGTCCAGCGCGGTGGTCGGTTCGTCGGCGATCAGCAGTCTCGGCTCGCAGGCCAGCGCCATCGCGATCATGACGCGTTGCCGCATGCCGCCGGACAACTGGTGTGGGTAATTGTCCAGCCGCTCGTGGGCGTGCGGCATACCGACCAGGTCCAGGGTTTCCGCCGCCCGCTTCCGGGCCGCGCCGGGCGAGGCGCCGCGGTGCAGCCGGACCGACTCAGCGATCTGATTGCCGATGGTCATGGTGGGGTTCAGCGAGGTCATCGGGTCCTGGAAGACCACCCCGATCTCGTTGCCCCGAACCCGGCGCATCGCCTCGTCGTCAAGCGCGGTCAGCTCCTGGCCGGCCAGGGCGACCGAACCGCCGACGATGCGCCCCCCGGAGGGCAGCAGCCGCACGATCGACATGCCGGTCATCGTCTTTCCAGACCCGGACTCACCGACCAACCCGAGGATCTGCCCCTCGCCGAGGGTGAGCGACACCCCGTCGACGGCGTGCACGGTGGCACGGCGCTGCGCAATGTCGGTCCGCAGGTCACGGATGTCGAGCAGGTCACCCATGGCTAGGGAGGCTAGCCCCTACCTCTGACACTGTTGCCCTCCCGCTGGCCACTACCGTTGCCGGAGCCGGACGTCGAGGGCGTCGCGCAACGCGTCACCGACGAAGTTGAACGCGAGCACGATCAGCAGGATCGCCACCCCGGGCGGGTAGATCTGCCACCAGTACCCGTCGTAGACGTACGCGGTGCCGCTGGAGAGCATCTCGCCCCAGCTCGCGGCCGGCGCGGACAGCCCAAACCCGAGATAGCTCAGCACCGCGAAGATCAAGATCGCGTCGGCCACCGCGAACGTGGCCTGCACGACGATCACCCCGATCGTGTTCGGGATGAGGTGGCGCGCCACGATCCGCAGCCCGCGCCCGCCCATGACCGTCACCGCCTGCACGTACTCCCGGCTGCGCAGGCTGAGCACCTCACCACGGACCAGCCGGGCCGGTATCAACCAGGCGAACAGCGCGATGATAGCGATCATCGTCCCGAGGGTGGGCGGGATGATCGTGGCGACGAACAGCAGGATGAACAACCCCGGAATGGACAGCACCACGTCCACGATCCGCATCAGCACCGCGTCCAGAACGCCACCGGCGTAGCCGGCCACCGCCCCCCAAAGCACCCCGATCGCCGAGGCCATCACCGCCGCAGCCAGCCCCACCTCGATCGAACTGCGCCCGCCGGCCATCAGCCGGCCCAGCTCGTCATAACCGAGGTAGTCCGTGCCCAGCGGGTGAGCCGCGCTCGGCGCCAAATTCGCCGCCGCCAGGTCCGTGTAGAACTGCTCAGTGTGGTAGATCAGCGGCCCCAGGAAGCAGAACAACACGATCACCACGATCAGCCCGACCCCGAGCACAGCCAGCCGGTTCGCCGTGAACGCCCGGCCTATCATGCGCCACAGGCCACCGCCTGAGCGGACCTCCCCGCCCTCCGGGCGGATCAACAGGGCATCGACGTTCGGGGCGGCGGTCATGCCAGCCGCACCCTCGGGTCAGCGACCCCGTAGGCGAGATCAGCCACCAGGTTGCCGAGAACGACCAGCACCGAGCCAAGCAGCGTCAGGGCGATCTCCACCGGATAGTCCCGCCGCAACGCCGCGTTGAAGAACAGCAACCCCACCCCCGGATAGTTGAACACCTGCTCGACAATCAAGTTGCCAGCGACCAGCGCCGGGATACTCAGCCCAATCAGCGTGATGATCGGCAACATCGCGTTGCGCAGCAGGTGCCGGACCAAGATGGTCCGTTCCGTTAACCCCTTGGCCCGGGCGGTCCGGATGTAGTCCTGAGCCAGGTTCTCAATCGCCGCCGAGCGCATGAACCGACTGAACGACGCGACCGAGACAATCGCCAGCACGGCCACCGGCAGCACCATGGCCGCCGGATCAGCCAGCGCACCACCGAGCGTCGCCGTCTGCGGCGCCTGCGGTGGCAACAGCGACAGGTCCACGGCGAACCAGGTGATCAGCAACAGGCCCAGCCAGAAGACCGGCATCGAGTAGCCGAGGAACGCCCCCGTGGTGACCGCATAGTCAACGACTCCGTTGCGCCGCACCGCCTGAGCGATCCCCAGCGGCAGCCCAACAATGATCGAGATCACCAGCGCCAGCAGGCTCAGGTACGCGCTCTTGGGGACGTCCTGGGCCAGCAGCGCGGCCACCGACTGGTTCTGGGCGTACGAGAACCCCAGGTCCGCGTGGGCCAGCGAGTTCAGGTAACTGAAATACTGCAGGTAGAGCGGCTTGTCGTAGCCGTGCGAGTGGTTGAACGCGGCGATCGCCGCGGGGGTGGCCCGGATGCCGAGGATCGCCCGGGCCGGCCCGCCCGGTAACAGGTGGGTCAGCCCGAACACGATCACCGACACCCCGAGCAGGACCACGATGGACTGCCCCGTGCGCCGCAGCAGGTAACCGGTCATGACCTGAAATGCCACCTCTCCGGTTGCAGGTTTCCCTGGGTGAGCTCGGTGAACGTGCCACTGGTGGCGAGGGTCGACTTGACCACGACGACGGCGTCGGGATCGGGTTGGAAGAGCACCGGGAGCTGCCGGGCGATGTAGTCCTGGTAGGCGGTGAGCGCGTTCGGGTCGCTGCCATAGAGGGTGGCCGCGATCAGGGTGTCCGCGGTGGGGTCGCTGTAGCTGCCGGAGTTGAGCGCGCCGCCGGTCTCGAAGAGGACATCGCCCGTCGGGTAGGTGCTGAACGCGATGCCGCCGAAGTCGGACATCTGCCAGGCGCAGCCGCTCTGGTTGGGCGTGCAGACGCTATCCTGGGCGAGGATCGTGTTGAAGGGCGCACCTCGCAGGTCAAGCTGGATGCCGACCCGGGCCGCGTCCGATTTCAGCGCGCTCACCTGCGTCGCAGTCGACTGGATAGCGTTGGCGTAGTCGAGGGTGAACTGCAGTTTGGCGCCTCGTGCGATGCCGGCGCCGCACTGGTCGGCCGCGGTACCCGGGTTGACGCAGGTGTCCACCCCGCCCAGGATGACCGACCAGCCATGTGACGACAGCAACTGACGGGCCGCGGACACGCTGTAAGGGTAGGTGCCCTGCTTTTCCAGCGCGCTGGCGTAGGGATTGGGCGGCCCGACTGGCACCGGGCCGTAGGCGGGAATCCCGTGCCCGGAGTAGATCGCGTGGATGATCGCCGGCTGGTCCACCAGGTGCTGCAGGGCTTGGCGGATGTAGAGCTGCTTGAAGATCGGGCCGGCCACCGGATTGTTGAAGTTCATGTTCACGTAGGCGATGAAGAACTGGGGCACCGCGAAGACGTGGTAACCCCCACGCTTGACCGCCGGCAGCTGCGGGAGGTCGTCGGTGGGCACGTACCCGACGTCGATCGCGCCAGCTCTGACCTGGTTGAACTCCGCCGCCTCCGAGGTGAACGGCAGCTCCTCGAAGTGGGCGATCGCGGGCTTGTAGGGACCGCCATAGTGCGGGTTCGCCGCCATGGTCAGCTGCCCGGTGGTGGAAAACGAGGTCAGATGCCACGGCCCGTCCACCACCTGCCACAGCGGGTTGGTGGCGTAGCTGGACAGGTCCGCGGCCTGGCCGGCGAGGAAGTCATAGACCTGCTTGGCCCCTGCCGAAGTCAGGTCGTAGTCACCGCTGGGGCCACTTGCGGAGGTCTTGTCCCAGGCCAGCGGCAGCGGGGTGAGCAGCTCGAGCTGCTCGGTGGTGAACCACTCCGGGTTCACGCTGCGGTTCAGAGTGAACGTGAGCTGGTACTTGCCGGTCGCGGTGTAGCTGGCGAGGTTGTCCGGGATCTCACCGGGCGTGTAGTTGCCGAAGTTGGCCGGGCTCTCCTTCACCGCGGCCTTGAACAGGTTCAGGGAGAACACCACGTCGCGGGCATCCACCGGCTCGCCGTCGGACCACTGGTAGTTGGTTTTCAGGTTGACGGTCACAATGGTGTTGTTCTGCGAGTAGATCGGCTCCTCTGCCAGGCTCAGCTCGTCGTCAATGACCGGCTGGTCCCCGCTGGGCGCCCAGTACAGCGGCCGGTACATCAGGTACTGGAACCCGCTGATGGTAGGAACGTTGAACTGTTGGGTCGGCGTGATCGGGAAGATGTAGTTCGGCGTCGACCCGGGGGCCTCCGCGAACGTCACCGTGTCGCCCTTTCCCGGCGTGGTGCCCGACCCCGGGTGGCTGGCGCTCTCGCCGCCGCACGCTGCCGCCAGGAGGACACCGACCAGCGCAACCGCCACCAAGCCCGCCCCGCGGCGGAGAGACCTGGTCAAGGGCACCATCTGTAAGATCCTCCACGTCCATCGCTAGCCTCCCCGATCGGGGCGCAGCGCTACCTCAGCACAGAGCACCGGATGGGTGTCAACCCCGACCCGCAGATGACGGCCAACATTATGGACAGGCAAGGACAGTCAAGACCTCGGCGGATCGGTCGCAACCACCGGGCGGACGCTGGCACTGGGCGCAATGCCATGAAGTGAGGGGCGGGGAACCTGGCGAGTATGTGGTGATGGCCACCTGCTTGACGCTGCGGGTGCCGCCGCGCGCTCAGCCGATCACCGGCGACTGTGGCCGGCCGACGACACCACATCCTCCTCATGCGGTGGAGAAACACCCTCGTGAGGCACTCGGGCGGTACCCCACGAGGGTGCCCAGCATGTGCGGCTGCAAGCTTTCCCGATCGAGAACAGAGCCGCCAACAACCCTGTTTTCCCAGGTCAGTTCCTTAACTGAGTGCCATTTGGCGCTGGACGGACGCTGGCGTTCCCACCTGCCGGGGCATGCCGAGCCACCGTTGTCACCGAGCCCTTGATCGTGACAAAAAGGACTTTTCGGACATAACAAATCTCTTATCGCTTACTTTTCGACACCTGCACGTGCAACTGACTGTTCGTGCACAATCTGGTGCTTGCCGTTGTTAACGAAGGTCTGGCGTTCGCGTCGAGACTTGCCAGGCGCCCGCGCGAAACCTCGTAAAAATCACCCAGACTGACGATACCCCCGCGCCCGCAGATGAATATAATTGCCAGTAGGCGCACTCTAGTAGAAGGAGGTCGCCCTAGCAGATAGATGCCCAAGCGAGTAGATGAGGGTGCCGCTCCAGTCACACCGGCCCCGACCGTGACTGCGGCGACTCGTACGGTAAACTAAGCCGACTCAGAGTCACAGATACAACACTGCGCCATGAACACCACACGCACCACATCGACCTTCGCGCCGTGGCCCGTATTAGGACTCTACGATGAGGGACTGGCGTGTGTCATACTACGCCGCGTTGCGTCATACAGAAATCCTCATCGCCGGTAATCAATGTCTCAGAAAACTTAGGAAATCAACATCCAGCGCATATAGTCAATAGCACCGAGCCGCAAAAATGATTTAAAAGGATGATAACAATGGCTAAATTAAAAGCCCTCACGTTCAAAGAGCGTTTTCTTGGTGGAAAAACTCGCTGTGCGCACTGCCGGGAACCGCTCAAGAAAAATATGGGATGGCCCAGTAGGCACGGACTCATTTGTCCGGATTGCAAAAACACATGGAATCAGATCAGCGACCTGTGTAAATGAACCACGCCATCAGGTGCTCCGCTCGCACACCGGGCAGTGAAAACGCGCCGGGGCGGTGAAGGTTAGCGGAAGCACCCGCACACCACACAGGGCGACGTAACGATTTCCCGCGCGGCAACCCGCGAGGAAGGCCTCCCTGGTGACCCGGTGCGCGGCACCGGTCACCCCGTCAACCAACACCACAACGCCCGCCGGCACAGGGGTAAGGGGCCGTCGAACGCGACGGCCCAGGATCTCCCGCAGCATGGCAAGACGACGGACACAGTGCCTTCCTGGCATAACGTCTCCCTCCCGACTTCCTGGCAGTAATGCCGCCCGGCCCGGCCGGGAAAGAACAACATTCAGCACCCAAGGCAGCCAGACCCATACGGACCTGCGACTCTGGGGGCCTGAGCAACGAGAGAAGGCCATGGGCCGGTAAGTGGAGTAGCCGGTGAGACCGGGCGCACCGTGGTCATCGCTAGACTGAGGACCGAACTCACGGTCTCGTAGTCCGAACGATTGGGGGCAGCAAGCGCGTGGCTCGTCAACCCGAACACCTCGTCGAGCAGCAACGGGGGCTGGGCCGATACCTGGCGGCCCTGCGGGAAGCGGCCGGTCTCTGCCAGCCGGATATCGCCCGGGCCGTGCCCTGCCCCCGCACGACCGTGACCCATGCCGAGGCAGGCTCCCAGCTGCCCGCAAGCGACTTCTGGGAGACAGCGGATCGACTCGTCGGCGCGAACGGCGCGCTGATCGCCCGCTACGACGAGTTGATCCACGCCAAGGCGGCTCACCTCGCCGACCAGCAAGCCCAACGACGAGCCCGCGCCCAGGCCAGTGCCCAACAGCTAGCAGCGACTCTCCCCGCTAAGACCGAACAGGAGTGTCGTGACGGTTCGGCTGGTGGAGTGCCCGCTGTTCCCGTGGGAGGTGACCCAAGAGAAGGTGACCCAAGAGAAGGTGACCCAAGAGAAGGTGACCCAAGAGAAGGTGACCCAAGAGAAGGTGACCCAAGAGAAGGTGACAGAGTGGAACGACGAGAAACTTTCACATTGGGTCTTGCCGTAGCGGTGACTCCCGACGTGCTGGGCAGGGTGTTGGCTGACGCCGCCACTGAAGCAATGGAGTTCACCCAACACACCGGACTGTCAGCCGTCGGACAGGGCACACTCGACCATCTTGAGTTAGTAGTAAGCGATCTCAACCGGGGTTATACGAAGGACCCGCCCGCTGAGCAGTTCGTGGTGGCTCGTGCCTATCGGTCACGAGTCGATGAGCTGATCCGTGGTCGCCATACACTGAAAGAGTTGCGAGAGCTCTACGTCTATGCCGCGTGGTTGTCAGAACGATTGGCGTGGCTGGCGTACGACCTCGGCAATAACCGTACCGCACGGGCATACGCGCTTGACTGTTACACCCACGCCGATAAGGCGGGGCACGGTGAGCTGTGCGGGTGGGCGGCCAACGTCACGGCCTCAATCGTCATGGATTCGGAACATCCTGACGGCGCGATAAGAGCTGCCATGCAAGGTGTCGCCAAGGTCTCGACCAGTCATCCGCTGGTTGTTCGGCTCCACGCCCACGCGGCTCGCGCCTATGCCCGATTAGGCCAGCGGGAACCATGCGAAGCGCTTTTCGCCGAAGCCCAACGGCTGCGTGAACAACTGCCAGCCAAAGCGCCCTACCGGTTCACTACGGACACGGAAATCTATGCTTCCTACCCCATGGCTTCCTATCCGGCGACCGCCTACCTCTGGCTGGGGGATTTCAAAACAGCCCGGACACATGGCGAAGCGGCCCTAGCGGCGCTCGAGTCAGAACCGCCAGGCAGTAGGTCACCATACCGGCAGGCTAAAGTCCAGCTTGACCTGGCCACGATACTGGTGGGACTGGGCACGCCCGACGACGCTGTGGCCCTCGGGAGTCAGACATTGGCGTCGACGCGTATGACATCGCCACTGATGGCTCATGCCCGTGATCTTGGCAGGGCGCTGGTGAGCCGCTATCCGAAGCTGGCCTGCGCCCGAGAATTCCATGAGCAATACCGGCAAGTCGCTCAGCGTTCGACTGCCGCTCAAGCAGGACCATGAGCGATACGGCGAACCGTCACAGCGACACCAAAGACAGAACTGGCCGGGTTCCGCTCAGACCGTCACGGCGATTTTGCCTGCGGCAATGTGCTCCGCACTCCGCTGGACCACCTCATCCGAACCGGGATGCGGGCGGCATGGGTCCGCGAATACCAGCGCGGCATTGCTGAGTGTCGCATAAGCTGCCCCTATTTCGCGTTCTGCGGCGGAGGTCATCCCTCGAACCGCTACTTCGAGCGCGGCCGGATGGACGGCACCGAAACCGACTACTGCCGCAACAGCAAAATCTCGCTCATGGAAGGAGCGATCCGCCTTATCACGCGACAGGAGACCGGCAAATCACCCGGAGATTATCAACGTTGCACTGCCGACAAGTGGGACAACAGGCACGGTCGTTTCAAGATCGAATAGGTAGGCCGGGAATCCGCAGCCGCCGACACTATCCGAGGATGATCCCGCCGGCGCCTGGGTGCTCCGCCTGCGCTGGGGTTCCCGAGCTCGACAGCAGAGCTGTTTGGATCATGGCGGACAGCCCACCTGTCGAGTTCGGGAACCCCAGCGCGGGTGGGCCTCAGACCTCCTGGAGTAGCTTCTTGATCAAGCTCTGACCTGGGGCGCCCGTAAGGCGTTCGCAGGAAAATCTTGTGAATATCCTAGGTCCGCGAAAGGCCGGGTGGTGCCCGTGAGGCGCGTGTTGCAGTAGGTACTAGCCGAGGGAGGTCGGGGACTCATGATCACTGTTTGGGTGCCGAAAGTGACACGACGTGTCACTTTCGGCACCCAAACAGTGATCATGACCGTGGTGCCGCCCTGATGTGGGCCACCACTGCCTGCGGGCGGGACGTTGCTCGCCCGCGCCTTGAGGCAACGCCCGGTTGGTGGGGTCATGGGTGTGCGCACCACCCGAGCTGGTGGTGCGCAGGCGG
>JBOHFR010000088.1:0-17196 GCA_050699715.1 Pseudonocardiaceae bacterium
GTGTGCTGCGTCCCACTGAGGGCACCGTGACCGCCTTGTGCGGAGTGACGTTCGTCCCCAGAGCGCTCCCGCTCGGCCGTGGCCTGGGATTTTCCGGCAACCCGCCCGACCCCGAGCAGGTATGCCCGGCGTGCGCCAGGAGAGTCCGGTAAGGAGACTGGGTAGCGGCATGTGAATGCACCGGGCTCACCGCTTCAGCAACCGAACGTCGAACGAATCGCGCAATGCGTCACCGATGAGGTTGAAGGCGACCACTACGACCACGATGGCCAAACCTGGCGGGTAGATCAGCCACCAGTAGCCGTCGTAGGTGTAGTTGATGCCATTGGAGAGCATGTCCCCCCAGTTCGCGGCCGGCGGCGGTACGCCGAGGCCGAGGAAGCTCAACGCGGCCACTGTCAAGATCGCGTCGGCCACCTGGAAAGTCGCGTTCACCACCACGGTACCGATGACGTTCGGCGCGATGTGCCGGAGAACCGCGCGCAGCGGGCCGCCCCCCATCAGTCGCACCGATGTCACGTAGTCCCTGGTCCGTAAGGTCAATGCCTGACCGCGCACCAATCGAGCCGGACCGAGCCACGAGATCAACGCGATCACCAGGATCAGCAGCCCGACGGTGGGTCGGGCAATCGAAGCGAGGAACAGCAACAGGAACAGTGTGGGCACCGCGAGCAGCGCATCAACGATGCGCATCATCGCGGAGTCGATGAAACCACTTGCGTACCCGGAAATCGCGCCCCACAACGTGCCGAAGACGGTGGCCAGCAGGGCGGCGGCAATTCCCACTTCGAGCGAGGACTGGCCGCCGACCATCAATCTGCCGAGCTGGTCGTAGCCAACCTCGTTGGTGCCCAAGGGATGCGCGCCCGATGGCGGCAGCGTGGCCTGGGACAGGTCGATGTGCACCTGATCGGTGTGATAGACCAGCGGGCCGAGGTAACAGAACAGAATGAACAGCACGACGATGCCGAGACCAACCACCGCGAGCTTGTTTTCCACGAAAGCCAACAGCGTCCGCGCGACTGTGCCATGATTTTTGGGGCCGAAAATTTTGGACAAGTCAGGCAGCGCCGCATCATCGGCGGGAATGGCGATCATGCCAACCTCACTCGCGGATCGAGGACAGCGTAGGCGAGGTCGGCCAGCAGCGAACCGATCACCGTGGCAACACCGACGAGTACGGTGATGCCGAGCATGATCGGGTAGTCCTGCGTCTGTGCGGCGGTCCAGAAAAGTTGGCCCATACCGGGGAAGTTGAACACTGCTTCGGTGATCAGTGCGCCGGAGAAGATCGCCGGCAGCGACAGTCCCAGTAGGGTGGCGACCGGGATCAGCGAATTGCGCAGCACGTGGTGGAGCAACACGATCTGTTCGCCCGCGCCCTTCGCCCGGGCGGTGCGTATGTAGTCCTCGGCGAGGTTCTCGATCACCGAGGACCGCATGTACCTGGAGAACTGCGCGATGGTCAGTAAGGCTAAAGTCATCACCGGCAGGATCAACCCGGCAGGCTGGGAAAGGATTACCCATAGCGAGGAACTCTGAGGGGCTTCCGCAGGCAGGATGGGCAGGTAGACCGAGAACACCACGATGAGTACGGCGCCGAGAAAAAACGGTGGCGTTGCGTAGAAAACGAACGCCCAGCAGGTGATGGTGTAATCTGCCGCGTGGTTGCGCTTCACCGCTTGCACCATGCCGAGCGGAACCGCCACGACGAGCGCGAAGACGGTGGAGAGAATCGTGAGGACCAGGGTTTTGGGGAGCCGTTCACCGATCAGCGAGACGACCGACTGGTTAAACTTCGATGAAAAACCGAGGTTGCCGGTGGCGAGCTGTGTGAGCCAGTCCCAGTACTGGATCGGAACGGGGCGGTCGTACCCCATTTGATGGTTGAAGTTCGCGATCGCCGCAGGGGTGGCGCGTAGCCCGAGCTGCGCGCGGGCTGGTCCGCCGGGTAGCAGCTGCAGCAGGACGAAAACGATCATCGTCACGAGTAGCACGACAACCAGGGCCTGCAGTAGCCGCCGGGTGATGAATCCGGTCATTTCACGTAGTACCAATCCTCCGGCGTAATATTCAGGTACGGGTTCTGCGGGGTGACCCCTTTGAGGTTGTTCGCGATTTCCGTTTCCGCATAGTCGAAATTCGGCTGCCAGATGGCCGGAACGGTTTGTGAGCCGTACTGGGCGTAGGTCAGCAGATCTTCTGGCGAGTCACTGCTCTGGGTTGCGGCGATGAGCTGGTCCAGCTTCGGGTCGGAGAAGCTACTCGGGTTGGATCCGGCACCGGTGCCGAAGATCTGTTCTCCGGTCGGGTAGAAGTCCGGAGCGAACACCCAGCCCGCACCCCAGTTACCCATTTCCCAGTTGCAGTCCGGCTTGCCGGCAATACAGGGGATGGCAGTGCCGATCACAGTGTTGAAGGGTGCTCCCCGCAGGTCAACCTTGATACCGACCTTAGTGGCCGAGGATTGCAGCTGCTGCATCGACAGCGCGACCCGAGGGGCGCCGGAGGCATACATCATCTGGAAGTCCAGTTGCGCTCCGGCTGCCACTCCAGGGCCGCATTGGTTCGGGCCGGCGCCTGGGCGCTCGCAGGTACCCACACCGTCGCGCGGAGTGCTCCAACCGTGATCAGCAAGCAGTTTCTTGGCGCGATCAGGATCATAGGTGAACGGGTTAGGCTCGGTCTTGTCGCTGGCGAACGGGTTCTTCGGCGTCGTCGGCACTGGGCCGTTGGTCGTCGCGCCGTACCCGTGCGCGACTGCCTTGATGATCGACTTCTGGTCGACGAGAGATTCCAGGGCCTGCCGGAAGTACCGCTGCTGGAAGATCGGGCCGACTTTCGGGTTGTGGCTGTTGAGCGGGAAGTAATTGACCGCGAAGCTGTACCACCGGTCGAGCGTGTAGTTGTTCTCCAGCGGGTTGTGCCCAACGTCCTGGTCATCCGGCTTGGCCGGCGCGTCCTCCGGCGGCAGGTAGCCAACCTGAACGGAGTTGTCGCCGGAGCGCAGCACGTTGTACTCGGCGGCACTGTCGGAGAATGGTGCTTCGTTGAACTGAGCGAGATGCGGCTTGTTCGGCCCCGAGTAGGACTTGTTAGGGATGAAACTGATGTTGCCGTCGGCGTTGAAGGACTTCAGCCGCCAGGGACCGTCCACCACTTGCCACAGCGGATTCGTGGCATAACTGTTGATGATCTTTGATTGGCCAGTGAGGTAGTTGTAGACGCCGGCGCAGTCGCTGACGTTGTGTTCGCAGTCGCTGGCGCCGGTCGCTGTGCGGTCCCAGGCGTGCGGAAGCGGAGTGATCTGAGCAAGCTCGTTGTACACAAACCATTTCGCGCTATAGCTCTTGTTGAGATGGAAGGTCACTTGGTTCGGCGAGTCCTCGGTCACCGAGTCGATGTCGTCCGGGATTCCTCCCGGTACGTATACGGCCCAGTTCTGCTTCTGCGACCTCATCATGTTGATCCAAAAAATGATGCCATCCGCAGTCACGTTCGTGCTGTCAGACCACGCGTAGTTGCGCAGTTTCACGGTCACGGTTCGGTTGTTGTCGGAGAAGGTTGGATAGTTGGCGAGACTTAGTTTGTCGTTCAGCGCGGGCTGGCCGTTGTCGCCAAACCAGTACAGGGGCCGGTACATGAGGTATTGCAGGTCTGAAATCGTGGTGACGCTGAAGTATTCGGTCGACATGAAGGGGAAAATGTAGTTCGGAGTGGTGTTTGCCGGTTCAGCAAAGGTGGCGACCCCGCCTTGCACCGGCTGGCCGGTGTTCGGTGTCGTGTGACCGGAACATCCCACCGCGAGCAGCGCAGTCATCGAGATGAGGACTGTCCGCAGCCGGCCGGCGATCACTGGTCCTCCGCTCAACGGCCCACCGCGTAGCCCTGCATACCCCGCGCGTTGGCCCCCGCCCGGACCAGCCCGGTGACCGGATCCCGGGCCACCGCCGAGAGCCGGCCGAGCGACCACGGTCCGGCGTCCACCACGAGGTGACCCCACTCACGCAGGTCGGCCAGGATGGACTCACCGAGGCGCGACTCGACCACCAGCTCACCCGGCCGCCAGGAACGGGGAAAGAACGATCCAGGAAACGCCGTGGTGTGCCAGGCCGGCGCGTCGATGGCCGCCTGCAGGTTCGCCCCACCGACCGTGTGCGCCAACCAGAAGCAGAGCTGCCAGGCGTCCTGCTGGTCAGCACCCGGCGTGCCGAACGCCAGGGACGGCACGCCGCAGTACAGCGCCAGCGACGGCGACAGCGTGGTGCGCGGACGCCGCCCCGGCACCAGCGAACTCGCCAGCCCCGGCTCCAACCAGAACATCTGCGCCCGGGTACCCAGGCAGAAGCCCAGCCCAGGGATCGCCGGCGACGACTGCAGCCACCCACCAGAGGGCGTCGCCGAGACGATGTTCCCCCACCGGTCGACGACATCAACATGCACCGTGTCACCGTAGCTGGCGCCCGTGCGGGACACCGGGGGCTCGCCGAGCGCGCTCATGATCTCCGGCTCGGCCCCCCCGACGCCCCGGCCCTGCGCCATGAACGACGGCAGCGTCGGACGATGGCCGCCCGGCGAACCCGGCCGCAGCTCCAGCGACGCCGACTCGCCGACCAGCCCGCGGCGCTCGTCGGCATAGCCGCGCGAGAGCAGGTCGTCCAGCGGCACGTCCGCGCTGTCGCCATACCACGCCTCGCGGTCGGCGAACGCCAGCTTGGCGCACTCCGTCGCCAAGTGCACGGTGCAAGCCGTCGGCACGCCGTCCACGTAACACAACTCGGCGGCGAACCCCTCCAGCAGCAGGAGTTGCTGGGCGAGCACTGGCCCCTGGGACCACGGCCCGCACTTGGCCACCGTCCACTCGCCGAGCTCGACGGTCACCGCCGGCTCGTAACTCGCCGACCACCTGGCCATGTCCTCGCCGGTCAGCGCACCAGCGTGGGCGCGCCCCGAGTCATCGCGCACCGCCGTGCGACACCACGAATCCACCGCCTGCGCAACGAACCCCTGGGACCACGCGCGGCGGGCGGCATCGATCTGCGCCTCGCGGCCGGTGGCCGGCTGCGCCTCGGCGAGCAGCCGCTCCCAGGTGTCGGCCAGCATCGGGTTGGCGTACTTGACCACTGGCGGCCGGCTCCCTGGCAGCCACAGCGCCGCCGACGTCGGCCAGTGTTCGGCGAACAGATCCGCCACTGCGGCCACCGTCGCGCCGAACCTGTCCCCTACCGGGACACCGCCGCGCGCGTAGGAGATCGCGTAGCCGAGCACGTCCCGCAGGGTCTTGGTGCCGTGATCACGCAACAACATCAGCCAGGCATCCCACGCACCCGGCACGGTAGCCGCCAGCAGCCCGGTACCCGGCACGAGGTCCAGCCCGAGCGCGGCGTAATGCTCCGGTGTCGCCGCTGCTGGCGCCACGCCCTGCCCGCACAGCACGCGGGGTGTGGGGTCACCGGCGGTAGCGAACACCGCAGGCACCTCGCCGCCCGGGCCGTTGAGGTGCGGCTCAACGACCTGCAACACGAAACCGGCGGCGACCACGGCGTCGAACGCGTTACCGCCGTCCTCCAACACGGCCATGCCCACCGCCGACGCCAGCCAATGCGTCGAGGCCACCATCCCGTAAGTGCCGACGAGTTCAGGGCGCGTGGTGAACACGCCCCCAACGTAGCCGTGACCGCCACTCACCACATGATTGAGCCTCATCTGCAGATCGGTTGTAGCTGGGGGACTCCGCAGACCGCCCGCACACTGTCGTAGAAGGAGTCCGCAGCCGCCACGTAGCCGTACGTGTCGTAGTCACAGACCTCCTGAAGTAGGTCATGAACGTCGATCGATACGGCGCTCGCTGGCGGCGAGCCACCAGCTGCCCGTCGCCCCGCCTGCGCAACCACCAGCTCGTGTGGTGCGTACACCCATGACCCCGCCAACCGGGCGCTGGCTCAGCGGGCGATGAGCCAGGCGCGGGCGAACAACGTCGCGCCCGCAGGCAGTGGTAGCCCATATCAGGGCGGCACTACGGTCATGATCACGGTTTCGGTGCCGAAAGTGACACGTCGTGTCACTTTCGGCACCGAAACCGTGATCATGAGCCCCAGACCTCCCCCGGCCAGCACCTACGGCAACACGCGCCTCACGGACACCACCCAGTCCTTCACAAGCCTAATGATATCCACAAGATTTTCCTGCGAACGCCTCACAGGTGCCCCAGGTCAGAGCTTGATCAAGAAACTACTTCAGGAGGTCTGAGTCAGCGATCGGGCATTCGCCTTGACAGAAACCGTGCGCCCGCAGGTAGTCGGCGTTGGCGTGCTACTGGAGCGCCGTGGTCAGCCGCTGGCGAAGCCGCGGAGCCAGGCCGTTGGCGATCACTATCGGTCCACCGGGGATCGGCGGTGACTCCCACACCGTGACGATCGTGCCAGTCTGAATCTGATGCTGCTCGATCAATTCTCTTTCGACTAAGCTGTCAAACGCGAAACCAGCGTCGCACTGGCCGTTGGCCACTGCCAGCACCGAGGCGTCATCGCCACCAGCGAAAATTGGCGTGATGTCGTGCTCGGGTTGAATACCAGCGGCGAGCAGGCCTGCGGCGGGATACAGGTAGCCGGAGGTCGAGTAGCGGCCGAAAAGCAGATTCTCTTGCCTCGGAAATCCCCGATGGTCTTGATCGGTGAGCCAACCGCCGTGATGCCGAGGGAGTGGTACTCGGGGTGCTGAGCCTTCTCCCTCGCCTGGGCGGCCACCAGAGTGATTTGTACACCCTGCCGCTTGGCGAGTACGTATGACAGGGGACCCATAGCAGCGATCTGGATCCTCCCTTGGCGGAGCCCCGTGATGACGGCGGCATAATCAGTTGCGTACTGCAAGCGGATTTCGTCGCCGGTCTCTGCTCGCAACATCTTCAGGATCGGTTGATATTCTTGCTGCAGATTCGCGGGCTGTAGGCTGGGCGTCGCGACGAAGACCAGCTCGGGTGAATCACCACCTTCGATGCCCAACGTGCGCTCAGCGACGCTACGGCCACACCCGGATGCGATCAGCAGCGCGGCGACAACTGTGACGAGCGCGGTGCTCCGGCGGCGGGTGTGGCGGGTTCTCATGAAGGATTTCCTTTACCAGTCGTCAGGTCGGACAGGTACAGGGCAGGTGTTCCGGTATCCCAATCCGCGGACGTAGCGGGCCCACTCGGTACGATCGAGGCCGCGTCCCGCGAGGGAACAGGCACGCTCCGTCGCATGGTTGCGGAGATCGTTGAGACGGGTGAGGTCCCACAGGATGACGGTGCCGTCGGAGCTGCCGGTGACCAAGGTGCGTCCGTCGGCGGCGAACGCCACGGAGATCACGAGATTGGCGGAGCCGACCAGAGGTTGACCAAGGCGCCGAGGTCGTGCCCGGTCAGCGAGGTCCCACAGGATGACGGTGCCATCGTCGCTGGCGGTGGCTAGGATGCTCGCGTCGGGAGCAAACACCACCGGGGCTATCAGGTTGGTGTGGCCGCTCAACGGTTGACCGAGGCGCCGGGGTCGGGCATGGTCGGTGAGGTCCCACAGCCTTACGGTTCCGTCGGTATTGACAGTGGCCTGGATCTTCCCGTCGCGGGTGACCTCCAAGGAGGGCACCAGGCGACTCGGACGGGGTGCGGATTGCCTGTGGGGTTGGGGCTGGACCGGGTTGGTGAGATCCCACCGGATCGCGGTGCCATCATCGCTGGCGGTGGCCAGGGTACGTCCGTCGGGGGCGAACGCGACGGACGTACCCTCACCGCGGTGTCCGGTGAGGGGGCGGTGTCCGCTGAAGGGTTGCCCACGAGCGCGGGGTTGGGCAGGGTCGGTGAGGTCCCACAGCCTTACGGTTCCGTCGCCGTTTCCGGTGGCCAGAACATGTTGTTTGTTGGGGGCGAACGCCACTGCGGACACCGGGCTGCCGTGACTGGTGAGGGTGCCGGCATAACGGGTGGTGGTGAGGGTGTTGACCAGGCTGGCCTGGGTCTCACCGCCGGAGTCGATGCGCTGAGCCGCGATCCCGAATTGCAGCGCGGTGCGTGGGTCGGCGTCCCGGATGGCGTCGGCTTACGCGACGAGTTGGCGCGCGGTGGCGATGCGCTGCTGTTCCTGCGCGGCGCGTTGCTGGATGGCCGCTATCCCGGCTGCGGCCAGGGCAAGGATGAGCAGTACCGAGAGAACGGTGGTGGCGCGCCTGCGCCGGTAGCGGTCCCGGCGAATGCTGGCGTGCAGGAAGCTGCGGGCTATCGGGGTGAGAGTGTCACGATCGGTGAGGTCAGCGACGGCGGCGGCGAGTTGGCCGCCTTCCCACAACCGGCTGGATGGACGACCGTTGGCGGCCCACTCGGCGGCGGCGTGTTCGACGGCACGGCGGGCACGCAATGCCGACACGTTCGCCGCGATCGCCTGGGCCAGCGGGGGCCAGACGGACAGGAAGGCTTCGTGAGCGACGCTGATCACCACGGTGTCCTTGTCGGTGTCAGTGGTCAGCAACCGCCGTGTCACGAAGGCGTCCAGTTCGGCGACCACCATGTCGGGTAACTCGCCGCGGTTGACCCGCCACCGGGTGGGGCGGCCCTGATCGTCGACGGTAACCAGCCGCAGCAACCCAGCGATCACCTCCTCGCGGCCCCGACCACCAGTCTTGACCGCGTCTTTGAGAGCGGCATCTGCCTGACGGGTCAGCGCACCCTGGACCTCACCAAGCTGTTTGTAGCGCTCCATGGACAGCTTCCCACCGCGGCTGACGTTGTTGGCGAGCTGCTCCAGGGTGAACGCCAGCAGCGGCAGCGCTTCTCCACTGGCGGTGTCCGTGATCAGCCGGGCCACCAGATCGTCCTTAACGCCGATGCCAGCGAGCCGCGCCGGCTCTTCGATCACGAGGCGCAGCGCCTCGCGGGCCAGTGGTCGCAGCGGGTACATGGTTGTGGGCAGGTTGGCAAGCTGAGAGTCGCCCAGCAGCTGGCCAAGGAACTCCGGCCGCACCGTGCCCACCACCTGCACCGGACCGGACAGTGCCGGATGCAGCAGCTTGGCGAATCGCGCCCGGTCGTCGGACCCCGTCTGGGTGCGCAACTCCTCGAACTGGTCCACCACGATCAGCAGATGCCGCAAGGGACCGCCCGGGTTCGCCAGCAGCAGCTCGTCGGCCAACGCCGTGAGGCCGCTCTCGCCGAGCCGGTGTTCGACGTGTTCCACCGCCAGTCCAGGCCAATCTTCCGGGCGGCGATGGCCAACTCCCGGGCCAGCGTCGTCACCGGATCAGCGCCCGGCAGGATTGGCGGCAGTATCCGCCAGCCGGGCTCGTTGGCCATGACATGCAGCAGCCCGGCCCGGACCAGCGAGGATTTGCCGCACCCTGAGGGGCCCACCACAAGCAGCACGGCACCCTTGGCCTGCTCGGCAGAGGATCGCAGTAGCTCGGCGAGTTGTCTCACCTCGTCGGATCGGCCGAAGAACACCCGGTGCTGCGCGACGTCGAAGGGCCGCAGCCCTGGGAACGGAGACTGATCGTCCGGCCAGCCGAAGCCCCCGCCGTCATCGATCCGGCGCAAAGCCTCGGCGAGCGCGGCATGTGGGTTCCGGACCCAGTCACTGTGCTGAACGTCGGTCAGCAGCGGATGGACGACTCCCGGCTCAGCGAGTACCGGAAGCAGTGTGCTGCCCCGCGACTGGGCGATCGCGACCTCAGCGGTGCACCAGGTGGATGCCAGATAAGCGGAGGTGACCACGCAGACCACCGCGTCGGCCCCCCGCAACTGCTCGTGTAGCCGCTGGCGCCACTGCTCACCGACAGCGATTCCGTCCCGCAGATCCCGAGCCAGGAACACCTTATGATGATCATCGACCAGCCACCCGCGCACCTCACGGGCCAGCGCGATGTCCTCGCTGGCATGGCTGATGAATACCCGGACCACCACCTGCGTCAACCCGCTGTCGGGTCCAGCAGCGCGTCCGGGTAGATGACGTTCACCTCAGCGAGAGTAAGCGAGGGTATCGGGGAATTCCCGCCGGTTGTTCGTCAAGAATCTGTCCACAGCTGCGGCACCGGAGCCTGGTGACCTACCGTCGGTGGCGTGCCCCGAACGGCCCGACTGCGCTGGCGACCCTTCGTCCTGCTGCTCGTCGCTGTTCTGGTCGCGGGCGCGGGAGTGGCGCTGGGCGCCACGAGGACGCCTGATCCGCCGCCGGTGACCAGCCAGAACGTCACGATCGACGTGCCAGAAGGACCGGGTGGAACGGGGCTGGTGCACCTGGACGCCACAGTTTACCGGCCGGCGGTCACCCCCGCTCCGGCCATTCTGGTCGCCCATGGCTTCGGCGGCAGCAAGAACTCGGTCAGCGCCGAGGCGACCGCGCTGGCCCGCCGGGGATTCGTCGTACTCGCCTGGAGCGCCCGGGGATTCGGCGCGAGCACCGGGGAGATCGGACTCGACTCCCTCGACTACGAGGTGGCCGACGCCCGAGCGCTGGTGGACTGGCTTGCCCGGCGGCCCGATGTGGTCCATGACGAGTCTGGCAATCCACGGGTCGGTGTCACCGGTGCGTCCTACGGCGGCGCGCTAGCCCTGCTGCTGGCCGGGACCGACCGCCGGGTGGACGCGGTGGCGGCGGAGATCACCTGGAACGACCTGGCTCAGGCGCTGTTCCCGAACGCCGCGAGCCGAGCGCCCATCTCCGCTGGCACTCCGGCAGCCGGTGCCTTCGCCCCGGACGGGGTGTTCAAGCGGGACTGGGCGGGTTACTTCTTCGGCGAGGCCTCCGGCGCGGGCGCCGGAGGCAGCCTGTGCGGGCGGTTGCGCCCGGAAATGTGTGCGGCCTACGTCCAGGCCGCGACCAGCGGTGGCCCCACCCCGGAGATCGTGTCGCTGCTCCAGCGCTCCTCGCCCGCCACGGTGGCCGGCACCATCACCGCGCCGACCCTGCTCATCCAGGGCGAGCGCGACACGCTGTTCGGGCTGGACCAGGCCGACGCCACCGCCCGGCAACTCGCCTCGGCGGGGACCCCGGTGAAGGTGATCTGGTACGCGGGCGGCCACGACGGCGGCGCGCCCGGCGCGGCGCTGCAAGACCAGGTCGGCGACTGGTTCGACTACTACCTCCGCCGGATCGGCAAGGATCCCGGAACCGGGTTCGACTACCAGGTGCCGGAAATCTTCAGCACCCGGCGTGGCATCGCCCCGCGCACCGTGCACGCCCCGGCCTATCCCGGACTCGATGGCGTCCCGGTGCGGCGCCGGGACCTGGCTCTGCACGGGGGGCCGCAGCCGGTGTTTCGCCCGCCCGGCGGCAGCCCAGCCGCGCTGAGCAGCCTGCCGGGGCTCAACGCTGTCCTGCCCGGGGGGGCAGCGATGGATCTACCCGGGCAGGCCGCGACATTCGTCACCAATCCGCTTCTCGAGCCGCTGGAAGCCGTCGGAGCGCCGCAGATCCGGTTGCGGGTGGCCGCCGCGCCTACTCCCACCGCGGCCGCGCCGTCCGAGGCGGTGCTGTTCGTCAAGCTCTATGACGTCGGACCGGACGGGCGCCGCACCCTTCCCGGGGGTGCGGTGGCCCCGGTGCGGATCGGCCCGCTGCCCGCCGACGGCACTGCGGTGCAGTTCACCGTGACGCTGGCCGGGGTGGTGCGACCAGTGCAGGCCGGACACCGGCTGGCGGTCGTGGTGGCCACCACCGACCGCGGCTACGCGCTGCCCCCGCAACCCGCCCAATACACGGTGTCGCTGGCCGGGGGCGCGCGCCTGGCTGTTCCGGTCGTGCCCGGTGAGCGGGCAGCTGAGCCGCTTCCGGTCGTCCAGCTCGCTGGATTGGGTGGGTTGGCCGCGCTGGTGGTGGCGCTCGGGGTGTTCGCCGCGCTGCGCCGCCGGCACGCTGTTGACGCCGATCCTGACCTGGCTGAGGTGCCGCTGGTGGTATCGGGCCTGACTAAGTGCTATCCGGGTGACCTCACCGCCGTCGATGACCTGTCCTTCCGCGTTGAGCGCGGGCAGGTGCTGGGCCTGCTAGGACCCAATGGAGCGGGCAAGACGACCGTGCTGCGGATGCTGATGGGACTCATCCGGCCCACCGGCGGAGGGCTGCGGGTGTTCGGGCACCGGGTCATGGCCGGTGCCCCGGTGCTGTCCCGGATCGGGTCCTTCATCGAGGGCCCAGGATTCCTGCCGCACCTGACCGGGGCGGCCAACCTCCGGCTGTACTGGGCGGCCACCGGTCGGCCCGCTGCGGATGCCGGCCTCGAGGAGGCGTTGGAGATCGCCGGATTGGGTCACGCGGTGCATCGGCGGGTGGCCACCTACAGCCAGGGGATGCGCCAACGCCTGGCGATCGCCCAGGCCATGCTCGGAAAACCGGATCTGCTGGTGCTCGACGAGCCGACCAACGGCCTGGATCCCCCGCAGATCCACGCGATGCGCGAGGTACTGCGTGATTACGCCGCCCGGGGCGCGACCGTGCTGGTCTCCAGCCACCTGCTCGCCGAGGTGGAACAGACCTGTAGCCATGTGGTGGTGATGCACCGGGGCCGGCTGGTGGCCGCCGGCACCGTCGCCGAGATTGCCAGGATTGCCGGGGTCGGGGTCGACGGGGTGGCCGCTCGCCACCAGCTGGAGGAGGCATTCTTGCGGCTGGTCGGGCAGGAGGCCATCGAATGACCACGCAAGGGGCGGCGCCTGGCTACCGGGCCGCGGCGACCTTGCCGCTGCGGGTGGAGCTGGTGCGCCAGCTGCGCCGCAAGCGAACCGTGCTCACGTTGGGATTCCTCACACTGCTGCCCGTCCTGCTGTGGCTTGCTTTCACGATCGGGCGAGACGACCGCAACCACGGGGGCACCACGCTGGTCGACCTCGCCACCTCCAGCGGACTCAACTTCGTGGTGTTCACCCTGTTCTCGACGGTGAGCTTCCTGCTGGTTGTGGTGGTGGCGCTGTTCTTCGGCGACACGGTGGCCAGCGAGGCATCCTGGTCGAGCCTGCGTTACCTGCTGGCCGCCCCGGTACCGCGAGATCGCCTGCTGCGGCGCAAGGCGGTGGTGGCAGCGCTGCTGTCAGCGTTTGCCCTGGTCTTGCTCCCCGCAGTGGCGATGGCGGTCGGTGTGCTCGCCTACGGGGCGGGTGAGCTGGTCTCCCCCACCGGCCAGTCGATGGACTTCCTGCCCGCCGTGAGCCGGCTGGCGCTGGTTCCGGCGTACCTGGTGGTGCACCTGGCGTGGGTCGCTGGGCTGGCGCTGCTGCTCTCGGTGAGCACCGACGCACCTCTCGGGGCCGTCGGTGGCGCGGTGATGGTGTCGATCCTGTCCCAGATCCTGGAGACCATCGACGCGCTCGGCGGCCTGCGTGACTACCTGCCCACCCAGTTCAACTCGGCGTGGACCGACCTCCTGGCCTCCCCCATCGACTGGACCCACCTGGCCAGCGGAGCCTTCTCCGGCCTGGCCTACGCGACGATCTTCGCTCTAGCCGCCTGGCGCCACTTCGCCACCAAAGACATCACCAGCTAAAGATATGGTCTTCCGGGAAGGGGACGGTCATGTCGGGTGTGTCGTTTATGTGGCTGGAGATCACGGGAAAGTGCCAGTTGGAGTGTGCTCACTGCTACGCCGAATCCGGGCCGTCAAGTACGCACGGATCAATGACGACGGTTGATTGGCACCGGGTGATCGACCAGGCCGCCGCGCTTGGTGTGTCGATGATCCAGTTCATCGGCGGCGAACCGACGCTGCATCCGGAGTTACTGGCGATGGTGAACCACGCGCTGACGGCCGGCATGGAGGTCGAAGTCTTCTCCAACCTGGTGCACGTGACGCCGACGTTGTGGAAGATGTTCGAGCGACCGGGCGTGCGTCTGGCCTGCTCATATTACTCCCACGATGCCGGCCAGCACGCCGCAGTGACCGGTCGGGCTGGCTCTCACGCCCGGACCCGGGCGAACATCGTCGAGGCGCTGCGTCGGTCGATCCCGCTGCGGGTCGGGGTCATCGACCTGGGCGACGGGCAGCGGGTAGACGCCGCGATCACCGAACTGGAGCTCCTCGGCGTGGCCGACGTCGGTTTCGATCGGCTCCGACAGGTCGGCCGCGGCGTACGGGAGCAGCGGCCGAGCATAGATCAGTTGTGCGGACACTGCGCGTCCGAGGTCCTCGCGGTAGCGCCAGATGGCACCGTGTGGCCCTGTGTTTTTTCCCGATGGTTGTCTGTGGGGAATGTGCTCACCTCGTCCCTGGCCGAGATCCTCTTCGGCGGGCCGGTTGCTGAGGTCCGCGATCGGTTGATCACACATTTTACTGCCGAATCCGAGCACGGTAATGCGGACGATTGCAAGCCGCATTGCAATCCTTGCAATCCGCGGTGCCAGCCTGGCTGTCACCCGAGCTGCAATCCGGCTTGCCAACCGACCTGCCCACCGACATGCTCGCCGACCTGCAATCCGATCGAGTGCAAGCCGCGCGGATGTTGGCCGCCGTTTAGCGAGGCCAGGAGCCGACGGTCACTCGTCGGTGAATAAATAGTGTAGGTAACGCTCCGGGTCGGCGAGGAAGTCACGGTGCAGCCGGACCGCGTCGATGTCGTCGTAGTCGACTTTGTCCAGCGTTCCAGCGGCGCTGATCTGGTAGATTGTCGCGTTGGGATAGGCCAGTAGAATCGGCGAGTGAGTGGCCAGAATGAATTGGCTGCCCGCCGCGACGAGGTCGTTGATGCGGCGAAGCAACGCCAGACAGCCCTGCATCGACAGGGCCGACTCCGGCTCATCGAGAAGGTACAGGCCGCCCGGCCCGAACCGGTACACCGCCAGGGCAAGAAACGACTCGCCGTGGGAACGTTCGTGCAGCGACCGGCCACCGTAGGACGAGGCGATTAAACCAGGGTCGGTCTCTTCGAGGGTTTCCACCTCGGTGGCCACGTTGTAGAACGATTCGGCCCGCAAAAAGAAACTGGTCCGCGGCTTGCACGGCGCCCAGGTCAGCCGCAAATGCTGGCCAAGGTCAGACTCGGTCGCGCGGGTGGCGAACCGAAACGACTTGCTGCCACCCTCCGGGTTGAACCCGGCCGCAGCCGCCACCGCCTCCACCAGCGTAGACTTGCCGGTACCGTTGTCGCCGGTCAACAACGTCACGCCCGGGTCGAGCACCAACCGGCCGTGTTCGCGCAACGCGGTCACCACTGGCAGCCCGAACGGGTACCCCGTCATCTCGATCCCACGGACGTCAAGTTCAACCCAGCGCATGAACCCACCACCCGCCGACGCTCGGGGGGAGCGCAGAGGCGCGGAACGAGCCATCACTCCGTCACCCTATACACGGAGGCGCTGGATACGACGACATCTCCCCAGGAGAGCCACATGGACACCGACGCCGACCACGAGTGGGTGGACTGGCTGCGTGGTCTGCTCAAGACCGGTGCCGACGCGCTCGGCGCACAGCCGGCCGGCGACCCGGTGCTGGGGCTGCGCGGCCGCACCGTCGGCTGCCGGGTCACCACCGGCGCGCGAGACCGATGGTTGCGGGTGGTTACCGCGCCGGCCGGTTGGGCGTGCGGTCCGGCGTGGAGCGGCAACATCGACGCCACCGGCATCACCGGGGTACGTCACCCCGAGGTCTTGGGCACCGCCGAATGGGACGAACACGACCGGCGGGCACGCGCCGAGCTCATGACCCTCGCCCCCGGCCAGGCCATCGCCACCGACATGGCTCTGCGCGATCTAATCAGCCTGGATAATTCCTGGTGGAACACCTTACGGGCCTCGCTGGACACCCTCGCCGCCCATCCCACCGATCGGGTCTGCCTCAATGCCGACTTACTGCGGCTGCGCATCCTCGCCGCCTTCGGCGTCACCGTCGACCCCAACACGCTGATGTGGACCACCGCGCACGGCGACCTGCACTGGGCCAATCTCACCAACTCCGGCTGCTGGATCCTCGACTGGGAATCCTGGGGCACGGCTCCGGCCGGCTATGACGCCGCCCTACTGCATGCCGTCAGCCTGCTGCGACCCGAGACAGCCGAGCAGGTGCACGCGACGTTCGCCGACGTCCTGGCCGGCCTGACCGGTGCCGTGGCCCAGCTGGCCGCCGCCGCGAAGCTCCTGCGGCTCGTCGAGCACGGCGACCACCCCGATCTCGCCGCACCGCTACACCAGCACGCCCGTACCCTCCTGGACACCTACTTCTGAGCATCCCTTCTCGATCGGGATTGCGGAGACGTAAACCCGGGCGACATCCAGGTCGTTGCTCATCAAGAGCTGTCACGGGCAAGAAAAACGGTGATGCGCTCGTCCAGCTCGCGCAGGTGTGGCGAGCTGGCGCGCAGTAGCCGGGCTTGGCGTTGCAGCGTGCGCAGCCGGTCGAGCGTGCGGGCGGAGCTGACTTGGGCGGCGGTGCGTAACGCGTCCCGGCCCACTGCGGCGGCCTGCTCCCGGTCGTTGCCGAGCAGGTGGGCACCGGCCAGGTCGATCTGCGCGAAACAACGGGCCCGGACCCGCCAGGGCTCGTAGTCGCGCACCGCGACGGTGCTCAGCTTGATGGCCTGGTCAGCCTCCCCGAGGTCACGCAGGCACTTGCCGAGGTCCGCGGCGAACGCGGCTTCGGTATAGAGGGCCAGCCACGGGGGCTCGCCTTCAGGGCTCATCGACTCGTAGCACCGCTGGGCTTCCAGCATCGCCCGGCGAGCCTCCCTGGCGTCACCGACCAAGGCATGACCGCGTGCCTCCAGCACATGCAGCTCGGCCGCCAGCGCCGGGGTCGCCGCGCCCTGGGTGACGGCCAGCCCGGCCCGGGCCAGTGCCACCGCCTGGCGCCCATTCCGGAGCCGATCGTCTTCGGTGAGCGCGTTGTGCCCGATCTGCACCGTCATGCGGCTCATCTCGCTGAGCACGGCGGCGGCGTAGAGCCGGTCGCCACCCGCCATCGCCAGATCAAGCCCCTGGATGAAGTAGCGCTGCGCCAACGCGGCCCGGCCCACATCGGCCGCGGTGAAAGCAGCCAGCTTCGTGGCCTGCGCGACGGCAGTCAACAACGCTTTGCCGGTCTTGTCTGAGTAGGTGCCGTGGAGGAGCTGGTTGGCCTCCCGGTGCAGCAGCGACACCACCCGCTCCCGGAGCCGCCCCGCGCCGTAGCGGTAGTCGAGCTGGCGCAGCTGGGTGACCTGCTCGGTCAGGATCTCCACGTCAGCCATGCCGACCCGCCGGCCGCCGGTACGGG